>JANRJI010000078.1:0-14618 GCA_033764055.1 Hyphomicrobiaceae bacterium
CACGGCTCGAGCGAGATGCCCCTATCGAGCTCGAAGTCGTCGGCGACGAGCACGGCTTTCTCGGCGCGGATGACCGGCAGCACGCTGTCCTCGAACGAGAGCGCGTGGATGTTGTCCTTCCGGCCTTTCACCTTTTGATAAACATCGTCCCAATAGTCGAATTCGCGCTTGGCCATCACGTAACTTGCATTGGGAAAGGTCGGCACCCACTCGCCGTTGACGAGGCGCGTGTTCCAACCGACGTGGTCCCAATGCAGGTGGGTGCACATGACGTGCGTCACCTCCTCGGGCTTCACGCCGAGAGCCGCGAGGCCACCGAGATAATCTTTCTTGCCGGTGTTGAACTGCTCGCGTCCGGGCCGTGGCTTGTCGGTGCCACAGCAGGTGTCGATCATGATGGTGTAGCGCCCGGTCTTGAGCACGTACGAGTGGAAGCTCATGACCACGCGGCCATCATCCGTGATGCGCCCCGGCAGCAGGCGCCGCGCCTCGGCGACGATCTCGCCCGTGGCGGCCGGCAGGAACTCCCTGGCCGGGAACGCCGGGAACTCCAGCTCCGCAATGCGGCCGACCTCGTAGTCGCCGAGCTTCAGTTGGTGCATGGGGGCTCACTCCGCGGAATTGACGCTCGCCGGGATGGTGGCCTGGCGAGGCGCGCGTGTCCATCGCAGGCCACGCACAGGCCGAAGGCCCTGCCGGCCCCCGCTGCTCGGCGGACGCCGTCTACCGCGCCAGCTCCTCCTTCACCTTGGCAGCCAGCTGCGGCAGGGTGAAGGGCTTCGGCAGGAACGCGAACTGGGCGTCGGGATCGAGCCCGTTCTTGAAGCGGTCGTCGGGATAGCCGGAGACGAAGATGACCTTCAGATCAGGGCGCGTCTTGCGCATGTGGGTCAACATGGTCGGCCCGTCCATCTCTGGCATGACGACGTCCGAGACGACGATGTCGATCGGCTTGGTCTCGCCGGCGACCAACTCGAGCGCCTCGACTCCCGTCGTCGCCTCGAGCACCTCGTAGCCCTGCCGCTTCAAGGCGCGGACCGCGAAGCTGCGCACGGAGTCCTCGTCCTCGACCAGCAGCACGCGGCCGGTGCCTGTCAGATCGCGCGAGCGCTCCTTCCTCGGTTGCACCGCGGGCGCCTGCTCGACCACGGGCTCAGGCTCGTGACGCGGCAGATAGACCCGGAAAGTCGTGCCCTTGCCGGGTGCGCTCTCGGGAAAGACGTAGCCACCCGTCTGCTTGACGATGCCATAGACCGTCGAGAGGCCCAGACCGGTTCCCTTGCCGACTTCCTTGGTGGAGAAAAAGGGCTCGAAAATCTTGGCCATCACCTCGGGCTGCATGCCGGTGCCGGTATCCTCGACCTCGATGAGCACGTACTCGCCCGGAACCACGGAGAGCTGTCTGAGCCTGATCGCCTCACGCTCGGAGACATTGCGCGTGCGAATGGTGAGACGGCCACCGTCCGGCATCGCGTCCTTGGCATTGACGGCGAGGTTCATGATCACCTGGTCGAACTGGGTCCGATCGGCCTTGACCAGCCACAAGTCCCGCCCGGACACGATCTTGAGGTCGATCTTCTCGCCAATCAGCCGGTTGAGGAGGACGGACAGGTCCGTCAACACCTCGCCGAGCTCGAGCACCTCCGGCATCAGCGTCTGCCGGCGCGAGAAGGCGAGCAGCTGACGCACGAGGCGCGCAGCGCGGTTCGCCTCCTTCTTGATGTTCAGGATGTCCTTGTGCGCTGGGTCGAAGGGCCGATGCGTCTGCAGCAGCAGGTCCGAGAAGCCGATGATGGCGGTCAGCACGTTGTTGAAGTCATGGGCGATGCCACCGGCCAGCTTGCCGACCGCCTCCATCTTGGTGCTCTGCGCGTATTTGAGCTCGAGCGCCTTCTGCTCGGTCGCATCGATGACGTAGAGCATCGCCGCCTCGGCCGGCACGACGCTCTCCCGAATCGGGCTCATGTAGAGGCGGCGCGTGAACTGGCGGTCGGGACCGAACGAGATCTCGATCGGCGACAGGGTCGCCCGACCAGCTCGCGCCTCCGCCAGTGCGGCGTCAACCGCTTTCAACGCGTCGTGGTCGCCGGCCGCCCCGACGAGACGCGACACACTGGTCGCCTCCGCCAGGCCGGCATCGTTGAACATGCGTGCGAAGGCGGCATTGAAGGCGAGGATGGTTCCATCGGCGCCGAGCGTGGCGATGCCGAACGGAGCCGACTGGAAGAGCCGCTCGTAGCGCGCCTCGGCCCCGGCAGCGCTGCCGGCAGAAACCGTCACCGCGGCACGCGCCAGCACCAGCGCCGTGATCTGGGCCGGATCGTGCGACCCGCCCATACGACCGAAGATCTCGACGGGCAGGCCGACGCCATCCTCACGAACGAGGTCGAGCTCGAGGCGCGCGACCTCGCCGCCCGACTTGGCCAGCGCGATCCTGAGCAGTGCCTCACCGTCGCCGGCTATGATGTCTCCCAGGGTCAGCGCCCGCGTGGCCGCGGCGTCCGGACCGAGACCGAGCCAGCCGGCGAGCGTGGCATTGATGTAAGCCACGCGTCCGTCGGCGCCGGCGGCGACAAGACCGATCGGCATGGTCTCGTAGCGGGCGATCTCCGATTCCAAGCCCCGGACGATCTCGGCCTCGCGCGCCCTCTCGCCGGAGATGTCGACAACCTGCCAGAGACTGGTGGCCTTGGGGCTCGCACCCGGAATCGCCGCCACCGGACGCACGCTCAGGCGGAGCCAGCGGGCCGTACGGTCGCGCGATTCGATGCCGCGAATGCGGAACTCCTCGCTGCGGGGCTCTCCAAGCTCGGCCGCCCGCATCAGGCGGAACAGGCACTCGGCAGCCAGGGGCTCGCCCGCGAAGGCCGTCTCGAGCGAGCGCGGCTCGCCGTTGGACTCGGTGCCGACCAGAGCCGTATAGCTGGCGTTGGCATAGATCACGCCACCGTCGCATGCCATGACCATGACGCCGGGCTCAATGAGGTCTGCCGCCGCGGTGGCGACGTCGGCCACCGGCTGGGCTGGCGCTCCGATACGGATGTGGCCGGCGGCGAGCCCGAAAAGGAAGAAGCTGCCGATCATTGCCAGCAGTGCCAGCAACCCCAAGAGGATCGGCTCGCCCGACTTGGCTGAAACGAGCACGACAGCCGCCAGGCCGGCGGCCATGAAGATCGCCAGCACTGAGAAGAGCAACCCGATGCCCGCAAGCCCACCGGGCGTCGCGGCAGGGGGCGAGGCGTCACTGCGGCGCACGTCGATCCCGATCATGGCGAACGACATATACCGATTCTGCCTCCGGAGACCGGATAAGAGGGCTTCGAACACAGATGAGAAGCCGACGCGGCTGAACACTCGACCTACCCCTTGTCACTCGGCCTCGGCGCCCATGCGGCCCCGAGGTCGTCAACAACTCGATGATTATCGTTAAAAGTGAACTAAAACTCTGCTATCGACGGTCCCCGTGGCGTCATGCTTCCGGCGGACGTGTGCGCGTTGCCGGACCGGTCCGGACGAGAAAGAACGCACCATGCTCGACCTGCTTCTCTACGTGCTCCTGCTCGCGATCCTCGCGCTTGCCGTGCTGGCGGCAGTGTGGCTCGTGCGCGGCAATGCCGGCGGCCGGTCTGCGATGGTGGCGTTGTTCGGCGAGCGCCCCGAGAAGCGTCTGGCCATCGTGGAGCATGCGAGCGTGGACGGCCGCCGCCGCCTCGTGCTCATCCGCCGCGACGACGTCGAGCACCTGATCATGACGGGAGGGCCGGTCGACGTGGTGATCGAGACCGGGATCGGCGCTGCCTCGGCCATTCCGGAGTCCGCCGGGACGAACGGCGTGACTGCTCCCGTATTCAACCGGCAGGCCCGAACCTTCGGACGGGCGGCCAAGCCCGCTGAGGCGACAGAGTAAGGCGGGGCGGCGCCATCCTCGTCGCGCCACCATCCGGCCCGCCGACCTCGCCGCGGCAGATGCTCGTGATGAGGCCGGCCCAGAGGTCGCATGCCCTCCTCGAGCGCCATGTCGTCGCGACGAGAATCCGATCAGCTCCTTCGAACATTCCGCGAGCCCGCCGTGCGTAGATTGTCTTGTCTGATCGTAGTGCTTCTGGCCCTGATGCATCTGGGGGCCCCCATGCCGGCCGCCCGTGCCCAGGCGCCTGCGGCAGCACCCGCCGCCGCTCCCGCTGCGGCGCCCGCGCCGGCACCGGCAACCCGGCCGATACTGCCGCCGGAGGCCGTGGAGCCTGTCGAGAGGCTGTCACGCAGCATCGAGAGCGCCGAGAAGGCGATCCAGCAGCTGAAGGAGCTCGAGGGCGAGCTTGCCCGCCTCAGGGAGGAGGTCGAGCGGATCATCTACGACTCGACGGCGACAGCCGAGACACTGCGGCCCCAGCTCGAGGAGGTTCGCAAGCAGATTCAGCGGCTCGGACCACCACCGGGCAAGGACCAGCCACCGGAATCGGACACCGTCGTCGCCGAGCGCCAGCGTCTCAACCAGCTGGCGGCGAGCCTCGATGGCGCCATCAAGACGACCGAGCTGGCCTGGGTGCGGGCCAAGCAGCTGATCGATCGCATAACCGTCATCCGCTACCAGCTGTTCACCAGAAACCTGCTCGAGCGACGCGACAGTCCCCTGCTACCGGGGGTTTGGCGCGACGTCGCCAACCGGCTCGGTCAGGTGGTTGGACGCTTCACCTATTATGGCAACGATTGGCTGACCTGGGCCAGCCGCGTCTCCGGCTGGCTCGCGGCCCTCGCCGCCGCCGTCGTGCTCGCCTATGTCGGCCTGCGCCTGCTCGCGGCGCGGATCACCGCCCGCAATCGCGTGCGGCCCGAGACGCCGCCGACCTTCTTCGCTCGGATCGGCAGGGCGGCTTGGCTGGCGCCCTTGCGGATGGTTGCGCCCGTCGTCGCGGTTTCGATGCTGTATTTCGGTCTGGTGGCGCTGGATCTCCTCTACGCACCCTGGATTGGACTGGCGAATACGACCCTGAACAGCCTCCTGGTGTACTCGGCCGCCGCGGCGCTCCTCGCCGTGAGCTTCGAGCCGAGGCACCCATCGTGGCGACTGGTGCCCGTGAGCGACCGCACGGCACAGCGGGTCCTCCTCATTCTCGAAGCCTTCATTGCCGCCTACGTGATCGACGTCATCCTGGTCGAGCTGGGGCGGGTCATCTACGCTCCGCTGTCCGTGACCGTCGCGCAATCTTTCCTGTCAAGTCTCGCCTTCGTGGCGCTGCTGGCGGCCCTGTTCCTCACCAAGCTCGAGCCGCTGACGGGACCGGATCGCCCTGTCAACGGGCACGCCTTCGTCCCGCGCGAGGCCACGCTGCTGTCGCCCGCCTGGATCAAGCTGCCTCTCATTGCGACGGCCGGCCTGATCCTTGCCGCGTCCGTGGCCGGCTACATCGCCCTCGGCCGGTTCATCGCGCACCAGGTCGTGCTGACCGGCACGGTGCTGACCGGCTGCGGCCTGCTCTATCTCGCCATCCGGGCTGTGACGCGCGGCCGCGCCGACAATCGCGACCTCGTGGGCAACCTCCTGGAGCAGCGTTTCGGGCTGACAGATGCCCTGCGCAAGCGCCAGCTATCGCGCCTGATCGAGGGTCTCGCGACGTTGCTGATCGCCGTCATGGCGGTGCCGGCGCTGCTGGTGCAGTGGGGTTTTTCCGCCGCCGACATCCGGGACTGGCTGAAGGCGCTGCTATTCGGCTTCGAGATCGGCCAGTATCGCGTGTCGCTGGTCGGCATCCTGGTCGGCACTGCGCTGTTCACGACTCTGCTGCTGCTCACCCGTGTCGTCCAGCGCTGGCTGCGCGACAACGTTCTGGTGCAGCCGCGGGTCGATCCCGGCATCGCCAACTCCGTCGAGACGGCGGTCGGCTACGGCGGCATCGGCCTCGCACTGCTGGTGGCGCTCTCCTGGGCCGGTCTCGACATCACCAGCCTCGCCATCGTCGCTGGCGCGCTCTCGGTCGGCATCGGCTTCGGCCTTCAATCGATCGTCAACAACTTCGTGTCCGGCCTGATCCTGCTGGTCGAGCGCCCGGTCAAGGTCGGCGACTGGATCGTGGTGGGCAGCGAGCAAGGCAACGTGCGGCGAATCTCGGTCCGGTCCACGGAGATCGAGACCTTCGACAAGGCGAGCCTGATCGTCCCCAACTCCGAGCTGATCACAGGGCGGGTTCTGAACTGGACGCATCGCAATCCGCTGGGCCGGGCCGTGGTCAAGGTCGAGACGCTGGCCGGAGCCGATCCGGAGGAGGTGTTGCAGATGCTGCGCCGTTGTGCGGACGGGCACCCGGACGTGATGAAAGTCCCAGCGCCGTTCATCACTTTCGACGGCTTCTCCGGCAGCAAGCTCGAGTTCACGCTGCGCGCCGTCGTCGACGACGTCTATCAGGGCGGCAGGGTCGCGAGCGACCTGCGGATCGCCATTCTCAAGGAGCTGCGAGCGAAGGGCCTGCAGTTCTTCGCTGGCAACCCGCAATATGACATCAACCTGCGCGACCTCGAGTGGGTCAAGGCGACCGCCCAGCGGCTCGCAGAGCAGCGCAGTGGCCAGGCCGCACCGGCGGGCCCGGCCAAATCGCCGCCCCCCAATGGCAACGGGTAGACGCCGCTCAATGAAAGTCGGCTTCCCGGCGAGCGGCGCTGGCCTTTGGAATAGTTATACGAATTTTTCCCGTGCCAGCCTGCCGCAGCAGCCCCCACACCCTTGTTGACGGGGGTAAAGTGTGGCAGATAGCCCCTATCGAGCGCAGGGGAGCCACCTTTTTCATTGGTCCCTTTCTCGAAGGTCTCGTTGCCTGCATCGGGCCCGCTGGTCCATGCGCTGCTCGCCGGACGATCCCCCTGCGCCTCGACCATCTGCCGGCTCCCCTGTGGGCGGGCACGACCGAACAAAGGTACGGAGACGCTTTTTTGCAGACGCCCACGTTCGCTGAGCTCGGTCTCAGCGCCAAGGTGCTCGCGGCCATCGATGCTGCGGGATACGCTGCGCCGACACCAATCCAGGCGCAGGCGATACCCGTCGCCGTCACGGGACGCGACGTTCTCGGCATCGCTCAGACCGGCACCGGCAAGACGGCGTCGTTCGTCCTGCCGATGATCACCCGCCTCGAGACCGGTCGCGCGCGGGCGCGGATGCCGCGCTCGCTGATCCTCGCTCCGACCCGTGAGCTGGCCGCGCAGGTCGCCCAGAGCTTCGAGAAGTACGGCACCAACCACAAGCTCGACCTGGCGCTGTTGATCGGCGGCGTGTCGATGGATGACCAGATCCGCAAGCTCGACCGGGGTGTCGACGTGCTGATCGCCACGCCAGGACGGCTGCTGGATCACTTCCAGCGCGGCAAGGTCATGCTGATGGGCGTCGAGATCCTCGTCATCGACGAGGCCGACCGCATGCTCGACATGGGCTTCATTCCCGACATCGAGCGCATCTGCAAGCTGCTGCCGCCGCGGCGCCAGACGCTGTTCTTCTCGGCCACGATGCCACCCGAGATCACGCGCCTCGTCGACACGTTCCTCAAGGACCCGGCCCGCATCGAGGTGGCCCGTCCGGCGACCACGGCCAAGACCATCACGCAACGCTTCCGGTTCTGCGACAACGGCGAGGACTGGGCCAAGCGCGAGGTGCTGCGCGATCTGCTGCGCTCCCTCGACGTACGCAACGCGATCATCTTCTGCAATCGCAAGAAGGACGTCGCGATCCTGCTCAAGTCGTTGACCAAGCACGGCTTCAACGCCGGCGCGCTGCACGGCGACATGGACCAGATGAGCCGCATGGCAACGCTCGACAAGTTCCGCTCGGGCGAGATCGCGCTGCTGGCAGCCTCCGACGTCGCAGCCCGCGGCCTCGACATCCCGGATGTGTCGCACGTCATCAACTACGACGTGCCCTGGCAGCCCGAGGACTATGTCCACCGGATCGGCCGCACGGGGCGGGCCGGCAAGGAAGGCTTCTCTGCAACGATCGTCACCAGCGAGGACGTCAAGGCGATCGACTCCATCGCCAAGCTGATCGGCGAGGATGCACAGTGGATCGGCGACCCGCCGACCGAGGAGGATCTCGCCGACGCTCGTAGCCGCAAGCGGCGCGGCCGTGGACGGAGCGCGGAGCGGAGCGGGCGCAGTGAGCGCCCGGGCCGCGGAGCCCGCAGCGAGCGCGGCGGCGATCGGCCCGAGCGTGCGGACCGGGTCGCTCGTCCGACGCAAGAGCGCCGGGAGACGTCTCGCCGGTTCGCACGTGCCGAGGAGCCGGTCATCCGTCCCGAGGTCTCGGATCAGCCCGAAATCCCGGACGATGCGCTGCCGACGCGGCGGCGTCCCGTGCGGCGGCGCCCACGGGACGATGCCCCAATCGCCCAGCAAGCGGAGCGGGTGGAACGGGTGGAACGGCCGCGAGATGTGGCCCCTGCGACGGAGCACCCGGCTCCCCGCGAACGCGGCCGTAGGGATGAGCGACCCCAAGGCCAGCGCGACAGGCGCCCGGGCCGGCACGAGGGTCGGACGGGGCGCGACGATAGCGGCGAGAAGACGCCGTTGGCCTTCGGCGATCATATGCCCGCATTCCTGCGCAGGCCGGTGCGCGTCAACGCCGAGTAGGGGATAACTGCGCCTCTGTCGCAATGCCGGCTCCCGGCTGCGAAGCATTCCCTCTACGAGGTGCGGAGTTTCGCCGAGCAACACACCGGATTGACCGCTCCAAGGTCGACGGGCACGAGGGGAGCACGTCCATGTCGCCAGCCGAGGCAACTGCCGCCATCTGGAAGCTCGGAGGCGGCCATCTGTCGGCGCTCGACGGCGTCGCTCTCAGGGGCTCAGAGCCGGCGCTGCCGTCGACATTCGCCGTCGGCACGCTGGCACAGGCCACGGTAGCCGCCAGCGCGCTCGCAGCGGCAGAGCTCTGGTCGCTGCGTACGGGCCGCCGGCAACTCGCCGCAGTCGACATGCGGCACGCAGTGGCCGAGTTCCGCAGCGAGCGCTACCTCAAGGTGGAGGGCCAGCCGGAGCGGCGGATCTGGGACAAGGTGGCTGGTGTCTATCAGACCGGCGATGGCCGCTACGTCCGCATCCACGCCAACATGCCCCATCATCGAGCACGGACGCTCGCGTTCCTCGGCGCCGACTACGACCGCGAGAGCGTGGCGGCAAAGCTGCAGGGCTGGACCGGGGAAGCCCTCGAGACGGCAGCCGCCGAGAACGGCATGGTCATCACCATGATGCGATCGCTCGAGGAATGGCGGGCGCATCCGCAGGGTCAGGCGGTATCCGGGCTCCCACTGTTCGAGATCGTCAAAATCGGCGATGCGGCCCCACGCCGGCGGGCCGCCGCAGAGCGACCGCTGTCCGGACTCCGCGTGCTCGATCTCACTCGGGTGATCGCCGGCCCGGTGTGCGGGAGGACTCTCGCCGCCCACGGCGCCGATGTGCTGTCAGTGACGGGGCCCGGCATCCCCGACATCGAGACGCTCATCATGGACGGCGGGCGCGGCAAGCTGCGGACGGAGATCGATCTCGGTCAGGATGGCGGTCGCGAGACGCTGCGCACTCTCGCACGGCAGGCCGACGTCTTCGTTCAAGGATACCGCCCGGGAGCGATCGCCGCCAAGGGCTTCTCCCCCGAGCAAGTTGCGGAGATCAGCCCTGGCATCGTCTGCGTCTCGCTCTCCGCCTGGGGTCATGCCGGGCCGTGGGCCGGGCGCCGCGGCTTCGACAGCCTCGTTCAGAACGCCAACGGCCTCAATCACGCCGAGGCCGCGGCAGCCGGCGTCGCTGGACCGAAGGAGCTTCCCTGCCAGGCTCTGGACCACGGCACAGGCATGCTGATGGCTGCCGGCGCGATGATCGCGCTGCGCCGCCAGGCCGAGGAAGGGGGGTCGTGGCTGGTGCGCGTGTCGCTCGCGCAGACAGGCGAATGGCTGACGCGGCTCGGCCGGCTCGAGACCGGGCTGGCCGTCCCTGAGCAGACCCGCGAGGACATCGTCGACCTGCTCGAGACGACCGAGACTCCGTTCGGGCGCATGAGCGCCGTCCGGCATTCCGGCCTGCTGTCCGAATCGCCTCCGCACCATTCTCGCCCGGCCGTTGCGCTCGGCACGCATCCCGCGCACTGGCCCGAGAGCTGACCGTCCTTGCCGCGCCTCCGCCATTAGCACCCTGTTAAGGCTGCGAGGCCTACAGTTTCGCATCCCGAGGCAAAGCCGGCGGGACCGCCCTGGTTGCAACAGCCGACGGTCTAGACATGTCTTTCGGAAAGCGCCGCACCGAGCCTCGCCCGAACGCCGGTTCCGGCTCGCATCCGTCTGCGACAAGCGAAGCCTCGTCCGAGCAGCGCCTACAGGGCTTGCGTGATGCGCTGCTCGGCCTGTTCGCGTCCGCGGCTCGACTATCGGACGCGGTTCGCACCGGCGGTACGATCTCGATGCCCGTGATCTCCGGCGAGCCAGACCCGGAGGCAGGACCTCTGTCGCTGACGGGTTTCGTGGAGCATTTCAGCTACCTTGAGAATGGCCGCGTCTGCCACTGCATCCTGGCCTACGGCCAGCCGGGCCAGGAGGGCGGCCTCGATCCCAATGCGCAGTTCCATCTGCACGAGCTCACCGGCCGCATCCTCGAGCTCAATCTGTTCTGCCAGCAGGCGGAGATCGACGGCGCCCTGTCGGTGGCGCTGCAGGCGCCGCTGGTGCCGGCGCTGCTCGATGCCATCGTCTCGCAGACGGCCTTCTTCGCCGGCTTGGTCGACAACATTCTGATCCGCCAGATGGATGGTGGCGGACCGGATGCTCCGCCCAACCTGCCGGCGGAGCGGGCCAATCTCGAGCGACACAAGCTGATGGGCGCCGACAAGATGCTCGATCCAGCTCGCCTCGAAGCGCTGCTGCCCGTACGCCACTCGCCGCTCACCGCAGTGATGGTGCCGATCGAGCCGCATGCGGGCGACTATTTCATCAACAGCGTCTATTTCCCCGCGGAGCATGCGGAAGTGCTGCTGTCGCGCTCGGACGCGGACGACCAGCGCGCGGCGTAAGCGCTTCCCTCACCCACCGCCCGGCTTCACGGCCGCCTGACGCGCCGGGGCTTCGGAACGGGCTTGGCCTTGCGCGGCATACGCGCCGCCGCCGCATGCGCCTTCCTCGCCCACTCGCGCATCTCGTCAGGCTCGTCGAGGAGACGCTCCGGCACCTGCCAATAGCTCATGACGGTCGTGCGCCCATCCGCCTTGGCGTAGCTGAACGGCCGGCAGCCTTCACGCTCGAAGTCCGAGCGATTGCCGTCGTCGGACTTGAGGTAGAGCCCCCCGTCGGCGATCAAGCCGAACATCAGGCCATCGAGGAACAAGCCGGCCCCGCCGAACATGCGCTTGATGGTGACCGGACCGAGCGGAGCGAGGTGCTCCTCCAGCAGCGCCAGCAGGTCGTCGCCAGCCATCCCAACATCTCTCCTCAGAACGAGCTGCCTGGCTGCTCGAGGAAGGCGATCTCCTCCCGCGTCGAGGCACGGCCGAGCACGCCATTGCGATGCGGAAATCGACCGAACCGCTGGATGATATCCCGATGGGCCTGGGCATATCGCGTGTACTCGCCATCGCCTATGGCTTCGATCAGAGCGACCGAGCGCTCCTGATCGACCATATCCTCGCTATGCTCGAACGGCAGGTAGAGAAAGAGCCGTCCGTCGCGGTCCATGTCCCGGTCGAGACCGACATCGACGGCGGCGCGGGCTATGCCGAGAGCCAGAGCATCGGTCGCAAACGCTCTCGGCGAGCCACGGAATGCATTGCGCGGAAACTGGTCGAGCACGATGACCGCGGCGAGGGCCAAACGTGGCGTCAGCCCTGCCGGAACGGGAGGTGATCCAGCCACTGCTGCGATCGTTTCACCGAAACGCCGAGCGATCTCGGCATCCAGCCGATCGCTTCGCGCGAAGCGCGCCTCGGATGGCGTCTCTGCGAGCCAGAACCGCAGGACCTCGCCGACCCACGCCGGCTCGGCCGAGGTCGGGTCCTTGGCGCTCACGAGCCAAGTGCCTCGAGCCGATCCTTGGAGACCGGGACGAGGTTGACGCTCTCGCCGCAGCCGCAGGCGCTCGCTTGATTCGGATTGTTGAACACGAACTGGGAGGACAGCCGGTCCACCTTCCAGTCCATCTCGGTACCGAGCAGGAACAGAACGGCCTGCGGATCGACGATGACGCGGGCGCCGTCCTGCTCGACCACCTCGTCGAACCTGGAGACGGCCTCGACCCACTCCATGGTGTATTCCATGCCGGCACATCCGCCCTTCTTGACGCCGATCTTCAATCCGGCGACGGCTGGGCCCTTGGCGGCCATCAGGCCCCGCACGCGCTCGACGGCGGCTGGCGTCAACGTCAGAACCTTGGGACGCGGGCGAGTCGGACGGGTGGCGGTGGTGCTCATGGCGCGGTGAAATCCTTCGGTTCAAAGCCGATGATTTGACCTGTCATATAGCGCAAAAGGGCAAAATATGCAGGGGGCTTTCAGGGGCGCCGTGAACTCCCCTCGGCAGGCTCGTCTCGGAGCGACAGGCCCACCCCCCGTTGGGCACGCGGCACCCTATCGGCACCATAAAAATCGAAACGACCCGGAGTGGCTCCGGCGCAGCAATCGGGGCAAACCCGACACTACAGCCTCAAGAGCTACCCCGAGTCGCTTCAGCAATTCAGCCAGTGACCCTAGAATGCCGACCGAGCCGGTGATCCCATCGCCCCGAACGGCACCTTGAGGGTGTAGCGGAGATTGCTAGACATCGGATCACCTCCTCTCGTGTTGTTGAAACTGTTGGAATACTTGCACAATGAATCGCCGGGCGCCAGTCCGATCGACGCCCACTGCGACGTGCGCTAGCCTCGTGTTGTCGTGCGGCCACAATCGGAGCCCTCGCGTGCAGCCCAGATTCGACAGAACGATCGGAAAAATCATCGGCGCCGTGCTTGCCCTGGCGGCGCTCGGTGCCGCGGAGGCCTCGGCGGATGCCATCGACGGCGAGTGGTGCCGGGAGGGCCGGCATTTCGTCATCGACGGACGAAACATCATCACCTACGGCGGCACGCGCATGACGGGAGACTACGACCGGCATGGCTTCCGTTATACGGTGCCACCGCCTGAGCCCGAGGCCGGTACGGAGATCGAGATGGTGCTCAGGTCCGAGACCACGCTCGATCTTTTCCGGCGCGCACAGGGGGCGACCGGTAACGGCCCGGCCGAAACCTGGAATCGGTGTCGCGTGACGAGCTGACCGAAGGTGATAGAAGCTCTTCCTGCGGCAACCGGGTTGGCGGGCCGCACGAGCCACACGAGAGGCGAGCGATGGCACCCCTGATCCACTACACCCGAAAGGGCCACGGCGCGCCGCCGCTGGTCCTCGTGCATGGTTTCGGCTGTGCCCGCAGCGACTGGGACGCGGTGGTCGGCCACTTCGCGTCCCGCCACGAGACGGTCGCCGTCGACCTCGGAGGCCACGGCGAGACGCCCGGCGGCCTCGAGCACCGGCGCATAGAGACGCACGGCGAGGATGTGGCCGAGCTGCTGCGCAGCCTGAAGCTGCCGCCCGCGATCGTGCTCGGCCACAGCATGGGTTGCCGCGTGGCCATGGAAGCCGCGCTGCGTGCGCCGCAATTCGTCAAGGCGGTGGTGCTGGTCGACGGTAGCCGGCTCGGCACCCCGGGCTCGACGGCGCACATCGACCGCGCCAAGGCGATGGAGCAGGCCGGATATGGCCCGTTCATCAAGGGAGCGTTCGAGCAGATGTTCGCGCCGGGCTTCGACAAGGACATCGTCTCGGGCATCGTGCAGCGCGCCCTCGACCGCGACCCGGCCATCGCCGGCCCGCTGTTCATCGACATCGGCCGCTACGATGCCGAGAACATGGACCGCGTGCTCGAGAGCCTCACCGTGCCGCTGCTCGCCATCCAGACCACCTGGACCAACGCGCAAGGCCAGCGCGTCTCCATGACGGCGGGCCAGACGACGCCCTATCTCGACCTGATCCGCCGGGCGGTGCCGAAGGCATTGATCGAGGTCATCCCGGATACCGGCCATTTCCCGCAGCTCGAGCGGCCGGCCGAGACCAACGCCATCATCGAAAGCTTTCTCAGGGGACTGCCGGCGTGACCATCGACACTGACGCGGGGCCGGCCTCGCGCACGTACTACTCGCAACGCCTCCGGCTACATTACGTCGACTGGGGCAACCCGTCGGCGCCGCCGCTGCTGCTCGTTCATGGCGGGCGCGACCACTGCCGCAACTGGGACTGGGTGGCGCGCCGGCTGCGCCGGGATTGGCACGTCATCGCGCCGGATCTGCGCGGCCACGGCGACAGCGAGTGGTCAAAGAGCGCCAACTACTCGATGGCCGGCTACGTCTACGATCTCGCCCAACTCATCCACCAGCAGCGGCTTGCTCCCGTCACCATCGTCGGCCACTCGCTCGGCGGTGCCATCACCGTGCGCTATGCCGGCATCTATCCGGAGAACGTCAAGCGCTTCGTCGCCATCGAGGGACTCGGCCGCAGCCCCAAGTCGCAGGCCGAGTTCGCGCAGAAGAGCATGGTCGAGAAGATGCGAGGCTGGATCGAAGAACAGCGCAAGTCCGCCGGGCG
>JANRJI010000079.1:0-73257 GCA_033764055.1 Hyphomicrobiaceae bacterium
AATTCGGCGGCGGCAAGGTGATCCGCGACGGCATGGGGCAGTCGCAGGTCACCCGCGCGCATGGGGCGGTCGATACCGTCATCACCAATGCGCTGGTCCTCGACGCAGTGGCCGGGATCATCAAGGCCGACATCGGCCTCAAGGATGGGCTCATCGCGAAGATCGGCAAGGCCGGCAATCCGGACATTCAGCCCGGAGTCGACATCATCATCGGTCCGGGCACCGAGATCATCGCGGGCGAAGGCAAGATCCTGACCGCCGGCGGCTTCGACAGCCATATCCATTTCATCTGCCCGCAACAGATCGAGGACGCGCTGATGTCGGGCATCACCTCGATGCTCGGCGGCGGCACGGGGCCGGCGCACGGCACGCTCGCCACGACGTGCACGCCAGGGCCGTGGCACATCGGCATGATGCTGCGCGCGGCCGACGCGTTTCCCATGAACCTCGGTCTCTCCGGCAAAGGCAACGCGGCGCTGCCGGCTGCCCTCGAGGAGATGGTCGAGGGCGGCGCCTGCGCACTCAAGCTGCATGAGGACTGGGGCACGACACCGGCCGCAATCGACTGTTGCCTCTCGGTCGGCGACGACCACGACGTGCAGGTGATGCTGCATTCCGACACGCTCAACGAGTCGGGCTACGTCGAGGACACGATCGCCGCGTTCAAGGGCCGCACGATCCACGCCTTCCATACCGAGGGTGCAGGTGGCGGGCATGCACCGGACATCATGAAGGTGGCCGGTTTGCCGAACGTGCTGCCGTCATCGACCAATCCGACCAGGCCCTTCACGGTCAATACCATCGACGAGCATCTCGACATGCTGATGGTCTGTCATCACCTGTCGCCGAAAATTCCCGAGGACCTGGCGTTCGCCGAGAGCCGCATCCGCAAGGAGACCATCGCTGCCGAGGACATTCTCCACGACCTCGGTGCGCTCTCCATGATGTCATCGGACAGCCAGGCCATGGGCCGGATCGGCGAGGTGATCATCCGGACGTGGCAGACGGCGCACAAGATGAAGATGCAGCGCGGCGCGTTGCCCGAGGATCGCGGCAAGGGCAACGATAATTTCCGGGCCCGCCGCTACATCGCCAAGTACACGATTAATCCGGCCATCGCGCACGGCGTTTCGCACCATATCGGATCGATCGAGGCTGGCAAGCTCGCCGACCTCGTACTCTGGTCGCCGGCATTCTTCGGGGTGAAGCCGGACATGATCATCAAAGGCGGTGTCATCGCTGCAGCGCCGATGGGCGACCCCAACGCCTCGATCCCGACGCCTCAGCCGGTGCACTACCGGCCGATGTTCGGTGCCTTCGGCGGGGCGCGCACGGCGACCTCCCTGACATTCACGAGCAAGGCCGCGGTGGCCAACGGGATCGGCGGGCGCCTCGGTCTCGCCAAGCGGCTCGTTGCCGTAGAGAACACACGCGGCGGCATCTCGAAGAAGAGCATGGTGCTCAACGACGCCACGCCGAATATCGAGATCGACGCCGAAACCTACGAGGTCCGCGCCGACGGCGAGTTGCTCGTCTGCGAGCCCGCCAAGGTGCTGCCAATGGCGCAGCGCTACTTCCTTTTCTGAGGCAGACATGCTCCGAGCCACCGCCGTCGTCCGTAGCGCCGATCTGGGCAACCGGATCACCATCGACACCGTTACCCTCGACCGCGAGGCGCGCTGGCGCCGGCGCATCGCCATGGAAAGCGATCGCGGCCACAAGTTCCTGCTCGATCTCGCTGAGGCGACGTACCTCGCGCACGGCGACGCGCTGCAGCTCTCGAACGGTGCACTGGTCAAGGTGCTGGCGGCGCCCGAGGCTCTCATGGAGATCCATGCACACGATCGATTGGCGCTGACACGGATCGCCTGGCACATCGGCAACCGGCACACGCCGGCCGAGATCACAGAGCATGCCATCTACATCAAACCGGACCACGTCCTCGCAGCGATGGTCGAAGGTTTGGGGGCGCATGTGCACCACGTCCGCCGTCCGTTCGAGCCTGAAGGCGGGGCCTACGGCAGCAAAGGGCCATTGCAAGCGGGACACCACCATCATGGCGGGCATGACCATGGGCACGAACATGGCCATGAGCACGAGCCTCACCGGCACCTGCACGATCGCGGAGAGAGCTGAGCTTGGCTGACCGGCAACCGCTGATCGATCGCGCGGACGTCGAGCTCTGCCAGCCCGGCCGCCCGGCGCAGCCTGAGAGATTCGACACGCGCCTGCTGGTCTGGATGTCCCCGGCATTTCCAGTGGGAGCGTTCGCCTACAGCCACGGCCTCGAGCTCGCCGCACATCGCGGCTGGGTCGGGGATCGCTTCGGGCTCGAGGCTTGGATCGGCGATCTCGTGAGGCTGGGGTCGCTCAGGAGCGATCTCGTTCTGCTCGCCGCAGCGTGGAGAGCAGCGACGAGCGGCGCAGCGCCGTCGCTACCGGACGTCAATGAGCTTGCTCTGGCGCTGCAGCCCTCGGCTGAGCGGCACCTCGAGACCGTCACCCAGGGAAATGCATTTCTGGCCACGGTCCTGGCGGCGTGGCCGTGTGATCGTTTGCGACAGGTGGTGTCGACACTCGACGGCGACATTGCCTTTTCCGTTGCGGTCGGGACCGTTGCAGCCGCGCACGGCACACCTTTCGGCGATACCCTGCACGCCTACGCGATCGCTTTCGTCGCCAATCTGGTTTCGGCGGCCGTCCGGCTTTCGGTGGTCGGCCAGACGGACGGCCAGCGGGTGATTGCTGCCCTCGTGACGGACATCGCCGATGCTGCGGCCTTCGCGGCGGTGTCGTCTCTCGACGACCTTGGCGGCGTCACGCTGCGGTCCGATCTCGCCTCTCTCGCGCACGAAACCCAGTACTCGAGGCTTTTCCGCTCATGACCCAGACGAATGGATCAATCGCACATGGCCCCCTGCGGGTCGGCATCGGCGGCCCGGTCGGCTCCGGCAAGACGACGCTCACCGCGGCGCTCTGCCGCCATTTTCGCGAGCGCTACGACATCTGCGCGATCACCAACGATATCTACACGAAAGAGGACGCCGAGATCCTGATGCGCCTTCAGGCCCTGCCGCTCGAGCGCATCATGGGCGTGGAGACGGGCGGGTGTCCGCATACCGCCATCCGCGAGGACTGCTCGATCAACCTCGCGGCAATCGACACGATGCGGAAGAAGTTCCCGCGGCTCGACCTCATCCTGCTCGAGTCTGGTGGCGACAATCTCGCAGCCACGTTCTCGCCGGAGCTCGCCGATCTTACGATCTACGTGATCGACGTGGCGCAGGGGGAGAAGATCCCCCGCAAGGGCGGTCCCGGCATCACGCGGTCGGATCTGCTGGTCATCAATAAGACCGATCTCGCACCCCACGTCGGCGCGGACCTCGGCGTGATGGAGCGGGACGCCAAGCGCATGCGCGGCGAGCGGCCGTTCGTCATGACGAGCATTCGTAGTGGGGATGGCGTCGGCGAGATCGCCGCCTTCATCGAACGTGCCGGCGGGTTGGCGGCTGCCGCCTGAAGCACCCTCAGCCGCCCGTCAGACGTTGCCGATGGCCGAAGCGGCGCTGGTCGCCGATGGGGATGCGGACGTCGGGGGCCGGGTAATGCGCCCAGGTCTTCCGCAGGGCAGCCACGCTTGGGCGATGCTGGGTGTCGTCCGCGACGTTGGCGGCGTGGGCGGCGGCAATGGCCATCAACCGCTCGAGGCGTCGCTCGCGGATGCCGAGCTCCTGCAGGTGCCGCACCGTGTTGATGAGATAGTCCAGGTTGGCGCCGGACTGCCCGCGCGCGCCGCGGATGATGCGGGCCTGGTCGGCGAGCGACAGCACGCCCTGGTAGCTCGGGTGAAGGCGCTCGACGGTGTAGGCGAGCGCAAGCGTCTCGGCCGTCGATGCCCCCGCCTCGAGCAGCGCGGGCACGTGGGACTCGCGATAGACGCCGTAGATGAGCTCACGTCGGCGGAGATAGGCGACGACAGCCTCGGCATCGGATGCAGCGACCCGGTAAGCCACGCCGGTGCACGATCTGCCCTGATCGAGACCGAGTACGAGACCGGGCCGCGCCTTGGTCCCGCGGTGCATCGTCGAGGCGACGCAGAAGGCGCGGTGATAGCCGGCGATGGTGGCGCGGGCGCGCTCCAGAAACGGAAAGTCGGGCCGCCACATCAGCGAGCCGTAGCCGAACACCCAGAGATCACCCGCATGGCCGGTCCTCATGCCCGAGCCGCGTCACGTCTTCATAGGCTCAACGTTCGACATGGCGCCGTGCGGACGGCCGAAATCGGGGGCGGCGGTATCCTGGCCGGCCTGGATGATGCCTCGCCGGGTCTGGCGCGCCTCCGCAAACAGCCGGTACAGCGTCTCGCCCTCGCCATAGCGGATCGCCCGCTGCAGGTGAATGAGATCCTCGGTGAAGCGACCGAGCATCTCGAGCACGGCCTCGCGATTGTTGAGGAATACGTCACGCCACATCGTCGGGTCGGAGGCGGCGATACGCGTGAAGTCGCGGAAGCCGCCGGCCGAGAACTTGATCACCTCGCTGTCGGTGACCCGCTCGAGATGGCTCGCCGTGTTGACGATGTTGAAGGCGATCAGATGCGGGACGTGGCTCGTGATGGCGAGCACCATGTCATGGTGGTCGGCGTCCATCACCTCGACGTTGGAGCCGAGCGCCTGCCAGAAGGCTTTGAGCCTGGCCGTCGCTTCTGGTGCGGTGCCCTCGGGCGGGGTGAGGATGCACCAGCGATTGTCGAACAGCTCGGCGAAACCCGATTCGGGACCAGAGTGCTCGGTGCCGGCGATCGGGTGCCCTGGCACGAAGTGCACGCCTTCCGGCACGAGCGGGCCCACGTCGCGGACGATCGTGCCCTTGACCGAGCCGACGTCAGTGACGATCGCGCCCGCTTTCAAATGGGGTCGCATCTCCTCTGCGACCCGCATGCATGCCCCGACCGGCACGCAGAGGACGACCAGATCGGCGTTCCTCACGGCCTCGGCCGCTGTTGCATAGACAGCGTCGACGAGGCCGAGCCGCAGGGCGGTGACCCGCGTCGCCTCAGTCTTGGCATGGCCGACGATGCGTCGCGCGAGGCCCCTCCGCCTCGTCGCATGGCTGATCGACGAGCCGATGAGGCCGATGCCGATCAAGGCGACCGTGTCGAAGTACATGCCGCTCATGTCGGTCGGGCTCTCCCCAGGAAGGCTGCGAGCGCCGCCACCACGGCACGATTGTCGCTCTCGGTGCCGATGGTCATGCGCAGAGCATTCGGCAGCCCGTAGCCCGCGACCCGGCGCATGATGATGCCCCTGGCTTTCAGGAAGGCGTCCGCCGCGATCGCATCTCGGCCCGTCTCGACCGGGAAGTGGATCAGGATGAAGTTGCCGACGCTCGGCGTGACGCGCAGGCCAAGCTTCTCGATCTCGGACGTAGTCCAGGGAAGCCATGTGTCGTTGTGGACGAGAGAGGCGTCGACGTGCGCCTTGTCCTCGATCGCCGCGATGCCGGCGGCGATCGCCGGGGCCGTGACGTTGAACGGGCCGCGAATGCGGTTGAGCACGTCGGCGACATGTGCCGGGCAGTAGGCCCAGCCCAGGCGTAATGCGGCGAGGCCGTAGATCTTCGAGAAGGTGCGCGTCATGACGGCGTTCTGCGCGGTTGCGACGAGCTCGATCCCTGACTCGTAGTCGTTGCGGCGCACGTATTCGGCATAGGCCGAATCCAGCACCAGAAGCGTATCAGGGCGCAGCGCCGCGTGGAGCCGGCGCACTTCCGAGAACGGGATGTACGTCCCGGTCGGGTTATTCGGGTTGTCGAGGAACACGATCCTGGTGCGCGGGGTCAATGCCGCGATGAATGCATCGACGTCGGCTTCATAGTCGCGTGTCTTGACGACAACGGGCTTGGCGCCGTTGCCGAGCGTGACGATGCGATAGACCAGGAAGCCGTGCTCGGTGAAGACCGCCTCGTCACCGTGGCCGAGGTAGGCGTGGGCGAGGAGATTGAGCAACTCATCCGACCCGCAGCCGCACACGATCCGGTCGGGGTCGAGGCCGTAGACACCGCCGATCGCCTTGCGCAGGGCAGTCGCCGCACCATCGGGGTAGCGTTCCAGCTCGCCGCTCAGCGCCTGGTAGGCGGCGATGGCCTTCGTCGAAGGACCGAGGGGTGTCTCGTTCGACGACAGCTTGATCGGCTTCAGGCCGCCCGGGACCGTGCTCTCGCCGGGTACGTAGGGAGCGATATCGAGAATTCCTGGCTTCGGAGTCGGTCGGTCGATGGGCATGGGGCGGGTCCGCGGGGATAAGGCGCGCGGGTCTCGGGGCCCGGCCGCCGATTGATAGGCGCGCCGGCCGCCGAAAGCAAACGGGGCTTCCGCGGATGGTGACGGTCTCGTCGGCTGACCGGCATCGGCCGGCATCGGCGCGTTGCGCTTGACAGGCGGATGGTCTCTCCATATCTGCAACGTTCGATCGTGGTGATTTGGCCGGCCGGCTTGCAGCCACGTTAAACAACTCGCTAAACAGGCCGCGCGCGCGCCCCGGCCAGGGGTCCAGCCCGGCAACAAGAGCGGGTGGACCGGCCGGGTTTTTGTTGGCCGCCAGAGCATCGGGCGGCCGGTGCGGGAGGCGCTGAGGATGGCCCAGCCGACTGTCGACGATGCCCCGCTCACGCGCGCTGGCCAGACCGGCGGAGACACCGCTGACGTCGTCATGGAGCATGCGCTCGAGCGACCGCTCGCCGGCTCGACCGAGGTCGATGTGCCCTCGAGTCCGTGCGTCGTGTTCACCGACCGGCCCCTGGAGCTAGACTGCGGCCAGCTCCTGTCGCCGTTCCAGGTGGCCTACAACACCTACGGCACGCTCAATGCGTCCAAATCGAATGCGATCCTGATCTGCCATGCCCTGACGGGCGACCAGTACGTGGCCAGCCGGAACCCGGTAACGGGAAAGCCCGGCTGGTGGGAGATCATGATCGGAGCAGGCAAGCCGATCGACACCGATCGCTATTTCGTCATCTGCGCCAACATCCTCGGTGGCTGTTTGGGCTCGACGGGACCTGCCTCGACCAATCCGGGCACCGGCAAGGCCTGGGGCCTCGAATTTCCTGTCATCACGATCGGCGACATGGTCAAGGCGCAAGCGCGGCTGCTCGATCATCTCGGCATCGAGCAGCTGTTCTCGGTGGTCGGCGGCTCGATGGGCGGCATGCAGGTGCTGGAGTGGGCGGCGCGCTACAAGGAGCGCGTCTTCACCGCCATCCCCATCGCCACGGCGCCCTGGCACTCGGCGCAGAACATCGCGTTCCACGAGGTGGGACGGCAGGCTGTGATGGCCGATCCCGAGTGGAGCGGGGGCAAATACCGCGAGCACGGGTGCATGCCCAGGCGCGGCCTCGCCGTGGCCCGGATGGCGGCGCACATCACCTACCTGTCGGAGGAGGCCCTGGAGCGAAAGTTCGGCCGCAACCTGCAGGACCGGGTCGCGAAGACGTTCTCGTTCAGCGCCGACTTCCAGGTGGAAAGCTATCTGCGGCACCAGGGCTCGACCTTCGTCGACCGATTCGACCCCAACAGCTACCTCTACATCACGCGGGCGATGGACTACTTCGATCTCGCAGCGGATCACGGCGGCAAGCTCGCCAACGCATTCAAAGGTACGTCCACCCGGTTCTGTGTGGTCTCGTTCACCTCCGACTGGCTCTATCCGACCCGCGAAAGCCGCGAGATCGTGCAGGCCCTCAATGCAGTGGCGGCCAACGTGTCGTTCGTCGAGGTGGAGAGCGACAAGGGCCACGACGCCTTCCTGCTCGACGAGCCCGAGCTGTTTGCGACCGTGCGCGGATTCCTCGGTGCGGCGGCGCGCAAGCGGGGCCTCGCGCCTCTATCCACGGGAGCCTGATCGATGCTGGCCCGAGACGACAAGCTCGCATCGCCCCGCCTCCACCGCGTGGACCATCTGCTGATCGCGGACATGGTGGCACCGCGCGCCCGCGTGCTCGATGTCGGCTGTGGTGACGGCGCATTGCTTCAGCTTCTGGGCGATCAGAAGGACGTGGACGGTCGCGGCATCGAGGTCAGCCGCGAGCGCGTGAATGCCTGCGTGGCGCGGGGACTGTCCGTGATCCAGGGCGACGCCGATCGTGACCTCGAGAAGTACCCCGAGAACGCCTTCGACTATGCCATCCTCTCGCTGACGATCCAGGCGACGCGGCGGCCGAAGCCCGTGCTCGAGAACCTGCTGCGGATCGGCCGGCACGCCATCGTGTCGTTCCCGAACTTCGGACACTGGTGGATCAGGGCGCAGCTGCTGGCGACGGGCCGCATGCCGACGACCGTAAACCTGCCCGAGGCGTGGTACGACAGCCCCGATGCGCACCTGTGCACGATCCGAGACTTCGTCGACCTGTGCGAGCTGGTCGACGCACGCGTCGAGCGCAAGGTGGCATTCAACGCCTCCGGCACGCAGCTCGCGCCTTGGATGCCGCTGGCCTTGCACAACCTGCTGGGCGAGAAGGCTGTGTTCCTGCTGACGCGGAGGTAGCGCGTCCGGCTCGAATGCACGATTCCGCCCGCTGCGGAATATCTGCCGCTGGTCCAACTTGGCCGTTGGTGGACCAAAAGCTATAAAGCCCTGCAGCGGATCATCCCGGGGGGCGCATGAGTATCGTACCGACCGTCTGGAAGGCACTTTTCAAGGTCAACACGACCGACGTGCCGGGGGCTGGCGCTCATGCCACCGCCACCAACGAGCAGAGCAACTCGACCGTTGTGGCTCTGACGGACGGCGGGTTCGTCGCCGCTTGGGAAGACTGGTCGACGTTGTTCGCGGGCGGGCTCGAGCCACGTGATGTCGTTGCGCAGCGCTACGACTATCTCGGTAACAAGGCAGGCGGGGAGATCGGCGTCAGCTCTCTCTACCAGGACCTCGATCAGCAGGCCCCGGCCCTCGCGGCGCTTCCCGATGGCGGGTTTCTGGGCGCCTACCAGACATCGGATGCCGCCTTCATCGGCGACCTCGAGAATATTGCCGTGGCGAAGCTGGCGGCGGGCGCCGCCTTTCCGACTACCGACGACTTCAGGGAAGGTGGGGGCGGCCCAATCCACAACGACACGGCGCCGACGATCACGTCGTTCAACGACGGCAGCTATGTCCTGGTTTTCGAGAACGACCTCGCCGGAAATAAGGATTTGAGCTCCTATTTCGTCAGTGCGACGGGCATCAGGAGCGCTGAGGTCATGCTCGAGGGCGGGGCTGCCGATGCCACGGCGCCTGATGCCGCGACGCTCTCGGACCAGAACTATGTCGTCACCTATCGGAGCGGCGACGACATCGCCTACACGATACGCACCTCTGCCGGTGTCAACGTCGCCTCCGGGACAGTGGCCAGCGCCGCCTCGGTCGAGTCGAGCCCGGCCGTCGCCTCCTTGCGGGGCGGCGGTTTCGTCGTCGTCTGGCAAGACAGCGCTGCGGACGGCGCCGGGGATGCCGGCATCAAGATGCGGATCTACTCGAACGCTGGGGTCGCTGCGGGACCAGCACAGGGTGTCGCAACGACGACAGCCGGCGTGCAGGAGGAGCCTGCCGTCACCGGTCTTGCGGACGGCGGCATCCTCGTGGCTTGGCGCGATGCCAGCACCACGGCCATTCTCGGCCAGAGGTTCAACGCTACCGGCGCGCCAGTCGGGACGCAGCTCACCGTGGCCGATCCTGTCGGAGCGGATGTCGCCCAGCCGGCGCTCACACTGCTGTCGGACGGCCGAGTGACGGTGACCCTCACGTCGACGTCAGGGGCGAATGATGACGTCTACGCTGTCATTCTCGATCCGAGGACCGAGGTCACGGGGACGAGCGCAGCCGACAAGCTTACGAGCAGGATCGACGGCGCGACGGTCCTGGGGCTCGACGGCAACGATACGATCTCTGGCTTCGCAGGAGCCGATACGATCGACGGCGGCACCGGCGCTGACAGAATGATCGGCAGTGCCGGCAACGACACGTATGTTGTGGACGACGCTGGCGACATCGTCGTCGACAACAGCGGCACCGACACGGTGAGATCGTCGGTGAGCTACGTGCTCGGGGCCAGCCTCGAGAAGCTCTTGTTGACCGGCGCCGCCACTATCGGGGGCACCGGCAATGCCAGCGACAATGTCCTGGTCGGCAACAGTGGAAGCAATCGGCTGGACGGTGCCGGCGGCGCCGACAACCTGACGGGCGGGAATGGGCTCGACTACCTGACGGGCGGGGCGGGCAGCGACCGGTTCGTCTACACAAGCACCGAGCAGTCCCGACCGGGCGTGGCTGACCGGATCCTCGACTTCACCGCGGGCGATAGAATCCATCTCGCCAGCATAGATGCCAATGCCGCCTTGGCAGGCGATCAGGCGTTCGTCCTCGATACCGACGCCTCGTTCTCGGCCGGTGAGATCCGTCAGACGGTGTTCGGTGCAAACCTGCTGATCGAAATGAATACGAACGCGACAGCCGCTGCGGAGATGTCGATGCTGCTCATCGGGCGCAATACTCTGCTGACATCGGGTGACTTCGCACTGTGACGGCATCATCCACCGAACGAGCTGCGTTGCCTCCGGCGCCGCCGACATTGACGTAACGATGAGCGTGCGGGCCGTCGTTATCGAGGTTAGTCTGTCTCGAGGACGTGCTCCGCTGATCGGAGCGTGATCCGAGGGCAACGACGGAGACGCTGCTTGAACGCGACCCGGGAGATTTTCGAGGAGCTCGAGCCCTCTCCGAGGCTGCTGATGGGCCCGGGGCCGGTGGATCTCTATCCGCGGGTGCTGCGCGCCATGTCGGTGCCGATTCAGGGACAGTTCGATCCGGAGTTCCGCCGCTACATGCGGCAGGTGATGGCGCTGTACAGGCAGGTCTGGCGGACGGACAACGAATGGACGCTGCTCGTCGACGGCACGGCCCGGGCAGGCATCGAGGCCTGCATGCATTCGGTGATTGCGCCCGGCGACAGGGTGCTCGTCCCGATCTTCGGACGGTTCGGTCATCTGCTGACCGAGATCGCGAAACGGGCGCGAGCCGACGTGATCCCGCTCGAGGTGGAGTGGGGCACGGTTTTCGAGCCGGGCCGGATCGCCGATGCCATCCGCCTCCACAAGCCGCGTCTCGTCGCGATGTGCCAGGGGGATACGTCGACGACGATGTTGCATCCACTCGACGAGGCGGGCGAAGCCTGCCGGCGCCACGACGCCCTTCTATTCGTCGATGCGACGGCTTCGCTGGCGGGCAATGCGTTCGAGACCGACGGCTGGAAGATCGACATCGCATCGGCCGGGCTGCAGAAGTGCCTGTCGGGTCCGCCCGGCATAGCGCCCGTTACGTTCAATGAGCGCGTCGTGGAGGTCCTGCAGCACAGGAAGCACGTGGAGCAGGGCATCCGGCCGCCAGACATGGTCGAGGGGAATGGACCCATCATCCAGTCGAACTATTTCGATCTGGCCATGATCATGGACTACTGGAGCCCGCGGGCGCTCAACCATCATACCGAGGCCGCGAGCATGCTCTATGCGGCGCGAGAATGTGCGCGCGTCGTCCTTGGGGAGGGTATCGATGCCGGTATCGCCCGGCATCGCCTGGCATCGGCGGCGCTGCGTGCCGGCCTGGAGGCAATGGGGCTCGAGCTGTTCGGCGATGCCGGGCATCGCATGTCGAACGTGACGGGGGTGCTCATTCCGAAGCAGATCGCGCACGGCGACAAGGTGCGCGCCGAGTTGCTCGATGATCTGGGCATCGAGATCGGCACGTCATTCGGCCCTCTGGCCGGACGCATCTGGCGCATCGGCACGATGGGATACGTGTGCAAGAAGCAGAACGTGCTCCGATGCCTCGCCTCGCTCGAGGCCGTGCTCCGGCGCAATGGCTTCGCGGCGCCTGCCGGAGCCGGCGTCGATGCGGCCTGGAAGATCTATGACGAAGCCGCCCAGGCCTGAAGCCGACCAGCGCTCGAGCTGCCGGGGCCGCCGCCGCGCCATGCTGCGCGGCGGCTCGCCGGCTGTGATGATCGAGGTCAGAGCAGGAAGTCCGTCGACGACAGCAACGTCGACCGGCCGATCAGCAGGATCGACATCTCGGCCGCTGCCGTGTCGTTGACATTCATCTCGATCAGCAGGTTCGAGCCGTAGACCGTCTGGCGGATCTCGCCCGCCGAGAACGAGCCATTGGTGTCGAGCGCGAAGGCTTGATCGCCGGCAAGTTCGGTGTTCGCATCGATGGCGCCGAGCCAGATGGCATCGCCATTTGTGAAATCGACGATACGATCGCGCGAGGCTGAGCTCGATCCCGATTCGGCAGTGCTGTTGTAGATGAAGCGGTCATCTCCGAAGCCGCCGGCCAGGAAGTCGCTGCCGAGGCCGCCCGTGAGACTGTCGGTGCCCTCCTCACCATAGAGCCAGTTCGAGCCACTGTTGCCGACGAGAGCATTGTCGAGCTCGTTGCCGGTGCCATTGACGCTCGCCGTCCCGGTCAGCTGCAGATTCTCGACATTGCTGCCGAGCTCCCAGGCGATCGACGAGCGGACTGCGTCGATGCCCTGGCCGGCGTTCTCAATGACCACATCGCCGACGTTGTCGACCACAAAGGTGTCGTTGCCGCCCAGACCGACCATGGTATCGGCGCCGAGGCGCCCGTCCAGGACGTTGGAGCCCGCATTGCCGTTCAGCGTGTTGCCCAGTGTGTTTCCGGAGCCGTTGATGTCGGCAGTGCCGCTCAGGAACAGGGTTTCGACCTCGGCGAACAGCGCCTTCGAGACCGACGTGAAGACCCGGTCCGTCCCACCGCCTGCGAGCTCGGTGACGACATCGGATGCGTGGTCGACGTAATACGTGTCATTGCCGAGGCCGCCGACCATCGTGTCGATGCCGCCGTTGCCATTCAGTGCATCGTTGCCATCGTTGCCCACGAGCGAGTCGTTGCCGAGGCCCGCCACCACCACGTCATTGCCGGCAGTACCCGTCACGACGAAGTGCTCGATGCCCGTGAAGCTGGTCGAGATCGTCTCGTTGGCCGAGCCGAACCCGAACACGGTGCCCGCGGTACGATTGGATGCCGCGGTCGTCGTCAGCGAGAGATAGCCATCCTCCCCCGCATAGTCGACGACCAACGTGTCGATGCCGAGCCCACCGTCGGCGGTCTGCTGTATGGACCCGCCAGTGCCGGTGATGAGCCGGTCGTTGCCGTCGCCACCACGCAAAGCATCGGCACCGCGCCCGCCGTCGAGCGTGTCGTCGCCGTCGCCGCCTTCGAGCGTGTCGTCGCCGGTTCCGCCCTTCAGTGTGTCGCTGCCGGCGCCACTGGAGAAGAAGTCGTCGCGATTGCCGCCCGTCAGGGAATCGTTGCCACCTCCGGAGGTGACGCCGACCTCCTCGATGCTACTGAGCACCGTACCGTTGGAGACGGTCATGCTCGACGAGGAGAACGAGAAGCTCAGGTTGCCGGCCAGGTCCGAGAGATCGCCGATCCAGCGATCGATGCCACTGCCTCCGAGAATGGAGTCGACGCCTTTGCCACCATTGAGCGTGTCGTCACCGCTGCCGCCGTTGAGCGTGTCGTTGCCGTCGAAGGCAGTGATGCTGTCGTTCCCGCCGGCGCCCGCCACCGAGTCGTTGCCGTGCCCCGTCTCGATGATGTCGTTGCCTTCGGTGCCGCCGATCTCGAAGCGATCGATACCTGCGAAGCTGGTGGAGAAGACGTCGGTCGCCGAGCCGAAGCCGTAGAAGTTGCCCGACGTGCGCTCGGGACCGACGTTGGCGAAGAAAGAGAGATAGCCGGTGCCGCCCGAATAGTTGACGACGAGGGTGTCTAAACCTGCGCCGCCGTCGGCGCTCTGCCAGGTCGAGCCGCCCGTGCCTGTGATGATCCGGTCGTCGCCGTTGCCGCCGACCAGGGTGTCGGCACCCAAACCGCCGTTGAGCGTATCGTTGCCATCCCCGCCGTCGAGGTAGTCGTTGCCATCGAAGCCGGCGAGGACGTCATTGCCATCGGCGCCGAAGAAGGTGTCGTCGAGACTGCCGCCGAACAGGACGTCATTGCCACCGGCCGAGGTCACGTGGACGCGGTCGATGCCTGAAAGGACGCTACCGTCCGCCACAGTGACGTTCGGAGACGAGAGCGCAAACACGAGGTTGCCGACGAAGTCCGAGAGGTCGCCGACCCACAGGTCAGTCCCGGCACCGCCGGCAACCGAGTCTGTCCCGCGTCCGCTGTTCAGGGTGTCGTCGCCTTGTCCGCCGACGAGCGTATCATCGCCGTCGAAGGCGGCGATGCTGTCGTTGCCGCCGGCACCGTCGATCGAGTCGTTGCCGTGACCGGTTGCGACAAGGTCTCCGCCATCGGTGCCAGTAACCTCGAAGCGGTCGATATTGGTGAAGGACGTATTCACCGTCTCGATGGCCGATCCGAAGCCGAAGAAGGTGCCCGAGGTGCGCTCGGCATTGCCGTTGGCGAACAGAGAGAGGTATCCCGTCGACCCGGAGTAGTCGACGACGAGCGTGTCGGTCCCGGTGCCGCCGTCGGCAGTCTGCTGGGTGTCGCCGCCGGTTCCGGTGATCAGCCGGTCGTCGCCATCGCCGCCGAACAGCGAGTCGGCTCCCGATCCGCCGTCCACGGTATCATCGCCGACGCCGCCGCCAAGAATGTCGCTGCCTTCGAGACCGAGGATGAGATCATCGATATCGAGATCGAGGATCGGCGTCTGCACGCCGTCTACCGTCTCGTAGCCGAGGACGAAATAGCCCTCGAATTCCGGCTGGATATCGTCGTTGGCGTTGCTTCCCAATCGAGTCGTCATAGCGCACCCTCTGCGTCAGCGAGAAGGGCACTCATATCACGTCATCTGGATCACGTAAGGCGATGGTTTGTAATACATTAACGGCACAGGAAGCGAGTTTTTTGACTGACTGCCCGGCGCCGACGAGATCGAATTTTTCGCTTACATTTCAGCATACTATCGCCAAGAAGCCTGCGCTGACGCTGCACGCTTGGCAGCGCACAGCGGCAAGCCATGGGAATTTCAGTCGTTCTCTGCGTCAACATAGGCGACGGCGCAGCGCCTCAGGCGACGAGATCGCCACCCGTGAGCAGCGAGCCTCTCCCCAGCAGCAGGATCGCCATTTCCGCTGAAGCGGTCGCATTGACATTCATCTCGAGAAGCAGGTTGGCCCCGACGAGCGTCTGGCGGATCTCGCCGGCCGAGAAAGAGCCATCGAGGTCCAGCGCGAAGGCCTGGTCGTTGGCGAGCAGGGTGTTGGCATCAATGCCGCTCAGCCAGATCTGGTCACCGACGCCGAAATCGAGAATCCGGTCGGCTGCACTGAAGGTGGAGTCGGACGTGCTATTGAAGATGAACCGATCGTTGCCGGCGGAACCGGTCAGGTAGTCAAGGCCGAGGCCGCCAGTGAGATTGTCGATCCCCGCGCCACCGTCGAGCCGGTTGCTGCCGTTGTTGCCGACGATAACGTTGGCAAGGCCATTGCCCGTGCCGTTGATGTTGGCAGTGCCGAGCAGCAGGAGCTTCTCCACATTGCTGCCGAGAGCATAGCTGATCACCGACTTGACCGTGTCGGTTCCGTTGCCGGCAGATTCGCCAACGAGATCTGCTGCGTTGTCGACAAGATAGGTATCGTTGCCGCCGTGGCCGAACATGCGATCGGCGCCCAGGCGGCCGTCCAGAACATTGGCCCCGGCATTGCCGATCAGGGTGTTGGCGAGGTCGTTGCCCGCTCCATTGAGGTTGGCGGTGCCATCTAGGATCAGGGTCTCGACGTTGGCAAAGAGAGCCTTGGATATCGTCGCCCGCACGATGTCCGTGCCCTGGCCCGTGGCCTCGAAGACGATGTCGGCCGCGTTCTCGACGAAATACGTGTCGTTGCCAGTGCCGCCCCGCAGGGTGTCGGAGCCAGCGCCTCCGTCCAGCACGTTGGCAGCACTATTGCCGCGGAGCGTGTCATTGCCGGAGCCGCCGGTCGCATTCTCGATCGTGACGCCATATGCGATGGACAGGTTGTCCGCGGCGCCGAGCGAGGAGAAGGTGCCGGCTCGCAGGTCGAGGTTGGCTGCGACTGCACCCGTATACTGCAGCGTGTCGATGCCGCCGGCGTCCCAGATGGTTTGAATGATTCCATCATCCGGGCCGGTATAGAGGTCGTTGCCAGTACGAGTCGTCAGGTTGGAGCCCCAGAAGGTCTGCAGGGCTGCGATATCGTAAACCATCAGATGACGGCTGGTCAGACCGCTGGTCGGGTTCGTATTGTAGGACATGACCGTGAACTTGTCGTTGTCCTCCGCCTCCGGGAGGTAGGGACCGGGCGCGCCCCCGCCGCCGACGTCGTAGTTTCCCGGGTGCTTCAGGCCGAGCGAATGGCCGATCTCGTGCAGAACGAGGTCGAAGTTGGCCGCGAGATCTATGTCGCTGCGGAAAATGACCGAGCCGTCCCAGTTGCTGCCGCTGAACGCCCAGGCTCCGATGCCGCCTGCACTCCCGAGGTTGCCGGCCGTATAGAAGCTGAAGTCGGGATCTGTGGCTGCGGGGCTCTCCTGGAAGCGAACGTTGAAGATGGATTCGTACTCGGCCAAAGCGGCCCGGACAGCGGTCTTCTGCGCCTCCGTGTAGGCCACGAGCCCGGAAATCCCGCCAAAGGGAAAATCGGCGGCGGCGGCGGTCTCGAACTTGTAGGTGAAGACCAACGGCGGCGCCGAGGACGTCGTCCAAGTGGCAAGTCCGAAATCGTTGGCCTGAAGCAAAGTCTCGATGCGTGCGGCGAGATCGGCTTGAGAGAGTGGCTCCGACATCTGACAAGGCTCCTCGGCCATAGGCCCCCCGGCCGCCCCTTCCCGAGTGGCGGAACGCGGTCGGGGGCGACTGCGAATAGGGCCTAGCTCATAGCACGGAACCATTTGGCTGAGGAGGTCGGCGTCGCGGAAAGGCAAAGACAGCCACCATGGCCGCCTTGGCCCTTTCCGACACGCCTTGTCGGACGGCGATGCTCGAACGGCAGAACCGCCGCCTTCCCGCCCTCTCCTAGTCCTCCAACGTCCCGCTCAGGCGCTCCACGGCCTCGGCGAAGTCGCGCTTGAACTCGTAGACCACGTCACGGGCGCGGAGCTCGTGCTTCATCAGGCCGACGGCCTGGCCGACGTAGTAGGTGGCGAGCTCTTTGGCGCCCTTGTGGCCAGCCTCGGCAAGCTTGTCGACCTTGGCCAAGGCCGGGCGGCTGACGAGACCCTGCAGCGGCATCTCCAAGGGCTCGGGATTGTCCGGACCGCTCCAGGCCTCCGTCCACGGCGACTTCAACTGCCGTGTGGGCTTCCCCGTGCGGCTGCGCGAGCGGACCGTGTCACGGGCCGAGGCCTTCAGCATCTTGGCCTTCACGGTGGGGATCGTCTCGGCCTCGACGGTGGTGAGCCACACCGAGCCGGTCCAGGCACCGGCCGCGCCCATGGCCATCACGGCCGCCATCTGCCGGCCGGTGGCGATGCCGCCGGCCGCGAGCACGTGCACGTCCGGATGGTCCTTGATGGCGTCGAGCACGTCCGGCACCACCACCATGGTCGAGATCTCGCCGCAATGGCCGCCCGCCTCCGTGCCGGAGACGACGAGGATGTCGACACCGGCCGCGACGTTCTTCATGGCGTGCTCACGCGCGCCGGTCAGCGCGCCGACCGCAATGCCTTGGGCTCGACAGCGGTCCACGACCGACTTCGGTGGCGGCCCGAGCGCATTGACGAACAGCTTGATCGGGTGCCCGAAGGCGACGTCGAGCAGCTTCTGCGCACCGCCTTCGCGCATGTTGTCGGAGTAGTCGTGCGCCCAGTTCGAGGTCCACAGGTCCGACGAGTCGATGCCGTGCTTCTCGAGCAGATCGGCGACATGCCGGCGATGGCTCGGCGGCACGCGCTCGGCCAGCTCCTCGGAGGTCAGAGCGCCCTCCTTGTCCTCCATGCGGGACGGGATCAGCAGATCGACGCCGTAGGGGCCCTTGATCCGTGCATCGATCCAAGCGAGGTCGATCTCGAGCGTCTCGGGCGTATGCGCAACCGCGCCGAGCACGCCGAAGCCGCCCGCATTGGTCACCTCGACGACGACGTCGCGGCAATGCGTGAAGGCGAAGAGGGGGAAGTCGATTCCGAACCGCTTGCAGAGTGGAGATCGCATCGTTTCCTGCCCCGTTTGCTGTCGTGCTCAGGGACAATCCTGACGCGGGCCGGCGTCAGTGGCAATGGCGGGATCGCTGAGCGGAATCGATTGTGCGGCGGTGGCCGCGATCAGCCCACCGAAATCCGGTCGCCCACGGCCAGCGCACCCGCAGCGGCGACCTTCGCGTAAATGCCGAAATCGGAGTGGCCGAAGGTGCGCTGAAGGACGGCGGGAATTGCCATGTCGCGATGGCCGTTGGCCGGGTCGACGTTGGTGGCATCACAGCGCTGCGTGCGGTGAAAGACGGCGAGCTCGAGGCTGCCGACGCGGATGGTCTTGTCCAGCCAACCCAGCTCCTCCCAGGCCGGCACACCGTCCAGCATGATGTTGGGCCGGAATCGCAGCGGGTCGATCGGCTTGCCCATGATCCGCTCGAGATCGCGCACCGAAGCCAGATTGACGATGTGGACGCACTTGGCGCTCATGTCGGAGAAGCTATGGCCCGGAGCGGCGACGACCTTGGGCGCTCCCCGCATCGAATCTTTCATGTAGGCGGCCAGGAACTGCTCGATGAGCTGGCGGCCGATGGCGGTCGCCAGGTTGCCGCGGGCGACCTGACGGCCGTCGCGCAAGATGGTCAGGGTGCTGGTGGCGTCGTCGAGATGGGTCTCGAGCGTCGCCAAGCGCTCGTCGCGCATCAGCATCAGGAAATGAATCTTGGGCAAATACCTGGGGTTTTCCGGATCAAAGCGGCCGGGGCCGTTCTCGATCGCGAAGGCGCGATCGAGCGGGAAAGTGCCGCCCACCTCCAGCGCCACGCGGCGCATGGGCTCGGGCGACAAACCCTTGACGGGATAGCGGTAGAGGGCGGCGATCTGGGGACCGGCAGGCGCGCTGCCGGCGGCGGTCGAGCCGGTGGTCATGAGGAAGCCTCGCGCTCGGCGTGTTGCAGTGCATCATGCGCCTGCCGCCGGCTCAGGGCAAGGCTGGCGTAACGCAGGCCGGCGCGACGCTCACAATTCCGGCAAACGCTCGTCCGGCAGTGAGCCTGGCGGCGGCCACCCACCGCGCTGACGGCGTAGCCGACATGCGACACGTGCTCGGCAGTCGCCCCGCCCCTCTTCAAGCGGCCAGCTGGTCTTCCTAGATAGCTTGTGGGCCAGCCGTCCAGGGGGTCCGGGCTGCGCCTGCACGGCATCCGCGGCCCAGAGTTGACCAGAATCACAGCCGCAGGCGCCGCTTCGGGGCTCTTGAGGCGGGTGGAGGACTGAATGGATATCGAGAAATACACAGACCGCGCCAAGGGTTTCATCCAGGCGACCCAGAGCCTCGCGTTGCGCGAAGGACATCAGCAGCTTGCGCCCGAGCACCTGCTCAAGGTTCTCCTCGACGACGAGGAAGGAATGGCGTCGGCGCTGATCGAGCAGTCCGGCGGCGACGCGCGAGCTGCGCGCCAAGCCAACGAGCGTGCGCTCGCCCGGCGGCCAAAGGTCTCCGGCGGCGGCGCCGGACAGGTCTACCTGACGCCGGAGCTGGCGCGGGTTCTCGACCAGGCGGAGAGGATCGCCGAGAAGGCGGGCGACAAGTTCGTCACTGTCGAGCGGCTGCTGCTGGCGATCGCTGTCGAGGGCTCGTCGGAGGCGGCGAAGGCGCTGAAGGAGGCGCGCGTCACCCCGCAGGCACTCAACCAGGCCATCAACGACGTGCGAAAAGGGCGCACGGCCGATACCGCATCGGCAGAGCAGGGCTACGACGCGCTGAAGCGCTATGCCCGTGACCTCACGGAGGCAGCAGCGCAGGGCAAGATCGACCCCGTCATCGGTCGCGACGAGGAGATCCGGCGGACCATCCAGGTGCTGTCGCGGCGCACGAAGAACAATCCAGTGCTGATCGGCGAGCCGGGCGTCGGCAAGACGGCGATCGCGGAGGGACTGGCGCAGCGCATCATCAAGGGCGACGTGCCGGAGAGCCTCAAGGACAAAAGGCTTCTGTCGCTCGACATGGGCGCGCTGATCGCCGGCGCGAAGTACCGCGGAGAGTTCGAGGAGCGGCTGAAGGCCGTGCTGCAGGAGGTGACGGCCGAGGCGGGGCGGATCATCCTGTTCATCGACGAGCTGCACACCATCGTCGGCGCCGGCAAGACCGAAGGGTCGATGGACGCGGGCAATCTGTTGAAGCCGGCGCTGGCCCGTGGCGAGCTGCACTGCGTGGGCGCGACGACGCTGAACGAGTACCGAAAGCACATCGAGAAGGATGCGGCGCTCGCCCGGCGTTTCCAGCCGGTGTTCGTCGATGAGCCGACGGTCGAGGACACGATCTCGATCCTTCGCGGCCTGAAGGAGCGCTACGAGCAGCACCACAAGGTGCGCGTCACCGACAGTGCACTGGTGGCGGCAGCCACGCTGTCCAACCGATACATCACCGATCGCTTCCTGCCGGACAAGGCCATCGACCTCGTCGACGAGGCGGCGTCGCGCCTGCGGATGCAGGTCGATTCGAAGCCCGAGGAGCTCGACAACGTCGACCGCGAGGTCGTGCGGCTCAAAATCGAGGCAGAGGCGCTGAAGAAGGAGACCGACGCGGCCTCGAAGGACCGGCTGACGCGGCTGCAGAAGGAGTTGGCGGAACTCGAGCAGCGCTCGGCCGAGCTGACCTCACGCTGGCAGGCCGACAAGGACAAGCTCGGGCAGGCGGCCGAGATCAAGAAGCAGCTCGACCAGGCGCGCAACGACCTGGCCACGGCGCAGCGCCGGGGCGAGTACCAGCGGGCGGGCGAGCTCACCTACTCGGTCATTCCCGGGCTCGAGAAGCGGCTCGCGGCGCTCGAGGAGCGTGGCGGTGACGGCCTGATGGAGGAGGCGGTGACGCCCGACCACGTGGCGCAGATCGTCTCGCGGTGGACCGGCATTCCGGTCGACAAGATGCTCGAGGGCGAGCGCGACAAGCTGCTAAAGATGGAGGAGGCGATCGGTCGCCGCGTCGTAGGCCAGGAGGAGGCCGTGAAGGCCGTCTCGACCGCGGTCCGGCGCGCACGTGCCGGCCTGCAGGATCCGAACCGGCCGATCGGCTCTTTCATGTTCCTCGGGCCCACCGGGGTCGGGAAGACGGAGCTGACCAAGGCGCTGGCGGCGTTCCTCTTCGATGACGAGAGTGCGATGGTGCGTATCGACATGTCCGAGTACATGGAGAAGCATGCCGTCGCACGATTGATCGGCGCGCCTCCGGGCTATGTCGGCTACGAGGAGGGCGGTGCGCTGACCGAGGCGGTCAGGCGCCGGCCGTACCAGGTCATCCTGTTCGACGAGATCGAGAAGGCGCACCCCGACGTGTTCAACGTGCTGCTTCAGGTGCTGGACGACGGTCGTCTGACCGATGGCCAGGGCCGCACGGTGGACTTCAAGAACACGCTGATCATCCTGACGTCGAACATCGGCGCCGAGTATCTCGTCGCGGTGAAGGACGGCGGCGACATGGCCCAGGCGCGCGAGTACGTACTCGCCGAGGTCCGCACCAAGTTCCGGCCCGAGTTCCTGAACCGTCTCGACGAGATCATCGTCTTCCATAGGCTGCAGAGGAGCGAGATGGGCCGCATCGTCGACATTCAGATGGCCCGTCTCCAGAGACTGCTCGCCGATCGCAAGATCACGCTGCACCTCGACGACCCGGCGCGGACCTGGCTGGCGAACAGCGGCTACGATCCGGCCTACGGCGCTAGGCCGTTGAAGCGCGTAATTCAGAAGAGCGTCCAGGACCATCTCGCCGAGGAGATTCTTGCCGGGCGGATCAAGGACGGCGACAGCGTGCGGCTGACTGTCAAAGACGGGGCCATCGCGCTGACGACGGAGGCAGCCAAACAGGCAGCCTGAGCGACGAACGGCTCGGGGCCGCCTGCGGTCCCGAGTCCGCCTTACATTCCGTTGTCAAATCTGTTCGGACTTAGGTCCGACAGCTGCTGAGTCGTCGATTTCGTCGTTGACCTCCAACAGACCGTTAAGGAAACTCCGGCCGAAAAAAACCGTCAGCACTTCGCGAAGATGCCTAGCCCGCTAGGGGAACCGCTCGTCATGCTCGCCAGGCCACAGCAACTCGTTCTGGACGAGCTGGAAGCGCGACTGTCCAGATGCCCGGGCACGATGATGAAGCGATCTTCGACCGGGCTAGCCGTGGCGGGCTCGGGGCCGAACGGGTTCGACATGGCGCTCATCGCCTCAGAAGGCCAGTACCTCGTCGCCTTCGACGGTTGGGAGGAGACGTTCGACGACGTGTCCAATGCCAGCAAGCTGCTCGAAGATGCGGTCAACGGGCTGGCGCGCTTGCGCATCGACACTCTGGGCGGCAAGAGCTGGCGCTGGACGCTGGAGCGCCTCGACGCGAACGGCCGCTGGGTGCCGCACAGCACCGTCGGACAGCCGGTCTGGCGTTTCTGGGGGAAGGCCAAGGTCCACTACCTGCATAACGAGTTCCAGGCAGCCCACACATCGGTGCCGGCCAGCGGGATTAGATGATGGCAGCCAGCCGCGTGTCTTGCGACAGCACAAGACACCAATGGGGCTCGAAATCGGCGCCGAGCGGCCAGATCTGATCCTTGAATATCTCGAGCATTGGCGTCTCGTAGCGCTTGAACCACTCAGCGCGACACAGCACGAACTTCGTTGCAGCGACGATCGTCTCTCGATCTATGATGCACAGCACGACCATCTCCGGATGGCGCTCGAGGTATTGCTGAACGGCGACCATCAACGTCGGATAGCCTGGGTGCAGCATGTCGTCGAGCACGATCAGGCCTCCGGGAGCCATGACCTGAGTTGCCAGCTCCAAGTCCTTGGTCAACGCGGCGCGGGAATGCTCGCCGTCGATGTGGAACAGGCGGACCGGCCCGCCGGCCCGTGCCAGGATCTCTTGCGGCGTGGTCTTGCCGCTGTCTACCTTCCACGTGACGCGCCGTTCCAGACTGATGCCGTGGCGCTGACAGTTCGCCTCGAAGCGCTCCTTCACCTCGGGGTTCGGCCACTCGAAGATGTCCATGCCGAGCGCCCGCTCGCCGTCGTTCAGACAATGCGCAAGAGCAATGAAGAAGCGCCCCTCGAAAGCACCGATCTCGGCGACAGAGCCCTTGATGGCCAATTCCTCCTGGAGCGCCATCAAACGGCAGCATATGGCTGCCGCAAAACGCGACGACATGCCGACGACCCGCTCGAAACCGTCTCGCAGATAGCGATCGGCTGCATCGTTGCCGGTCGCGGGGTAGGTCGGGCTGGTCATTTGATTTCCTGTGGCGTCGTACGGAGCCGGAGAGCTTTGCCACGCTGCGAGGGCGGGCGCCAGTGCATGCGCTACGGCATCGTCGCGGCGAAGTTTTGACCGCCGGTTCGCCGTGCGGCGGCAATCAGGCCGACGTCAGAGCAGCCCGAGCTCCGCAAGCTCTCGACGCAACCTCGGCGGCATCGCCGCGAGGTCGTCCGCCGGACCGCAGGCGATGTCGGCAGGGGCGTCGTCGGCGACGAGGTAGCGCCAGCCCTGGAAAGGGCGACGTGGCACCGGCCGGACCGGGACCAACGCTGGGTCTAGAATCAGCAACGCGCATGGCGTGCCGTCGTCCTTGGTGCCCTCGCGAATGTCGGCGATTCTCTGTCGCGCCTGCACGATGCCCTTGATCACCCAGTACAGCGATCCGCCGTCCAGCAGCTCTTCGCGGCGCTTCGGTGTCTGGAAGGTCCGGTGGAACAGGTCCGCCGGCCTGCGCTCACGCTTCAACTGGCGCACGCGCTCGGCCTGCCAGACCGCCAGCTCCTCGACCGAGTCGCAGCCAACACAGAGCTTGATGAGATGCAAGGGCATGCGTTCCGCCGGGGCTCGCTCACGAGAGCTGATGCTAACGCATTCCCGTGCTGCGTTGAATGCGCACCTGACCGAAGCTGTGGATGATACCTGGCGACAAGCGGATCACGTCGGAGCGTCATCGAGGGTGATCTCGCGCGCCCGGGCTACCAGGATCACCTCCACGGACTCGGTGACGCCCTTCACTGCCACGCGAGCGGTGGCGAAGCCGTCTGCGCGCCAGCCGGCCGCCCTTGCTGCCGCGCGTGAGACGACGAGCTGGCAGTCCCTCTCGCGCGTCTGGCCCTCGAGCCGGCTCGCCGTATTCACGGTGGCGCCGATAACGGTGACGGCGGCGGTCTCGGCGTAGCCAATCTTGCCAACCACCATGCTGCCGGCATGGAGGCCGATGCCGACCCCGAGTGGCATGAGGCCTTCTGCCACGAGTTGCGCATTCAGCGCGTCCAAGGCGAGGTCGATGCGCCGGGCGGCGGCCAGCGCGGCACGCGCCCCCTCGCGCAGACCCGTTTCGCGACCGAACACGGCGAGCAGGCCGTCGCCCATGTATTTGTCGATCCAGCCGCCCTCGCCGACGATCACCGCGCCGATGGCGAAGTAGAACCGGTTCAGGAGGAAGACGACGTCGTAGGCGAGGCGCCGCTCGGCGAAGGCGGTGAAGCCCTTGATGTCGAGAAACATCACCGCGAGGTGCCGCTCCATGCCAGCCGCATCGTCCTCGAGCGACTGACCGAGGCGAAAGCGGGCGGTCGTGCCCGGATCGACGAGTCGGGTCACGGTGAGCGGCTCCCTCGGCCGAATCTGGCACGCGAGGCGTACGCCTTCGGGGGCGCCGACGGCGCCGAGCGTCACGGCCTCGGCCAGACTTGGAGGGGGCAGGGCCTCGCGACCAGACTCGATCCTGACCCGACATGTCGAGCAGCGGGCGCGCCCCCCACAGACCGAGGCATGCGGCACCCCGCGCAAGCGACTGATCTCGAGCAGCGTGGCGCCTTTGGGGCCGGTGACGGTCGGCCCGCCGACGTAGGTGACGGTGACCCGGGGCAACCGCCGCTGGCGGATCATCCGCGCCACGGGGAGGGCCAGCGCCGCCGTCAGCGCTGCGACGAACAGGCCGAGCGACCAGAGCCAGACGGTCCGCAGCTCGGCCCGCTGGGCGATGATCGGCCAGCGATGCTCGGCCAGCATCGCGTCGCGGGCGGCGGGCGAGGCGAGCTCGGCCGCCTGCTCGCGGCCACCAACGAAGAAACCGGCCAGGGCCAGGGCCGGCAACAGCACGGCAATTGCCGCAAGCAGTGGCCTTACCCGCCCGTACCAGTCAGCGAGGCGCAGCCAGTAGTGAATGCCGATGCAGGCATGGAGCCAGACGAGCAGGACAAGCACGGACTGGCTCGCGGCGTTGTCGGGCCACAGCACGGACAATACGGGGCGATAGAAGTCTGCCGTGCCGAAAAGAGCGTTCGCGACATGTGTCCCGACGATGTGCTCGAGCAGCAGCAGCGGGATCAGGAGGCCTGACGTGAGTTGCAGCGCCTCCCACAGGGGCATTCGCAGCGTGCGACGCTCGGCGAGCCTCGCCAGGCCGAGCGATATGTGGACGAGGAAGGCCGAGGCCAGCAGCGTCGTGCCAACGGATGAGCGGGTGACGGCGAAGCGCAGCGTCTGCACGCGCTCCATGGCCTCGACGCCGAGCAGCCCCGCGGCGTGATTGAGGAAGTGGGTGACCACGAAGGCCAGAAGGACGAGCCCAGCGCCCAGCCGCAGAAGCTGCATGAGGCTACCGCGCAGGAGCACGCGGCGGGGCTTCTGCAGCGTCATCCTGGGCCTCCCTCGCCCGTGCAGCGGGTGCCCGGGCCCGTTCATCTGCTGCTATACGAGCATCTTGAATGCATTGCCGTCCCGGACGACGCGACCGGCGGTCGGGCCGGCGAAATGGGTGCCTATCACCAGCGTCCGCGTGCCGGCGAGCTCGGACAGGATGCGGCGCCGGGTGGCCTCGCCGGCGGCACGATCGAAATCGGCCGTCGAGCACCAGTCGGGTCGGGCGAACTGGCAGGGATGATGCGCAAAATCGCCAGTGATCAGTGCTTTCTCGTCCCTCGATTCGATCAGCACGCTACAGTGGCCGGGGGAGTGGCCGTGGCTCGGAACGAAACGGATCTCGGGGCAGAGGCGGTGATCCGCCTCGACCAGCTCGGCGAGGCCAGCGTCGACGATCGGGCGAACGCTGTCATCGAACACCGGCAGCATGTGCTCGTTCGCCTTCTGGCTCGCCCAGTACTCGAACTCCTTGCGGCCGAAGACGTAGCGAGCCTTCGGAAACGTCGGCACCCACGTGCCGCCGACCAGCATGGTGTTCCAGCCGACGTGATCGACGTGCAGGTGCGTGCACATGACGACGTCGATCTTTTCCTTGGGGTAGCCCGCCTCCGCAATGTCTGCGAGAAAGCGGCCCTGCCGCTCGTTCCAGGTGGGAACTCGGCGGTGCTGCTTGTCGTTGCCGAGGCAGGTGTCGACCATGACAGTGAGCGTCGGCGTCTCGACGATGAGCGCGTGTATGCTCATCTTGAGCTTCCCCATCTCATCGGCGAAATGCGGGATCAGCCAGGAAATCGGCCGGATGGCCTCTGGCGCGGCGTCCGGCAGAATGAAGCGGCTGCCGCCCGTCGTCTCCAACTCGATCACCTTGGTGACAGTCACGTCTCCGATCTTCCAGCGCATGGGTCTCGCCTCCGTCTCGATGGCGGGAAGGCTATGCCGTCCGCGACGCTGGCGCCAAGAGAGTCTTCGTCAGCGCGGTAGGATGCCCTTCGGCCCGCCGGAGGCTCAGCGGGCGAAGAGGCGGCGCGCATTGCCGTGGGCAATGTTGCGGGCGGCCTCGGGTGGAAGCTGCCCGAGCCACGCGCGATAGCCGGCGATGATGTCGCCATAGCTCGCCCAGCGTTCGTTGATCCATGTGTCGGAGCCGATCAGGAACCGGTCGGAGTAGCGCTCGAGGAGGATGCGCCATGCTGGCGTGAGCTTTCCCGCGCCGTCGGTCAGGCCCGCACGATAGGACAGCTCGCCCCAAAGCTCGGCGCGCGCCTGCAGAAAGGCCTCGACCCGCGCCGGCTCGAGCGAGAAGCCGGTGTGTGCCCAGATGACGCGCGCCTTGGGGTTCTGGTCGTAGAGGATCTCGAGGGCCTCAGCGTCACAATGGCAGTGAAGAAACAAGCCGCTGCCGACGGCAAGGTCGACCGTCCGCTTCACCCACTCGTTTGCAGCCGCCCTGCCGGACAGGTGGAACTCGCCGATTCCGCGGTAGTAGCCACGCTTGAGCTCCTCCGTCACCAGCTCGAAGATGGCGGGATCGCCCATCCAGCTGGCGATGTCGGCGCGCACGCGGTAAGGGCGAATGAACGGCACGACCCAGAGATCGGTCGCGCCCGCTCCGACCAGTGCGTGCGTGCCGGTGTTGGGCCGGCTCGTGGCGAGGATGCCTGTGACCCGGTGGCGCTTGAAAAGCGCAAGCACCTCCTCGAGCTGCAAGTAGGGCCGCGGCTCCCAATTGTAGTGCAGATGGGCGTCGAAAATCTCCAGCGGCGGATCGCTCGCTCGCGCCGGTAGTGTGAGCGCGAGCAAAGTGAGTGCCGCGCTCAAGGCGGAACGGACGAACGCAAACATGACCTCTCCCAAGCAGCCCGTTCCAGTGCGCCGTCAGCGAACGTCGCCTCAATCGACGTAGGCTTGGCACTCGATCTCGACCTTCATCCGCGGGTCGACGAGACCAGACACCTCGACCAGCGTCGAGGCTGGCCGGTGCTCGCCGAAGTAGGCGATGCGGCGCGGGTTGATGAGTGGGCGCTCCTTGATGTCGGTCATGAAGACCTGGACCTTGACAACGTGCTGGGGCCCAGCGCCAGCCGCCTTCAGACACTGGTCCATGGCGTCCATCGCCACCTCGAACTGATCGACGACGGAGTCCGGAATGCTGCCGTCGGCGCGGGCGCCGGTGATGCCCGAGACCCAGACGTTGGGACCGGCACGGGTCACGTGGCAGTAGTGGCTGACAGGCTCACGGAGCTCCGGCAGAAGGATGCGCTTGATCGACGACATGGGTACTCCTCCTCATCGCAGGTGGAGGCCGAGCGTAGCCGGATCAGAGCCAGCCCGAAAGCTCGCGGCGTACGACCGCCTCGATGACGCGCATGCCTTCGGCGCTGTCGTTGAGCGCCGGGAGGTAAGCAAAGTCCTTGCCGCCATTGTCCATGAAGATGCCACGGTTCTCGACATCGAGCTCCTCCAGCGTCTCGAGACAATCGGCCGAGAATCCGGGAGCCACCAGGGCCAAGCGCTTCACGCCGGACTTGGCGAGCTGTGCGACTGTCTCGTCGGTGTAGGGTTGCAGCCAGGGGTCGTTGCCGAAGCGGGATTGGAACGACGTGATCCATCGCTCACGCGGGAGGCCCAACCGTTCGCGAACGAGGCGCGAGGTCTTCATGCACTGGCAGTGGTAGGGATCACCCTGCTCCAGGTACTTCTGCGGCATGCCGTGGAACGTCGCGACGATCTTCTCCGGCTCGAAAGCGAGCTTTTCCAGGCCGCCGCGGATCGAGTCGGCGAGGGACTCGATGTAGACTGGGTCGTCGTGCCAGGCCGGTGCCACGCGAACGGCCGGCTGCCAACGCATCGTCATCAGGTGGCGGAAGGCCTCGTCGGCGGCCGTAGCGGTCGTCGCAGCGGCGTATTGTGGATAGAGCGGTACCAGCAGGATACGGTCGCAGCCGGCCTTCTGCAGCGCGTCGATTCGCGAGGCCGTGGAGGGGTTGGCATAGCGCATGGCCCAGTCGACGACCACCTGCGGGTGATCCAGCATGGCCTCAGCCAGCCTCTCGGCCTGGGACCGCGTGATGGTCTTGAGAGGTCCCTCGTTCAGCGCCTTGTTCCAGATCGCATCGTAATCGCGTCCCTTCGGTCCGGGGCGCACAGTGAGGATGATCAGGTTCAGGATAGGCCACCACTTCCAGCGCGGCTCCTCGATGACCCGGCGGTCGGAGAGGAACTGCTTGAGGTACCGGCGCATCGACCAGTAGTCGGTCGCGTCGGGCGTGCCTAGATTGAGGAGAAGGACCCCAACGCGGCCGTGGGCCACGTTCGGATGGTTTGCCGGCCAACTCGCGGGGCGGGGATCGACGAGGGTGCGCTGCATGGGCGGGATATAGCGCCCCGCCCACCGATTTGGAACCTTTCAAAATCGGTACTCGGCAGCCACGGCGCTGGCGAGCTATGCGTGTCTAGCGGAAGTAGCGCCGCAGACCGTCGATATAAGACTGACTGCCGGCGATCAGGGCGGGAATGTCAATCGATGACAGCACGCGGCTGACGCCGCTCGAGATCTGATCAGCGGTATCGCTGTTGCGAAGGCTGCGCATCTCGCGCGTGATCCGGCGCTCCAAGTCGCGCACCACCTTCACCGGCTTGCTGTCGTAACGCCGGCCAATACGGCGGGAGGGCATCAATGCGAGAGCCACTGCGAGGCCTACCGTCGTCGCACCTGCTACGGCGAGCAGCGGATACTCCTTCACATAGCGCCCGACCTCCTCCGGCAGGCTGGCGGATCGCGCCCCGGCGGTGGACTCTGCAGCCGACGTGGATAGATGCGCCGCCACGGACCTTTCACGAGCACCGAAGAGGCCTGACTCACGATTCTCATCGCGGGTGGACTGGGTGGGGCCCGCTCGGCCGATCGAATCGTGCTCGCTCTGCTGCTGCATGACGCTCCCCATGGGCGGACAATGTACTTTCGGGAGAACGTCGCGGCGGTGCGGCTTGTTCCGCCGATCCTGAGGAGAGAGCCAACTCAGGCCTCGGTAAACTGCGGCATGATCTCGCTCGCGAAGCTGCGCAGCGTCTCCAGCGAGCCCGTGGGATCGACCAGCAGGACGTAGTCGACGCCGCCGGCCTCGAGCTTTCGGAGGCGCGCGACGATCTCGTCGGGCGTGCCGAGGAGGGCTGCCTCCTCGCCGGCCAGGGCGACGGCGGCCTCACCGCTGAGATTGTGGTAGCGCTCGGCACCGGGACCGCGGGCGAGGCCGCCAATGGTACGCAGCACGCGGGCCCGCACCTCGAGCGCGTCGACGCGCTCGGACTCACTGCGAACCAGTTGCAGCCCGCGGGCGACGGCAATGCGATGCGGGCGATCCTTGCGACCTGCTGCGGCCAGAGCCTCCTTGTAGAGGCGGACGCGCCCCGCGATGACCTCGACGGGGGCCACCTGGTCGAGCAGCAGGCAAAAGTCCTCCTCGGCCGCCCGCCGGATCGACTGGGGACTGCCCGCGCCGAGCCAAAACGGCGGATGCGGACGCTGCACCGGGCGCGGCTCGATGAGCACGTCGTCGAAGCGCCAGCGCTTGCCATTGTGGGAAAAGCGCCCGTCTGTGGTCCAGGCCTTGCGCAGGAAGGCCATCGCCTCGTCGAAGCGCTCTGCGGCCTCCTCCATGGGGACCGAGAAACCGGCGAACTCGCTCGCCCGGTAGCCCTTGCCGACGCCGAGATCGACCCGGCCACCGGATAGCAGGTCGAGCGTCGACACCTGCTCGGCGAGCAGCGCCGGATTGTGCCAGGGGAGGACGACCACGGCGGTGCCCAGGCGAATGCGCGAGGTGCGGGCCGCGAGGTAGCTCAGCAGATTGAGCGACGCCGAAACCTGACCAACGCCCGTAAAGTGGTGCTCGACGACGAAAACGCTGTGGAAGCCCAGCTCCTCGGCCGTCAGCACATAATCGATGTAGTGGCGGTAGCCGAGGCTGTCGCCTTCGGGACCCTCGCCCCGCGACCGTGCACCGCCGAACAGTCCGAAGCGCATCGGGCGACCTTTCAATCGGCGTGTGCCAGCGGCTGGACCACGGTTTTGCGGAACGCAGGACGCTCCAGCAGGCGTGCGTGCCAAGCCCCCATATGCGGCAGCTCGAAGTGATCAATCGGGAAGCTGTACCACCAGTGAGCCATGATCCCCATGGGGATGTCGGCCATGCTGAACGAGTCGCCGGCGAGCCAGCGGTTGGAGCTCAAGTGGGATTCGACAATGCGCCATACAGGCTCCATGGCGCGCCGCAAGCGCTCGAGCTCCTCGAGATGGCGATATGCCGGCTTCCAGACACGCCATTGCATGTAGAGCGGCATGATGGCGGAGCGGACTGTACCGCTCTGCCAGAACACCCACTTGTAGGCCTCGCCGCGGGGACGCGGGTCGGCGGGATAGAGGCTGCCCTGGCCATACTTGGCCGACAGATGGCAGAGGATGGCGCTCGATTCCCAGAGAACGAGGCCGTCGTCGACGATGGTGGGGATGAGGCGGTTCGGGTTCAGCCTGACATACTCGGGATCGTCGAGGCCGCCAAAGCTGCCGCCCTTCTCGATCAGCGTATAGGCGAGACCGAGCTCCTCCGCGCACCAGAGAACCTTCTGGGCGCAGCTCGAATGGTCGTTGCCATAAATCGTGAGCATCGCGGTCGCTCCATGGGTGGCCGTACAGTAACGGAAATCATAGGGCCTGGTCCGCCAGCCGGGCGACAGGGAATGGCAGCGTACGATGAGCCGGCCTGCAAACCGCTCACGACGACGCCCGGTGGTCGGGCAATCTCTGTTGCTCTGGCGCGCGGCGACTTTCAATGCTCGGGCGCACGGCAACGCCAAATCCAGTAGCGGCTCCATGGGGGTATGCGCTTCGGGGGTGGGGGCTCACTGCGGGGGGAGGCGGTTGACCAGGCCACGACCCGGCCCTACGGTTCATCGCCGCAACAACATGGGAGTGGCCAGGACGCGAGCTCCGGCTGCGTTATCCGTGACCGAGCTGTTCATCGTAGTTGTGCTCATCTGTCTCAACGGGCTGTTTGCCCTGTCCGAGCTGGCCGTAGTCTCAGCGCGGCGTTCACGCCTCAAAGCGTTGGCCACATCCGGACGCCATGGTGCGAACCCCGCGCTGGCCCTCGCCTCCGATCCTGGCCGCTTCTTATCCGCCGTACAGATCGGCATCACGCTGATCGGCATTATCAATGGTGCCTACTCTGGCGAGGCTTTCGGTGCCCATGCCGCCAATGCTCTCAGCCACCTCAATATTCCGGGGTCTGTTGCTGGACCACTCGGCTACGGCATCGTCATCGTGATCATCACCTATCTGTCGGTGATCGTCGGCGAGCTCGTGCCGAAGAATCTTGCACTGCGCAACGCAGAGGGCATCGCTTGTGCCGTCGCCCCGGCAATGACGTTGTTCTCGAAGTTTGCGGCTCCTGCCGTGTGGCTCCTCGATACTTCGACACGCTTCGTCTTCCGACTCTTCGGACAGGCCACGGAAAGCGAGACGCGGGTGACGGACGAGGAGATCCGGACTTTGATCGCCGAAGCGGAGACGGCCGGCGTACTCGAAAAGGGCGAACGCCAGATGATCGCCGGCGTCATGCGGTTGGCCGACCGTGCCGTGATAGGGTTGATGACGCCGCGAACCGATGTGGATTGGATCGACATCACGGCTCCCGAGGACGAGATCAAGGAGCGCCTCATCACGACGCCTCACTCCCGCCTACCGGTAGGCGAAGGGTCGCCGGACGCATTGTTCGGCGTCGTGCAAACCCGAGAGCTACTTGCCGGACTGCTCAGCGGACAGCCGTTCGACGTCCGCGCGCACATCCGCAAGGCGCCGATCGTGCCGGACACGACGGATGCTCTGGATGCCCTCGGTATTCTGCGCGAAGCCGCTGTACCGGTGGCCCTCATCCATGACGAGTATGGAAACTTCGAAGGGCTGGTGACACCCGCAGACATTCTTGAAGCCATCGCTGGCGTGTTCAAATCCAATGCTGTCGGCATCGAACCCTATGCTACGGAGCGCGATGACGGCTCCTGGCTGTTCTCGGGCGCAATGCCCATCGATGAAATGGCCGAAAAGATCGGCATCCCGCTGCCGGAGCAGCGCGGCTACGAGACGGTCGCCGGCTTTGTGCTCGCCCACCTCCAGCATCTTCCGAACACGGGTGAGCACGTAGATGCCGTCGGCTGGCGATTTGAGGTCGTCGATCTCGACGGCCGCCGCATCGACAAGGTGCTGGCGAGCCGGATCAAGGCGGGCCGGCGACGCGTAGCATGATTGAGTGCTGTTGAAGCGGGGCGGCAGCTGCTGGCATCGAGCGCGACGTCAGCTCAACTCGCACCCTCCTCATCGTCTGCCACCGCAGCAAGCCGCGCGTCGGTCGATGCTCGCCGCGGCGCTGCTCGGCCGTTGCCCATGCCGCCTGCCGCAACTCGGCTCAGCTCAGCGTCGCCAGCAGCTCCGCAAAGAGACGGCAGCGCGGCTCCAGCGACGAGACGAGGAGATGCTCCTCGAAGGTGTGGGCGCCGCCGCCGTCGACGCCGAGACCGTCAAGAGTGGCGATGCCGAGGGCGCCGGTGAAATTGCCATCGCTGCCGCCGCCGAACGAGCCGTGCTTCAATTCGAAGCCGATGCCGGCGGCCAGGCCGTGCGCCTTCTCGAAAAGCGCCATGGTCTCGCGGTGGGGCGTCCAGAGCGGGCGAACGGGGCCGCGCTCGACTGTGACGCGGATGCCGTCGTTCTCATCCTCGAGCGCGCGCATGAGGCGGCCGACCTCTTCGAAGATCTCGGGCGTCGGCGCCACGGTCAGCACCTGTGCGCGGCACTCGATCGGCATGACGTTGACGTAGGTGCCGCCGGCGATGGTGCCAACCGAGAAGGTCATGCCGCGATCGAAGTCGGTCAGGCCCTCGATGCGCTCGATGAGGCGGGCCATGGCGCGGATGGCGCTGCGGCCCTGTCGATTGGTGGCGCCAGCGTGGGCCGGCCTGCCGTGCACGGTGACCCAGAAGCGCTGAAAAGCGAAGCGCCCGGTGACGACCACGCCGCTCTTGCAGGGCTCCGTCACGAGCACATACTTGTGACGACGCGCCTCCGCCTCGATCGCCTCGCGGGAGAACGGGCTCCCCACCTCCTCGTCGGGGACGAGCATATAGGAGACGGGCAGGCGCGGCGGCGTGCCGCTGCGGCGGAGCACCTCCAGCGCGTGCATGGCGATGCGCACGCCGCCCTTCATGTCGTAGATGCCGGGACCGTAGTACCGGTCGCCGTCGCGGCGGAGCGGCAGGCGATCGTCGAGCGTGCCGAGCACGTGGATGGTGTCGAGGTGGGAGAGGACGAGGATGCCGGCGGAGTTGGTCGGCTCGGTGCCTCCGAGGCGGCCGACGACGATGTCGCCGTAGCCCTGCGTGCCGGGCGTGCGCTCGATGGTGGCACCGAGGCGGACGAGATCGGCCGCAGCCAGGTCCATCATGCGGTTGACGCCGGGGACGTGGCTCGTCGGGCTCTCGACCCGCACCCACGGCAACAGGCCCTCGATGATCTCGTCGGCATTGAACAGGCTCGGGCTCAACAAGCTCGGTCTCCTCGCGGATGCGGCGCCAGCGCCCTTTGACCCCTCCGGGCAACGCCGATAGGGTAGCTCACAGCAAGCGTCAACGTGTGCGCAGTCTGTCAGAAAGCGGGTCCACGATCCACGTGCAGAACGACACGGCGTCAGCGGTGCCTGCCGCGATCCGCGGCTTGGCAGGTGCCGCTCCGGGGCTCGCACTGACGGCGCTCTTGGTGGCTTTCGTCGAGCCCAGGGCGACGCCGGGACTGATTGCACTCCTGACAGTGCCTGCCGTGATCGTCGCAGCCCACAAAGAGCGGATCCGGTGGCCGTACCGGCCGGTGCCGCTGGAGGTCGCGGCGATCTGTCTCGGGGCCTACATAGCCATCAATGCAAGCTGGTCCGTCGAGCCGCTGGAGGCCTACGGCAAGGTCGCTCTCTACGCCGCCCTCGGCCTGCTGATCAGCCTGGCCGCGAGGGCGATCCCCGCCCTCGGCGAGGAGGCGGCGCGACGGCTTTGGCACGCGGTGATCATCGCCGTCGGGATCGCGGCTGCATTCCTGGCCGTCGAGGCGGCGTTCGGCCAGCCGATCAAGCGGGCCGTGTCGACGCTGCTGCCGTTCCTTCGACCGCCAGCGAAGCACGTCATGATGGAGGCCGGCCGGGTCGTGCATATCGGCCACTATGTCCTCAACCGCAACGTGGCGCTGCTGTGTCTGATGCTCTGGCCGGCGCTGCTGATGGCGCGGGCAGCATTGAAGCCATCGGCGGCACGGGTCGTGATGGCCGGGCTGCTCGGCCTGACGGCGATCGCCGTGCTCAGCTCCGAGCACGAGACGTCGATGCTGGCGTTGGTGGCGGGCTGCCTGGTTTTCGCCGGCATGTGGGCGTTGCCGGGGATCGTGCGCTGGCTGGTGGTGGCGGGCTGGGTGACGGCGACACTGCTGATCGTACCGCTTGCCGCATCCGCCTATTCCAACGGCCTCTACCAGGCCCAATGGATGCCGAAGACGGCGCGCAATCGGATCGTGCTGTGGGGCGTGACCGCAAGCAAGGTCCGGGAGACGCCGCTGCTCGGTGTGGGGCTCGGCTCGACCAAGTCGCTGGACCAGGAGGCCGCGGACAGCGCAGCGTGGCCCAAGGACCACCCCTATCCGCTGAGAACCGGACGCCACAGCCACAACATCTATATGCAGACCTGGTACGAGCTCGGCGCTGTCGGAGCGGCGCTGCTGCTGGCGCTTGGGCTTGCTCTGCAATATGGCTTGTCGCGCCTCAGCGTCCAGATCCAGCCCTACGCCTACGCCAGCCTGGTCACAGCGGCGCTCGTCGCCGCGTTCAGCTGGGGTATGTGGCAACCGTGGTTCATGGCGGCGTTCGGCTTCTGGGGGGTGGGCCTGCTGATGGCGCAGGATGCCGCGAGGCGGACGGCAGAGGTCAGCGCGCCGCCTTGACCTCGATTCGCTCGAGCGGCTCGAGCCGCGGCGGCTCCTTGAGCCAGCGCGAGGGATCTCTCCCGTACGTGCGGCCGACCTCGAACAGCCGTTGCATCTCCTTCGGCCGGAAGCGGAGAGCGTCGTCGATGTCCTGGGCGTCGTCAGGGACATACATGATCCCGAACTGGGCGCGCGCCTGCCGGGTCGTCACGTAGGCTTGGTAGATGGTCTTGTAGGTGAGGCCACGCATCAGCTCGGCGATCGAGCGCCGCGAGATGCCGAGAACGGTCGCCTGGACAGGCTCGGTGACACCGGCCTTCAGCGAGAGCTTGCCATTGACCAGCATGTAGACGGTCTTCTTGCGCTGCGGACCCTCGACCATGAACGAGCGCAACAGAACCGGTGCCTTCACGCCGCCGTCTACGTGCATCCGCGGCTTGCCGGCCTCATCGCTGTGGCGAACGTAGACCGGCTTGAAGAAGCCGGGAAACGCAGCCGAGGCAACCAGCACGTCGCGGTAGGTCTCGAGACGCTCCGGCACGTTGCTGGCAGCGATGCCGCCCATGTCCCAGACGACGACGGTGCCGCTGTCGAGGTCCGTGGTCGCGACGTAGAGCCTGCGACCACGCGCGTGCTCGGCCGCGACGGCATCGAGGAGCCTGGGCGTGACCACCTTCTCGACCATCGACCGGAACGGAGCGGTGTCGTAGAGGCTCTCCTCGAAGACGCCGAAGATGCCCTTCTCGACGTAGATCTGCGCAGCCGTAACCTTGGTGTAGAAGCGCTCGATCTCGCCGTCCCAGTCGGGACCGAGGAAGGCGAAGGTGGCGATGAGCGCACCGGTCGAGACGCCGGTCACGATATTGAAGACGGGACGCTTGCCACTTTCTGTCCAGCCCTTGAGGACGCCGGCTCCGAAGGCGCCGTCCGAGCCGCCGCCGGAAATAGCCAGGACGGCGAGCTCCGTGGTGTGCGCGGCGGCAGGCACGTGGTGGCCCGCGATCGTTGCCCCCGGCGGCGGCACCATCGGCTTCTGCTGGGCATTGAACAGCGGGATGGCGCCGAACGTCGAGGACGTCGCGATCTCCGATCCGTCCGGACGCAGTGACGCAGCGCATGCTCCGAGGGCCAACGCCAGCGGCAACGCGATCAGTCCACGCCCTCGTGCCATGCCGTCCCCAGTCCGACGCTCCCGCCGCCAAAGTTCTTTTAGCCGACTGGCCCCGGCGATCCTATGGCGGCAGAGCATCAAGCCCCAATGCCGAACATGCCGTCGCGTCAGACCTTAGGCGCGATGTCGGTAGCGAACCGGTCGATCTGCTCGCGGGTCTCGTCGAGCGTCGCGACACCGCGCACGCGAACGACGATCTCTCCGAAGCCGAGGTCGCGGATGCGCTTCAGGTCGTCGACGATCTCTGCCACCGTGCCAGTCGCCGGCTCGCGCTCATCGTACTGGTTTCGCTTCGGCTGACCGATGTTGAGGAACACCTTGAAGACGAGCTGCACGGTGTCATAGGAGCGGCCGTGCTCGCCGCACAGCTCCTTCAGGCGGGCAAGCTGGCCCTTCAGCCGATCCGGGCCGATCGCCGTGGCGAGCCATCCGGAGCCATGCCGCACGACGCGCCGCAGCGCAGGGTCGGCGATGCCACCGATGAGCACGGGCGGGTGAGGACGCTGCATGGAGCCGGGCGACGAGAACACCGGCTCGAACCTGTAGATCTCGCCCTGGTGGCCGACCTCGCCGCCTCTCGCGATCGCCTTGAAGATCTCGATGGCCTCGTCGGTGGCGCGGCCACGTTGCTTGAACTGATGGAAGCCCAGTGCCTCGAACTCCTCCTCGAGCCAGCCGACGCCGGCGCCGAGGACGAGACGGCCCCCGGACATCTGATCGATGGTGACGAGCTGGCGTGCCTGAAGAAGCGGATGGCGATAGGGCATAACGAGCACGGCGGTGCCGAGCCGGACGCGGCTCGTTGCACCCGCCAACACGCCGAGGATGGCGATCGGCTCCATCAGCGGATCGTCAAGCCTGGAGGGGAAATCGCCCTCTTTGGCGTACGGGTACTTCGAGGCGAAGGACACCGGGAATGCAACGTGATCGGCCACCCAGATCGAGGCGAATCCGGACGTCTCGGCGAGGCGCGCCAGCGTCATGATCGGCCCGGGCGTCGCGAGGCGTCCATAGATGCCGACGTCGAGACCAAAAGTGGAGAGGTCTGCCATCCTGCGCTTCCTCAAAATTGTATCATTCGAACGAGGGCGTCCCTGCGGCCGGCAGCTCCGGCGAGAGCAGGCAATCACTCTCCCAGCAGCCTGACCAGAGAGAATGCTCCCCTCAGCTCTCCCAGCTTGTAGCCCGTCGCCTTATCGTCGGGATAGTAGCGCGTGAGCTCGGCCCGGACATCCGGCTTGATGTCCGTTCCGTGACACGCCAGGCACATCTCGGCCACCGGAATCCCCTTCATGTAGCGGAACAGCTTATCGCCCTCCGGGGTCACGACGATGGCAAAGTGCTCGAGGCGAGAGGGATCGACGGTAGCCGCCTTCTCCTGGAACGATCCCAGCACCTCCAACTCCCAGGCATCCGCAGCGTTCTCAGGGTTGCGCAGCTTGAGGGAGGTTCGAGTGACCTCGAAGCCCGATTCGTCGGACAGCCCGGTGGATATGTCGGGCGAGACGGTCTGGCACAGGGATACAGCATTGGCTGCGCCGTCCGCCTTCATCGCAACCGACAGCTCGCCTTTGATCCGATCGGTGAAGAGCCGCACGACCTGGCGGGCCGCCTCCAGTGTCTTCTCGAGATCGAAGCCCGGCGGAGCTCCAGCCAGAGACTGTGACTGAGCCGAAGCTCCCGTGCCCGGGACGACCACGAGGCAACCTGCCATGAGCGCGGCACGGATCAGTCGCCCCCTCGGCATCGGATCCCCTCCCCCTGCTCCCCGCAGTTGCTCCGCAGGAACGCCTATTGTTGCGGCACTTCTAGACGCATTTGCGGACGCAACGCCAGCCAATCGTGTGCGATTACGACTGCACTCCGACCGGCGCAGGGGCCTGCACGGCAAGGGGCAACACAAGGGCGTGAGGGAGTGGGGGCGGTCAGCCGGAGGCCCGGACCTTGCGGGAGACTATTTTGCGAGCCGGCGACGTGACACGCTCTATCCGGAGCGTGGCGTCCCGATCGGCCGCGAGCGGCTGCTTGGCGGCGACCCTGGCTTGCCGTGCCTCCTCCACCGCGAGAGCCGACGACGCCGGCCAGCAGCGCGCCAGCTCGGCCGACACCGACTTCGGCGGCAAGGCGAACAGGCGGTGCACCGCGGGAAACGAAGCGGCATGCAATCGCGCCTGTCGCGCCTTGCATGCTTTCACGATGCGCTCAGCGTCGCGGCGATTCTGATCGGAATCGTCTGCTCTCGCAGCGGCTGCCGCTGCCAGCACGGCAAGGTCCTGAACCTCGCCCAGAGTCTGCGAGAGGTCGCGCGCAACAGCCTGGCGCACGGACATGATCTCCGGCCATGCCGCCTCGACGAGGGCCGACTGACGCCAGCAGGTCTGGACGGCCTTGCGCAGCTCGTGGAGGTTCTCGTCGGACGGGTCGGCTTCGGCCGCGGCCAGGGCCTTGCGTCCCGCGCGCTGCGTCGCGGCAAGTCCAGCGCCGGCAACCTCAACAATTGTACCGTCGAGGTCGAGCCCAGCAAGCCGATCACGGGCAGCGGCGAGCTGGGCGACCGCTTTGCCAACGGCGGCATCCGGATCGGCTGTGGCCGCCAGCTCACCGGCTCCACCGGCGGCAGACTCGCCTTCGAGCCATGCCAGGGCCGAAAGCAAGCGCTTGTCCGCATCTGCGTGCAGTGAGGCGATCGTGTCTCGCATGACGTGCCTGTCGCGCAGCGGCGACAGCAGGCGGGCCACCTCGCGCAAGTCGCAGTTCTCGCGCTGCCACTCACCCGACGGGAGACCGCTACGGACAAGGCGCAGCAACGCCCTCACCCTTTTCACGGTCTTGCGGGTCTCGTGCACCCAGACCACGCGATCCGCGCCCGCCGATGGCGCGGCAATCGCCTTATCGAGCTGTTCCGTCGCAATTCGACGAACGCCAGCCTCGAGGGTCTCCTTGAGCTTGAACCGATATGCCATGAACCGCCCTGTGACAGCGACCGCATCGTCCGTCGTGCAGTTGTCACAAACAAGTGCCTAATTCGCGCTGCCTAGCGCGCGTCCAGGCTGCGTGCCCAGCTCAGCCAATTGCGGACACGGCCTTCCGGGTCCGGATGCGCGATGAAATCGGTAATGACCGCGACGCTGTCGGCGCCGGCCGCAATGACGCCCGGAGCGCGCTCCGGCGTGATCCCGGCGATAGCGCAGAGGGGCATCCGGCCGATGCGGCGCTTCCAGATTCCAATGCGCTCGAGACCCTGGGGCGCCCATTTCATGACTTTGAGCTTCGTCTCGTAGATTGGACCGAGCGCCACGTAGTCCGGCCCTGCCGCCAGTGCAATATCGAGCTCCTCCGGACTGTGGGTGGAGATACCGATCCGGATGCCGGCCTTCTTAATGGCCGCGACGTCGGCCTCGGCGAGGTCCTCCTGGCCGAGGTGCAGCATGCGGGCACCGAGCGCGATGGCATCCCGCCAGTAGTCGTTGACGATCAGATCGGCGCCGTGAGCCGTGCAGACAGCCAGGCTCTCGACGATCTGACGGCGGACCTCGTCGGATGGCGCGTCCTTCAGGCGGAGCTGAATGGTGCGCACGCCGAGGGGCACCAAGCGCTTCAGCCAGGAGACATCGGGGACGATGGGATAGAAGGTGTCGAGAAGCGGTCGCATGGGCTCAATCCCTGCCCTGAAGCTCGAAGAACGGCGTACCGGCCACGGGCGTCGACGGCGAGGCCATATCCCGCGTCTCCATGAGACCCGAGCCGTAGGCCGTGCGGCCGGCCTCGACGGCCAGCGCGAAGGCACGGGCCATCGCGACCGGATCGCCAGCCTTGGCGACGGCCGTGTTCAGGAGCACGGCATCGAAGCCCATCTCCATCGCCTGCGCCGCGTGGCTCGGGGCGCCAATACCGGCATCGACGACGAGTGGCACGCGGGGGAAATAGTTGCGCATGGTCCGCAGGGCATAGGGGTTTGCGAGGCCGCGGCCGGTGCCGATCGGCGCGCCCCAGGGCATCAGCAGCTCGCAACCGAGGCCCAGGAGCCGTTCAGCGACGCCGAGATCCTCGGTCGTGTAGGGGAACACCTTGAAGCCGTCACGGACCAGCACACCGGCCGCCTCGACCAGACCGAACACATCCGGCTGGAGCGTGTCGTCGTTAGCGATGACCTCGAGCTTGATCCAGTCGGTGGCGAACAGCTCGCGGGCCATCTGAGCCGTCGTGACCGCCTCCTTCGGCGTACGGCAGCCGGCAGTATTCGGCAGCACATGCACGCCCAGGGCCTTGATCATGTCCCAGAAGCGCTCGCCGCCGCGCGTGCGGGCCGCCTCGCGACGCAACGAGACCGTGACGACGCCAGCCCCCGACGCGCGGACGGCGTCGGTCAGCACCTGCGGCGAAGGGTACTGCGCAGTGCCGAGCAGCAGCCGCGAGCCCAGCGGTACGCCGTAGGGCGTGAATCTGTCCTCCGCCTGCCGCGCGTCGTCGTTCAGCATGGTCATTTCCGATCCTCAGCAGCCCGGAACAGCAGTCTAGTGTGGCGCCTCGCAATTGCCGACCAGAAATCGCGGCACGCTCGACGTCGGCAATTGCGAGACAAGCGCCACACGAGCCAATGAATTCTCGAGTGTCCCTTATGGTTTGCAATTGCCGAGAAAGGTTGCCGCAAAGTAGTCGGCAATTGCAAACCGGGACACTAGTGTTCCGGTTCCGACATTTGCTTCCCTTGACGGCTGGGCTACGAGCAAATGTCGGAACCATAAGGAACACTAGTAGATCTATGATTCTAGTGCAGCTTCTGCATCTGACGTTCGATTGCATAGCTGGCCGCAAGCGGGTATCAAACGTCAGATGCGCTGCACTAGCCGCCCTGACGCGGCGCGACGATCTCGATGCGATCGCCGGGCGCCAGCCGCGTCCCAGCCCGCGCCCGCTCGGGCACGAAATCGCCGTTCAAGGCCGTCGCCACCTTCTGACCACCGTAGCCGAGCTCATCCAGCAGCGCCGCCAGCGATCCGGCCGATGCCTCGCGCGCCTCGCCGTTGACGACCAGTCGCACCAAACCGCTCGAGCCTTCGACAACTGCCGCCACGCCGCGCCTCTCCCTGAAAGGACCATAGTCCCCCACAAGATAGGGGGAGTTCGCGCCGCAATCAAAGCGGGACGTTGCACGCCATTTGCGCACGACCGGCGTCCCGGCCTAGCATCGCATCCACCCAACCCGCGGAGGAGCATCTCGATGGCTGCCCAATCCTATGTGTTCGCCGGTGTCGCCGGATATGTCGGCCGGCCCGATCAGGTCGGCAAGGTCGGCGTGTTCCGTCGGCCGGCCGATGGCGGCGAGTGGAGCCAAGTGATGGGCGACGCCGAGACGCACGTCGTGATGGTACATCCGACCAATCCGGACATCGTGCTCGCCGGCACGGTCGACGGCGTCCGCATCTCGACCGATCACGGCGCCACGTTCAAGAAGGCGCAGTTCCCCGACACGATCCAAATCTGGTCGTTCCTGGTCGACCGTCGCGACCCGAAGCGCATCCTGGCTGGCGCGTCGCCCGTCGCCTTCTACGAGAGCCGCGACATGGGCGCGAGCTGGACGGCGCTGCCCGACAGCGGCATCCAGGAGCGCGAGAAGTGCGCCTTCCGTCACCGTGCCATGCGCATGGTGCAGCATCCGACGAGGCCGGACACGGTCTATGCCGCGCTCGAGGTCAACGGCGTGGTGCGCTCGGAGGACTTCGGCCGCACCTGGTCCGACTGCAGCGAGCATCTGATCGAGCTGTCGAAACTGCCTCACCTCAAGAGCAAGATCCTCACTCAGAACGAGGCCGAGGGCATGCTCGACGGCCACGCGATCACCATGAGCGCGGCGGAGCCGGATGCGGTGGTCGTCGCCTGCCGGATGGGGCTGTTCAAGTCGACGGACAAGGGCCGGACGTGGACGGACCTCGAGATGAAGCGATTCTCGCCGATCACCTACGGCCGTGACGTACGCGTCTCAGCGCAGGATCCGAACACGGTCTATGCGGCACTTTCGGTCGCCGCCGCGAGCCACGACGGCGCGGTCTACCGCAGCAACGATGCCGGGAAAACGTGGAGCCGCTTCGACAAGGTGCAGGTGCACGGCACCATCATGTCGATCGGCCTCTCCGACAAGAACCCCGACGAGGTCTATATCGGTGCCCGCTACCAGGGCGAGGTGTTCGGCACACGGGACGGCGGCAAGACGTGGACGCCGATGCCGATCCCGGGGCCGGTCAAGGACATCTACTGCGTCGCCTGCGGCTGAAGCGCTGGAGGCTCCTCCGTGAAGGACAGGGCCGGCCGTCGGGCGACGGCCGGCTCCGCGCATATCAGTGGGCGCGGCGATAGTGGCGCGGCGCATAGTTGTGGCGCGGCGGATGGCTCCACTTGTTCCAGCCCGCTCCGCCGCCCCAGCCGTAGCCGCGCCGCTTGTGATAGCCGCACCAGTACCAGCCGGGCCCCTTCCAGCCGTCCCAGTGCCAGCAGTGCTGGCGCTTGTTGTGATAGTATTGCACGGCCTCGACCGGGAGGTCGCGGGCATCGACGCCCGGGCCAGAGGCCGGCGCGATGGGCGCGGCAATGGCCGCCGATCCCAGCACGCTCGCACCGGCGAGCGCGATGGCTGCCACCAAGACCTTCAACGACATGGGATTGCTCCTTGAGGCAGGATGCCAGAGGATGTTTCGTCCGAACGGTGCCTCGTTTCGGCACCGAGATTCAGCAGGCACTCATAATCATGAATGGAGAGTGAATGCCCGAGCTGCCCGAGGTGGAGACGGTGCGCCGCGGCCTGGAGCCGGTGCTCGCAGGCGCCACCATCGCGCGCGTGGTGCAGCGCCGGCCCGACTTGCGGTTTCCGCTGCCCGAGCGCTTCGCCGAGCGCCTCTCGGGACGGCGGCTCGAGCGGCTGGAGCGGCGGGCCAAGTACATCCTCGGCCATCTCGATTCGGGCGAGGTGCTGACCATCCACCTCGGCATGACCGGCCGCTTCTCGATTGCCGTGCCGGGCGGCGCGAACGGCACCCAGCTCGGAGAGCTCACCCACGACGCTGGCGGCGACCCGGCCCACGACCACGTCGTCATCGAGACGGCGGCAGGCGCGACTGTCACCTACAACGACGCGCGGCGCTTCGGCTACATGAGCCTGATCCCGGCGGCGGAGCTCGACCGGCATCCGCATTTCCGGAGCCTCGGCGTCGAGCCGCTGGGTCCCGCCCTGACGCCCGCCTACCTCGCGACCAGGGCCGAGGGGCGCACGGCGGACCTCAAAGCCTTCCTGATGGATCAGCGCATCGTCGCCGGCCTTGGCAACATCTACGTCTGTGAGGCGCTGTGGCGCGCAGGTCTCAGCCCCAACCGGACTGCCTCGGCCCTGGCCCGGCGCGGCGCCCGGCCGACCGAGCGCGGCGAGAGGCTGGTGGTCGCGATCCGCGCCGTGCTGGAGGCCGCCATCCTGGCCGGCGGCTCGACGCTCCGCGACTACCGCCACACGGACGGCTCGCTCGGCTATTTCCAGCACTCCTTCGCCGTCTACGGTCGCGAGGGCGAGCCGTGCACGACCCCCGGATGCGGCGGGACGGTCCGCCGCAACGTGCAAGCCGGGAGGTCGACGTTCTGGTGTGGCGGGTGCCAGAGGTAGGGGGTGGTTGTTACACGAACAGACATGGGCGACGCGCGCTCGACGGGCCGCCCGCCGTTGGCAACGTCGCTCGCTATCAAAGTTATTGCGTCAACCTCGTTCCGAGTGGGAGGGTCACCTCATTCGCACCCCGCGACGCAATGCCTTGAAATTCATAGATGACGTTTGGGTGGCGCATTCCCACGGAGGATAAAGTGAGTGGCAACTTGAGACCACGAGAGAAGGACAGCATTTGCGCTCTCGTGGGTTTGCTGCGGCTTACCGACTACCCTGGGATCGAAGAGCCGGAATGGATTGATGGCGCCGTGAAGGGAGATGCTTTGCCAGAGGCTCGAGCTAATCCATTTTTGATTGAGCACTTTACAATCGACAGCACGCCCGACCAACGCAAGCTCGGCGCGCAGTTCATGAAGCTAGTTGGCGGGCTCAAGCAAAAGTTCGCGACGGTTTCGTTCTCGCTCACCATCGCCATGCCGGACGACATCGCGCAGACTGGGCGCGACTGGGAACGCCAACGACATGCGCTGGCTAGCTGGATCAACGACGTGGCACCGACGTTGTCGGACGGCCACCACCGGGATGTGCATGTCCCCGGCTTTGCTGCGGACTTCCATATTTGGAAGAACTGTGCTGCGCCAAGACCAGGAGTGATATTCAAGCGCTGGCCTTCGAAAGAGAGCGGTCTCGTCGAGCGCCTCCGGAACGATGTGCTGAGAAAGGCGAGCAAGCTCGCGGTGCACAAGCGCGAAGACGAGCATAGCCTCCTACTCGTGGAGTCCGATGACATCGCTCTGATGAATGCGCACGAGTTTCTCGGAGCGCTCCGCACAGCATTTCCCACTGGTGTCAGTGGCGTCGACGCGATTTGGTTCTGTCACACGCTGACAGAGTGCCAGAGCAATTTCTTGAATGTCGGGACTGGCGATCTCTATCTATTTGACCGCTTACGAGGAACAGTCGTGTGGATGACTCGGATCACTGTCTAGTGCTGCGTTGTCCTCAGGACGATGTTGAACCAACCAACACCCTTCGCTCCGCCTCGCCAGCAGAGCCCCTTGTTCATGGCAACGTACTCGCCTCATGCAATCACAGCGACATGGAATCGAGGTTTTTCCTGACGCTCAATCCCTCAACCCGGCCGCAATTGCGCGCCCTTCAGGATACTGTCATATCAGCCACGGTGGACTCATCGAAGGAAATGTCTAGGTGGCGGACTCAAATCCCTCGATCACGATGACGTCAACGTTGCCACCCATGTCGCGAAACTTGGCCACCTCCTGATACTCGGGGGATTTGTAGCAAGCCAGGGCATCTTCATAGCTCGGAAACTCTAATACTACATGACGGTCCTTCAATGAGCCATGCGTCACCTCGTATCGACTTGTGCTTGGAAAGCCAGGGCTTTCTTTGCCTCCTCGCACAAGGAACCTGCCGCCATATTTTTTGATAGCGACATGGTTGTTCATTGCGTATTTTCGGTACGTCTCGAGGTCCGTAATCGTGATGTGGGCAATCCAGTAACCCTTCGGCATTTTCACAGCCTCCGTGCTCACGCCGCTGCATTTGGCAGAACAGCGGTGCAAGCTTAGCTGGCAAGCTGATGTCGAACAAGTTCATGCTCCTGCCCGCCATGATCGAACTTCCAGGTCGTGATGTCAGGCCACCGTCGTCTGCTGACCGGGGTGCCGTGGCCAGGCATGCGCGAGCATGGCTGAGGTTGCGCAGCGAAAGCGGTTTACAGCGTGAGTCCCCGGACGGAATGAGGCGCGGGACAAGCCGAGACGAGATCCGGAGTCGTCCTCCGGTCCAGGCCGGGAAAGATCCCGGCTCTCCGCAATCGCTTGCTGCGATCGCTTCGGCCGAGAGACCGGGATTAGCAATGGCCACGGCCAGGACACCGATCATCGCATTGCGCCGTCTGGGAGACCGTCCTCACTCACCATGCGAAGCGAGCCGGCAGACAGGGGGCTGGCAGGGGCATAGCCAGACGCTCGGTGGCGGGCTAAGCCAGGGCATCGCATCCTCGAGACCTGGACCAACGCGGAGGCTTTCCATGTCCACCTACGAGTGCATCATCGTCGAGACCAAGGGCCGCGTCGGCCTCATCCGCCTGAACCGGCCGCAGGCGCTCAACGCGCTCAACGCCCAGCTCGTCGCCGAGATGTCGGCCGCGCTCGACGCATTCGAGGCCGACGAGGCCATCAACTGCACCGTCATCACCGGCTCCGAGAAGGCCTTCGCGGCCGGCGCCGACATCAAGGAGATGCAGTCCAAGACCTTCATCCAGGCCTACAAGGAGGATTTCATCGGTGCCTGGGACCGCGTCGCGCGCACCCGCAAGCCCGTCATCGCCGCGGTGGCCGGATTCGCGCTCGGCGGCGGCTGCGAGCTCGCCATGATGTGCGACTTCATCATCGCCGCCGATACCGCCAAGTTCGGCCAGCCCGAGATCAAGCTCGGCGTCATGCCCGGCGCCGGCGGCACCCAGCGCCTCGCCCGCTTCGTCGGCAAGGCGAAGGCCATGGACATGTGCCTCTCCGGCCGGATGATGGACGCCGCCGAGGCCGAGCGTTGCGGGCTCGTGAGCCGCGTGGTGCCGGCCGACAAGCTGTTGGAGGAGGCGATGAAGTCGGCGGAGGCCATCGCGTCGATGTCGCAGCCGATCCTGATGATGACCAAGGAGAGCGTCAACCGCGCCTTCGAGACGACACTGGCCGAGGGCGTCCGCTTCGAGCGACGCACGTTCCACCCGATGTTCGCCACCGAGGACCAGAAGGAAGGCATGGCCGCGTTCGTCGAGAAGCGGAAGCCCCAGTTCAAGGATCGCTGAGGACGACAGACGAGGCCGCGACAGGCGAGGGCGGATCGCGACCTCGATCCGCCGCGCGGTTCCCCGGGCGAAGCGAGGCGCGGGACGCTTCGAGCGGCGGACCGGGACTTGTGTCGAGACGGGGAAGGTCCCGGCCCTCCGCAGTCTCCTGCCGGAATTGCTCCGGCCGGGTGCGGGGGCGAGACGCCGTGGGCCTTGGCGGCCCCCGCCGTCAGACCGGCTTGTCGCCGCAGACGGTGACGCGGTAGCCGAGGCGCGACTGGGGATAGTAGTCCCACAGCGCGTAATGCTGGGTGCAGCGGTTGTCCCAGAAGGCCATCGATTTCTCGCGCCAGCGGAAGCGGCACTGGAACTCCGGCGTTCGCACGTGGTCGAACAGCATGTCGAGAAGGGCGCGGCTCTCCTTCTCGGAGAGGCCATCGATGCGCGTGGTGAAGCCGGAGTTGACGAACAGCGCTTTCCGGCCGCTCACGGGATGCGTCCGCACCATCGGATGGAGCGAGCGGGGCCACTCGGTGAGGCCGTCGCGGAGCTTGGTGTGGCCGAGGGTGCCGCGGTGGACGTGCTCGGATTCGTGCCAGGCCCTGAGCCCGCCAATGAGCGACTTGATCGGCTCGGAGAGCGCCTCGTAGGCCTCGTACATGTTGGCGAACATAGTGTCGCCGCCGGACGGTGGCAGCTGGCGCATGTGCAGGATCGAGCCCATCGGCGGCTCGGCCTCGCAGGAAACGTCGGAATGCCAGCGGTTGCCGGCGACGGCCTTCGACTTGGCGTCGGCCTTGATGATCAGCACCTCGGGGTGGCCGTCGGGCGCGGGCGCCGTCGGATGGATGTGCAGCTTGCCGAAGCGGCGGCCGAAGGCCTTCTGCTGGTCGAGGTCGATGTCCTGGTCGCGGAAGAAGATGACGAGGTGCTCGGTGAGCGCGTCGTGGATCTCCTGGAACTGCTGGTTTCCGAGCGGCTTGCTGAGATCGACACCCCGGATCTCGGCGCCGATGACGGGGCTCAGCGGCTCGACGGTGATGGTCTCGTAGGACATGGCGTGGTGCCTCCCGTGCTGGCTGGACGAACGGTCGCACGGAAAGGGTAGGTCCGAACAACTCGGTTTGTCACGAGGCAGCTGGCACGGAGCCGCAGCTGCCGGCCTCTCGACGCGGTCAGGCTTTGGGCCGCACGGCGCTTGGGTCGGAGGCGGCCTCGTAGGTATACTCGAAATCGCAATGAGTGGCGCCCTGCATGATGGTCTGCGAGCGCTTCAGTTTCAGGCGCTTGTCATAGCCTTCGCAGAACGTGCCGTCGCGCTGGCACGAGAGGAGGTGGCCGATCTTGCCGAGGCCCATGCCGCGATACATCTCGGCGTAGGCGCAGCGCTTGACGTCGAAGGCGAAACGCTCGGCCGACTGCTCCTTCAACGCGATCTCGAGAGCATCGCCGCGGGTCCACAGCTCCTGGGCGTCGATGAAGGTCTGCAACGAGGTCTTGCCGCCGAGCGCCGCGGCCATCTCGGCCCCCTGCTCGATAGCCGACCGGCGCACGCTTTCGGCAACGACCTCGTTGGCCGCTTGCTCTCCGTGTCGCTCGGACAGCACGGCGTGAACGTGAGCGAGGAGCTTCGCCTCGATCCGCCGACGCTCCAGCATGGCCGTGCTCGCGGTGTCGGACATCGTAGCTCTCCTCGCTCGGGCTCCCGAGTCAGCGGTCGTCCAACTTCAAGGCTGCTTGGCCACTTTGGATGGCTCACCGGCAGATGCAGCAACCGGCATGATCTCGGCGTCATCGGCACCGCGCCGCAGCGGATGCAGCGGCACGCCGGATGTCGTGGCCCCCACGGCATCGTCGTCCGGCACTGGCCGCACCTCGACCGTGATCGGGCGATCGGCCTCGGCCGCGCGATGGCGCAGCGGTCCCACATCGGTGCTCGACGGCGTCGCGACGCGGGCGCTCGTGGGCGGCGCATAGGCCTTTGCAGCGCCCTTCGGCGTGGTGGCCCGGATCTCGCCCGGGACAGGCTCGGCACCGAGCAGAGCCATCTCCTCGAGTTGCTTCAGGGCGCGCCCAGCCTCGCTGGTGGCCGTGGTCTCGGGCGGAACCTTCCATGCGAAGCGATCGAGCGCGCCCGTCACCGGCGACACCGGCGCCCAGGTATCGGAGACGACTCCGTCGGCCGTCCAGGCTGGATCGGGCGGTGCGGTCACGGCTCGCGACAGCCATTCCCGAACGCGTCCCGCATCTTCGTGCTCGCCCCCCTCGATGCGAGCCATCAGGGTGCAGACGCGCTGTGTCAAACCGCCCTCGATCAGTGACGAGAGCGCGGAGCGGGCCTCCGCCCACTGGCGCGCCTCGATTGCGGCTGTGGCCAGTGCAACCGGCCCCTCGGGCGAGTCGGGAGCCATCCGGGCCAGCCGCTTGATGCGCTCGAGCCGGTCGCGGGGGCTATCACCGGGGCGGGCGAAGGCATAGACGAGCGCCAGCTCGGGATGAGGTGCTAGCCGCCACGTCCGCTCGACAACCTTGGCCGCCTTGGGCGTGGCGCCGCGAGCGGCGAGCTGGCGGGCGGCGATTGCCGCGGCGGGGATGAGGTCGGGTGCCAGATTGTGCGCCTCGAGCGCCAGCTGCTGCGCCTTGCCGCTGTTCGCCTCCTCGAGCGCCTGCGCCTCTGCAGTCAACAGAACGGCACGGCGACGATCGGCGAGGGCCTTGTCGAAATGTCCGCTGCGACGGCCAGCGGCCAGCGTCTCCAGTGCGGCGGCGAAGTCGCCCGCCTTGCACTGCATGTCGAACAAGGCCTCGACAGGCCAGCCGAGCTTCGGGTTGAGGCGTAGAGCGCGCTCGGCGAATTGGCGCGCGGCCTCGCTCTCGCCCTCGCGCTCGGCCTCGAGATAGAGACCGCGAAGCCCGAGCTGCTCGGTGTCCGGAGAGCCGAGCATCGCCTCGAAGATCCGACGCGATGTCGAGCGATCCCCGGCCAGCTGGGCGGCCTGCGCCCGCAACAACTGGGTCAACGGCTCGTTCGGCAGCGTGCGACGGGCCTGAACGGCATAACGGGTCGCCAGATTGCGATCACCAGCGCCGATGGCGATCATGCCGCTGGAGAGTGCGTCGAGGCCCTTCTCCTGACGCCTGCGGGAAAAATAGCGTCCGAGCGAAGCCGGACTCGTCAACAGCTGGCGCATGAGCGAGCCGACGAACACGAGCACCCCCATGGCGAGCGCGAACAGCACGACAGCCCGAAAGACGCTCGTCTCAACCTCATAGCCTTCCCAGTTGATGAGCAGGCTGCCGGGTCGATCAGCGAGCCAGGCGAGGCCGGTCGCCACCACCGCTACGCCGACGAGATACAGAACCATGCGGATCATGGCGTTGCCTTCTTCTGCGCGGCGGGGGCCGGGCCAGCGCCCAGCGACGATTTCAGAGCCGCATCGATCGACGTCAGTGCGGCATCGACGGTCTGCCGGGCCTCCACCTTGGCCAGCCATTCCTTGGCCCCCGGCGGAACCTGTGGCAGTGCCTTGGCCTCGGTCAGGACATCGCCGAGGCGGCCTGCCTTCAGGGCAGCCTCCATCCGCGCCACGATGGCCTCGGCGGATCCGTCGCCCGCACCATGACCGGTCTTGCGGACGCGGACGAACGACTTGGCACCCGACAACAGGCGATCGACGACGGTGCCATCGCCCTTCTCGGCCTCAGCGTCGAGGATGGCATTGGCCGCCGGACGGAACTCAGCAGCCAGGCCGGCGATAGTTGCGACGCCTTGCTGGCGGTAGCGGTCGAGCGGGGCGAGGTCGATCTGGGAGCCAGCGACCTTGCGTACCTCGGCGAGCTCGCGCTCGTAGGGCGCGCCGCGCTCCATAGCGCGCTTCAGGTTGCCGAGCTCCAGTGCCAGGACGATGCGCTCGGCGGTAGCCTTGCGCTCGGCCTCGCTCTTGACCACACCGGTCAGACTCTCCTCGAGAGATGTGAGCTTGGAGGCCACGGGAGCGATGGCAGAGGACACGTCTGCGGGCTTCGCCATGGCCTTGAGGCGGCCATCGACATCGCGGCGAAGGCCGTCGATAGCGGTCACCAGCGTGGTCGTCTCGTCCTGCGTCGCCTTGAGGGCGAGTTGCAGGCGATCCGTTGACGTGCGCACTTGATCCAGCCCCGTCGCCAGCCGATTCTGCTCGGTGCGCACGGCGGCGACCTCGCGCTCGACACGCTGCGCCGTGGCGCGGGCCACCTCGCTAGCCTCAGCCGTCGGGGTCGCGCGCTTGTCGATCTCGCGGACCAGCTCCTTGCGCAAGTCGGCCTGATTTCGGGCGGATGTGGCCTCCAGCTCGTCGAGACGGCCCGTCAACCGGGCAAGCTGAGGGATTCGCCCGGCATTGGCTGGCTCGGTCTTGGCTGCATCGGCGAGCGCCGAGAGCTGCTGCTCCAGCTTGGAGATGCGTTCGGCTGTATCGGCGGCGGCCACCTCCTTCCCAACCCGAGCCTCCAGCTCGGACGTCAACTTGGCGAGCTTGGCCTGGGCCTCAGCCAGACTGCCGACCGTAGCTGCCACCTCGTCGAGGCGCTTGCGGTTGGCCTCGGCCGCAGACAGCGCCCGGGCCGGGTCGGCCGCAGGATCCACCTTGGCTGGCGCCGCGAGTCGCCGCTCGATGGCGGCGAGCCGCGTGTCGACCTCCGGCGGCACTGTGGCCGCGGGAACGGGGAGCCCCATATCGCGCAGCACGGGCGCCAAATGCGGGGCACCGTAGAGGGCAAGCCCGCCACCGACGACACCAGCGACCGCGTGCGTGAAGAAGCGTCCCAGCGACGACCCTCCGCGCGCGGCTGGAGGTGCCTGGACCGCTGCGGCAGGTGCGCCAGCAGCTCCGGCGCTACCGGCTTTCCCGGTCTCTGCCTTTGCAGCAGAGGCCGCTGAAGTCGGACGAGAGCCGGCCGGAGGCACGCTGGCGGCGCTCACAGCCGCCTTGTCCGATTGCGCCGCCGATGCCGCAGCGACCTTGCGCGCCGCGTCGGCCTGGGCGCGAGGTTGCGCGGGCTCGGGCGGTCTCGGACCCGACGCGGCCTTGGCAGCGCCGCCAGGCACCTCGACAGCTTTCAGATCGAGAGTGGCATAGGGGCGCTTGGCGCCGCCCGAATCGGCGGGACCGCGATCCGCCGCTTTACCGGAGCCGTCCTTCTGGTCGGTCATCGAGGGTCGATCCTCAGCCAAGTCCTATCATGCGCCACGGCGCTAGAGAGCAGCCATGGGGCATCCCGTCCCGCTCGGAAAGTCCAGGAGATTCCGAGGGTAAACCGCTAGCGAGCCGACTTTGCCGCAGCCAGATCGGCAAGGGCAAGCATTTCTTCAAGTGTCGGCTCGCCGGCAATCCCGGTCGGCACAGTGCCAAGGCCCGTGAGTCGCCCGGCCACAGCCGAAGAGAGGCAAAGATGGATGATCTCGCGGGCGGCCGATTCAAGGCCGTGAAGCCGCACGAGCCGCGACCAAATTGCCGCGGTCTGCGGGGACATGAGCATGACGGCGTCGATCACGCCGACGCGGATGGCCGATCGTACGGCCTCGGGTAGCTCGCGGGCAGGTCGGATACCATAAACGATGCGCGACGAAATATTCAGTCCCGAAAGCGAAAGCTCGCCGACAAGGTCGCGGGAGAGTTGCTCGCCCGCGAGGTGCAGCAGCACCTCCTCGGCCGGGTCGACGATCGAAGCGATCAGCGGCCCGAGCGCCTCCGCGGTGCCCGGCCCTTTGACCACCCGAGCAAAACCCATGCTCCTCGCCTGCTCGGCCGTGCCCGCCCCGACCGCGAAGACCGTCAAGCCGCGGGCGACATCCAGTGCTTCGGTCCCGGCCAGGGCACGCAGCGCGTTGCGGCTGGTGGCGACGAGCCCCGTAATGCCTTCGAGCTCCTCGGCAAGGGGACGGTCGAATGCGACGCTCATCAGCGGTGCAAGGCTCGCCTGGTGGCCGGCGCTCTCGATAAGCTGCTTCAAGGTGGCGCCGTCGGGCGCGGGCCGGGTGACGAGAATGTGCATGCTCGTCACCTCGCAAGGATGGCGGCTCCACCGCGCGACTTGAGCTCGTCGGCGGCGTCCAGGGCCAGACTTACCGCTTCCGACACGGCACCCGTCCGTCGGGTCGCGACTGCTGTCGTCCCGTCCGGCGAGAGGATCTCACCTCTGAGGTCGATCCGGTCGCCGGATACACGGGCCAGCGCCGCGATGGGCGTGCGGCACGAGCCTTCGAGACGTCCGAGAAGCGTGCGCTCGGCGGCGACCTCCAAGGCGGACTGGGCATGGTCGAGAGGGGCGAGCAACGCGGCCAGCTCGGCGTCGGCGGATCGAATCTCCACTCCGATCGCGCCCTGAGCTACGGCCGGGAGCATGACGTCGGTCTCGATCGGCGACGTGATCCTGTCGGCAAGCCCAAGGCGATGCAGACCGGCACACGCCAGCAAGGTTGCATCGGCGACACCGTCGGCGAGCTTCCGCAAGCGGGTTTCCACGTTGCCACGGAAGGGGACCACCTCGAGATCCGGCCGTGCCCGGCGCACCTGAGCCGCCCGGCGCAGCGATGACGTGCCGATGCGAGCTCCGGCCGGGAGTGCCGACAGGGAGCCCGCAGACAGCGAGACGAACGCATCGCGGACATCAGCCCGCGGCAGAATCGCCGCCATGGCGAGGCCTGCAGGCAGCTCGGTCGGCATGTCCTTCATCGAATGCACCGCGAGGTCTATGGTGCCGGCGAGCAGCCCCTCCTCGATCTCCTTGGTGAAGAGCCCCTTGCCTCCGACCTCCGCGAGCGGCCGATCCTGGATGCGATCGCCGCTGGTTCGGATGATCACGATCTCGATGGCCCCGTCGGGAAAGCCATGCGCGGCAACGAGCCGGTCCCTGGTCTCGTGCGCCTGAGCGAGAGCCAGGGGCGAGCCGCGGGTGCCGATGCGAAACGTCCGTGCTTGCAATCAGCGTCTCCAGGGGTGTAGGCGGGGCCCGAGCGGCCGGCGCATCGTCGGCCACGACTTATGCGCCGGCCCGGGCTCGAGCGCAAACCGTGAAGGGCCGACCATTGCCGGCGACCTCCAACAGCCAGAGTCGGATCGATGTGCGCGGGTCTCCGAGCGCAAGCGCTATCGTGCTCGGCATCGAGACGAGCTGTGACGAGACGGCAGCCGCCGTGATCAGGCGCCACGCCGATGCTCGCGGGGAGATCCTGTCCAACGTGGTGCGCTCGCAATGGGAGGCGCACCGCCCCTACGGCGGCGTCGTGCCAGAGATCGCGGCACGTGCCCACGTCGCGTGCATCGATGCGATCGTCGCCAACGCCATGCGCGACGCGAACGTCGATTGGACCGAGCTCGATGCGGTCGCCGTCACGGCGGGACCGGGCCTCGTCGGCGGCCTCATCGTAGGGCTTACGACGGCGAAGGCCATCGCGCTGGTGCACGGCCTGCCGCTGGTCGCCGTCAATCACCTCGAGGCGCATGCCCTCACAGCTGGCCTGACAGACGGCCTGCGACCGCCGTACCTGCTGCTGCTCGTCTCCGGCGGCCACACCCAGCTCGTCGACGTGACCGAGGTCGGGCACTACGTGCGCCTCGGCACGACCATCGACGACGCGCTCGGCGAGGCATTCGACAAGACGGCGAAGCTGCTCGGGCTCGGTTTTCCCGGCGGCCCGGCCGTGGAGACGGCGGCGCGCGAGGGCAGTCCTGGCCGTTTTTCGCTACCCAGACCACTGGCGGGCCGGCCGGAACCCAACTTCTCGTTTGCGGGCCTGAAGACGGCGGTGCGCCTGGCAGCCAGCAAAGTCGCGCCGCTCAGCGCGCGAGACGTGGCCGACATCTGCGCCGATTTCCAGGAGACCGTCGCAGCCATCGCCAGCGACAGGCTCCGCCGCGCAATGACCATCGTCGAGCAGCGCCGCGGACCGAGAAAGGACGGCCGGCACGCCCTCGTCGTCGCGGGCGGGGTGGCGGCGAACCTGAGGCTCAGAGCGGCGATTGCCGAGGTCACGGGCCTTGCCGGGTGGCGCCTCGTGATTCCACCGCCCGCCCTTTGCACCGACAATGCCGTCATGGTGGCCTGGGCGGGCGCCGAGCAACTGGCACGCGGCAGGACCGACGGCCTCGACACCGCCGCCCGCGCACGCTGGCCGCTCGACGACACCGCTCAGCCACTGCTCGGCGCGGGCCGGCACGGCGCCAAAGCGTAGCACTGTGGAGACGCGGAGCTTCATCGCACATTGCGTCTGCTCGCCAGCCTGCGCCGACGGCCGTCACACGCAGCGCTCCACTGTCAACCTGCCCGCGATAAAATTTTCCCGTGGGTTTGTCCGGTGCCGGCGCTGCCTGCAACCGAGGAACAGGCGTGACATCGCCGCGAATCATCTATGCAGCAATCAGGATCAGTTGCACGGCCATGGCGTCGTCCAACGCGATGGCCCGGATTGTTGGAGGCGAGATGTCGCTTTTTGGCGCCTTGAGCGAGCTCATCGGTGGAGCGGCGCTGGCCGCCGCGCCCGCTTGCGATCTGGCTCTGCCATCAGAGACGCTTGGCGAGCGCCGGCGGTTCATTTCCTGGCTCGCCCTGCGCGATGAGATCCGGGACATCCGGACCATCGTCGAAGCTCTCGGTCGCGAGATCTGGACCGGCGCCGAGACGCGTGGACTCGCACAGCGCGACCTCGAGGACCACGTGCTCTCGACGGCCGAGCTGATCGCCGAGTGCCCGCCCCCGGCAGGCTTGCTCGCCGAGATGGCCGCGGCCCTGCGTGGCAACGGATCCGGGCAGGCGCACACGGGTGAGTCGGTGCCGCGGCGGATCGCGTTCGATCTGCTGTCGCGGGCCCGCAGCAATGGCCGGATCGCCACTCTCGGCCTAACCGAGGCCGTCGTTCTGTTCCTGGTCGACCGCGCCTTCACGCTGCTGACCAGTGACCAGAAAGTGCTGCTGCGCCTCGGACCGGCACTGGCCGACTTCGCTGGCGAGAAGGGCACGAGAACCGGCGGCGGGGGGGGCGGCCTTGCCGCACTCGGCATCTCCCGCGCGTTCGTGCAACGCATCGAGCATGCCGGCGGAGCCACGTATCTCACCGAGCTCGGGGAGCGCTTTGGCCTTGCCGAGCGCGCCATGCGCCGTCTGGTGGCCCTCGTCGACGGACAGGCGCCCGTTGGCAACGAACGGCTCGCGAGGCTCGAGCAGCTGACGCAATGGCTCGGCGACGTTCGCGCCCAGCTGCTCAAGCCATCGAATGACGACGTCGAGGTGCGCCGCCTGAAGACCAGTGCAGCCTCTGCGCTGGCGGAGGGCGATTTCGAGGGCGCGATGGACGCCCTCCGCCATGTGAGACGGGAGCTTCGTGAAGGACGCAGGCGGTCCGAGGAGCGATTGCAGGACGAAGCCCTCGCGCTCAAGGCCCAGATGCTCGAGGAAGCCAAGGCGACCGCGCGTCTCGCCGAGTTGCTGGCGGCACGTGGCGAGCAAGCACAGGCTGCGGACCTCTTTGCCGAGGCTGCGCTGGCATTGCCACGGGCGGAGCGAGACACCGCCTGGCGCTACAACCTACAGCGCGCCGACGCACTGCTGCAGCACGCCCGTCAGCGCGGCGAGGCCGCCGCCCTCGGAGAGGCGATCACGGCCTACGGGCAGCTTGTTCGGCTCGCTGCGGAGAGCACCAATACCAAGGCATTGGCCGAAGCATGCCTCGGTCACGGTGACGCCCTGTCGGCGGCTGGGGAGCGCGAGGCAGGCAGCGGCAGGCTCAAGGATGCCGTCACGATCTATCAGAAGGCGATCCAGCTCTTGGAGAGGGAGCGGGACGCGGCCGGGTTGGTTCGAGGAAGGCTGGCCCTCGCCCGCGCGCTCGCGCGGCTGGGCGAGAGGGACGGCTCCACTGACGTTCTCCGGAAGGCTGCCCAGGCATTCCGGGATGCCGCCAGCGTGATTCCCGCCGACAAGCTGCCGGGCGAGCACGCACTCCTGAAGATGGGGCTCGGCAGCGTGCTGCTGGCCATCGAGGAGCGCGAAGGCGGGGCACCGTTGCTGGTCGAGGCGGCCGACGCCTACCGCTCGGCGCTCGCCGTCATCGATCAGGAGTCCGAGACCGAGCGCTGGGGAGAAGCGCAACTCAACCTTGGGCTCGCACTGCTGGGGATCGGTGAGCAAGAGGGCTCGTCGGCACGTCTCGAGGAAGCTGCGACGGCGTTCCGCGCTGCGCTGGAGGCGACTCCCCGCGTGCGCGTGCCGCAGAGGTGGGCGCTGGTGCAGATGAACCTCGGCAACGCGCTGGCTGCTCTCGGTGACCGCGACCCGACAGGCACCTCGATGCTCGATGAGGCGATTGCCGCCTACAACGCAGCTCTCGATGAGCTCGTCCGGGAAAGCGAGCCACTGAAGTGGGCCATCACCCAGATGAACCTCGGCATGGCCCTCACGCGGCTCGGCGAGCGCAAGGACAAGCGGCGCCATTGGTTGGCCGCCGCCTCTGCGCTGGTGCCTGCACTCGAGGTCTTCGAGGCTGAGCGGGCAGACAACTTCGCAGAGATGACGCGTCGGAATCTCAAGCGCTTCCAGGACAGCTGGGATTCCTTCATCGGTCTGGCGCCGGCCAAGGAGGAGTCGACGCCTGCCGGCCAGTCATCGGTCAGAATTGCCAAAGCCGGTTGACGACAAGGTGCATCTCGCGGCCCCACAGCACTGCGGCGGCGACGCGGCACGGATGTCGACCCGGTACGGTGCCGGCACTGTGCTACGGCCACTGCATTGCGGCCATCGTCGCCGAGCACTCTGCGCTCAGCAGCAGGGGCGCTCGCCTACAAGCTGCTTGGCAAGTGGTCAGCCCGACCTATAGAACGGCGAAGGTAGCTGAACAGTCGATCTGCGTGCCCTCCTCCACCAGAGATTGAGTCGATGTCGGGTCAGACGCTCAAGACGGGTCACGCAGGGCCATTGCCAGTTCCGGCCACGCCGCCCTCGGAGCGTATCGAGCTGAAGGTCTACCGCGCCCTGACCTGGGCAGCGCTGCCTGTCGCCCCCGTCATCCTGAGGTTGCGCGAACGGCGCGGCAAGGAGGATCCCCGGCGGCGGGCCGAGAGGATGGGCCGCTCGTCGCTGCTGCGGCCGGGCGGCCAACTCGCCTGGATCCATGCAGCAAGCGTCGGCGAGACCAGCGCGGTACTGCCGCTGATGCTCGAGCTTCTGCAAGTGCGGCCTCGCCTCGAGCTGCTGCTCACGACCGGCACGGTGACCTCGGCGCAATTCGCCGCGGGACGTCTGCCGCCGCGCAGTCGGCATCAGTATGTACCGCTCGATTCGCCGCCACTGGTCGCACGGTTCCTGGATCATTGGCGACCGGATCTTGCTGTTTTCACCGAGCAGGAAATGTGGCCGAATCTCATTGTGGAGCCTGCGCGCCGCGGCATTCCACTGGCTCTCGTCAACGCCCGCATGTCCGATGCGTCGTTCGCGCGCTGGCAGCAGCGGGCCGGGCTCGCAGAGGCGCTGTTCTCCAGGTTCTCGGTCGTTCTCGCCCAAAACGACGCGTTGGCGCAGCGCTTCATGCGCCTCGGCGCCGGTCGCACATTTGCCGTGGGCAATCTCAAGATCGACGCGCCAGCGCCGCCAATCGACGGCACAGCCTATGCGGCTCTCCGTGCTGCCCTTGGCGATCGGCCGCGGCTGCTCGCGGCCAGCACGCATGCTGGAGAGGAAGAGATCATCGCGGAGGCGCACCTGCAGATCGCAGCCCATTTGCCCGGGCTTATGACGATCATAGCACCGCGGCATCCGGACCGCGGCTCTGCCGTGGCTGCGGCTATCTCGGATCGCGGGCTCACCGTTGAACGGCGATCGACCGGAGCGCTGCCCGGGCCGACCACCGAGGTCTACGTCGCCGACACGATCGGCGAGCTCGGCACACTCTATGCGTCTACGCCCGTAGCGTTCATCGGTGGCTCGCTGGTTCCCCATGGCGGTCAAAACCCGATCGAGGCCGTGCGGCACGGCACGGCCGTGCTCACCGGTCCTTTCACCCACAACTTCGCGGATCCCTTCCGTGCCCTCACCGATGCGGGCGGTGCCCGCGTGGTGACCAATGCCGATGGCCTCGCAGACGCCGTTGCGGCGTTGCTGGCCGACCCGGATGCCCTGGCACAGATGCAGGCTGGCGCTACGCGCGCACTCTCCTCACTGGCAGGCGCACTCGAGCGCACGGTTGCAGCGCTCCTGCCTCTCTTGGCGGACCCCTCGGAGGTACGCGGGCGTGCGGTTTGACGAGCCGCGCTGGTGGTATTGCGACACGCCATCGGTCGCGCCGCATCTTCTTGCACCCCTGGCCGCCGTCTGGGGGCGCACCGCGCAACGCCGATACGTGCGGGCAGCCCACCTCAGGCCCGACCTGCCCGTCATCTGCATCGGCAATCTGACGGCCGGCGGCACCGGCAAGACCCCTCTGGCGCTCCACGTGGCCGCGATGCTCGGCAGGCTCGGACGTCGCCCGGCTGTCCTCACGCGAGGCTATCGCGGACGCATAGCGGGGCCGCACTGGGTCGCCGCCGGGCGCGATTCGGCGTCCGACGTGGGTGACGAGCCCCTCCTCCTAGGACGCGTCGCTCCGACGCTGGTGTCGCGCGATCGCGCGGCGGGCGCCCTTGCCATCGTCGGGTCCGGGGCCGGAATCGATGTCATCGTCATGGACGACGGGCTGCAGAACGGCGGCATCGCCAAGGATCTGACCCTGGCCGTCGTCGATGGCCGGCGCGGCTTCGGCAATGGTCATGTCATCCCCGCGGGACCGCTCAGGGCGCCGCTCGAGTTCCAGCTTAGTCTGGTCGACGCCGTCGTCGTGAACACACCGGAGGGCAGCGAGCCGGCCGGCGTCGGTCAATTCCTACGCGACCGGTTTCCCGGGCCGGTCCTCACGGCAACGACGCGACCCGCGGGGGACACATCGTGGCTCAAGGGCGAAAAGGTTCTCGCGTTCAGCGGGATCGGTGCACCCGAGCGATTCTTCGCACTGGTCGAGCGAAGCGGCGCGCAGATCGTCGAGCGCATCGCCTTTCCCGATCATCACAGCTTCGCGGAGGCCGACGCGCGGGGGCTGCTGACGCGCGCGACCGCACAGGCAGCCCGGTTGATCACTACTGAGAAAGATTGGGTAAGGCTGCGCGAGACCGGAGCCTCCGGGCGGCTCAAGCAGGTCTCGCGGACGCTGCCCATCCGGCTCGATCTGGGAGCGCGCGACGCGTTGCGCCTCGAGGGCCTCGTGGCTGCGTCACTCGCGCGGCGTTCTGACCGAACGGCTTGACGTATCTTGCCGGTCCCGGCTGCGCAGCTCGAGCTGCCGCTCGAGCGAAGCCTCCGCCGATATGTAGGGCTCCTGCAACTCTACGCTCCAATAGCGAAGATCGGCGAGCGCGATCGGCTTGCCGGTGACCGCACAGACGACGAAGTCGCCAGGCACGTCGATCCGGAACTCGCCGGCCTGATAGGTGACGCGTGCCTCGCCCTTCAGCCCAAAAAGTCGCTCGAAACGGTTCATCTCTAGGGCTCCCGAAGGGCCAAACCGCTGAATGGCCGCGGCAAACGCGCGGCACCATACATGGCGGCGCACGCCGTTGCCATAGGCTCTCCCGGAAAACGCAGCTCGTTTCGAAGGTGCAGCAGCACCGATTCACCGGCGACAGCGATCGCCGCAGGGTTTCGAAACGCCTCCCAGCCGAACGAGCACGCACACGGGCTTCCCGGCCCTCGCTTCGTCCGCGGCGCTCGTGTCGTCGCGCGTGGGAACCGGGTCCCGTTGCATCGTGTCATGGCATCCCGACCGGAGTCAGAACAGCGAGCCCTGGCCATCGGAGCCGCCGCGCGATGATGGCGGGGGGCGATTGCGGACGGGCTCCGAGGTGCGCCGGGGCTGGCCTGCGCTAGCGGCCCGGGGCGCGGTGGCGGGGCTATCCGGACGCGGCGCGGCATCGTCGCGGCGAGATGGGCCTTCGGAAACGACCGTCGCCTGGGCGTGACCGTCGGCCACCTCGACGTCGATCCGGGCTCCGTGCGCGATCCCGGCAACTGAACGGATGGCCCGGCCGGTGTCGTCCCGGACCACGGCGAAGCCGCGTCCGAGCACGCTACGATAGCTGAGCGAGGCCAGCATCTGCCCCTGGGCGTCAAGGCGCTGCCGGCGCCGCGACAGCAGGGTGGAGAAAGCCTGTGCCGTGCGCTGCGACAGCCCCTCGAAGCGCTCGCTGCAGCGCTCGACACGCGTCGCCAGAGCAGACGGTCTCAGCCGGCCTGCGGCGCGCTCCAGTTGCAGGCGACGTTGCGCCGCCACCTTGCCCAAGGCTTGGACTGCGCGGACGCAAGCCCGGTCCAGGCGGGACGTCTCGCGCTCGATCCGAACTGCGAGCAGGCGCGGTTGCAGGCGCGGCGCAACTCGGGCCAAGCGCTTGCCATGGGCTTGCGTATTGGCCATCAACGCGCGCGACAGGCGCTTCTCGGCGGCATCGAAGCGCTGTCTTGGCAGTGCGACCAGATCCTCCGGCCGAGGCAGGCCGCGGGCCGCGGCGCGCCAGTGGGCGCGAGCCTCCTCGAGCCGCCGGAGCGTGCGCTGCACGAGACGGTGTCCCAGCTCGCTCGTCCGCTCGACAAGCTCGGAATGCTTCGGCACCGCCCATTCGGCGGCTTTGGTCGGCGTCGGCGCCCGGGCATCCGCGGCCAAGTCGATCAGGGTCCAGTCGGTCTCGTGCCCCACCGCCGAGATGAGCGGGATCTGGCTTTCGGCGGCGGCGCGCACGACGATCTCCTCGTTGAACCCCCAGAGATCCTCGAGACTGCCGCCGCCGCGTGCGACGATCAGCACGTCCGGGCGCGGCAGGCGGCCACCCACAGGCAGTGCGTTGAAGCCACGGATGGCCGTGGCCACCTCGCGGGCGCAGGTCTCGCCCTGCACCCGGACCGGCCACAGCACCACGCGGGCCGGAAAGCGCTCGGTGAAGCCTGCCAGCATGTCGCGGATGACGGCGCCCGTGGGCGAGGTGACGATGCCCACGACCGCGGGCAGAAATGGCAGCGGACGCTTGCGGGCATCCTCGAACAGCCCCTCGGCCGACAGCTTGCGCTTGCGCTCTTCGAGCAACGCCATCAGCGCGCCGATGCCGGCCGGCTCGAGCGTCTCGATGACGATCTGATACTTGGAGGCGCCGGGAAACGACGTTATGCGGCCCTGGGCGACGACCTCCAGCCCCTCCTCCGGGCGGAACCGGAGCTTGGCGAACGAGCCACGCCAGACCACGGCCTCGATCTTGGATTTGTCGTCCTTCAGCGAGAAATAGCAGTGGCCGGACGCGTGCGGTCCACGATAGCCCGAGATCTCGCCGCGCAAGCGAACGAAGCCGAAATTGTCCTCCAACGAGCGCTTGATGGCCGCGGAGAGGTCGGACACGGTATACTCGGCGACGTTGACACCCTGGCGGGCGGCGCGCGCTGGCTCGGCCACGATCGGCAATCCTCCTTCGTGTCGGACGTCCAGGATGATACGCTATCACACGCACGGCGGCCCCGCCTCGATGCCGGCCGTCCAGAGCTTTTGCGGGAAGACTCGAGACCGATGCACGTCCTACTGATCGGCTCCGGCGGCCGAGAGCATGCCCTGGCCTGGGCACTGTCCGCGAGCCCACTGCTGACGAGACTGACCTGCTCTCCAGGCAACGCCGGTATCGCCGAAATCGCAGAGTGTGCGACGCTCAATATCGCGCTGCATTCAGAAGTCATCCGATTTTGTCGCGAGCAGGGCGTCGACCTCGTCGTGGTCGGCCCGGAAGCACCACTGGTGGAAGGTCTCGCGAACGCGCTCGCTGCGGCCGGCATCAAGCATTTCGGGCCGACGAAAGAGGCCGCGAGGCTCGAGGGCTCGAAGGGCTTCACCAAGGATCTGTGCCGCGATCTCGGCATCCCGACGGCCGCCTACGGCCGGTTTTCCGACAGAGGCGCCGCGCTCGCCTATCTCACGCGCCAGCCGGTGCCGATCGTGATCAAGGCCGACGGCCTCGCTGCTGGCAAGGGCGTGGTCGTCGCGACGACGCGAGGCGATGCCGAGGCCGCCGTCGCGGCGTGCTTCGACGGCGCCTTCGGCGCGGCCGGCGCCGAGGTCGTCATCGAGGAGTTCCTGGACGGTGAGGAGGCGAGCTTTTTCGCCTTTTCGGACGGAACCCACGCACTGGCCCTGGCTACGGCACAGGATCACAAGCGCGTCGGAGACGGCGACACCGGCCCGAACACCGGCGGCATGGGAGCCTATTCGCCCGCGCCGGTGATGACGCCGGAGATGACCGAGCGGACCATGGCCGAGATCGTCCGCCCGACGGTGGCCGGCATGGCGGCGCGGGGATGTCCGTTCAAAGGCGTGCTGTTTGCGGGCCTGATGATCACGGCCGACGGCCCCAAGCTGATCGAGTACAATGTCCGCTTCGGCGACCCCGAATGCCAGGTGCTGATGTTGCGCCTCAAGTCGGACCTCCTCGCCGCGCTGTTGGCCGTGGCGGACGGCGTGCTCGCCAGCTTCGATCTGCGGTGGCACGACGACGCAGCGCTGACTGTGGTCTTGGCAGCGCGAGGCTATCCTGGGAGCTATGAGCGGGGCAGCGAGATCCGCGGGCTCGACAAAGCCGCCGAGGTGCCGGGCGTCGAGGTATTCCACGCCGGTACCCGCCGCGATGGGTCCCGGCTCCTTGCCGACGGGGGGCGCGTGCTCAACGTCACCGCGCGGGGTGCGACGATCGCCGAGGCCCGGGCCCGGGCCTATGAAGCGGTCGATCGCGTAGACTGGCCAGATGGCTTCTGCCGTCGCGACATCGGGTGGCGGGCGATCGGCGAAAGGCGGCGCCCATGACGGCAGCAGCGGACCTCTACTCCGGCTTCGAGAGCAGGCTCGCCACTCTTGGTGACGTGGCGCTGTTCACGCGGATCGGCGGAAAAGGGCCGCCCCTGCTCCTGCTGCACGGCTACCCACAGACGCACGTGCTCTGGCATCGTGTCGCGCCGGCGCTCGCCGCCCACTTCACGCTGATCATCCCGGACCTGCGGGGCTACGGGGCGAGCTCGTGCCCGCCGTCCGATGGGGAGCACCGCGCTTATGCCAAGCGGACGATGGCTCTGGACGTGCTCCGTCTGATGGCCTCGCTCGGGCATACGCGGTTCAGCGTCATGGGGCACGACCGCGGGGCGCGTGTCGCCTACCGGCTGGCACTCGACCACCCCGCCGCCGTCGAAAGGCTCGTTGCGATCGACATCCTGACGACTTTCGACCAATGGCAGCCCGGTCAACAGCTGACGCGGCGGCGCATATTCCACTGGGCTTTCCTGGCTCAACCGGCGCCGATCCCCGAGACCCTGATCGGGACCAATCCGGTCGACTGGCTCGAAGGACGCTTTCGACGCGGCACGATGGCTCGCTCCACCGACCCGATCGACCCCAGGGCAATGGCCCACTACCGCGCGTCACTGTCCGACCCCGACCGGGTCCACGCCACTTGCGAGGACTATCGCGCCAGCGCCAGCTGCGACCTTGCAGACGATACCGATGACCGCGTCGCCGGCCGGCAGATAGTGGCGCCCACGCTCGTCATCTGGGGCAGTCAGGGGAGCCTCGCCGAGGTCGGCGATCCCCTTGCCTTCTGGAAGCCCTGGTGCCGCTCCGTAGAGGGTATCTTGGTCGAGGCTGGGCATTACATTCCCGAGGAGAACCCGACAGCCCTGCTGGCGGCCGCATTGCCGTTCCTCATCTGCGATACGAAGGTCATCCCGCCATGAGCTCCACCAGCGACGATCTCTTTCCCGGCTTTGCCACCCATCGGATCGCTACGACCGCCGCGGAGATCCACGTGCGTGTGGGCGGTAGCGGGCCGCCGCTCCTGCTGCTGCACGGCTACCCGCAGACACACGCCTGCTGGCACAAGGTGACGCCAACCCTCACCAGGCACTTCATGTGCGTGGCACCCGATCTGCGCGGGTACGGCGAGAGCAAGGGACCGTCCGCAGATCATGGGCACCTCGCCTACTCGAAACGTGCGATGGCACGCGACTTCGTCGAGGTGATGCAGAAGCTCGGTCACGAGCGGTTCGCCGTGATGTCTCACGATCGCGGGGGTCGCGTCGGCTACCGCTTGGCGCTGGATCACCCGGAGCGTATCGACCGGCTGGTCACGCTCGACATCGTCACCACGCTGGATGCGTGGACAGACATGAACATGGATAACGCGGTCGGGCGCTTCCACTGGCCATTTCTCGCCCGACCGGCGCCGTTCCCTGAAACCATGATCGGTCACGATCCGGTATTCTTCCTCGAGTACCTACTCGCTCAGTGGACCAGCACCAAGGATCTCTCGGCCTTCGACCCGCGGGCGCTCGACCACTATCGCAGGAGCTTCGCGCGACCCGAGGTGATCCACGCAAGTTGCGAGGACTACCGGGCCGGAGCGACCTGCGATCCCGAGATCGATGCCGCAGACCGGGCCGCCGGTCGCGTCATCGCCTGCCCGATGCTGGCCCTGTGGGGCGCATCGAGGAAGCACGGGTTCGTCAATAAGCCGCTCGAAACGTGGCGTCCCTGGTGCCCACACGTCGTAGGAATGCCCATCGAGTCCGGTCATTTTCTGCCCGAGGAAGCGCCTGATGCGACCCTCGCTGAGGCACTGCCGTTCCTGCTCGCGGACCGCAATCCAGTCTGAGGCCACCGCGGAGGACCGAGTGAAATGGGGAGTGAGATCGTAAGCTCCCGCAAGGAGCTGCCCGCATCGACGACCCCACGCATCGGACTGGCGCTCGGTGGCGGCGGGGCACGCGGCTTTGCGCATCTGATCGCGCTCGAAACCCTGGAGGAGCTGGGCGTCGCGCCCGTCGCCATCGCCGGAACCTCCATCGGCGCCATATTCGGAGCCGGAGCAGCGGCCGGCCTCTCGGCCGCGCACATGCGCGCGCATGTCGAGGAGGTGCTGTCGCATCGCTACGCTCTCGTGCGCCAGCTATTCTCGGTGCGGGCGCCGCCCGTCGAGCGGCTGTTCAACCTCCTGCCCGTGCGCGCAGCACTGCTCGATCCGGAGGCGCTGCTGGAGGCGATCCTGCCGTCGCGACTGCCGAGCACGTTCGCTGCGCTGGGGCTGCCGCTGGAGGTGGTCGCCACCGACTTCTACGCGCAGGTGGCAGTGGTCTTGAGCGAGGGCCCGCTGCGGCCCGCCATCGCCGCCAGCATGGCACTGCCGGTGATTTTCCAGCCGGTCACTCTGGCCGGGCGCGTCCTGATGGACGGCGGTCTGGTCGACCCTCTGCCCTACGCCAGGCTCAGACAGGTTGCCGACGTCGTCATTGCCATCGACGTCTCGGGCGCAGGCCGCGAGCCCGGCGAGGCAATGCGCCCCGGTGCCATCGAGGCACTGCTGGCGGCCTCGCAGATTCTGCAGCGGTCGATCGTGCGGGAGAAGCTCAGGACAGCGCGTCCGGACATCCTGCTCGACATGCCCTCGCAAGGCTTCGGCGTGCTCGAGTTCCACCGATTCCGCGACATCATGGCAGCCGCGGAGCCGATGCGTGAGGTGCTGAAGCGCCAGCTCGGCCGCATTCTCAACGCAGAGACCGTCGAGGCGAAGGCCATTGGCCTTGAGCCGTAGGCACGAGACCGACAGTCGGGCGCAGGCAGTCGGGCGTAGGCTCTGGAGCCCCCCGGTCAGAGCTGGCGCACCGCTCCTCAACAGCTTTTCCACCGGCGCAGCATGACGCATGCCGCCCGGCCGCAGGTCGGGCACAACTCCAGCCATGAAAGATGCCGGCACGGGGGACGACGAGCACAGGATCCTGATCGACCTCTCGCACGCCGAGCGGGAGGCGCAGCGGATTGCCGACCTCTTGGCGTCGCTGCGGAAGCGTCACGATCTCACACGCTTCGAGTATACGAGACTGGTCCGTATTCAACCGGCGGGACCCACCCACAGCCACCCGATCCTGACCCTCGGCACGCGCTTCGCCGACACCGAGGACATGCTGCTCTCGACCTACCTGCACGAGCAGATGCACTGGTATCTGTGGCGGCTTGGCGGACCTGATCATGACCCCATCGCGCCGTTCTTCGACGAGCTGGTGCGACGCTATCCGAAGGCGCCGATCTGCCTCCCGGACGGCGCCCGCAGCTACGAGCAGACCTATCTCCACCTCGTCGTCTGCTGGCTCGAGATGGCGGCGACGACCGAGCTGATCGGCCCAGAGCGGGCAGCGCGTGTCGCCGGTGCGCCGTTCGGCTACCGGTGGATCTACCGCACCGTCCTCGATGATCGCGAACCGCTCGGTGAGCTTTACCGGGCCAACGGCCTCCTGCCGCTGCGGACGCCGGCCGAGCTCGACGAGGACGAGCGCGAAAGGAAGCGCGCCGGCGCCAACGGCACCCGCACAGCGCAAAATGACACGCCGCGAAAGGGGACGACGCCCGACGGCCCGACGCTGTCGGTTGCCCGAGCGGAACAGGCACCTGTCAGCGCCGGGCCGCGAAGAAGGCGACCAGCAGCGAAGCTGCCTCCTCCGCGGCAAGGCCGCCGTACTGCTCCGGCACGTGGTGACAGGTCGAATGCGTGAAGATTCGGGGGCCATGCTCGACGCCGCCGCCTTTGAGATCGTCGGCGCCCCAGTACAGGCGCGCAATCCGAGCCAGCGACACGGCGGCCGCACACATCGGGCATGGCTCCAGCGTGACGTAGAGGCTCGAGCCGACGAGCCGCTCGGCGCCGACAGCGGCACAGGCACGGCGAATGACCAGCATCTCTGCGTGAGCGGTCGGATCGGACAGCTCGCGCGTCCTGTTGCCGTCAGCGGCGAGCACCCGGCCCTCGGCGCCGACGAGCACGGCGCCGACGGGAACCTCGCCGCGCGCGGCTGCCCGCCGCGCCTCGGACAGCGCCGTCTCCATGTGACTCGGTGTGGATCGGATCGTCATCGTCGGCTTCGCGTCGCCCTCGGCTCGGTGCCATGTTATAGGGCATGCATCGTATGGGCGGCAGCGTCGACCATCTGACCGGCGCGTTTTCCGCGATCCGTGCCATCAAAGAGGGCACTCCCGGCCTCTCACCCTGCGACGGGCAGGGGCGCAGAGCAGCGAGAGCGCAAGCAACGAGACATGAGCAGCAGCAGCGACAGAGGGCACAGGCCGCACCGGAGCGAACAGCGCCCGGGTCCAAGGGGCGAGACCGGCAGGGGCGATGCCAAAGCTACGGGCGAGGATCGCCTGCCGAAACGTGGCGGTCCCCGACCGGCAATCAAGGGCATCAAGCCCGCCGACGGCGCAACCAGACGCCGTTCTGCCCGCCCTTACGATCCGGAGGTTACGGGCGCGCCGTCCGGTCCGATGCGGATCGCCAAGGCTATGGCGCGGGCGGGGCTGTGCTCGCGCCGCGACGCCGAGCGCTGGATCGCCGACGGTCGGGTCAAGGTCAACGGCAGGATCCTGACCTCCCCGGCTCTCGACGTCGGCCCCGACGACACGGTTATCGTCGACGGCAAGCCGCTGCCCGGCGCCGAGGCGATCAGGCTCTGGCGCTATCACAAGCCGAAGGGGCTCGTGACGACACACAAGGATCCCGAGGGCCGCGCCACGGTCTTCGAACGGCTGCCCCGCGAGATCGGCCGGGTCATCTCGGTCGGCCGGCTCGACGTGACGTCGGAGGGCCTGCTCCTGCTGACCAACGACGGCGCGCTGGCGCGGCACCTCGAGCTGCCTGCTACCGGCTGGCTGCGCCGCTATCGGGTCAGGGCGCACGGCCGGATCACTCCGGAGGCGCTCAAGAAGCTCGAGCAGGGCATCACTGTCGAGGGCGTCGAGTACGGTCCGATCGAGGCAACGCTGGACAAGGAGCAGGGCGCCAACGTGTGGCTCACTCTGGGCCTCCGCGAGGGCAAGAACCGCGAGGTGCGCAAAGTGCTCGGCGCGCTCGGCCTCGACGTCAACCGCCTGATCCGCATCTCGTACGGCCCGTTCCAACTGCTCGACCTCGCCCCCGGGGCAGTCGAAGCCGTGAAGCGGCGCGTCATCGCCGAGCAACTCGGGCCGCGATTTGCCCGGGAGCTCGGGCTGACGGAGGCCGCCGACGAAAACCGCGCGCGCCGCCAGAAAGGCCGCGAGGTGCGGCGGCCCGGCGGCAAGGGCGGCAGCGACACGGCGGCCTCCGACCGCTGCGGCAACAAAGACCACGACGGGGACGACGACGCGTGAGGATCGTCGCTGGCACCTATCGAGGCCGTGCGCTCGCAACGCCGGAGGACAGCCGCATCCGGCCGACCTCGGATCGCGTGCGTGAAGCTCTGTTCAACATCCTCGCCCACGGCATCAACGGCTTCGACATCGTCGGCTGCCGTGCGCTCGACCTGTTCGCGGGCACCGGAGCGCTTGGCCTCGAGGCGATATCGCGCGGCGCCGACTTCTGCCTGTTCGTCGAGGAGGATGCCGGCGCGCGCGCGCTGATCCGGCGCAACATCGAGGCGCTCGGCCTCACCGGCCAGACCCGGATCTACCGCCGCGACGCGACCTCGCTCGGTCCGGCGCTGCCGCGGGAACGCTTCGGGCTCGTTCTCGCCGACCCCCCCTACAGCAAGGGACTCGGTGAGAGTGCCCTCGCGGCGGCGGCCGAAGGTGGTTGGCTCGATACGGGCGCCCTCGTGGTGCTCGAGGAGCGAGCCGGCCAGACCATCGCGTGGCCGCCCTGCTTCACACCGATCGACGAGCGCAGCTGGGGCGATACCGCCGTCCACATCGCGCGCTGGATCGGGACCCAGTCCATCGGCGGCGCCGACAGCGGGACGGCTCAATGAGCGGCGAGCCCGTGGCCCGACAGGGCAAGATGTCCGCGCTCGACGGCTGGGGCGAGGCACTGCTGTTCACGCTGACGCTGTCCGTGCTCAACGTCGCCTACGGCCTCGGCAACCAGCTCGGGGTCAAGCCACTGGCGATGCTCGCCTGGGCGATGCCGTCGGCCGCGGTGATGCTGATGCTCGTCGGCGGGCTCGGCCACGACTGGCTCCGCGTCATGGTGCATCCGTTGAGCCTCGTCGTCGGGGCCGGTATCATCGGCATGGAGGCGTTCTACTATCTGCTGCTGATGCACGTGACGCCGACCGACGGCAGCATCCTGGTGCGGCTCGGCGTGCCCGCCGCGGTGCTGCTCGGCCTCTTGGTGCGGGGCCGGTGCCCGCCACCCAGCACGGCGCTCGGCGCGATCGTCATCACGGCGACGATCCTCTGGTACCTGCCGCAGATGCAGACGTCCGAGGCGGTGACCAGCCTTATTCTCGGCGGCACCTGCGCTTTGATCCAGAGCGGACGCACGTTCGCCTCGGAGTTCCATCCGTGGAACCGCGCGGCCCGGACGATCCCCGAGAAGATGCGGATCACGGGTCTCGTGCTGCTGTCGACCTCGCTCGCCGGCCTGGCACTGATCGCGGCGACCATCGGCGGTGCCACACACGGCTGGCTGATGGCGCCGGCGTGGCTGCCAATGCCTGCCGATCTCGCCTATCCTCCTGCGATCGGCCTCGGCCTGGCGGTCGGCGTGGTGGTGCTGACGGCCATGCAATACCTCGCATTCTCGACCGTCGTGAAGCTCGGCACCGAGAGCTTCATCGCCACGACAGCGCTGATCCCGGTGGCGACGCTCGCCGTCCAGGAGCTCGCCGTCCGCGCGGGGCTGTTGAGCCCTATCCCGTTCGACTGGAGCGTGTTCCCCGCGATGGCCGGCGTGATCGCGGGTGTCGCGCTGGTGATCGCCGGACAGCGGCGGCGGTGAGGAGACCCCGATCGGGCGGCTGGTTGCTGACTGCTGGTTGCTGACGGCTGGTTGCTTGACAGGCTCCGCCGGCTGCTCTCCCCTAGCTGCCTCGCCTCTTCAAAACATCTCGATCGGGAGCGCTCGTCATGGCGGCCAAGTGGAACATCGCGATCGTCGGCGCCGGCGCGCTCGGCGGGCACGTCGGCGCCTATCTCACACGGGCCGGCGAGCGCGTCACATTCATCGATCCATGGCCCGAGCACGTCGAGAAGATGCGGCGTGACGGTCTCACGCTGCGCGGCCAGACGGCGCCGGAGAACTTCACCGTTCCGGTCAAGGCGATCCATCTCACCGAGCTGCAGGACACCATCAAGGGCGAGCCGTTCGACATGGCGTTCGTCGCCATGAAGTCCTACGACACGATCTGGGCGACCGAGATGATCAAGCAATACCTCGGCCCCGAGGGATTCATCGCGTCGCTGCAGAACTCCATCAACGAGGAGCGTATCGCATCGGTCGTCGGTTGGGGCCGGACGGTCGGTGTCATTGCAGCCACCATCGCGGTGGAGCTGATGTCGCCCGGCCTCATCCGGCGCAACGTGGCGCTCGGCGGCGACAAGCGCCTCATCTTCCGCGTCGGTGAGCCGCACGGCCGCATCACACCGCGCGTCGAGCGCATCGCCAACATGCTGAAATGCGTCGACAGCTCGAAGGCGACCGAGAACCTGTGGGGCGAGCGCTGGTCTAAGCTCGCCGTCAATGCCATGCGCAATCCCGTCTCCGCCGCAACCGGCCGCGGCGGCAACGCCAACGACAAGGATCCAGTGACGCGGCTGCTCGCGATCCGGCTCGCCGCAGAAGCGTGCAAGGTCGGCCAGGCACACGGCTACCAAATCGAGAAGGTCTATGGCATCCCGCCGGAGCAGCTCATCGCCGCGGTCGACGGCGACAAGGCGGCGATGGCCGCCTGCGAGAAGATCCTGCTCGACAACACGTTGTTCCGCAACGACGATCAGCGGCCGTCGATGGGCCAGGACATCCAGAAGGGTCGGCGCACCGAGATCGACTTCATCAACGGCCTCGTGGCCGAAAAGGCCAAGGAGGCCGGCATCCCGGTCCCCGCCAACCATGGCATCATCGAGGCCGTGCGCAAGATCGAGCGCGGGCAGGCCGAGCCCTCGCCGGAGCTTGTGGCGCACATTTGAAGCCGCGCTGCGTCGTCAGCCAAGGCTGGCGACGATCTGATCGGGCGTGGGGAATGCGCCGGTCGCCTGCTTCGAGTAGGCGAGGCGGCCGTCCACCGTGATCTCGAAGGCGCCCGTCCTGCCGCGCCGCAGCACGATCTCTGCTGCCGGCTTGGCGTGAAGTATGATTTGCCGCGCCTCACGGGCGCGCGCCTCGTAGCCTCATTGGCCGCAGTATTCGATCTCGACTTTCATCGGATTTTTCAATGTACTGAAATATAAAGGTCGTCAATCAGGTTCAACCGCCGGCACAGCGCAAAAACGTACTTCCATTGAGGTTCGGACAGGGCTAATTCGGCACCCCGCTCGCAGAGTTTTTCGACAAAACTTTCATCATCCTCAGACAAATCCAGGCGCGCCCCCCAAAGCTTTGCCACTAAGCTTGCCGCTCGGTAACCTCCCGCTATAGGCTTGCGAACGCACCTGTTGTGCAACCCCATTAGTATCTCGCATTGACGCGTGGAGAGCCTTTCAGGTCCAGCAAAACTCGCCATTCTCTCAATAAACTCAAGCATACTTGGCGATAGCTCGGGTCCGATGGCGCCCTTAATCGAGTGCGCCATGGCGCGCACCCGCGCTGGATCCCCGCCCAGCCGCGATAGCTCACGATAATCCACAGCATGTAATCCATCTGACCTGCTCCCCGTCTTCCCTCCAGTCATAAGTTGAATCGGTTCTTGGTCTGGTCTGCAACGTCATTCTTTTGTTCGGCCCCCGCGGAGCCATTCTTCCGTCCCGGCCGCACGTCGGTTTGGCCGTCGCGCGCAGGGCG
>JANRJI010000080.1:0-1903 GCA_033764055.1 Hyphomicrobiaceae bacterium
GCGGCCGAGCGCGGTGACGTCGGCGAGCGACTTGACCGGCGGCAGGCCCATGGCGGCGGATTGGCTCAAGCGGTAGGAGCCGCAATGGGACCAATAGAGCCGCAAGCGCTCGCGCACCGGGCCGCCGAGCATCTCGGCGACGGAGATGCCGAGCGCCCTGGCCTTCACATCGACCAGCGCGTTCTCGATGGCGGCGATCGCCTGGGCGATCAGGCCGCCGGGGGCCTGACGGGTCATGGCGTAGAGCTGGGCGACGATGCGCTCGACGGGCCGAGGGTCCTTGCCGATCAGCTCGTCGGCCAGCTTGCGGATCACCGCGGTCAGGCCCTTGGAGCCGTAGCTCTCGTTGTATTCCGACCAGCCGATCACGCCCTGATCGGTGACGACCTTGAGGAACGACCAGACCCGCCAGCCGGCATCGCAGTGCAGGTCCTCGATGGCGGTGATCTTCATGACCGTTCCTCCGAGATTATTTTTTGGCGTGTCGGACACGTGCCAAAACTGGACATGTCCCGCTGGGCATGGGGTTGATGCTCAATTCGCGCGGGGGGTATTCCTCCCACCGCGGCAAGCGGGCGATGCGTCCGCCCAGTATGGGGAGCGGCGGCGACCTGTCGACCAAAAATCTTTCGGACTCAGGCGAGCGAACGCGGCGCAGCCTTGTTCGCGGCGCACGGCGGCGCCACATTCAGCCAATCGAGCAGCGGGAGACTGACCATGAAACTGCCGGGTCCCGATCATCCGATCACCATCGCGCCCAACCCGAAGCGGGTTCGCGTCACCCTGGGCGGCAAGGTTGTCGCCGACAGCACCCGGGCGCTGACCTTGCAGGAGGCGAAGTACCCGGCGGTGCAATACATCCCGCGCGCCGACGCCGACATGACGCTGTACCGGCGCACCGAGCATTCGACCCATTGCCCGTACAAGGGCGATGCCAGCTACTACACGCTGCAGGTGGGCGACCGCGAGGCGAAGAACGCGGTGTGGAGCTACGAGCAGCCGTTCCCGCACATGGCGGAGATCAAGGAGTACCTCGCCTTCTATCCGGACCGGGTGGACAGGATCGAGGTGGTGGATAGCTAATCGCTCACACGATGCTTGTGTCCGCCACCCGCAGTATTGCGATGCCCCTGAACGGATTGAGCGTCAGCAGGTCGTCGTCCCCCGTCACCAGCCAATCGGCCCGACCGCTGACGGCCAGCGAAAGGAGATAGTCGTCTTTCGGATCGCGACATTGGGTGACGGTCTCCGTCACCACGACAGGTTCCGAAAAGCGCCGATACCACAGGACGAACTCGGCAACGTCGCCCGGGTCGTAGTAGCGAGTGAGCTTCGGCTTGGCGAGCACCCGAAGCAGCTCGGCAATCAACTCCTCGGAATAGAGGCTCGTGTGATTGTCGATCAGGTGGCGGACCGCTGCCGCGTGGCTCCGGTTCGGGAATAGCAGGTAGCTGACGAGGACGTTCGTATCAATGACGACCCGCATCAGTCGTCCTTCATCAGCTCCTTGAACAGTGCCTCGGTCATGCCGCGCCGCGCCGCCTCCTCGCGAATCCGGTCAGCCAGGTCGAGCATGTCGGACTTCCGCACCACGACGATTTTCTCGTCGGGCGGAACGCCACGCCGGGCGAGCTCTTCGCTCGCCTGGCCGGCCGGAATATCCACAAGCGCGGTTTTCATGCGGCCATTGTCCGTCAGGGCCTGACGAAGCGCAACAGGCGGCCCCCGTTCACCCGTCCCGCTCGACCACCGCCTTGATCTTCGCCGGGTCGATGTGCAGCGGCGCGATGCCGGCGCGTTCCTGCTGCAACAGCATGTAGGAGCTCGAATCGCGGCTGGCCCAGCCGCGCGCCAGCGCCTCGGTCATCTCCTGCTGCACCAGGTTGGCGATGCGCATCGGCAC
>JANRJI010000081.1:0-40662 GCA_033764055.1 Hyphomicrobiaceae bacterium
CAGCGATGACCCCCTCGATCTTGCGGATCGCATGCAGGACCGTCGTGTGGTCGCGATTGCCAAACCGGCGACCGATCTCGGGCAATGAACGATGGGTCAGCTGCTTGGCCAGATACATGCCGATCTGGCGCGGCCAGACCACCGATCGATGCCGCCGTTGCGAAAGGATGTCGCCGCGCGAGACACCGTAGTGCCGTGACACGACCCGCAGGATGTCGTCGATGCGGATACGCCGTTGATCTCCGCTGCTGACGAGATCGCGGAGAATAATCTCGGTCCCCTCGAGCGTGATGGGTGTGCGCATCAACTGCCATTGGGCATAGAGGCGGGTCACGGCTCCCTCCAGCTCGCGGCCGCTCTCCGTCAGCTTCTCGGCGACGAGCTCGACAACCTCCCGCGGGATCTCGAACGACGGATCCTCGCCCCGCTTCTCTTTCAGACGCCGCTCGACGATACGCATGCGCAAGTCGAGATCCATCGCCCCGAGCTCGGTGACGAGCCCGCGCTGAAGCCGCGACCGCATGCGGTCGTTGAGTCGTGCGAGCTGGGCCGGCGGCCGGGACGAGGCGACCACGAGCTGGCGTCCGCCATCCAGCAGCATGTTGATGATATGGTCGAACTCCAGCTCGGTCTTCTCGCCGGTCATGAATTCGAGGTCGTCGATCAACAGCATGTCGATCGCCCGGAAGCGCTCCTTGAACGCCATTGCATCCTGGGCCTTGAGCGCCTCGACGAACGTGAAGCGAAACCGCTCGGCCGTCAGGTAGAGCACCTTCGCATGCGGCGTCCGGCGCCTCACCTCCCACGCGATCGCCTGCAGGAGATGCGACTTGCCGTGCCCTACGCTCGAATGGATGAAGAGCGGGTTGAACCCACGCTGCTCGGAGAAGATCGTCTCGGCGACCTGGATGGCACCCGCCTGCGCCATTCGGTTGGCCGGCCCGACCACGAAGCTCTCGAACGTATAGCGCGGATCGAGGGGCGAGCCCTCGAAGCCGTTGACCTGGGAGCGTGGACCCGCCGCGGCGCTCGGCATGCCGAGCGAGGCCGGTGTGCCCTCGACAGCACTGCGGGGGGGATCGCTCGGGCGGTCGCTCCGCGCGCGTCCCGTCTCCGGCGCCTTGGCCTGCCGTCCGGCCGGCTCGCGCACCACCACCTCGACGCGCTCGACGCCGTTGAACTCAAGGCCGGCACACGCCAGAAGCGCGTCCGAGTAGTGGGTCTGGATCCAGCTCTTCAGGAATTTGACCGGCACGCTCACCTTGAGCACCGAGCCGTCGAAGCTTTGCATCTCGAGAGCGCCGAACCAGCTCGAATAAACGTCGTCGCCCAGTCGGGCGCGTAGCGCCGTCTTGACCTTCTGCCCCCGCGAGGCGACGGCTGACGCACTATTGTCGCCCTCCACTGCCTCCGCACCGATGCCAATGTCGTCGTTGCCCGCAATCACAGCGCTCGAAGGCGGAACGAAACCGACCTGCCTCTCGCGGCGAAAGGTATTCCGCTCCTGCCCATCGACAATCTGCCGACGGTTTTCGATGACGCCGAATAGATCGTTCCCCGCTCCGCACCCGGCCGGGCGCGGCTCGTAATCGTTCTCGTCTGTCATTGTCTTAGTCCCCGCATTACTTTTGAAGCGGCTCTTTGCCCTCGCAAGAACCGTTCACCCGCAGGTCTCGCGACCTGCTCGAACTGTCTCCGGATACGCAGAACCCCCTTTCCTCGAGACGCTCAGCCTTGGACCCACGGCAGTCCATCGGCTTTCCAGCCGCTCCGGCTGCCGCGGTGCCGTCGGTCGTCGAGAGGCCCCTCAAACCCCTCGGCGACATTGAAGCACCGCGTATAGCCTGCCCTCTGCATGGCTTGCGCCGCCGCCAAGCTGCGCACACCGGAGCGACAGATGAAGTAGAGCTCCGTCTCCGTGCTGGTGCCGAGCTGGCTCAATTGCCCGGCCAACTCGTCGACGAAACTCTCGTTCGGCCTGCCGTCGGGAAAACTCTGCCATTCGACCAGCAGCGCTTGCTTGCCAATCGCCGACAGATCCGGCAGTCCGACATAGGACCATTCTGCTCGAGTCCGCACATCGATCAGAACAGCGTCGGCATTCTCCGTCAGGCGTTGCCAGACGGATCGAACAGATACATTCTCGGGACTACTCGACGGGATCGCGCTCACTCAGGCTGTCTCCTGCTGTCGCCGCCCGCCCCATCACGATGGACGGCACTCGGCGGCACGCGCTTGTGCATAACTTCCCCGGCAATACGCGCCTGGGGATGAACGCAACGCGGTCGACTACAAACGCAGGACACTCCGGGCGAGGGGCCCGTACCAACTCGGCACAGTGTGATCGCTTGCCGGACCGGTTGCCGCTCGATCGCGTTTCCCGTGCCCCTGCCCCGGCGCCGCACGCGCCGTCGACCACGAGAAAGACATTAAGGGAAAGTTAACCGACTGCCAAGCGAAGCAATCCGGCCTGGCCATCGTCGGCAATTCGCCATGCGACAGGCCGTCGCTGGTGACGGATGGTGTGAATGACTCGAATGGTGTGGGGAAAGACCCTGGAGAACCACACGGAATCGGCTCGCTCCCCTGACACGAAAAAGGGTGCCGGTTAGGGCACCCTTGAATGCTGTTTTGCCTTGCAAGCTCGGATCCCGATCCAGGCCCGAGCCATCCCGCACGCCGTTGAGTCGCCTTCTTTCTCTTTTTCTTGAAACGACTTGCCAGGCTGGAACGACAATTCGTGTCAGGCCCTACAGTGGAGTCCAGATCACGAACGAAAACCCCAGCGGTGGCTCAGGCCGACGCTTGGCCAGAGGGGTTCGAGAGCGCCTTCACGCGCTTTGCCAGGCGCGAGACTTTCCGCGAGGCCGCGCGCTTGTGGACGATGCCCTTCTGGGCCGAGCGCACCAGCGCCGGCTCAGCGGCCTTCAACGCAACCGCCGCCGCATCGTGGTTACCCTCGGCCAGCGCCTGCTCGACGTTGCGCACCAACGTCCTCATCTGCGATCGGCGGCTCTTGTTGACCTCAGTGCGGCGCTCGGCGACGCGCGCCGCCCGCTTGGCCGACTTGGTATTCGCCATTTCTGGCTCCCTTGCTGGTACGAAGCTTGCTTTCCGTGGATGCCGAGGCGGAACCCGCTCCGACGCACGCGCGCCGATGGGACCGTCCGCTCAAACACATGCACCGCCCGTGGGAGTGGTCCCCAGGGCGGCGTTTCGCAAGCTCGTATAGCCCGGGGTCTGGTTGCCGGTCAACGCCGGCGGGGCCGCAAACGGAGTGACAGGTAATGAAAGCCGATTTTCACGAGTCTCTCGAGGACTCCGCCGTAGCGCTTCCGTCCGATCGCTCGACCGGGCTCGTCCTGGCCACGGCAGGGGCCGTTGCAGCCGTGATCTGGTGGCAGAGCATGCCGGCCGTCGCGGCTACCGGACTTGCTGTCGCGGTCGTGCTCGGCGGGCTGAGCCTTGGCGTGCCCCATGTCCTGCGCCCGCTGAACGTCGCCTGGATGGCTCTCGGCCAGTTGATGGGCCGCATCGTCAGCCCCGTCGTCATGCTGGCGATGTTCGCCATCGCGATCGTGCCATTCGGAATCGCCATGCAGCTGCGCAGCGATCCGCTCCGCCGGCGCCCAGACCTCTCCGACAAGACCTACTGGATTGTTCCGGAGATCAAGTTCGGCCCCGCCGACATGACCCGCCAGTTCTGAACGCCCCGCCTTCTCTCTCCCCGCCATCGAAGGATTTCCGATGCTGTCCCTCCTGAAAGAGCTCGCCCTCTACATGTCGGCCCGCCGCAAGTGGTGGCTCGCCCCCGTCATCGCCACCCTGGTCCTGGTCGGCGGCCTGCTGGTCCTGGCGCAAGGCTCCGCGATCGCACCCTTCATCTACACGGTCTTCTAATACAGAGAGCCGAGAACAGGGCAGGGCACCGCCCTGCCTCCAACTGAACCAGCGACGAGTGACGTCATGCGCATCCTCGGCATCTCCGCCTACTATCACGACAGCGCCGCCGCCCTGCTCGTCGACGGCCGCCCGATTGCGGCGGCCCAGGAAGAGCGCTTCACCCGCCGCAAGCACGATGCCCGCTTTCCCGAGCACGCGATCCGCTACTGTCTCGGCGAAGGCGGCATCGGCCTCGACGATGTCGATCATGTCGTGTTCTTCGAGAAGCCACTGCTGAAGTTCGAGCGCCTGCTCGAGACCTACCTCGCGAGCGCCCCCTACGGCTTCAAGCAATTCCGCAAGGCAATGCCCGTCTGGCTGAAGGACAAGCTGTTCCAGAAGACGGGGCTGACCAAGTCCCTGAAGCCGTTCTCGACGGCCGGCGACGTCGAGCGCAAGCTCCTCTTCGCCGAGCACCATCAGAGCCATGCCGCCTCGGCCTTCTTCCCCTCGCCGTTCGAGGAGGCCGTGGTGCTCACCATGGATGGTGTCGGGGAATGGGCCACGACGTCCGTCGCCATCGGGCGTGGCAACCGTCTCGAGACCGTGCGTGAGATTCGCTGGCCGCACTCCCTCGGCCTGCTCTATTCCGCCTTCACCTACTACACCGGCTTCAAGGTGAACTCCGGCGAGTACAAAGTGATGGGCCTCGCGCCCTACGGCGAGCCGCGCTTCAAGGACCTGATCCTCGACAAGCTGATCAATCTCAAGCCCGACGGCAGCTTCTGGCTCGACCAGAGCTACTTCGACTACGCCGCCGGTCTCACCATGACGTCGCGCAAGTTCCATGACCTGTTCGGAGCGCCGCCACGCCCGCCGGAAGCCCCCCTCACACAGCGTGACATGGACCTCGCCGCCTCCATCCAGGCCGTCACGGAGGAGGTGATGCTACGAATCACCTGCGACCTGGCCAAGGCCTATCGCATTCCGAACCTCTGCCTCGCCGGGGGCGTAGCCCTGAATTGCGTCGCCAACGGCAAGGTGCTGCGCGACGGTGCATTCGAGCGCGTGTGGGTTCAGCCGGCCGCCGGCGACGCCGGTGGCGCCCTCGGCGCAGCCTATGCAGCCTATCACCTCCACGCTGGCCGGCCGCGTGTGGTGGCGCCCGACCTCGACGCCATGGCAGGCGGCTACCTGGGCCCGGCATTCACACAACCCGAGATCGAGGCGCGGCTGACCGCGTCCGGCGCCCGCTTCTCGGTCCACGACGATACCGGCATGCTGCAACAGTCGGTCGACGCCCTCGAGCGTGGCGACGCGGTCGGCTGGTTCCAGGGACGCATGGAGTTCGGCCCCCGCGCCCTCGGCGCCCGCTCGATTCTGGGCGATCCGCGCAATCCCGAGATGCAGCGCACCCTCAACCTCAAGATCAAGTATCGGGAGAGCTTCCGCCCCTTCGCCCCTTCGGTGATGGCAGAGCATGTCGCGGACTGGTTCGAGATCGACCAGGCGTCGCCCTACATGCTGATGGTCGCCGACATCGCGACTGATCGGCGCCGCGCTATGACCGCCTCCGAGCAGGAGATGTTCGGCATCGACAAGCTGAACGTGCCACGGTCCACCATTCCGGCCGTCACGCACGTCGACTACTCCGCCCGGATCCAGACCGTGCATCGCGAGACGAATCCCCGCTATCACGCGCTGATCGACGCCTTCCGCGCGCGCACGGGCTGCCCGGTCCTCGTCAACACCAGCTTCAACGTTCGCGGCGAGCCAATCGTCGGCAGTCCGGAGGATGCCTTCCGCTGCTTCATGGGAACGGAGATGGAGACGCTCGTTGTCGGCAATTGTGTGCTGAGAAAGGCCTCGCAGAACGCGTCTCTCGCCGAGGACTACAAGCACAAATTCGCCTTGGACTGATCCTGGCGACAGAAGGGCTGGTTGACCGGCCGGCAGCGAGCTCTGCGTCCCACTTTTTGAAACCGGGCAACGATCCTTACCGATGCCGCCTACCGGCCACCGGAGTCACTCAAGCCGTGAACAGCTCTTCGGATCACAGCCGCTAAACCCTTGAAGCGTGTCTCCAGCCTATCCGCGAAAGGAGCCTAAGGCGCGCTCCTGGTCAAATCAGTGAAGGTTCTGTGCAAGCGAGGCCCTGACGAGCCGGAGCCCGACGCCGCACGTGCGCGTGGTGGCGGGGCCGGGCGTGCATCCCGCACTATAGGAGCGGCTGCAAGACCTGTGACACCGTCTTGAGACGGCGGTGCGCCAACCGCCATGCGCCCGGGCAGTGGCGCAGGGCTCGACCCGTCGACCGGCGACGGTGCGGCCCACGCAGCGGTCGCAGCCGGCGACGCGGCAGGTGACACCTCGATGGCTCGGACAGCGGAGCGATCACTCGGCAACACCACGATCGGCGCCGCCGCCACGGTCGTCGTGGACCATGCCTTGGCTGCGATGGCGGCGGTCGCGCTTCTGGCCGTCGTCGACGCGGAATCACCCGGCGCCACGGCGCGCGCCTCGATGCTGCGGTCGACGCAGCTGCCACTATCGCAGCTTCGCGTGCAGGCCTTCGAGCTGTGTCCCTGCAGCAGTGTCAGCAGGATGTAGTCCGGATGGGTCGTCGGCAAGCTGACCCGCACGCTCGAATTGAATGCCTGCATCGATGCACGCGTCTTCTCGCTCCAAGTCCCGTCGACTGCACCAGAATAGCAGCCGACCCGCTGCAGCTCCTGCTGGATCGAGACCACCAGCGAGCCCTGGCCGGAGCCGTTGGCACCGGCAGCCACGGCCAGGATTGGACGGCGGACCTCAGCGGGGGCAGCGGATGCAGCTTCCGGCACCGACGTCTCGACCGCCTGCACGCGCGGCTCGAGTTTGGTGGCGAACGTCCCGATACCAGAGGCGACAGAGCCGGCGCTGTCGCTCGTCACGGCACCGGGGGAAGGTGGCGCAAGGAGGTAATCAACTCCCAGGAAGGCACCAACCGGGAGGGCGGCCAGCAAAAGACCGCTGGTGAACGAACGAATGTAGGACGTCATAGACCGCCGCATGACTCGTGCTCCTACCGCGACACCCACTCTGCGGCGCGCGGAATCGCTACCCCAATCCACTATGACGCAACACCCTTATCAGCGCCATTCGATCCGCCAACGTTCGTAAAGGCCAGCCTGCGTTGTCACCGGCGCCCGTTGTCGCAATGCGCCACCCGGCTCTCGATCAGGAGATCGGGTGTCCTTTCATCATCCGCAAGGGTGAGTATATCATTACGATGCTGCCGTCCTGCTTGATGACACTGTTTTTTGTTCTCACCAGCCCGCGATTGCCGGTGGATGCGGCGCGCTGCTCGGTGACCTCCACCACGACGTGAATGGTGTCGCCCGCCAGCGTCGGCCCCTTGATCTCCAGCTCCATCCCGAGAAACGCCATGCCGGTGCCCTGGATGGTCGCACCGATGACCAGCCCCTCTGCCATCGAGAACACCAGGGCTCCCGGCACGAGGCGTCCCTTGATCGCGCTTTCCGTCTGCCGGTAGACCTCGTTCGTAAACAGCACCTCGAGCATGCCGGTGCACGAGATGAAATTCACCAGATCCGGCTCGGTGATCGTCCGGCCGAACGTCCGATAGCGGTCGCCGACCTTCATGTCCTGCCAATAGAAGCCCCGCCCCAGCAACGGAATATCGTCCTTCACGCCCCCCTCCCCCTCCTAGAACCGCTCGACCCAGGGCCTCAGCTCCACCTCCGTGCTCCAGGCCGACCGCGGCTGGCGGATAGTCGCGAGATATGTCTCGGCGATGGCGTCGGGATCGAGCAGACTGTCGGGGGCCTCCGCCGCACCCTCCAGTCGCCCTCGCTCGGCATTGCGTACGCCCCCGTCGATGTTGAAATGGGCGACGTGGATACCCTTCGGCTGCAACTCGCGCGCCATGGATTGCGCAAGCCCGCGCAGCGCGAACTTGGCCATCGCGAACGGCGCCGACTGCGGATAGCCTTTCACGCTTGCCGAAGCCCCGGTGAACAGGATGGTGCCCTGACCACGCGGCAGCATCCGCCGTGTCGCTGCCTGCCCGACCAGGAAGCCGCCGAACGCGCCGACCTCGAGCGTGCGCAGCACCTCGGCGGGCATCAGCTCCACCAGCGGTCCACGCGTGCGGTAGCTGGCGTTGTAGACGGCGACGTCGAGTTGCCCGAGCACGCGGTCGACCTCGCTGAACAGGCGAGCGACGTCATCTGCCTTCGCCGCATCGGCAGCAACGGCATGGGCGCCGGTCCGGCGCGCGAGATCCGCAAAGCGGTCCGGATGGCGCGACGCGAGCATCAGGCGATAGCCTTCCCGATGCAGCGTCTCAGCCAACGAGGCACTGATGCCGTTGCCCGTGCCAACGATGAGTGCGGTTCTCGTCATGACCTCGCCCTGCGCCCGGCGTGCACCCCTGCTGCCAGCTCGCCGCAGCTTCGCGCGGCGCCGGGCCGGATGCAATGGCTACGAGGTAACAAGACCGTTTACGCGGCCACCGCGATCGTTGCCGGCCCACGCAGCTGGTGGTGCGGACCCGGCTCACTCGGCCGGGGTCACCTCGAAGCCCGCCGCGCGCAGCAGGGCGACCAGGCCGTCCTCGCCGACGAGATGCAGCGCGCCCACGGCGATGAACGCCCCGCCTTCGGCAAGCACCGGCAGTGCCGCATCACGCATCCTCGCATTCCGCACCGTCAGCAGCTCGCGCCGGAACGAGGCGAATGCCGCCGTATCGAACCCGGCCTGCCGCCACATCTCCATCTGCAGAGGCCAGACCTTGGCGATCTCCCGCGCCAGATACCGGCGCAGCATGGTCTCGGCCAGGTCCTCACCCGATCGGCCAGCTTCAGCGTTGCTCTCAGCATCGTCAGCTGGTCCGCCTCCGGCACGGCCGCCATCGCCGACAGCTGATCCTCGATGGTCTCGAGCCCGGCGACCGGCATGCCGCGATCCCTGGCCTTGCTCGCCAGCGACAGATCAAGCGGGAGCTGGCCGGCCGCGACGCGGGTCCGCTCGCACTCCGTGAGCGCCATCATCATCGTGACGAGCCATGGCCGGGCCACCGCCAGCAGCTCCGGCGGGACGCCGACCTTGGCGACCGCGTCGCCGGCCGCGGCGAGCTCGGCCGGCGTCAGCATGGTGCTGATCGAGCGACCATCGACGAACATCGCTTTCTCGCGCAGCCGTGCGAGGGCCGTGCCAAGGGCTTGGGGTGACAGATCGGCGACCTCGAGCACCAGGCGGCGCGATCCTTCGAGCGCACGAGAGACAGTCGGGGGCAATCGCGTCACGCGCTCGTCGCTGAGGTGCAAGGTGCCGAGCAGATGACTGGCCGGCCCGCCCGGCCGCGCCACCCGCCACAGCATCGCCTCGCCATTGGCAATGGCTCTGGCAGCTTCATCGATGCGGGCACCGGCCTCCCCGATGGCAGCCACCTCGGGCAGAAGATCGTTTCCGCGACATTGCGGCGCCGCGGGTGCCTGGGCTTGTGCGACGAGCGGGGCCTGCAAGGCGAGTAGCATTGTGGCCGCCGCGGCGAATCTCCCGAGACCAAGGCCAACTCGTCCGCTACCCATCGGTGCTCTCCGTGCCCGTTGCTCGCGCGTCGCGGTCGGGTCGAGCGCTCCCTGAGGGCTGATTGGACCTTCACGATCCCGCGCCGCGCCCTCTCGGGTGGGCCGCCTCGTAGACAGCGAGCAGCCGCTCGCGATCGACTGCGGTGTAGATCTGCGTCGTGGAAAGACTGGCATGCCCTAGCAGCTCCTGGATCTGGCGCAGATCCGCACCGGCCGCCAGCAGATGCGTGGCGAACGAGTGCCGCAGCGCATGCGGTGTCGCCGTATCGGGCAGGTCCAGCGCGTCCCGGGCCCGCGCGATCGCGAGTTGTATGAGGCGAGGCGACAGAGCACCACCCTTGGCCCCCAGGAACAGCGGCCCGTCCGGCGGCAAAGGATAAGGACAGAGCCGCCGGTAGCGATCCACCGCCTCGATCGCGACAGGCAGCGCCGGCACCAGCCGTTGCTTGCCGCCCTTGCCCGCGATCCTGAGCACGTCGCGCATGGCCGTAGGCGCATCCTTCACTCTGAGCCCGAGCGCTTCCGAGATCCGCAGACCCGAGCCGTAGAGCAGGAGCAGCACCGCCATGTCACGTGCCGCCACCCAGTCCAGCTGGGCCTCCATGCTGTCGGCGACGAGGTCGGCCGCCTTCTCGCGCGTCAGCGGCTTGGGCACCCCGCGCGGCACCTTCGGCATGGCGACGGCGAAGATGGCGCGCGACGCCACCACCTCGTCGGTCTCGAGGTAGCGGTAGAAGCCCCTTAGCGCGGACATCGTCCGAGCCAGCGACCGCCCTTCGATCCCGTCGCGCCGGCGGAAGGCCATGAAGCTGCGGAATGCCCGCATGTCGAGGTTGCCGACGTCGGCGAGCGTCGCAGGCCGGCCGAGCGATCCGGAGAGCCAGCCGAGGAACTGCGACATGTCGCGCCGGTAGGCGACGATGGTCGCCTCTGCAACCGCGCGCTCGGTCGCCAGCCGCTCGAGCCAGTCGCCGACCAGCGAGGCGAGGTCGGGAGCAGCGAGGGGGGTGGCTGCAGCGAGCGTGGACATCGGCGTCCTTCATTCGATTGGTCGCACTGGCATGCCGGGTATTTGGTAAACAGACCGTAAAGGCGTCGTCGGTCATGGCAGGCATGGGTTGGCCGCCGGCGCGCCTTGCCGGGACCGCCCCGGCCGCAGGCTGTCGGGGCATGATTGACACCTCGCGCCGCTTCGCGCGACCTTGACGCGCTCGCTCCGGCACGCTGCCGCCGGGCTTGCACAAGGACGCATCGAACACGCTCGAGGGAGGTTCGGAGGATACATGTCACTCAAAGGCAAGGCCTACGTCGTCGGGGCCTGGGAGCATCCCACGCGCAAGGCGCCCGACATCTCCCTCATGCAGCTTCACGCGGAGTGCGCCAAGGGCGCCCTCGATGACGCGGGGCTGTCGGTCCGCGACGTTGACGGCTATTTCTGCGCCGCGGGCGACACGCCCGGCCTCGGCGGCATGTCGATGGCCGAGTACATGGGCCTCCGGCTCAGGCATTACGACAGCACCGACAGCGGCGGCTCGTCGTACAACCTGCACGTCGGCCACGCGCTGCAGGCCATTGCGACCGGCCGCTGCAACGTCGCCCTGGTGACGCTCGCCGGCCGGCCACGGTCCGAGGGCGTGCAGACCGGCACGGCGCCCCGCATGGGCAACCCGCAGCAGGCCGACCTGCAGTTCGAGTTCCCCTATGGCCCGGCCACGGCCAACATGTACGCCATGGCTGCGCGCCGGCACATGCACCAGTTCGGCACGACGTCCGAGCAGCTCGCCTGGGTGAAGGTCGCGGCCTCGCACCACGCCCAGCACAATCCGCACGCCATGTTGCCGAAGGTCGTGACGGTCGAGGACGTGGTCAACTCGCCGATGGTCGCCGATCCGCTGCACCGCCTCGATTGCTGCGTGATCTCGGACGGCGGCGGCGCCCTCGTCATCGCCAAGCCCGAGATCGCCAAGAGCCTGAAGCGGCCGCTGGTCAAGGTCATCGGCGTCGGTGAGGCCAACAAGGCCCAGTGGGGCGGCGTGGACCTCGACCTCACCTACTCGGCAGGGCGCGAGTCAGGCAAGGCCGCTTTCGAGATGGCGGGGGTCAAGCCGTCCGACATCAAGTACGCCTCGATCTACGACAGCTTCACGATCACGGTCGTCATGCAGATCGAGGACCTCGGCTTCTGCGAGAAAGGCCAGGGCGGCAAGTTCGTCTCCGACGGCAACCTGATCTCGGGCGTCGGCAAGCTGCCCTTCAACACCGACGGCGGCGGGCTCTGCTCCAACCATCCGGGCAACCGCGGCGGCATGACGAAGGTCATCGAGGCCGTGAGTCAGGCCCGCGGCGAAGCCCATCCGAAGGTACAGGTCAAGGATCACTCGATCGTGCTCGCGCATGGCACGGGCGGCTCGCTCGGCACGCGCCACGTCGGATCCACGGTCATCCTCGAGCGGGAGTGAGAACGTTCCAATGAGCGACAAAGTCTATCAGGCGGTCGGCACGACGCCCGGCACCGAGCCCTATTGGGACGCGGCCAAGGACGGCAAGCTGATGGTGAAGTTCTGCAAGGACTGCGGCAAGCCGCACCATTATCCTCGCGGGATCTGCCCCCACTGCTTCTCGACCAATCTGGAGTGGCGGCAGTCCAAGGGCACGGGGCAGGTCTACACCTATTCGATCATGCACGCGGCGAAGCCCGCCTACGTGATCGCCTACGTGACCCTCGACGAGGGCGTCTCGATGATGACCAATATCGTCGACGTCGACCCGGCCAGCGTGAAGGTCGGCCAGAAGGTGAAGGTCGTATTCAAGCCGATGGACAACGGCGGCAAGCTGCCCTGCTTCACGGCGGCCTGAGCCATCGACCAGACGACAGACGCGACGCAGCGGTGCTCCCTCTCCCGGCAACGGGGGAGGGAGCGGTCGTTTTGAGGCAGTGCAACGCCCCTGGCCTTCACCGGCCACGTCACCAGCAACCCGGCACTGAGGCGAGAGCCCGCAAGAATCTCGAGCCGCTCGAGACTTGCGCTGCTTGCTTCAACTCCGCTGCGCAACTCGGCGACCGCGGGCAGAGCCCCTTATCGATACCGGTTGAACCTCCCGCGGCCCCTACCTGCTGCGCCGCACGATGGTGCCGACGCCGTGCTCCGTGAACAGCTCGAGGAGCACGCAGTGCGGTACCCGCCCGTCGATGATCACGACGGCGTCGACGCCGGCCTCCACGACCTCGATGCACCCCTCGACCTTCGGGATCATGCCGCCCGTGATGGTGCCGTTGCGCATCAGCGCGCGGGCCTCCTCGACGGTGAGGTCCTCGATCAGCTTCTTGTCCTTGTCGAGCACGCCGGCGACGTCGGTCAGCAGCAGCAGGCGCTTGGCCTTGAGCGCGGCGGCCAGCGATGACGCGAAGGTGTCCGCATTGACGTTGAGCGTCTCACCCTCGGCCGACACTGCGACCGGCGCCACGACCGGGATGAGGTCGGATCGCGAGATGACGTCGATGATCTCGGTGTTGATCTTCACCGGGTCGCCGACGTAGCCGAGATCCACCGGCGCGACGACGTTGGTCACCGGGTCCGGCATCTCCGTGATCTTCCTCGCGATCATGAGATTGGCATCCTTGCCCGAGATGCCGACCGCCTTGCCGCCCTGGCCGTTGATGGCCGAGACGATGCTCTTGTTGATGGCGCCGGCAAGGACCATCTCGACCACCTCGACGGTGGACTTGTCGGTCACGCGCAGGCCGTGGACGAAGTCCGACTTGATGTCGAGTCGCTTCAGCATGGCGCCGATCTGCGGGCCGCCACCGTGCACCACGACGGGGTTCACGCCCGACAGCTTCAGGTAGGCGATGTCCTTGGCGAAAGCCTCCGCGAGAGCGTCGTCGACCATGGCATGGCCACCGTACTTGATGACGACGGTCTCGTTGTCGTAGCGGACCAGGTGCGGCAGCGCCTCGGCCAGGATGCGCGCCTTCACTTGCGGGTCCGGACTCGCCGTTTTGCCGCCTGTCGTCTCGTTTCCTGCCATTGTCGTCGCCTCCGCCGTCCTCTTTCGGCCCGCCGTTATAGCGCCCCCGGCGGCGACGTCGATAAGAAGGTGGCGCGACCGGCCCGACACGCACGCCGTACGGTCCGGGCCATGGAAAGGCTTGCGCGAGCAAGGGCACCGGCTACACCTTTCAGGTCGCAGCATCAGGCGGCGGCGCTCGCGCCGCATCAGCCATGCGAACGGGGCCCGACAGCCGAGCCGGAGACGTCCATGATCGAGCGCCAAGAGACCGACATCCTGATCCTCGGCTCCGGCGGAGCCGGCCTTTTCGCCGCCCTGCACGCGCACCAGGCCAACCGCAACCTTGACATCACCGTCGCCTCGAAGGGGCTGCTCGGCAAGTCCGGGTGCACGCGGATGGTGCAGGGCGGCTACAATGTCGCGCTGATAAAGGGCGATTCGATCGAGCGCCACTTCATGGACACCATCGACGGCGGCAAGTGGCTGCCGAACCAGGATCTCGCCTGGACGTTGGTCGTGAAGGCCATCGAGCGGGTGCGCGAGCTCGAGAACGAGATCGGCTGCTTCTTCGATCGCAACCGCGACGGCTCGCTGCACGGCAAGGCGTTCGCGGGTCAAACGTTCGACCGCACCGTGCACAAGGGCGACCTCACGGGCATCGAGATCATCAACCGGCTGATGGAGCAGGTGTGGGCGCGGCCGTCGATCCGGCGGCTCGAGGAGCACCGTGCGATCGCGCTCGTCCCGGAGAAGGGTGCGAGGCCTGCGCCGGGCGCCCTGCCGGCTCTCGCTGGCGTGCTCTTCATCGACGTGCGCACGGGCGCATTCAAGCTGGTCAAGGCCAAGGCCGTGCTGCTCGCCACCGGCGGCGGACCGACGATGTACAAGTACCACACACCGTCCGGCGACAAGGCCATGGACGGCCTCGCCATGGCGCTCGACTACGGGCTGGCGCTGCGCGACATGGAGATGGTCCAGTTCCATCCGACCGGCGTGCTCGCCGGCCCCGACACCCGCATGACCGGCACGATCATCGAGGAGGGCCTGCGCGGTGCGGGCGGCTACCTGCTCGACGGAGCGCAGCAGCGCTTCATGTTCAACTACGATCCGCGCGGCGAGCGGGCGACGCGCGATCTCGTCTCGCAGTCCATGTACCGCGAGATGCAGGCCGGTCGCACGACGCCAAACGGTGGACTCTACATCGCGATGGGCCACCTCGGGCCCGACAAGGTCCGGAAGCAGTTCAAGGGCATGGTCGAGCGCTGCGCCGACTGCGGCTTCGATCTCGCCGGCGGCCTCGTCGAGGTGGTGCCTACGGCGCACTACCTGATGGGCGGCGTGGTGGTGAAGGTCGACACGGCCACGGAGGTGACGGGACTCTATTGCGCGGGCGAGGATGCGGGCGGCGTGCACGGCGCCAACCGGCTCGGCGGCAACGGCGTTGCCAACTCGACAGTGTTCGGCGGCATCTCCGGTGAGACGATGGCGGCCGACATCAAGCTTGGCCTCGGCTTTCGCGAGCCCGATTTCGACGTGGCGTTGGCCGCCGTGGAGGCCGCGACGGCGCCCTTCCGGGCACGGGCCGCAGCCCCCGGCGGCGTCAACCGGATCCGTGACGCGCTGCTGTCGCTTATGTGGGACGACGTCGGGATCATCCGCGAGAAGGCCGGGATGGAGCGCGCCCTGGCACGCCTCGATAGCCTCGCGGCGGAGCTGGCCCAGGCCGGCGTGCCGGACCGCGAGCGGCCATTCAACCTGTCGTGGCACGACTGGCTCAACCTGCGAAGCCAGATCGTCATGTCGAAGGTCGTCGCTCATGCTGCGCTCAAGCGCGAGAACAGCCGCGGCGCACACTTCCGGGAGGACTTCAAGGAGCCGGGCGACCTCGCTACATCGCGCTACACTGTTGTCCGCCAGGCCGAGGGCACGCTCGCCGTCACAGACGAGCCGGTGGCGTTCACGCGCGTGAAGCCTGGCGAGACGCTGATCAAGGAGGCCGCGGAGGCGGCGGAGTAGTAGTCGGGGGCGGCGCGAGAGCGCAGCCACCACCGGCCCCCGAGACCCGCAGACGGCTCACCTTGCCAGCGGTGCATTCTTGTCGAGTAGCTTCAGGATCTCGTCGCGGGTCAGGTCCGGCACCTCGAGCAGCGCCCGCTCGATGCCAGCGTCGCGGTAGCCCTTGAGGCGCTCGGCGTCTGCGGGTGCGCGGAAGACCGTCATCTGCAGCGTCGAGGGATCGCGGCCGGCCGCCGCGGCGGCTGCATGCAGCCGAGCCCGCTGTGCCTTCGGATCGAAATTGGCGGTGGCACGGGGGAACCAGCCTTCGCAGAACTCGACGACACGGCGTAGCGTGTGGTCCGTCTCGCCACCCAGAAGCACCGGCGGATGCGGCCGCTGCGACGGCTTCGGCCACGACCAGATCGGATCGAAGTCGACGAGCTCGCCGTGAAACTCCGCCGCGTCGCTGGTCCAGATCTCCTTCATGGCAAGGATGCGCTCGCGCAGGAGCCGGAATCGCGTGTCGTAGCGTGCGCCGTGGTTTTCCATCTCGTCGACGTTCCAGCCGCCGCCGACGCCGAACAGGAAGCGGCCCCCGGAGAGCTGGTCGAGGCTCGCCACGCACTTCGCGGTCACGATCGGGTCGCGCTGGGTGACGAGGCAGATGCCGGTCCCGAGCTTCAGGCGCTTGGTGACGGCGGCCGCAAAGCCCAGCGCCACGAAGGGATCGTGGGTGTGGGCATAGCGTTTCGGCAGCTCGCCGCCACCGGGGAAAGGCGTGCGCCGCGAGGTCGGAATGTGAGTGTGCTCGCAGACGAACAGGCTGTCGTAGCCGCGCTCCTCGAGCGCCTGCGCCAGCTCGCCGATCTCGATGCCGTAGTCGGTCGGAAAGTAGAACACGCCGACACGCATGGTGGCCTCCGCTCGTTGCCTGTCCATCTGGCGCCGAGGTTAGGCGCCGCCGAGCCCGCTCCGCAACCTGCAAACGCCTGTCGTGTCGCCAGCACACGATATGTCCGGTTCCAGTCGCATACGAGTTGTCCGTTGATCCGTGAGCGATCCGATGCCGCAGCATTGTGAGGTGCGGATATGCCGGACCAGGTGACGAGGACCGCCGACTGATGGCAGGATGCAGCAGGGCCTTGCCCATCATGACGACGCGATGTCCCAGACCGTCGAGCACCTTCAACCTATCAACAAGCACAGCGGCGACGGGCTCGGCGGCTGTTGCGCACGCAGACCAGCAAGTAAACTGCCGCCATGGGAGCCAAGAGCATAGTGCGCCTGAAGATCACGCTGGATCGCGTCGAGCCAGTCGTGATGCGTCGCCTCACCGTGCGCTTCGGCGTTCGGCTTGGGCGCCTGCACGGGATCATTCAGGCTGCCATGGGGTGGAGCAGCAGCCACCTCTGGGAGTTTCGAGCCGGCGGCACGGGCTGGGGACCGCGCGACGATTATGAATTCGGCGATGGCCCGCTTGACGCCGGCAAGGCCACGCTGCTCAGCGTGATCGAGGACGTCGGCAGCAAGACTATCCGATACATCTACGACTTCGGCGACAACTGGCAGCACACGATCAAGGTCGAGCGCATCTTCCCCGACGTCCCGGGACTGGCGCAGCCGTTCCTCTTGGAGGCGACCGGTCGCTGCCCGCCCGAGGATATCGGAGGACCGCAAGGCTACCGCGAGATGCTCGACGCCCTGGCCGACCCGAAGCATGCTCGCCACGACGAGCTGACCGAGCGTTACGGCAGCTTCGATCCCGCCGCCGTCGACCTCAAGGGCCTGGAGGCCGCGGTCAACGCCCTTGCCGCGGAAACTCACCCGAGGACGGGGCGGCGCAAGCCTTCGGCCGCGAGCAAGTCGCGACCATGATGGAACGGCCGTCGGTCGGCGAACCAATGGCATCGACGGGAGCGATCTCGGGCGATCGGCCAGACCCGCCGCTCGTGGCGAACACTGCCTCTCGCGTGCAGGGCCCTTGCCGGAGCACACGACAGCGGCCAACAATTCGCCGTCGGCGGCCGTGCGGCCGGCAGCTCCGGCATGATCTGCGGTGAGAAGGACGACGATGAACAAGATCCCAACGGAGGCTCCGCCGCTTACGGCGCCGTGGCGAATCGGCATCGACGTCGGCGGTACCTTCACCGATCTCGTGCTGACCGACAGCACCGGCATGAGCGTTGTCGTCAAGGTGCCGTCGGTGCCTGCCGACCCTAGCAGAGGTGTCATCGCCGGTTTGGAGCGATTGGCCCGCGACCTCGGTCGTCCCATGAGTGAAGTTCTGGGCCGATGCGCACTCCTTGTGCATGGCTCGACGGTGGCTACGAACCGCATGCTCGAGGGGAAGGGCGCCAAGGTTGGACTTTTGACGACCGAGGGCTTCCGGGATGCGCTGGAAATCCGGCGCGGTTTGCGCGAGGACCAGTGGAACCATCGCCAGCCCTACGCGCCCGTTCTGGTGCCGCGCTACCTTCGCTTCGGCGTGCGCGGTCGCATCGACAAAGATGGCAGCGAGTACACGCCATTCGTCGCAGACGACGTCGATGCGGCGCTGGCCGAGTTCGATCGTGAGGGTGTCGAGGCGATCGCTGTCGCATTCTTCAATAGCTTTCTCGATGACCGCCATGAGCGGGCGGCCGCCACCCGCATCCGGGCCAGCCGCGAGGACGCATGGGTGACGACCTCGGCGGCGCTCACCCCGATGATGGGCGAGTACGAGCGCACCTCGACGGCGGTCGTCAATGCCGCGCTGGCACCGGGCATCGTCACCTACCTGCGCAGGCTCGATGGCCGCCTGCGCGAGCTTGGGCTGACCAAACCGATGCTGCTCGTCCAGTCGAACGGCGGCGCCATCTCGGTCGAGCAGGTGGCGCCGCGGCCTGTCAATTTGCTGCTGTCAGGGCCAGCCGCGGCCGTTGGCGCGCTCAATTACTACGGCGCCATGATCGATGCCGCTGGCACGCCACCCGAGGACGCCGGCAACCTCATCTCCATGGAGATCGGCGGCACCTCGTGCGACGTGCTGCTGATGTCGAAGGGCGAGGTCGCCATGAAGGACGACCTGATGATCGCCGGCTATCACGTCTCGACGCCAGCGATCGACATCCACACCATCGGTGCCGGCGGCGGCACCATCGCAGGCGTCGATGCCGCCGGCATGCTGTTCGTCGGGCCAAAGGGTGCGGGCGCCAATCCCGGCCCCGCCTGCTACGGCCTGGGTGGCACTGACCCGACCGTGACAGATGCGCAGCTTGTTCTCGGGCGTCTGCGCTCTGGCGCCTATGCCGCAAGTGGTCTCGTGCTCGATCTGGAGAAAGCTCGAGCCGCCATCGAGTCGCGGGTGGCGAAACCGCTCGGGCTCTCGGTCGAGGAGGCCGCCGCCGGAATCATCCGTGTGCTCGACCAGAATCTCTTGCAGGCCGTCGAGTACATTTCGATCGAGCGTGGTCATGCCCCGCGCCGCTTCACCCTGGTGGCCGCTGGCGGCGCAGGTCCGATGCACGGCTCAGCCGTTGCGCGCGGCCTCGGCTGCCATCGCCTCTACGTGCCGCGCGATGCCGGCGCGCTATGTGCCACCGGCATGCTGCATGCCGATGTCCGCCAGGACTTCCAGGGATTTCTCAAGGGGCAGCTCGGCCAGATCGAGCCTGCGCAGATCGATGCCGAGCTTGCCCGCCTCACCGAGCAGGCGATGGCCGCCATGCGAGCAGAAGGTTTCGCGGCACACCAGCTCGCGATCGAGCGCGCCATCGACCTGCATTACCGCGGTCAGTTGTGGTCGGTGCGCGTACCGCTCTCGGATGGGCCATTCGACGCGAGTGCGGCGCGGCGCGCCTTCGAGATCGAATACGAGAGGCTTTATGGACACTTGCAGAATGATGATGGCATCCAAGCCGCGTCACTCCGGGTTGCCGCCCGTGCTGCAACGGGCACACCGAAGGCTCCGCCGGTCGAGTCGAGTCGTTCCGAGAAGCTGACGGGACCGGCCGCCACGCGCCGCGTCTGGCACGACGGCCCCGGCTGGATCGAGACGGCGGTGTGGGACGGGGCGTGCCTCGGTCCGGGTGCATGTGTCGTCGGCCCAGCCGTGATCGAGGAGCGCACCACGACAGTGCTGCTCGGCCCTGGCGACCGGCTCACCGTCGACCCGACCGGCAACTTCATGATCGCGGTCGCCATCGACGACGACGCCAAGCAAGCCGCGACATCGCACGGCGCCGGCAGTGACTCTGGCCGACGTCCTGTCCGTGATCCGGTCATTCTTGCTCTGATGCAGAACCGGCTCGATCAGATCTCCAAGCACATGGGCTGGGTGATGACGCGCACTGCGCGCAGTCCGATCTTCAGCCAAAGCCATGATTTCTCGTGCTATGTCACAGATCCGGCAGGCACGCTGATCGCGAATGCCGATGGCATCCCGATCCATACCGGCGGCGGTGGCTTTGCCGTGCGCGCGCTATTGCGTGACTTCGCCGGCCGCATCAATTCGGGCGACGTCTTCATCCTGTCGGACCCTTATGTCGCCGGCGGCAATCATCTGCCCGACTGGGTGATCGCGCGGCCGATCTTCGTGGGGCCCGCCAGCAAGAAGCGTCTCGCCGGCTTCTGCTGCAACCGCGCCCACCAGTCCGATATCGGCGGCGGTCTCGCGGGAACCTACAATCCCGAAGCAACCGAGATATGGCACGAGGGCATCCGGCTGCCCGTCATGAAGCTCGTTGACCGCGGCGAGGTGCGCGATGACCTGTGGAAGCTTCTGCTGATCAACTCCCGCACGGCCGACCTGCTCGACGGCGACCTGCGCGCCATGCTCGGCTCGACTGAGGTCGGCATGCAGCGCGTCACGGCGCTGGTCGACGAGCTCGGGCTCGAGTCCTATTTCGAGCATCTGGCCGGCGTGCTCGACCATGCCGATGCCTCGATGCGCCGTGCGGTGGCGACGCTTCCCGATGGCGTCTATACGGGCGAGGACATCACCGACAACGACTGCTTCCAGAAGCGCAACGTCGCCGTGCGCGTCACCATGACGGTGAAGGGCGATGCCATGACGCTCGACTTCACAGGCAGCGACCCGCAGATCCGCGGCTTCAAGAATTCCTCGCTGGCGAATACCTACTCGGCCGCATTCATGGCCCTGTCGTCGTTCTTCGACACATCCATCCCGCGCAACGAGGGCACCTACCGTTGTGTCACGATCATTGCGCCGGAGGGCTCGATTGTGAACGCCAAGCCACCGGCGCCGATGACCATGAATACCGTGTTCGTCGCCCACGAGATCGTGCACGCCGTGTGGAAGGCGCTGGCCAAGGCAGCGCCCGGGCGCGCCTGTGCTGGCTGGGCCAAGACGACGCATGGACACGTCACTGCGCAGAACCCGGACGGCTCGAGCTGGGTCATGTACCAGTGGCACGCCATGGGTACGCCCGGGGCCACGGCCGAGCGCGACGGCTTCCCGCAAATGGGTCACCTGATCTCTCTCGGCGGACTAGACCTGCCGAACCTCGAATTCCACGAGCAGCTCTTTCCCGTGCGCTACCGGCGCTGGGAGCTGCGCCAGGACGCTGCCGGCCCGGGTACGAGACGCGGTGGCAGCGGCGTGCGTTACGAGTGCGATGTGCTGGTGCCGTGTACTTGGTCGTTCCGCGCCGAGGGGCTCGATACGCCTTCGGGCTACGGGGTCGAAGGGGGGCGCGATGGCGCGGTCGGCCTGCAGACCATCGAGCCAGTCGGGGCGGAGCCGTTCGTGCCGCCGAAGTACGGTGTCAAGCGCCTGCCCCCGGCCCGCATCGTCGCCGACACGCCCGGTGGTGGCGGCTGGGGCGATCCGTTCGCGAGGCCAGCCGAAGCCGTGCTCCGCGATGTACGCGACGGCGTGCTGAGCACAGGCGCGGCCGAGCGCGATTATGGTGTCGTCCTCACCGCCAACGGGCACACTGTCGACCATACGGCCACTCGGGCCATTCGCTCGCGGAAAGGGTGAAAGGATTCCACCAGGACCGAGGAAGGCATAACGCCTCCCTCGATGCCATCCAGCATTGCGCTTGATCGCCGGCCAGCAGGGCCCGAGTTCAGCGAAGGCCTTCACCACCGACTCGATGGGCACCGCCACGATCCAGCGCTTGAAGCCACATGGAAACGCAGTGGCGCACTGCACTCGCTGTGCTCAATGGGCCTGCAAGAATTCGACGACCGCTGCATTGAAGTCGGTCGGATTCTCGTAAGGAAGGCCGTGCGTGGCGTTGCGGATCACCACCACTTTCGACCCTGCGATCGCACCTGACAGTGCCTCGACATTTGCCACAAAGTTCGGACGCGTGTTGGCGCCGTAGAGGAACAGGGTCGGAATACGAATAGTCGTAGCCGTCGCACGGGAATACGGGCGGCGCTCCTCGTTGCGTTGACCCAGCATGGTACGCGCATTGGCGCGGCTGATCGCCTTGCGCTCCTCCGGTCGCCGGTCCCATGCGCCGGGACCGCCAGTGTGCTCGGCGACAACCTTCAGCCCGCCCTCCTCATCGCCCGCCGCGACCAGATCGGCAGCTGCTGTGAAGGCGCTGGCTTGGCCGGCCGCACCGGGCTTGCCGCCGAGACTCTCATCGAGCTCGCCGCCGGGCTCGGCCAGGATCAGAGCGTGCAGCAGTGCTGGATACCGTTCGGCGACGCGCACAGCGATATGACCGCCGCGGGAATGACCGAGAAGCGCCACTGGCCCCGTTCGCAGCGCGGCGATGAAAGCAGCGACGTCGGCGACATGCGTATCGATGCGGAAATCGCCGCCCGCAGACGGCCAGCTACCAGGCCAGCAGTGGCGCATGGACAGCGCCATCACATGAAATCCCGCCGCCGCGAGGGGCCCCATCTGTGCGGCGAAGCTCCGTTGGTCGCCCAGGGTGCCGTGCACCATAAGGAGGGGCCGGCCGCCGACGCCAGCTTCGGCGTAATGGATCTCGGTTCCGTTGACCTGCAGGCTCGGCATTGCATTCTCCCTATCAAGCAGGGGGCGCAGTAGCCCCGAGACACGCATCGCTGAGCTTTGCGGTCGGCTAGAGTAAGATCAAGAAGATCCGCGAGGCCCCACTCATCCGCTTGAGGAGACAGCTGAGCTCGGAAACAAATCATGCTCACGCCGGGGCGTTGGCTAACCCAGCTTGATGACCCTGCCCTCGGCATGCGAACGCTCGAGCGCGTCGATCAGGGCGTGGCGAACGACGGCGTGGTCGAAGTCGGGCGCGGGCGCCGCACCCGCTCTCGTTGCCGCGGCGTAGCGGGCGTAGGCCTGAGCCACGTTGACCGCTGGGCTCTGGGGCATGTCCGCCGGGGCGAGCCGATAGCTGGCGGGCAAGACGATCTTCTTCATCCCGCCCTTTCCGATGCCAAGCTCAAGCTGGCTCGGGCCGATGTTGACCGATTTCGAGGTCAACACGAGCGTACCTTTGCGGCCGTAGACTTCCATCCGTATCCCACTTGCGTGATGGGGCACACTCGCCACCTGCCAGGAGACCTCGGCGCCGTTCCGAAGCACACCGACGACCGAGACGGTGTCCGGCGCGTCGACGGGGAAGTCGGCGCCCGTGACCGCGTGCCTCCACATCTTGATCCGCGTCGTCACCCGCGCACTGACCTCGGCGAACTCGCCGAGGATATGGCACATGGCATCGATCGCATGCCCGCCCGGAATGGTCATCGGGTTGGCGCCGTTCTTCCGAATGCCCTGCCAGATGCGGCCGTCGCCGCGCTCGGGGATCGATTCGACAATCACCCGCATGTTGACCGAGACGATGTCGCCGATCTCGCCACTGGCAACGAGATCGCGGGCGTACATGACAGCCGGGTCGCTTTGTGCCTGAAGGCCGACCAGGGTCGGCAGCCCGGCAGCCTTCGCGGCGTCCGCCATCTCCTTCGCCTCGGCCAAATGAGCGCCAAGTGGCCATTCGCAGCAGACTGGCTTCCCGGCTTCGATCGCAGCCATCACCAGCTCCTTGTGCCAGGGCACACGAACGACAACTGTTACGAGGTCGACATCGGGATGCGCCGCCATCTGTCTGATGTCGTGGAATGCGAGGTCGGCGCCGAATTTCTCCGCCGAGGCCTTTGCGGTCTCCGCGTGCGCGGTACACACTGCCTTCAGCTCGAAATCCGGCAACGCCTGCAGGGCGGGCACGTGTGCGCTGGCGCCCCAGCCACTTCCCCCAGGCGTTACGGTGGCGCCGACGATTCCGACCCTGATCCTGTCTGCCACGATCCTGTTCCCTCTCTATGCGGCGCCTGAGCAGAGGGCACAGGTTGAGACTTTCCGGTGTGGGGTGGCAAGAGGATTGTCGGATCGATTGTCGGATCGCCACTCGCGGCGGGTTCATTCTGCTCAGGCCAGCGGAAACACGTTCTCGACCACGTAAGGGCCGCCGCCGACGCGCGGGCGCGACGAGAACAGCACGAACCGCTCGATCGGGAACGGCGGGATCGTCAGGCTGCCACGTGCGCCGAGGAACGCTGCAACCTCTTCGGGGCGGGTTCCTTTCAGTCTCGCCAGCGTCACGTGGGGCTTGAAGGCGCGCGGCTCGGGTGGAAGCCCGGCCGAGCGGGCAGCGCGCTCCGTCGCCCGTTGCAGCTGGTCCAGCCGAGGGCCACCCTCGACTCCCGCATAGATCACGCGGGGCTCGCGGCCACCGAAGGCTCCAACCTCGCGGATCGACACCTCGAACGGCTCGATGGAGATCTCGTCCAGGAAGCCGACCAGCTCGTCGGCGACCCTGTTGTCGATGTCGCCGGCAAACCGCAGCGTGAGGTGCATGTTCTCCGCCTCGATCCACTTGGCACCGGGCAGAGGCCCCCCCACGAGGGACAGCCTGATGCGAACCTGATCGGGAAGCTCTAGTCCAACGAAAAGGCGGGGCATGAACCGATCCTTGCGCGATGGGAAGGGGAGACCGGACGAACGCGAGCCGACGGTGCCATCATTCCGCGTCAGCCCTCCACTCAGCCCCGGCCGGAGGCCGTGCGCCTCGCCTCGACCCGCTCGATCAGCTTGCCGACGGTCGGCAGCATGCGCTCGACGATCACCGCGATTCCCGCGCCGGAGGGATGAATTCCATCAGCGAGGTTGAGCTTCGGATCGAGCGCCACCCCGGCAAGGAAGAACGGGTAGAGCACGAGGCCATGCTTCTCGGCGAGCGACGGATAGATGGCGTCGAAGGCGTTGGCGTACTCGTCACCGAGATTGCGGGAGGCACGCATGCCGACGATCAGCACTTCGATGCCACGGGCCTTGAGACGCGTCACGATCGCCTCCAGATTGGCGCGCGCACGCTCGATGGGCAGCCCGGTCAGCATGTCGTTGGCCCCGAGCGCGACGATGACAGCATCGGTGCCATCCGGCACGGCCCAGTCGAGCCTCGTCAGGGCGCGGCCCGTCGTGTCGCCGGAAACGCCGCCATTGGCGACCTCCACGTTCTGCCGGGCGGCCTTGAGCGCGCGTTCGAGTTGCGCAGGAAAGGCATCGGCCGGAGCCAGCCCGAAGCCGGCGGTCAGGCTGTCGCCGAACGCGACAATGCGCACCGGCTTGCCTTCCCGGGCAGCGCCCGGCACGACGAGCACGCTGGCCAGAAGCACGTTGACGGCGGCGACGAAGGTCACCATTTGGCCGAGGAGCCGAAGTAGCATGGCGTTTCAATCCAATCCGTTCGGCGCCGGCGCGCGTTGACGGGAGAGCCGGCTACAGCCGGGAGATGATCATCCGCATCGAAAGCGGCAAGAGCGGGTCGGCGCGAGCCCCCGTCATAGCCGAGACGAGAGCGACAGGGAGCAGCGGATTTGGCCGAGAATGTCATAGAGCTCGAGGGTGTCGGGCTCACGCTCCGGAGCCGTGCCGGCGACATCGAGATCCTGAAGGGCGTCGATCTCCGCGTTGCCCAGGGCGAGACGGTGGCCATCGTCGGGCCATCGGGCTCCGGCAAGACATCGCTGCTGATGGTGATGGCCGGGCTCGAGCGCGCAACCTCCGGCAGCGCGCGGGTGGCCGGACACGAGCTCGGCGGGCTCGACGAGGACGCGCTCGCCAGAGTGCGCAGCGCCGCCATCGGGATCGTCTTTCAGTCCTTCCATCTCGTGCCGACGATGACTGCGCATGAGAACGTGGCCCTGCCGCTCGAATTCCGCGGCATCGCTGGCGCCCGCGAGCGGGCGAGGGGCGCCCTCGACGAGGTGGGCCTCGGCGGCCGGCTCGAGCATTATCCCGCGCAGCTGTCCGGTGGCGAGCAGCAGCGCGTGGCGCTCGCCCGCGCGCTGGTCTCCCAGCCGCGCCTGCTTCTCGCCGACGAGCCGACCGGAAACCTGGACGGCGCCACCGGCCGGCAGGTGATCGACCTCATCCTCGGCCTGGGTCGGCGGCACGGCGCGACGCTGGTGCTGGTCACGCACGACGAGGCGCTGGCCGCCCGCTGCAGCCGGGTGTTACGCATGACCGACGGATGCATCGTCGCCGATACGGGCAGCCGGACCGCTGGTGTCGGGACGGCCGCGCCCGTCGGTGACCGCACCGGGGCCACGGCATGAGGACCGAGGCGATCGCGGCGCCCCGCGAGCCCGTGGCAGGGGGCACGGCCTATGGGCGCATCGTCGGGCTGGGGCTCGGCGAGCTGGCGCGCAGCCTTTCCGGCTTCCTCATCCTGATCGCCTGCATCGCGCTCGGCGTGGCCGTCATCGCCGGCATCGGATCCCTCTCCGATGCCCTCAGGGCCGGCTTCGAGCGCCAGGGCAAGGTGCTGCTCGGGGGCGACGTGACCCTCGCCCGCCCGCACCGGCGCGCGACCGACCCGGAACGCGCCTGGATGACGCAGCAGGGCCGCCTTTCCGAGACGGCGACCTTGCGCTCCATGGCGCGGCGGCTCGACGGGGCCGAGCAGGTGCTGGTCGAGGTCAAGGGTGTCGACGACGCCTATCCGCTCGCTGGCGAGGTGCGCCTCGCCGGCGATGCCGACCTCCGGCAGGCGCTCGCCGGCCTGGGGGCCATCGTCGAGCCGATCCTGCTCGAGCGGCTGGGCCTCAAGGTCGGCGACCGGCTGCAGCTCGGGCGCAGCCAGATCGAGATCCGCGCGCTCCTTGCCGGCGAGCCGGACAAGATCGCCGACCGTTTCACCGTCGGTCCGCGCGTGCTGGTATCGCTCGCAACTCTCGCCGCCAGTGGCCTCGCCGAGCCCGGCGGGCTGGTTCGCTGGCGGTACGCGATGGATTTGCCCCCTGCGCCTGGCAACGAGGCCCTCGATGCCTTCCGAGCCAGGGTCAAGGCTGACCTGCCGGAGTCGGGCTTCGGGGTCACAGACCGGTCCAACCCGTCGCCGTCCCTGTCGCGGACCCTCGACCAGCTCCGCCAGTTCCTGACCTTGATCGGCCTCGCCGCGCTGATCATCGGCGGTGTCGGCGTCGCCAATGCCATGGCATCCTACGTCGACCGTCGGCGCAAGGTCATCGCGACCATGCGGAGCCTCGGCGCCAGCGGGCGGCAGATTTTCACCCTCCATCTGGTCCAGGTCCTGGCCCTGGCCGCCATCGGGATCGCGATCGGGCTGACCCTCGGGTTGCTGATCCCGCCTGCGGTCGACCGTGCTATCGCGGGGGTGCTCCCGGTGCGCGCCGAGGTCACCGTTAGTGCCGGCACGATGGCCCTGGCGGCGGGCTACGGCCTGCTGGTCGCGCTGCTTTTCTCACTGTGGCCACTCGGCCGTGCAGCCGAGATCCGAGCCGCAGCCCTGTTTCGTGACGAGGTCGCGCCGGAGAGCCGGTGGCCGGCCTGGCCGGTGGTTGCTGCGACCTTGGCAATCGGGCTGACCCTCGCGGGGCTGGCGGTGGCCACCTCCGAGAGCCGCGCCGTCGCCTTGTACTTCTGGCTCGGCGTGGCCGTCGTCCTCGTCGTCTTTCCATGGCTCGGATCGGCGGTCGCCTGGACGGCCCGGCACATACCGCGTCCCAAGCGGCCCGAGATCGCGCTCGCGCTCGGCAGCATCGGCGCGCCAGGTGGGCTCACACGCTCGGTCGTGCTCTCGCTCGGCACTGGGCTCTCGCTGCTCTCGGCCGTCACCCTGATCGACACGTCGATCGTCCGTGAGCTGCAGACGCGCCTTCCTGCCAACTCGCCGGACTATTTCCTGCTTGACATCCCGACCGAGGAGCTGGCGTCGCTGAGGACGCTCATCACGCGCCGGTCGGCCCAGGCCGAGTTGCACGAGGCCCCGATGCTCCGCGGTCGTCTCGTCGCGCTCGAGGGCAGACCTGCCGACCAGATCAAGGCACCGCCCGAAGCCCAGTGGGTGCTACGTGGCGACCGCGGACTGAGCTACGCCGAAACCGTGCCCGAAGGGTCGAAGGTCGTTGCCGGAGCCTGGTGGCCGGCAGGCTACCAGGGCGAGCCCCTGGTCTCCTTCGAGGCCGAGCTTGCACACCATCTCAAGCTGTCGGTCGGCGACCAGGTGACCGTCAACGTGCTCGGCCGCAACGTCACGGCCCGGATCGCGAACTTGCGCGAGGTGCATTGGGAGAATCTCGGCATCAACTTCGTGATGGTATTCTCGCCGAACGTGCTGCAGGCGGCCCCGCACAACCTGCTGGCGACGGTCTCGCTGCCCTCGAGCTTCACGCTGGCCGAGGAGGCGCAATTGTCCCGGGACATCGGCAAGGCGCATCCGGCCGTCACGGTCATACGGGTCAAGGACGCCATCGACGCCTTCAATGTGGTGCTCGGCAAGATCATGACCGCCGTCAGGGTCGCGGGGAGCGTCACCTTGCTGGCCGGCGCTCTGGTCCTGGCCGGCGCGCTGGCCACCGCACAGCGCCGTCGCATCAAGCTGGCCGTCATTCTCAAGGCGCTCGGAGGCACCCGGCGTCAGATCCTGACGATGCACCTCGCCGAGTACCTCGTTCTGGCGCTTGCGACAGCCGGCATCGCAATGCTCGTGGGTGCTGCCGGCGCCTGGGCGGCGACCACCTTCCTGTTGAAAGTTCAGTTTTCGTTCTCTCTGGCGGCGGTGCTGCAATCCTTGCTCGTGGCGATAGTGCTTGTCGTCGCCTTCGGCCTCGCCGGCACATGGCAGGTGCTGCGGGCTCCCCCCGTGCCCTATTTGAGGTCCGAGGGGGCTTGATCGGAAATCGCCCGAACAAATCCGTATCTGGCGGTCGGATTTCGATCGCACTGTTCTTGAAGTCGACACGGGGACAGATCATATTAGGCCGTGACTGCGGCACCGTCGTCATGTCGCCCGATTGGGCATGCCGCACGACTAAGAGAGGCTCAAAGGGACTCCATGGCTCAGATCGATCACAGGTACGTCCACGGTGCGCCGGTGTCGCATGCGGGCACCGCGACCGGCGTGGATGAGGGTCTGCGCGCGCACATGCTGCGCGTTTACAACTATCTCGCCGCTGGCATCGGCCTCGCGGCCGTGCTGGCCTACGTCGTCTTCAACATGTCGGTCGCGACCGACCCGGCGACCGCTGTCGCCACGCTGAAGAACGGCGTCAAGCTGACTGAGTTCGGCCGCACGCTGTTCGCGTCGGGCTGGATCATGGGCATCAAGCTCGCTCCGCTCGGCCTGTTGCTCGTGCTGGCCTTCACGGCGCATCGCCTGTCGGCGGGCGCTACCCAGCTCGCCTACTGGGCGCTGGTCGCGCTGATCGGCATGGGCGCCTCGACGGCGTTCATCCAGTACAAGCTCGGCTCGGTCGGGCAAGTGTTCGCCATCACCGCGATGTCGTTCGCTGCGCTCAGCCTCTATGGCTACACGACGAAGAAGGACTTGTCCGGCTGGGGCTCGTTTCTCTTCATGGGTCTGATCGGCATTATCCTCGCCGGTCTGGCTAACATCTTCTTCCAGTCGTCTGCGCTGCAGTTCGCGATCTCGGTCATCGGCGTGCTGGTCTTTGCAGGCTTCACGGCCTACGACACGCAGCGCATCAAGGACGAGTACTACCTGATGCTTGGTGACGCGGCGGCGATGAGCAAGGCGGCGGTCTGGGGTGCGCTGTCGCTCTTCCTCGACTTCGTCAACCTCTTCCAGCTGCTCCTGTCACTGCTCGGCGACCGCGAGTAATCGATAGACCGGCCTGAACGACGGAAAGGCCTCGCGGCAACGCGGGGCCTTTTCGCTTTTTCGCGAGGCAGGGCACGTCGTCGAGGGCTGAAAGCCCGCATCGAGCTCGCGTTGCCGGCCGGCTACGCTCGGCTTGCGGGGCCTCCAAGAACGTGGTCGCCGAGAACGGCTTCGTGCCCAAGTCATCGCGTCACTCCCTCCCCTCGGATGTACCTGGGGCGGCGCAACGAGAACGCCGCTGACGGGGGCATCGAGCGTCTCGTTTCACTCGCCGCCAGGACGGAGACCGCCTTCGCGGAGCACTCAGTCGTCGGCTCGATGGCCCACTCGTTTGCAGCAATGATGTTGAGCAGCAGCACGAGCAGGGTTCAGGCGACTCCGAAGCTGCTCCGTTCCCGACCGATGGCGCGACGATCTCGGAAGGTGAGCCCAAGTTTGGTGATCCATGCGAGCATTGGGCGCCGTCGCATGGGCTCTGTGCCTCTCAATTTTGCGGCTGTGGCTGGCCGTGCGCTCTTCCGAGGCAAGCCCATGCCGCCATCAGAACTTCGAAATTTCGGCTTCACCTGCTCTGTTCCGCCCACCCCTGAGCATTTGGATACCCTTGCTGAACGCGCCGGCGACGCCGTCGGGCATGGCCACCGCGACCAGCAGCATGAGCAGGCCGAACACGATGAGCTCGGCCTCTGGAGAGATTTTCACGAGTTCCGGCATGAGATGCAGGAAGAACGTGCCGACAAGCGGCCCCCACACGCTCGTCTTGCCGCCGACGATGACGTAGACGAAGAGGAGCAGGGAGGTGTGGAAGCCGAGGTCGCTCGGCTGATAGACGCCGAAGCGGTGGGCGTGAAGGGCACCCGAAAGCGCGGCCATGGCAGAGCCGATGCCGAAGACCAGCACCCGCAACAGCCGCACGCGCACGCCAAAAACCTGGGCCAGCACCTCGTCGTCGCCCGTCGCCCGGATAGCGAGGCCGACGGTGGAGCGGTCGATCCACCACGCGAGACTGAACGTCACGACGAGCGCCGCCAGGATCGGCACGGCATGAGTGAGGAACGGGATGCCGGTGAGGCCGAGCGCGCCGCCGATGATCCCGATACGGCCGACACCCGAGACGGCCGCCACCGAGAGCGTGAGCGTCGTCACCGCGAAGAACCAGTGGTGCAGCCGAAGCGTGAGCGCGGAGAAAGCCGCGCCGAATAGAAATCCCGCCGCGACCGCCACCGGAACGGTTAGAGCCGGCGGCAGCCCGAGATGCACGCCGAGCGCACCGGAGACATAGCCGCCGACACCGACGAAAACCGCCATGCCGACGTTCATCTGCCCACTGCGGATCTGCAGAAAGAGCCCGATGGCGGCAATGGCGGCGATCGAGGCGGAGAGGAAAACCGTGAGCCAGAAATCCATCTCGTCACCCTATCGAGCGCCCGGAGTCGCGATAAGCCCACCGGGCTTCACGGCGAGCACGGCCAGCAGCACAGCGAAAACGGCAACGTCCTTGACCTGCGATCCGAGCCACGTGACGGCCATAGCCTCGACAAGGCCAATGAGAACAGCGCCGAGCACGGCACCGCGCAGGCTGCCGACGCCGCCGATGATCATGGCGACGAGCCCCTTGATCGCGTAGGGGATGCCCATCATCGGCGCCACGAAGCCGTAGCTGAGGCCGACGAGTCCGCCCGCGATGCCGGCGATCGCCGCCGTGAGCGCAACGGTCGCGACGATGACGAGGTTGGTGTCGATCCCCATGATCTTCGCCGCCGTCGGGTTCTGCGCTACGGCTCGGATCTGCCGCCCAAAGCTCGTGCGGTCGACGAGAATCTCGAGCGCCACGAGCAGCGCGAGTGCGACGCCCGCCGAGATCAGCAATCCCTGCGAGACGAGGAAGCCCCCTATATTGATGAAAGCCGGTAGCTGCCAGGGGAAGAAGATCACCTTGTTGCCGAAGATGAGCGCGGCGACGTTCTGGATGATCATGCCGGCGCCGATGGTGGCGATCAGGGGCATCTCGATCGCCGCCTCGCCTTTGAAGCGCCGGCCCGGGCGCATGGCCAGGCGCTCGACCACGAGCGCTAGCCCGAGGGTCGCCACGACGGCAATCAGCACGGCCGGCAGCGGCGTGAAGCCGGCCGATACCGCCCAGACGATGGCGAACGCAGCGACGACGGCCAGATCGGCATGGGCCATGTTGAGCACGCCCATGATGCCGAAGATCATGGTGAAGCCCACTGCGAACAAAGCGTAGATGCCGCTCGCGAGCACGCCGTTGAGAAGTTGCTGCAGCAGCATCAGTGCCTCCCCAGATAGGCGGCCTGGATGGCCGGGTCGTCGATCAGCTCGGCACTCGGCGCCTCGCGGGTGACCTGGCCGAGCTCGAGCACGTAGGCGCGAGACGCGAGGCGGAGGGCGCGAAAGGCATTCTGCTCGACAATGAGCATGGAAAGACCGCGGTTGCGCAGCGCCTCGAGCGTGCCGTAGACGGCATCCTGGATCACCGGCGCGAGGCCGAGCGAGGGCTCGTCGAGCAGAAGCAGCCGGGGCCCCGCCATCAGCGTCCGTGCGATGGCGAGCATCTGCTGCTCGCCGCCCGACATGGTGCGCGTGATCTGCGTCCGCCGCTCCTTGAGCCGCGGAAAGAGCTCGAATGCCTCGTCGAGACGCGCCGTATAGGCACCGCGATCCAGGAAGCGACCGCCGATCTGCAGCTCCTCCTCGACGGAAAGGCCGCGAAACAGCTCCCGCCCCTCGGGCACATAGCCGATGCCGAGCCGATGAAGCCGGTAGGTCGCAAGGCCCGCCAGCGACTGACCGAACAACTCGAGGCGCTCGTGGCGGGCGGCAACCAGGCCTGTGATTCCGCGCAGCATGCTGGTCTTGCCCGCGCCGTTGCTGCCAATCACCGCAACGGCCTCCCCTTTGCCGACCGAGAGCGACACGCCGCGCACTGCGGGCGTATCCCCATAGGCGATCTCCAGCCCCGCGACGGCGAGTGCCGCGGGCTCACGTTCGATCGTCGTCATGCAGCGACCCCGAGATAGGCTGAGATCACCTCCGGATGACGGCGGATCTCCTCGATCGTTCCGGTCACGACATGGCGCCCGAAGTTGATCACCACCACGCGCGCCGAAACGCTGCCGACCAGGTCCATATGATGCTCGACGAGAACCACCGCGACCCCGTCGGCGGCGATCGATCGGATCAGCTCGGCGAGCACATTCTGCTCCGACGGCGTCGAGCCGGCAGCTGGCTCGTCGAGCAGCAGGAAACGCGGTGCGGTGGCAAGGGCACGGGCGATCTCCAGGCGCCGGCGCTCGCCGTACGCGAGCTCGGCAGGACGCTGGCCGGCCTTCGCCAAGAGGCCGACCCGCTCGAGAAGGGCCATCGGCTCCGGCATAGGCGCTCCGCCAGTCGAGCGCGCCCGCCCGCGCGGCGTCGCAAGAAGATTGCGGCGGACAAGGACGAGATGCTCGAGCGCGGTCAGGCTTTCGAACAGGCGGACATGCTGGAACGTCCGCGAGATGCCGAGGTCCACCAGCCGGTCGAGCCGCACCGCGTCGTGGCCCAGGCCGTCGATGATGATGCGGCCACTGTCGAACCGCGTGACGCCGGTCAGGCAGTCGAGGAGCGTGCTTTTCCCTGCCCCGTTCGGTCCGATGACCGCGGTCACCTCGCCGCCACGAGCGGCGAGCGAGATGTTATCCAAGGCCTGCAGGCCGCCGAAGCGCTTGGACATGCCCTGCACCTCGACGGCGAGCGGTCCGCTGCCGGGCGTCATTTCGAGATGCGCTCGTAGCCGCTATCGCCGTAGGCGAAGATGTGCGGTCGCTGCTCGAGATTGTCACCGGAGCCATCGTAGCGGAACTTGCCGTTGGCACCCTCGAAGCTCGTCTCGCCTAGGGCCTTGCGAACCGCCTCGCGATCGGTCGAGCCGGCCCGCTTGATGGCGTCAGCGATGAGGTGGATGCCGTCGTAGCCCAGGGCGACATAGGCCGGCGGCAGCTCCTTCTTGTATTTCTCGGCATAGAGCTTGACGAACGTCTGCACGACCGGGCGCTGGTCCTTCGCGTCGAACGGGAAGAACGTCATGATCCCGTGCGCTGCCTTGCCGGGCAGGGCAAAGATGCGGTTGTCGTTGAGGCCGGCGCCTCCCAGGATCTGCGCCTTGATGCCGAGCCCGCGGGCCTGGGAAATGATCAACGCGGCCTCATTGGTCGTCGCGGCCACATAGAGCAGATCCGGATTGGTCTGGGCGATGCGGGTGAGCTGCAGGGAGAAATTCTGGTCGCCTGTGGAGAAGCTCTCGACCGTCTTGAGCTCCAAACCGGCCGGGGCGACGCCTGCTTTCACTGACTCCATCTCGCCGACGTTGTAGTTGTTCACCGTATCGTAGATGACGGCAATCGACTTGGCGCCCTTCTGCTCCTTGAGCAAAGTGAAGACGGCCGGCAGCGCCTTGTTGACGATCAGCTGGATGCGGAACGTGTAGGGGCTGAACTTGGCCATCGGAGCGGCCGAGCCGACCGACATCAGCGGGAGCTTCACGTCGCCGGCCACCGGGTCGAGCGCGACGAGCTCGATCGTCGATATGGAGAGGAACGCGGGCACCTCGGGGCGTGCGCCGAACTTGCGATAGATCGCCACCGCCTTGGCACGGTCGGCGCCAGTGTCCTCGTACTCGACCTTCAGCTTGCGTCCGAGAACACCACCTTTGGTGTTGATCTCGGCGACAGCGATATCTGCGCCGATCTTGGCGTCCTCACCGTAGGCGGCAACAGGGCCGCTCAGGACGAAGCCGGCCGCGATCGGAATGTCTTGCGCATGCGCGCCTCCGCCGAAAGCCGAGAGGGCGAGCAAAATCGCCAATAACTTTCTGTGACGTCTCAATGCATCCTCCCTTGAGTGGTGGCCTCGTTCAGCCGTTCGCGCGGAAGGCTGGCATACTCTCCCAAACCACGCCAGCACTTGCTGTCCGGACAAATCTGTTCCTACGATTGACATCCAGCCGGATGAACCATCGGGTCGGCCCCAGTCTCAGGCGCGCCGTCCACCACACCGCAACGGAGTCCAGATGGCACGCATCAAGATCGCAGGAGCCGACATCGAGGTCCAAAGCGAGGGGGCGGGTCGCCCATTGCTCTTCCTGCACGGCGAGGACTACTTCGGCCAGCATCGGCCGTTCTTCGAAGCCCTCGCCAAACGCTTCCGCGTCGTGATACCGCGCCATCCCGGCTTCGGCTCCTCGAGCCTGCCCGACACCTTCCGCACGGTCGACGATCTGGCCTACCTCTACCTCGACCTCATAGAGAACATGAACCTCGAGCGGCCTTTGCTGGTCGGCGCGTCGCTCGGCGGCTGGATCGCGCTCGAGATGGCAGTCCGGGCTCCGGCGGCGATCGACAAGCTCGCGCTGCTCGGCACGGTCGGCGTGAAAATGGGGGCGCGCGAGGATCGTGACTTCGCCGACATCTATCAGATCCCCGAGACGGAGATGAGGGCACTCACCTTCGCCGATCCCGGCCGCTTCGTGCCGAAGTACGCCGAGCTGAGCCAGGACGAGCTCGTCTCCATCGCCCGCGATCGCGAGTCGACCTGGCATTTCGCGTGGAAGCCCTACATGCACAACCCCACGCTCAAGACGTGGCTGCATCGTGTGCGCATGCCGACGTTGATGGTGTGGGGCGAGCAGGACGGGATAGCCCGTGTCGACTACGCCCGCGCGCTGTCGCGAGCCCTGCCCGATGCGCGCCTCGAGGTCGTTCCCAATGCTGGCCACTATCCGCAGATCGAGCAGGCCGCCAAGGTCGCCGCCCTGATCGAGGCCTTCTGAGCACGGCGCCATGCGCGCCACTCTCCCAAACACTCAACCCAAGAGAGCGTCATGCAAGTCTGGCACTTCTCAGAGATGGCCTATCATCCCGCCTGGGATTCGCTCGGCCACTCGTTGCGCAACACCATCCCGAGCCGCGCCTGCGATCCGAGGGTCGCCGCCGATCTCTACCATCGCTATCTCGATGAGTGGGCGTTGTGCGACGAGCTTGGCATCAACATCATGACCAACGAGCACCACGCCTCGGCAACGTGCATCGACAGCGTGGTCACCGTCCCGATGGCGATCCTGGCGCGCGAGACCAAGAAGGCGCGCCTTCTCTGCCTCGGCATGCCGATCGCCAACCGGCAGGACATCGTCCGCATCGCCGAGGAGTACGCGATGATCGACGTCATCTCGCGCGGCCGCGTCGAGATGGGTTTCGTCAAGGGCTCGCCCCTCGAGATCGCGCCCGCGAACTCGAACCCAGTCAAGATGATGGAGCGCTACTGGGAGGCGCACGACCTGATCATCAAGGCGATGACCACGCACGACGGACCGTTCAACTGGGAAGGCAAGCACTTCCACTACCGGCAGGTGAACGTGTGGCCACGTCCCTGGCAGCAACCCCATCCCCCGGTCTGGGTGCCGTGCGGCAGCCACGGCACGGCCGAGGAGGTTGCTGAGCGCGGCCACGTCATTGCCACGCTCAACACCGGCTACACGCGCACGCCCGGCCTCTTCGATGCCTACCGCAAGAAGGCCGCTGCCTGCGGCCGCAAGGCCACACCGGATCGGCTCGCCTATCTGGGGCTCGTAGGCGTAGGGCACACCAAGGAGGAGGGCTACCGCCGCGCGCACCAGGTCGCCGACTACAGCCGCACGACGCCGCGCGGCGTCGCCGAGCACTTCTCGCCGCCGGGCTACAACCCGCTGCCGGTCGCGGCGCAGGTTCTCCAGAACGACGGCAAGGGACTGATCGGCTCCGTGCTCACCGTGCAGTCGCGCAACGGCCGCCGCATCGACGCCGCAACCGCGACGGTCGACGACTTCATCGACGCCGGCCTCGTCTTCGCCGGCACGCCGGACATGGTCTTCGACCAGATCAAGCAGTTCCACGATCACTGCGGCGGCTTCGGCCACTTCCTGATGATGGCCCAGGGCGGCCACATCACCCACGAGGACACCGTCGACAATCTGAAGCTCTTCTCGAAGGAGGTGCTGCCGCGGCTCGCGGAGTTGAGTGTCGCCTGAGTTGAAAGTCGGACAACCGGTGCAAAGCCGGATTCGAAACGAGAACAGAAGTCGAGGGAGCGAAACGATGAAGACCAAGTTCTGTCTTAAGGGCTGCGTCCTGGCCACCACATTGGGCCTTGCGACCACACTGGCCGCCGGAGCCGCCACGGCCCAGGACGCGAAGTGGACGTACCTCAGCATCCTGGCGCCGACGCATCCCATGGTCGCGCCGGTCGTCGAGGCGTTCGAGCGCGTGAAGACGCGCTCCGGCGGTAAATTCGTGATCCAGACCAGCCGCTACACCGAGACGCCACACAAGCCGCAAGACGGGATGAGCGTGCTCCGCGACGGCCTCGCCGACATGTCGGAGTGGTATGCGGGCTATGTCACCAACACGCATCCACTCCTGGCGGCGGCCGAGTTGCCGTACCTGCCGCCGAAGTTCGTCGACACGACGACAGGCATCGCGGCCTTCAAGCGTGCATGGGAAGCGCCCATGGTCGCGGCGGCACTCACCGCGACCATGGACAAGTTCAAGATCAAGGTCGCCGTGCGCACCTACCTTGAGCCGATTCACGCCTGGACCACGACCAAGATCGAGAAGCCCTACGAGCTCGGCGGCCGCAAGATGCGAGCCAACACGCCCGAGAACGGCGACATGATCAACGCGGTGGGCGGCGTCTCCCAGTTCATGCCGATCACGGACGTCTATCCGGCGGCACAGCGCAACGTCATCGCGGGCCTCTACACGTCGGTCAACGCCGTCATCTCGACCAAGCTCGATGAGGTGACCAAGTTCGGCTTCATTGCCAACACGCAGTGGGTCTCGGGTGGCTATCTAGTGGCCAAGGCCTCGCTCGAGAAACTGTCGCCCGAGCATCGCAAGATCTTCGACGAGGAGATGGCGGCCACGGAGAAGCATCTCTTCGAGCTCGTTCCGAAAAGCGATGCCCAAGGCATGGAGGCCATGAAGAGCAAGGGCATCACGCTGACCACGGTCTCCCAGGAGGATTACGCGCGGCTGCGCAAGATCGCCGAGGAGAAGGTGTGGGCCACCTGGAAGAAGCGCGCCGGCGCGGATGCCGACAAGGTGCTCGCCGAGGTGATCGCGGCCATAGGTCCACTCTGATTGAAGCGTGGGGCCGCGCTGTCAGCAGCCCATCCGCGAGCATTGCCAAGTGTGGCGCCGAAACCGTCGGGAGAGCCTGCCGTGAGCCTTGAGCGCGTCTCCATCCTCCTCGATCGCATCGGTCGAGGGCTAGCGGCAGTCTGCTGCGCGATCATGTTCCTCTTCCTGATGGCCGACATCGTCTTGCGCAATTTCGGCATCGCATTTCTCTGGCCCATCGAATACTCGGGCTTCCTGATGGCCTTCATCGTGTTCCTGCCGCTCGCGGGCGTCACGCGGCGGCGCGAGCATATGGCGGCCGATTTTTTCCTGAACGCGATCGGCGGCCCCGTGGAGTCGTCGTTCCGCCGAGCGCTCATACCGATCGCCAACTTCCTGTTCGCGACAGCTCTTCTCTACCTCGCTTTTGAGACGACCGCCGGCAACCTGCGCGACGGCACCAACTCGATGGGGCCCCTGCGCACGCCGATGTGGATCCCGCAGACGGTGATGGTCGCCGCGCTGCTGGCCATGGTCGTCACATCGCTGATCGACCTTCTGCGCTGGTCGGACGCGCGTCCACCATCCGAGCTCGACCAGGTCAAGCCGATCGACGACGTGCTCGTGGCTGAGCAGGCCGGGAATGCGGGGCGCCGGCCATGATCACCGCAGCGTTGATGGGGCTCTCGATCGTCGTCCTGCTCATCATCGGCTGGCCGATCTCGATCGCTCTGGGCATCCCGGGCCTCGTGTGGCTGTGGCTGCTCGATCCCATCCGGCTCGTCTACCTGAAGGGCGCCCAGAACGCGATCTGGAACACGGCCGAGAACTACTCGCTGCTCAGCGTTCCGATGTTCGTCCTGATGGGCGAGCTTCTGCAGCGCACCGACATCTCGCGCCGGTTCTACAATGCCGTCGCCTCCTGCCTCTGGCGACTTCCAGGCGGCGCGCTGCATTCCAACATCGTAGCGTGCGCCGTCCTTGCGGCGGTCAGCGGCTCGAGCGTCGCCACGGCAGCGATGATCGGCGCCGCCGCCATCCCGAGCCTGATCCGGCTCAAGTACGACCGCAAGCTCATCTTCGGCACACTGGCCGCCGGCGGCACGCTCGGCATCTTGATCCCGCCGTCGATCCCGCTGATCATCTATGCTGCGATGACCGAGCAGTCGGTCGGCCGACTGTTCATGGCCTCGCTGGTGCCGGGCCTCATGATGACCGGCATTTTCTTTCTCTATGTGCTTTGGCGCGGCTGGCGACTCAATCGCGCCGGCTTTCCGAACCCCAGGCCGGACGTGCAGCCCACCGGGCGAGAGATCGCAGGCGACATGCTGCCGTTCGGCCTGATCTTTGCCGTCGTTTTCGGCGGGCTTTATCTCGGCTGGGCGACGCCGACCGAGATCGCTGGCATCGGCGTGCTGGTCTCGCTGGTAACCGCGCTCCTGTACCGCCAACTCAGTTGGTACAAGCTCTGGGACGCGCTCATCTCCTCGGTCACCATCACCTCGGTCATCATTTTCGTCGTGATCGGCGCACAGATCTTCTCGTATGCCCTGTTCTCCTACGGTGTCACCCGCTCACTCGCCGAATGGACTGCAAATCTGCCCGTGCCACCGGTCGTGACGCTCAGCGTCATCGTCGTCATGTACCTGATCCTGGGCATGTTCATCGATTCGATCTCGATGATGGTCCTCACCCTCGGCGTCGTCTATCCGGTGATCGTCAAGCTCGGCTACGACCCGATCTGGTTCGCCGTCGTGCTGGTCATTCTGATCGAGATCGGCCTCATCACGCCGCCGGTCGGGCTCAATCTCTTCACGATCAACGCCATCGTGCCCGGCCTCACGAGCGTGACCGAGGTCGCTCAGGGCTCTCTGCCCTTCGTGCTCTTGCTGCTGCTCGGGGTCATGCTGCTCATCATTTTCCCCGAGATCGCACTCTGGTTGCCAAGCAAGATGTTTTGACGACCCGAGTTGCCTGCGCCGGCTGCACGGACCCCTCGCCCAGCACTACGCGGAGATACTGGCGGAGTTCCAGAAGATCGTGGGCGTCAAGTCGGCTGCCGCTTGAGTTTCAGCATGGCCGCCGTGAAATGCAGGGGACCCGGACCCATACGCGCGGGGACCGCCTATGCCAATCGCACCGGTCCAGCGCTCCGCGGGCACGCCGAGATGATCTCGGCGGCCGCGGCCAGGAGCCGATCTGCGTCCGCACCCGCTGGCGCCGTGGCCGCCGACGACTCGTCGATCAGCTCCGCTGCTCGGGCCGGCAACTTCTGGCGTGGAACGAGATCGCGAACCTCGACCGGTGTGGCGCTCGTCCTGTCTGCCGCCAGCTTATCAACGCAGGCAGCTCCTCGGTGAAGCCGGCCGCCGCCAGAACTTGCGCCATGCGCAGATGGCGCTCGGCCTGCGCACTGAGATCGGTGGCCCGCACCGCAGCGGGGCGCGCAGCGGGATCACCGGGGAGGATTGGCCTGCAAGGAGAGGGCCTTGACGTGTTGGTTTGCACTATGCGTGCTTGGCGTGCCGGCTGACCTCGTGTGGGATGCAGATTTTCCCGATCAGTGGCCACACTTGGTGTGAAGTAGAGGGCGAAATCCTCAACGATTCACCGAGCACTGCCATCGTTTACATGAGATCGCCCGTTTCTCGATACGCGGCCATCATGCTTCCGCAGCAACAATTTGATGTTTAGCAAGGCCGTTATGTGCCGCTTCAAGGTAACGCCACCGAGCTACGCGCTGGTGGCCATGAGCAGGCCCGCCATCATGGTTACAAGGCAAATGATGTCGGCGACGCCGAATTTCGCTAGCCCGGCTTTCTCACCCTGTCTGCTGAGGACGCAGTTTGGGACAGTGTGAGAGCGCAGCATCCCGGCAGGCGCGCGTTGTCGTTGCCGCGTCGGCGGCTGGGGTCGGGCGGGTGCTGTTCCTCTGCTGTTGGCGTT
>JANRJI010000082.1:0-53757 GCA_033764055.1 Hyphomicrobiaceae bacterium
CGCCCGCATCGGCAGGCATCCGGTCAACCGCCTCGCCGAGCTGCTGCCTTGGAACTGGTCGTCACCGGCGACGCAAAGCGTCGCAGCCTGAGCCGGCACACGTCAAGCGATCCATGCCGCAGTCGCGAGCAGACGCTTACGAGGAGGCTCCCCTCGCGCAGACATTGCCGACTGTATCGGCCGAGCGATTGATGTCAGGCTGATGCAGACCGACAATCGAGGAGCCACTGCCGATGACCGATCTCGCCGCACTGGAAGCCCGCATCCGCCGCCTCGAGGACATCGAGGCGATCCGCGCGCTCAGGAACGCCTACCATGCCTGCATCAACGATGGTCGCTACAGCGAGATCGCGGACCTGTTCACGGACGATGCCCGCGTCGTGCTCGGTTACCTCGCCACCTACCAGGGTCGCGCGGCAATCGACAGGGGCTTCCGCGGCATGGGCGAGCGCGAGCGCTTCTTCATCAAGCAGTTCATCCACAGCCACGACGTGACGGTGGACGGAGACCGCGGCACCGGGGTCTCGTACCTCGACGCGCGCTACGGCCGCTTCGGGTTGAGCTACATGGTCGCCGGCCGCTACGACGATGCCTACGTGCGAAAGGGTGGCAAGTGGCTGTTCCAGGCCATGATCGCCGAGCTCTATTACACCGTTCCGCTGGGCGTCGGCTGGATGGGAGACGAGAAGCATTATCTCCGGCCCAAATCTTGAGGACGGCCGGGGCAATGCGCTTCCCGTTTTCCCAGCGGAAACAACCGTCGTAGTCGATTGCGGAGGGCCGCCAAGCCGAGAGGTGAGCTCACCGCCACCGCAGCCGGCCTCCCACCGACAGGCCGGCCCTCCTCCGCGCCCTATTCCGCCGCTCCCTTTTTCTTCAGATCCTCTGCGAGGCGCTGCTTGGCGATCTCCTTGCCCCGGTCGAACTCGGCGCGACGGCGGGCGATCTCCTCGGGGGAGAGCTGATCGACGTTGGAATAGTCGAGCTTCCACTTGCCGTCCGCGTCCCAATGAATGGGGTTCTGGACTGTCGTGCGCGGGCCGATCGCTGCCGGCAGAAGGCGTAGCGCCAGCTCGAGCGTCGCAGTTTGCGACGCCTTGTCCTTCGGCTTGCCGGCCGGGTTGCCGAGCGGGAAATCCGAGAACAGGAAACGCGGCACGCCGACGTGCTCGACGATGTCCTTGGCGCAGCCCATCACGACGGTCGGGATGCCTGCGGCCTCTATGGTGCGTGCGGCCAGACTCACGGTCTGGTGACACACCGGTCAATTACCGGCAATGACGACGGCGTCAGCCCGGTCCTCCTGCACCCGGGCGAGCAGCTCCTGCGCATCGACCTCGAGGGTCGTGTTGTGGCTGCGGTTGGTGGGGGCGCCGTGGAAGCGTGGCGCGACCTTGCCGATGAGCCCCCGGGCCGCCGCCTCGCGCAACGCGGGCAGGGGGAACCAAGTGCCCGAGTCCTCGGCCGTCGTGTGCTTCCTGTCGATGCCGATGTGGGAGATCCGCAGGTCGTGGTCCTCGGTGCTGTCGCCCGAATAGACCGTGTAGAACTTGGCGGCGTTGTTGTACGCCGCACCCGGGCCCTGGTCGCCCGCCTCCGGACGGTAGCGGGCCGCCGTGGTGATCAGCGCCACGGTCGCCTCCGACAGGGGCTTGGTCATGGGCGTGAACGGCACGTCCCGATAGTGCGCCCAGCGGTAGGGGGTGCCGAAGCCCAGCGTCTGATAGTAGGTGCGTATGCGATGCATGTAGGGGATCGGCGCGTCGTAGTCCGGCGCGAACCCGAATTCCTCGTCGACGGCCTGTGACATTGAGCCTCCTTTCTTGGTGGCAATTGACACATTCTCGGAAGGTTCGCGGGCGGTGGCAAGGGCAACGACGAAGGGCAACGGCATTCCGATGCCGTCGAGTGCGCCACGGTTCGGCCGCACAGGCTCCACCGAGCCGCCGCGCCAGCTCCATGATTTCCGCGAAGTCGCGCCAGACACTCCAGGCCCAGGGCGAAACAGATTCCCGCGCCCGAGAGGAGTGATTGGCATGTCATTGAGAACCTTGGCCGTCACGCTTGCCGGCGCGCTAGCCGCCGTTCACTTGCTCGCGCTCGGCGCCCGCGCCCAGGAGACCCGCCCCATGTCGCCATACATCTCAACTCCCGTCGTTCACGAGAACATCGCGTTGTATTTCCTGCGTGGCCAGTCGGCGGAGGGGCCGGTGCCGCTGACCTTGCAGGAGGCTCTCTCCAAGGGCACGGTCGAGGTGCACGAGACTGGCAGCGTGCGCGAGCTTCGCATCGAGAACAAGGGCAACGAGGCCGTGTTCGTGCAGCTCGGCGACATCGTGAAGGGCGGGCGGCAGGACCGCGTCCTGCAGGTGAGCCTGCTGCTGCAGCCGAATTCCGGGATGGTGCCGATCGGGGCCTATTGCGTCGAGCGCGGGCGTTGGTCGGCACGCGGCAAGGAGGATGCCAGGCGCTTCGCGCTGTCAGAGACGATGCTGCCGTCCCGCGAGGCGAAGGTGGCGATCGCGCGGCCGGCATCGCCATCGGCAGACACGCCGATGGCAGGGCTGACGCGTGCGCCCCGCTCGCCGATCGAGGCCGAGCTCGAGGGCCGTCGGCTGCGACAGGCCGTCGACGATCTGGCTCGGCGGCAGGATGCCGAGGCGCTGATGGGTCGCAGACATGACGGGCAACAGGCGCAGCGCGTCGAGCAGCGCACGCTCGGCGGCTCGGGCCGCGGCGACAACCAGACGGAGGTCTGGCGCAGCGTCGATCTGGTGCAGCAGCAGTTGTCCGCCAACCTGGCGGCACCGATCACCAGCGAGCAGTCACGTACGAGCTTGCAGCTTTCGCTCGAGAACGAGAAGCTGAAGGCCGCGCTCGAGGCATTCGTGGCGGCGCTGGAGCCGAAGGCCGCGCAGGGCGACGACGTGCTCGGCGTGGCGGTGGCGATCAACGGGCGCATCGCCAGCGCCGACGTGTACCCATCGAGTGGGCTCTTCCGGAAAATGTGGCCGAAGCTGGTGAGGGCAGCGGCGACGGAAGCGATCGCCAGCAAGGGTGCAGGCGCAGCGGAGACGCCGCCGACGGTCGAGGCGGTCAAGGCGTTCCTGGCCGAGGCCGACGGCGGCATGGACAGCCAGCGCACTGTCGGCGCCGTCGGCCAGATCGAGACGCGCGAGGCCAGCAAGTCGCTGAAGGTCCGGGCGATGGCCGGTGCCGCCGCGGGCGCGCGGATGGTTCACGAGAGCTATCTGGCGAAGTAGCCGACGACGTGGCCCGAGGTGGGCCGGCCGACGCATGCGGCGCTTGCGGCTCGGCCCCAAGTGGCTGTAAAAGATCAAAAAGGGCTCTGGCCTCGCGCCGGGGCCCTTGGCGTTTGCAGGGCCCCTCCGCGAGGGCACGCGCCGCAGATATCAGCCGCCGCGCGCGAGGCCGAGGAGCCTCCCCGGCCTCGAGAGGCTAGCAATGGCAAACGTCGTGGTGGTCGGCGCCCAGTGGGGCGACGAGGGCAAGGGCAAGATCGTCGACTGGCTGTCGGAGCGCGCTGACATCGTGGTGCGGTTCCAGGGCGGCCACAATGCCGGCCATACGCTCGTCATCAACGGTGTGACCTACAAGCTCGCCTTGCTGCCCTCAGGCGTCGTCCGGGGCGGCAAGCTGTCGATCATCGGCAATGGTGTGGTGGTCGATCCGTGGCATCTGGCCGCGGAGATCGAGGGCATCCGTGAGAAGGGCGTCGACGTCAATCCGGGCAACCTGAAGCTCGCCGAGAACGCGACGCTGATCCTGCCGCTGCACCGCGAGCTCGACCAACTGCGCGAAGCGTCGGCGGGTGGACAGAAGATCGGCACCACCGGCCGCGGCATCGGGCCTGCCTACGAGGACAAGGTCGGCCGCCGCGCCATCCGGGCGCAGGACCTTCGCAATCCCCAGAACCTCGGACCCAAAGTCGACCGGTTGCTGGTCCACCACAACGCGTTGCGCAGCGGTCTCGGCCAACCGCTGATCTCGAAGGACGCCCTGATCTCCGAGCTGACCGCGATCGCGGCCAAGATCGTACCCTACGTCGATTGCACGTGGGACCTCCTCGACCGGGCGCGCAAAGCCGGCAAGCGCATCCTGTTCGAGGGGGCGCAGGGGGCGCTGCTCGACGTCGATCATGGCACCTACCCCTATGTGACGTCCTCGAACACGGTGGCGGCGCAGGCGGCCGCGGGCTCGGGGATCGGACCACGGGCGATCGGCACCATCCTCGGCCTCGCCAAGGCGTATACGACGCGGGTCGGATCGGGCCCGTTTCCGACGGAGCTGCTCGATGCGACGGGCGAGCCGGACGAGATCGGTCGGCTTCTCGGCGAGCGCGGCAAGGAGTTCGGAGTCAATACGGGCCGGCGGCGGCGATGCGGCTGGTTCGATGCCGTGCTGGTCCGCCAGGTGGTGAAGGTGTCCGGCATCGACGGTATCGCGCTGACCAAGCTCGACATCCTCGATCCGCTGCCGGAGATCAAGATCTGCGTCGCCTATGACCTCGACGGCCAGCGCATTGACCGGCTGCCCGCCGGAATGAATCAGCAGGCCCGCGTGAAGCCGATCTACGAGTCGCTGGAGGGGTGGAACGCGTCCACCGCCGGCAAGCGGAGCTGGGCCGACCTTCCGGCCCAGGCCATCAAATACGTCAAGCGCATCGAGGAGTTGATCGAGTGCCCGGTGACGCTGCTTTCGACGAGCCCCGAGCGCGATGACACCGTCCTGATGCGCGACCCCTTCGCCGACTGAGCGGGATGGCGCTCGCGATGGCGTGGTCCCGACCGATGCGGCGCCGCCTCACGCAGCCGTGGCGTCGAAAGGTCGGGTTACGTCCTGCTGGGGAGGTTGGCGCGCCGGCAAGATGATGGTGAAGGTCGCACCCTCGCCGGACCGGCCATCGGCATCGATGGTTCCCAGATGGCGCTCGACGATCTTGCGGCAGGTGGCAAGGCCGACACCGGTGCCCTCGTACTCGAGGCGCCCGTGCAGACGTTGGAAGATCTTGAAGATCTGGTCCTTGTAGACGTTGTCGAAGCCGATACCGTTGTCGGCGATGGTGAGCACGACTGACGGCACCAGCAGAGGCCCCGCGGCGATCGTTTCTCCCGCGCGAGCGGACACGGTGATGACCGGCTTGACGTCTGCCTTCTTGAACTTCAGCGCGTTCGACAGCAGGTTCTGGATCAGCTGGCGCATCTGTGTCGCGTCGGCCTCGATGGTTGGCAGCCCCTCGGACCGGATCTCTGCCCCCGTCTCGTCGATCCGGACCTGGAGATCGCCGAGCACCTCGCCCAGGATCCTGGCGAGATCGACCTGGCCGAAGGGCTTCGTCTTCGATGTGACGCGCGAGTAGCTGAGCAGATCGTTGATCAGCCGGCGCATGCGGCCGGCTGCGTCCTGCATGCGCTCGATGAACATGCGGCCTTCGTCGGGCAGCAGAGTTGCGTACCGGCGATTGAGGCGGTCACCGAAGGCCTCGATCTTGCGCAGCGGCTCCTGCAGGTCGTGGCTCGCGACGTAGGCGAACTCCTGCAGCTCGCTGTTCGATCGCTCGAGCTTGGTCGTGTACTCGCGCATGCGACGTGCGCTGGTCTCGAGCTCGGTGATGTCCTGATACGTTGCGATCGAGCCACCCTCGGGAAGCGGCTCGTTCATGACGGCGATGACGCGACCGTCACGCAAGTGCTGCTTGATGGTCGTGCGCTTGTTGAGGCGGTTCGGGTCGGGCCGCTCTGCCAAGGCGCGGTGGCCTTCCTCCTCCGTGTAGTTCCCGAGGCTCACCGAGTACTTCATGATGTCGCGCAGCTGGATGCCCGGCTTCACGATCTCCGCCGAGAAGCCGTACATGTCGAGATACCGGCGATTGCACACGATCAATCGCTGATCCTTGTCGAACATGCACAGACCTTGGATCATATTGTTCAAGGCCGCGTCGAAATGACGGTTCTTGGCGTGCAGCTGCTGCGAAATCCGGAGCAGATCGAACTCGCGGTGCTTCATCTCAGTAATATCGGAGCGAATTCCGACGGTGCCCCCGTCCGCCGTCTGCTTCTCGTTGACGAGTATCCAGCGACCATCGGAAAGCTGCAGCTCGTAGGGGCCCGTCGGATTTCGCCGCTGGCGAAGGCGAAGCGCCACATAGGCTTCGGGATCCATTCCGTTCAGCACGAACATGCCCCGTCGAACACCTTCTCGCGTCATGTGCTCGAAAGAAGCACCGGGCACGATCAGGTCGGAGATCAGCGGCTTCAGATCCACATAGCGCCGGTTGTAGGCGATGAGACGATCCTGGGCGTCATAGAGCGCAAAGCCGTCGGCCATCACATCCAACGCATGCATCATGCGGGTGCGGGCTGCCTCGGCGATCTGGGCGAACTGCGCATTGAGATCAGCCGTCGCGGCGCCGGCGACCTCCCGGACCGTCTCGACGACGGTGCCGCTCTCGAGACGCTGACGGCGAACCTCCACCGTCTTCCCGGAGGGCGCGGCGTAGCGGAAGGTGACGCCCGCGCCCGGCGTGAGGCGAGCAATGGCGGTCTCGATCGTCCGCGCGATGGCAGCCGCTTCGGCCCCCTGGCGCTGGAGGGTCAGCCGCATCAGTGTCGTCAGGCCGGCTCCGGTAACCGCCTCCCCGGCCTGGTAGCCGCACAGGGACTGGTAGAGAGTGTTGCAGGCGAGGAGCGACAGGTCCGAGCTGAACAAGGCAAGGCCCACGTCGGCGCCAGCGAACAGCGCGGCGAGATCAGGGCTGGTAATGGCGGCACCGTCGGCACGCCGCTCGCCGCTCCGTGCACTGTCGAAAAGCGAGACTACCGTGGCTGCGACGGATTCCATTCCAACCCTCCCATAGATCACGGTGGCATGATTGCAGAACCCGGCTAATGGGAGGTTATCGCACGAGAAACAATTTGACGCGAACGTCGACCGAGTCGTGTCCATTCAGGTTCATTTAGGAAAGACCTGCAATTATCCGTGGTCACCGGCAGCCAGTCGCCGGTAGCGTTTTATGTCGTGGCGGGGGCGTATCGTGAAATCCTGGAAGGTCCTGGCAGAGGAGAGGACGCTAGCGGCACTCGTGCTGGCCAGCGGCATCTTTATAGGGTTTGGAGTGCCGGTGATCGCCGACGCCCTTCGCCCTTGGGCCTTGCCGGCACTGTTTCTCGTCTGCGTCTTTTCGCTCATCCCGTTCGCCAGACTTCCGTTTCCGGCTTTGTTCGCGGCAAACGAGGAGCTACTGCGTATCGTTCTGTGGCAGCAGGTCGTCCTGCCCTGCATCGTCATCGCGGCCGGCGTCACCGCCCGCTTTCCCGATACGATCATCGTCCTGATGATCGTGACAGCCTGCTCGGGCTCGCTGTTCTCCTCGCCGGCTCTCGCCGAGATCCTGGGCCTCGACCGCCAGCGCGCCTTGCAGGCGATGGTGCTCTCGACCCTGTTCATGCCGGTATCGCTGTTCCTGTTCCTGTCCGTGTTCAACGGGGCGCAGGCAAGCCTCGACATCGGCGCGTTCGCGTTCCGCACGCTGGTCTTTCTGGTCGTGCCCTTCACGCTGATGGCGGCGTGGCGACCGATGGCCTCGAGCATGAGCGAGTCCCTGAACCACCGCATCGGCTTCGCTGCCCGCTGGTCGACGATCGTAGCACTGCTGATCTTCGGCACCGGACTGATGAGCGCCGTCTCCGACAAGCTCGACAGCGATCCGGCGAAGGTTCTGTTCCTGCTCTCGCTGGCGACCATCCTGTGCATCCTCATGATGATCCTGACATCGATCGTCATGTACCGGTTCGGTCACCGCGAGGCGCTCACGGCTTCCATCGTCGCCGGTTTCCGCAATATCGGCCTCGGCTTCGCGCTGGTCGGCGAGATGGTCGGTCCCGATCTCGCCGTGTACGCCGGAATTTCGCTGCTGCCCGTGTTCGTCGCCCCGCTCGTCATCCGGCTCCTCATCACGACGGGAGCAGCCGAGGGTCACGCCAGCCAAGGGGCATCGAGCGCCGAGGCCCGGAACCCGTTCTGACGCTGTCCTGTCCGATGCACGTGGCCGCAACCCGACAGAAGTCGCAACGACACTCGATCCAATCATGCCGGACATCCGCCGGCACTTCACGACGCAAGGCAGGGACATGACAGTTCGAGAGAGCAGCAGCCCGATTTCAGAAGGACCGGACGAGGTGGACATCAGCGCTGCAGCCACCGGGTCCGATGTCGAGGGTGGGACCCGAGGATCTCGCGGTGGGCGGATGCGCTGGACCATGCGCTATTTGGCGATCAGCCTCGCCGTGGCGGTTGGCGGGCTGGCACTGATCGCGGGCGCCAACCGGCGCTATGCACCGGAGATGTACGAGCCCGGCTACATGGGCACCGTCGCCGAGGCTTTCGTGGCTGGCGAAAACTATGCGGTGTTCGATCTCAATATCAATATCCGGAAGCTGCGCGACGAGCACCTGAAGCGCATGCCGGAGCGGCCGTCGCTGATCGTGCTCGGTGCCAGCCAGTGGCAGGAGGCCAGCGCCTCGCTGATCCATCACCGAGGCTACTACAATGCGCACGTGCATCGCGACTACTACGAGGACATGCTCGGGATGGTCGAATTGCTCGTGCGGCACGACAAGCTGCCGCGAGACCTCGTGATCACCGTGCGCGACCGGCTGTTCACGCCCGTCGCCGAGCGCTCCGATTACCTGTGGCTGCCCGGTATTCCCTACTTCCAGGCGATGGCGAAGCGTCTCTCGCTGCGTGAGCACTCTCTTGTCGAGACCGTTCCGCTGCAGCGGCCGCGCGAGCTCCTGTCCCTGGCCATGCTGTTCGGTAACGTCACGCGCTGGCACAATGCGTCGGATTGGCCGTATCCCACCGCCGCCGACCAACATGCGCGGCTCGACCTGTTGAAGCCCGACGGCTCGATCCGGTGGTCTGACGAGCACCAGGCGTTGTTCACACCGGCGCGCGCACAAAAGCTCGCACTGGCCCACGCCGAGGCCAACCGGAGCAAGCCGCCGGCGATCGATCCGCGTGGCGTCGAGGCGCTCGACACGCTCCTTTCCTATCTCACGCTCCGCGGCGTGAAGGTTCATCTCGCCCACCCGCCGTTCAATCCGATCTATTTCGAGGCGATAAAGGGCTCTGCATATGTCGAAGGCCTGAAGCGGGTCGAAGCGGTGACACGCGAGCTCGCGGCGAAGCACAAGGCGACCCTGGTCGGCAGCTTCGATCCCGCCGACCTCGGCTGCACCGCCGACATGTTTATCGACGCCGAGCATTCCCAGGCGCCGTGCCTCAGCAATCTGCTCGCGGAGATCGCCAACACGATTGATCTTCCGGCAGCGGAGCCACTCCCACGTACTGTGTCGGACGCCAAGCGCCGCGCGATCCGCTCACACTTGATCGCGACAGCGAGCGGATGGATGCCCAGGGAGAGCACGCCCAGCGGCCATGGCGCCGCAGCGGCTCGCGAGCCGTTGTCCCCGCTGCCCGAGCCTGTTGCAGTCGCTCCGCCGGCCGTCGCCGCAAAACCCTTGCGCCCCATGGTTGCGGCGCTTCCGGCGGTGAGCTCACGCGTGACCGAGGCGGATCGTCTCCCGCCGGCGACGCCGGGCCAGAACGCCGATACGCCCGCCACGGCTCAAGCGATCGGCGAGGCGGCGGAAGAGCCGGCCGTCACATTGACCAGACCCGCAACCACACTCCCGCCGGCGCCGCTGGCGGAAATCGAACCGGCACCTCGCCGGGTGCCGCCGAGGAAGTTGGCGAAAACGGCCCATCCCAGGGCGCAGGCGGCCGTGCGCAGGACGGCTAAGGCGCCGCCCAAGCGAGATCGTCCGCTGCGGATCGCCACGGGCAGCCCGAAGCTCGTGTGGCCCGGCGACAGGCCGCGCTGATCCCGCACCAACCTCTCCGCGTCCCACACATCATCTCGAGCAACGGTCGCGTCATGGTTTTTCACTCCTTCGAGTTCATCTTCGGCTTCCTGCCGGTCGTCTACGCAGGCTTCCTGCTCGCGCATCGGCTTGCGGGCTGGACCGGTGCCTTCCGGTTTCTGGTCGCCGCGTCGCTGGTCTTCTATGCGCAGTGGAGCGTCTCGCTTGCGCTGGTGCTGGTCATCTCGGTGTCGGCCAACTACCTGGCTTCCCGGCTGATCCTGCGGCTGGCCGATCGGCCGAAGTTGGCCTGGCAGGCCCTGCTGGCTGCAGTCGGGCTCAACGTCACTGCGCTCGTCTACTTCAAGTACTCGAACTTCCTGATCGACATCATGAATGCGGTCTCGGGAGCGGAGGCCGCGCACATCAAGCTGGTGCTGCCGGTCGGCATCTCGTTCTACACGTTCGTGCAGATCGGCTACCTCGTGGAGGCCTTCAACGGCCAGGTGAAGCGACACGGCTTCGAGCACTACGCCCTGTTCGCCGCCTTCTTCCCATGCGTCACTGCCGGGCCGCTCGTCCTGCAGCGTGAGATGCTGGAGCAGATGGGCGAGCGCAAGGATGCGGCCTTCGACCCCGAGCGTCTGGCCGTCGGCCTGACCATGTTCGCGATGGGTCTCTTCAAGAAGGTGTTCCTCGCCGACTCGATCGCTCCATTCGCCAATGACGTCTTCGACGGCGCGGCAGCGGGCCAGGGGCTGACGATGTCACTCGCCTGGATCGGCTCCATCGCCTATGCGCTGCAGCTCTATTTCGACTTCTCGGGCTATTCCGACATGGCGCTCGGGCTCGGCCTGATCTTCGGGCTGAAGCTGCCGCTGAACTTCGACAGTCCCTTCAAGGCGACGAGCATCTCGGACTTCTGGCGCCGCTGGCACATGACGATGACGAGGTTCTTCACGACCTACATCTATACGCCACTGGCCATGCGGGGAATGCGCTCGGCGGGATCGCGAAAGGCCGGCGCACTTGAACGATACGTGCTCACCTGCGCCGTGCCCGCGGTCGTCACCTTCGTCATCGCCGGCGTGTGGCATGGTGCCGGTTGGACATTCGTCGTCTACGGGCTGCTCCATGGCGTCGCGATCGCCGTCAATATCGGCTGGCGCGAGGCTCACCTGCCGGCGCCCCCGGCCATCATCGGCTGGTTCCTCACGATGAGCGTCGTCGTCAGCGGCCTCGTCATCTTCCGAGCACCGAATCTCGAGCTGGCGGGCGCCATCCTGGCAGGCATGTGGATGCCGTTCCTGATGGACGCGCCTGCGGCTGCGTCAGTGATCGTCATCGATCAGCGCCTCGCAGTCTCGACCATCATCCTGCTCGGATCGATCGTGCTGCTGATGCCGAACAGCCAGCAAATCCTCCACCGCTACTGGGTGAGCTCAGACCTGATGCCCGCCAGCGTGCGCGCCGCTGCGGGCCTGCTCACCTGGCGACCGAGCTTCCCCCTCTCGGTCGGCCTCGGGATCACGCTCAGCATCGCGGTGGCCTCGATCGGCTCCGCGACGACATTCGTCTACTACCAGTTCTGAGGAGACCACCCGTGAACGCTCAACCCGCACCCATCCAAGACATCATGCTCGACCTGCCGCGCGCGGTGGACAGCGAGATTGCCGGCGACATCGAGAAAGAATCGGTCTTCGTGTCGCCGTTCATCGAGCGCATCCGCGTCGAGCCCGACATGAGGACCGCGCGCCTCATGCTGCGCCCCGGCGCGCCGATCGACGAGGTCGCCGACAAGGCGAAGCGTTTCCTCGGCGTTATGGTGCGCCAGGTCTCAGGCTTCGAGATCAAGGTCTTCGTCGAGACGAAGCGTCGGGACCAGGGCCCATACCAGAGGGCCGTCAACGAAGGCCTCGTCGAGCGCGGATGGCTGCACGACTATGGCAAGGGCCAGGTCGCCTACTCGGGGCCGGTGCTCAAACTGGCTCGCCTCATCAACGATAAGGCCGGCGAGCTGTACGCCGAGGCGTTCGATGCGCACGATGGCCATTTCCCGGCTCTCGTCGATGCAGACACGCTTCACAAGTGCGGCTACTTCGACTCGCATCCAAATGCGGTGACGTTCGTCGGAAACTTGGTCGAGGACTTCGACGCGATCGAGGAATTCCGTCGCGCCAACTCGTGCTCCGAGGGCGCCTTGCTGCCTCCGCATCAGCACATTCACGTCGATGGGATGTGCCTCAATCCGGCGGCCTGCTTCCCGTGCTACCCGACGCTCAAAGGCCAGGCCTTCGAGAACGGGCGGGCCTACACGTGGCTCGGCCGGGTCTTCCGCTACGAGTCGCGAAACATCAGCGGTCTCGACCGGCTCTATGAGTTCAACGTGCGCGAGCTCGTCTTCGTCGGCAGCGACGACTACGTGCGTGAGTGCCGGCGTCGCGCCCTGCAGGTGGTGGAATCGCTCGCCACCTATTTCGACATCGACTGCAGGATCCAGACCGCCACAGACCCGTTCTTCGCCACCGTCTCGGCCGCCAAGAAATTCTGGCAGGCAGCGCAGGAGGTGAAGAACGAGATCAAGATTCCCTCGCTCGATGCAGACGGGAACGTGAAGCAACTGGCGTGCGGCTCGATCAACCTGCACGGCAACTTCTTCGGACGCCGCTTCGACATGAAGGGGCCGGCCGGAGAGGAAGCACAGACCGGCTGCGTCGGGCTCGGCATCGAGCGGTGGGTGCTCGCGGCCTTCACGCAGCACGGCTTCGACGAGGCGCGGTGGCCGGAGGCCGTTCGCAGCAAAATCTTCTGATTCACGGAAACTCAACCAAAACGGAAACTGGAAAGGCCCTCGAAATGAAGTTCTACGAGATCGTCGGTAACATCCTCGGCGTCGAGCCCAGAACCCTGAACGAGCAGTCCAATGCCTCGAACGTGCCGCAGTGGGATTCGCTGCGTCACATCGAGGTCATCTTCGCCATCGAGAGCGCCTACCAGGTGCGTTTCACGATGCCGGAGATCGCCAGCCTCAGGAATCTCGGCGACATGCGGACGCTTCTGATCGGCAAGAACGTCGAGCTGTCGGAAGTGAATGCGGAGCGAAAGATCGCCTGATCCGGGCAGCTGGGGGAGGCGCGGCCGCAGCGTGCGGCCGGCCATGAACGAGGGCCACGACTATGAAGGACAAGGCGTCCATTTCCATCCTGATCGCCGATGACGACGCCGACGATCGCATGCTGATCGAGGATGCGTTCCGCGAGAGCCGCCTCTCGAACCCGCTCTCGTTCGTCGAGAACGGAGAGGAGTTGCTGCACTTTCTCAGGGCACAGGGCAAGTTCGAGAGCCGTCGTGCCACCGACCTGCCGAGGCTGATCCTCCTCGACCTCAATATGCCGAAGATGGATGGGCGCACCGCGCTCAAGCATCTGGCGGACCCTGACTTGAGGCGCATACCGGTCGTCGTGCTGACCACATCGAAGGCGGAGGAGGATATCCTGCGCACATACGACCTCGGCGTCAGCTCGTTCATCACGAAGCCCGTCACCTTCCAGGGTCTCGTCGACGTGGTCAGGGCACTCAACAACTATTGGATCGAGATCGTGGAGCTGCCGGTGCAATAGCCGGCGGCCTGCGTGCGAGGATATCGGTAATGCGTAAGCTGGATGGATCTAGGGACGTCTACGTCCTCCTCGTCGAGGATGACCGCGACGATTTCTACCTGACGCAGGACATGCTCCAGCGCATCGAGCGGGAGCGCTACTGGGTCGTGTGGGCAGGTTCTTACGAGCGTGCCCAGCTCGAGCTGCGTGAGCGGCAGTTCGATGTCGCCCTCGTCGACTATCGCATCGGCGAGCGCACGGGGCTCGATTTCATATCGGAGGTCGGCTCCCGATATCCTCGCACGCCGATGATCCTGCTGACCGGACTTGCAGATCCCGACATCGACTTCGCGGCCGAGCGAGCCGGAGCCGCGGACTATCTCGTCAAGGACAGCCTGACGGAGGGCCTGCTCGACCGATCCATCCGCTATGCGAGACAAAGCGCGCACCGACGCGCTCTGCTCGACAGCGTTCTGCATCACGCGGCGACGGGGATGATCGGCCTCGATCCTGCCGGCCTGCCGATGATCTGGAACCGCAAGGCGCTCGAGGCTCTGGAGCTCGATCAGGTTCCAGGATCACAGCTCGGTGCGCCGATGGTGGCATCGGCCCTCGGACGCATGCTGGACGGGCGACCGGGGCCGGCCGAGATCTCGCGCGCCGACGGGCGAACGTTCGAGCTCAGCCTCAGCCGCATGTCGGATGGCGGCGGGGTCGCGGTGCTGCACGACATCACCATGCGCGTCGAGGCCGAGCGGCATCTGCGTCAGGCCGTTCTCGAAGCGGAGCGCGCCAACAAAGCCAAGTCGAGCTTCCTCGCCACCATGAGCCACGAGCTGAGGACGCCGCTCAACGGCATTCTCGGCATGACACGCGTGCTTGAAAGCACCGCGCTCACCGAAGTACAGCGGGATGGCATCGACGTGATCAAGGGGTCTGGCACGACCCTGCTCAACATCATCAACGACATTCTCGACCTGTCGAAGATCGAGGCGGGTCGAATGGAGCTCGAGGAGATCGAGTTCTCCGTATCCGAAATCGTGGACGAGGTGCTGCGGCTGCTTTGCCCGACGGCGCTGGAGAAGGGCGTCGAGCTCGCCGGGTTCGTGGACCCGCTCGTCGCTTCGCATATGGTCGGCGATCCGCTGCGGGTGCGCCAGGTGCTGACCAATCTGGTCGGCAACGCCATCAAGTTCACGGCCGCAGGCTCCGTGACCGTGATCGTCGATGAGACGACGAGTGGGGACGGCGCGGGCCGCCCGATGCTCCGGTTCAGCGTGGTCGACACCGGCATCGGCATCCCGGCGGTCAAGCTCGCCAACCTGTTCGTCAAATTCTCCCAGGTCGACAGCTCGACCACTCGGGAGTACGGCGGCACGGGTCTCGGCCTCGCCCTCTGCAAGGAGCTGGTCGGCCTCATGCAAGGCGAGATCGAGTGCCAGTCGCTTCCCGGCCACGGCAGCACATTCAGCTTCAAGCTGCCGATACCGGACGAGCATTCGGCCATAGCGCTGGCTCGACAGTCGGCCGTCCAGTTGAGCGACGCACGCCTGCTGCTGGCGACGCCCAGCTCCGGCATTGCGGGGGTCTTCAGCTCCTATGCAAACGCATTGACGGCGACGCTGACCAAGGTCAACACGGTCGAGGCCGCGCGCAGCGCCGTCGAGACCGGCACTTATACGGGTGTCGTGGTCGACGGCCTCCTTGGCACAAGTGGCGTGCGCGACCTGCTCGCCACTTTGAAGTCGACTGGCCCCGGCTCGCTCTATCTCCTCGAAGGCGCGCCCGGGCAGGGGCGCGAGCTCGGCGTAGAAGAGGACGAGACGCTCGCCCGGCCGTTCGGGCGGCAGACCTTCGACAAGTTGACGAAGTTGCTGCGCCGAGCCCCCAAGGCGACCGCCTCCGCCCCTGTCGCGTCGCCCGCCCAGGCGAAAGGCCGGCCCCTGCGCATCCTGATGGCGGAGGACAATCCGGCGAACCAGCGCGTGGCATCCGCCCTGCTCAAGACCGCCGGCTTCAACCTGGAGATCGTCGGCAACGGTCGTGCAGCCGTGGACAAGGCTCAGAGCACGGAATTCGACATCATCCTGATGGATGTGCAGATGCCAGTGATGGACGGCCTCGAGGCCACGCGGGTGCTGCGCGCCAGCGACAGGATGAAGGCTGTACCGATCGTCGGACTGACGGCGGGTGCCATGGAGGACGACAAGCAGAAATGCCTGGGTGCGGGCATGAACGACTATCTGTCCAAGCCGGTCGACTGGGACAAGCTGCTGTCCCTGCTCACGCGCATCGAGAAGGAGCGCTACGGCGCGAAGGCTGCGTGATGGCGGTGGTCGTTGAGAGGAGGGCGCAATGGGGCGATTGATCGCTCCCACTCCGATCCGCTCGGCCCATGTGATTGGAACCAGCAACAATCGAAAGGGCGCCGTGCGGCGCCCCTTCGCATTCTAATGCTGCCGGACGTCTGCTGCCCGGCGTCAGGCTCCGGGCATCACTGCGCCCAGAACTCGACGAAGGCATGAGCATTGCCGCTGGCATTCTTGTCGAACACCCGCGAGCGATAGCTGACCTGGATCTCCTTGACGGGCTTCCGGTTCAATTGCACCGGTCCGTAGGACGCGCCACCGTCCACCTTCTGGCCGACAGGGATCGTGTCGGAGGTCCCGTCACCATAGACGACGGTGATCTTGTTCAGCGTGATCGCCCGATCCTTGACCTCGAGACGCATGCGGTTGAAGCCCCAATTGCGGGCCACCGAGATGACGTCCGTCTCGTAGCCGATGCCCTTCTTCAGGCTGACGCTGAAGAACTTCGGCTGCTGGCCGCCGAGATAGAGCCAGCCACGGTTGCTGCCGTGCTTGAAAGCCTCGCCGCTCGGCGTGCCGCCGCTGGAGGCAGAGCCGTACCAGCCCTCGGCAAACTCTCCGAAGACCTCGATCCGAGCCTGGCCCTTGAAGTTCGGGCGGCTGCGATAGACGAGCTGAATCTCCTTGATGAAGCGGTCGCCCTTCAGCGCGAACCATTTCGTGCGGCTGTTGGCCGCTACGTTCGCGTCGACGGCCAGAACATCCGGCTCGCCATTGGTGTAGACGACCCGCATCTCGTTGATATAGATGTCGTTATCGAGCACACGCAGGCGGATCTTGTCGAACTTGCCGTACTCGCGGCCGACCTTGATCACGTCGCGGTCGACGCCGAAGCCGACATACTGGACACCGAACAGCACATCGCCGCCGGCGGTCGTCGAGCCCGGCGAAGTGCTCGTCGGCGTGGGCGTGGTCGGGCGCGACGGAACCTGGCCGCTGGTGGCGCTGTCACCTGGACGGCCCGGGACCACGACAGGTGCCGCGACGCCGCCCTGAGGCCGCTCCGCACGTGCGCCGGAGTTGCTGGTGATGCCGACGATGCGGATGCGGGCCTGGCGCGGCTCACCCGGCGCAGCTTTGTAATGCATCACGATCTGGTCGATGAACTTCTCGGGCCCGTTGCCGTCGTTCGGCCCCATGATGCGCGTGCGAACGTCGCGCTCGTCCAGACGAATGGGACGACCGCGATCCTCGGTGAAGGTCGAGCCGTCGCTGTATTTCACATCGATCTTGGCGATGTCGACGGCGGAGCCGTCGAGTGCATAAACGCGGATGCCCCTGAACTTACCGGGAACGCCGCGCGTGTCGATCCGGTCGATGTCCGGAATGATCCGCCGCGCCTTCTCCTCGGCTAAGGTCACCTCGACCTGAGCACTTGCGGCAGTTGCCTGGCCCCACGCACACAGCGCGAGGGCAAGCGCAAGCAGCCTCCCATACATGAACGACTCCCCTGGATGACTGAGACTAGACCCCGGCTAAACCGCCGCGCCTTTAACCTAGGCATGCGTTGAAATAAAGGCTATTGGCAAAGCCGCTACAGCCTGCCTTCGCGCCGACCTGTTGCTGATTCGCCACCGAAAAGCGACGATAGGACGCGATCCGAAAGTGCGCTGCCGTCTGCCAATCGGGACAGCGTCGGCGCATGACCGGTTGCTCGGGCTCGCCCCTACCATTCTGGAGATTCGACCATGGAGACAGGCCAGGCGCCCGCCCGTAAAGGCGACGTCGCGACCGCCATCGCCGTGCTGCGCCAGCGCCTCGGCGATCGCCTGCAGACGGGCGAGGCGATCCGGCGCCAGCATGCGCACACACTGACGTGGCTGCCCAACCAGCCTCCCGACGCGGTGGTATGGCCACTGTCGACGGAAGAGGTGCAGGACATCGTCCGGGTGGCTGCCGCGCACGGCGTGCCGCTTATTCCCTACGGCGCCGGAACCTCTCTCGAGGGCCACCTCAACGCCCCGGAGGGCGGCATCTCCCTCGACTTCTCCCGCATGGACGAGATCCTGGCCGTGAACACCAGCGATCTCGATTGCGTCGTCCAGGCTGGCGTTTCACGCAAGAAGCTCAACGACTACCTCCGGGACCTGGGCCTGTTCTTCCCCGTCGATCCCGGTGCCGAGGAGGCGACCATCGGCGGCATGGCGGCGACACGGGCGTCGGGGACCACCGCCGTACGCTACGGCACCATGCGCGACAACGTGCTGAACGTCACCGCCGTGATGGCCGATGGCTCCGTCGTCCGCACGGCCCGACGGGCACGCAAGTCGTCGGCGGGCTACGACCTCACCAAGCTTCTGGTCGGCTCGGAAGGCACCCTCGCCATCATGACCGAGCTGACCGTGCGGCTCTACGGCATCCCGGAGAAGATCATCGCTGCGGTGTGCCCGTTCGCGACGCTCGATGGTGCCGTGAACACCGTGATCCAGGCAATCCAGCTCGGCCTCGGGCTTGCCCGTTCGGAGCTGATCGACGAAGTCCAGGTCGCGGCGCTCAATAAGCACTCGAAGCTCGGCCTCGAGGAGAGCCCGATGCTGTTCGTCGAGTTCCACGGCACGGAAGCGGCCGTCGCCGAGCAGATCGAGCGGTTCAAGGAGATCGCGCTCTCGGAAGGAGCGACGCAGTTCGACTGGGCCGAGCGCGAGGAGGACCGCCGGCGGCTCTGGAAGGCTCGACACGAGGCCTATTGGGCGATGCGCTCGCTGTTCCCCGGCCGAGACTCGATCGCCACCGACGTGTGCGTGCCGATCTCCCGGCTCACCGAGTGCATCCTCGAGACGCAGGCCGACATTCGGGCCATGGGGATTCCCGCCGGCATCGTCGGCCATGTCGGCGACGGCAATTTTCACACCCAGCCGATGATCGACATGTCGAGCCCGCAGGAGATCGAGGCGATCGAGAGTTTCCTCAAGCGCCTCGCAGAACGGGCAGTGGCGATGGACGGCACGTGCACGGGCGAGCACGGCATCGGCCAGGGCAAGCGCAAATACCTGATTGCGGAGCACGGAGCCGCACTGGAGCCCATGCGAGCCATCAAGGCCGCCCTCGACCCACAAGGCATCCTCAATCCGGGCAAGATTATTCCTGCGGGGGGATGTTGACGCATCGGGTATGCGTTCCTCCGATGCCGTCGGAGGGACGCAGACCCGACCGGGTTTGCGCATTCATTCGGATCCGCCCGAGAGAGCGTTCCCGGCAAGGGCGGCACGGCTAGCAGCCGGGCGGACAAGGCTTCAGCGCGAGGTCTCCTCCGACACGGGCTCGGCTAGTGAGCGGACCAGTTGCATGAGAGAGTCCACGAACGCGTCCCGCCGGGCTTGGGGCAGCACCTTGAGCAGCCGGCTCTCGACGCGCGCCGAGGCCGGCCGGGCGCTGCCCAGGGCGGCCTTTCCGGCCGCCGTCAGACGCACCGCGTAGGCTCGGGCGTCGGTCTTGGAGCGCCGCCGCGCGATCAGGCCGCGCGCCACGAGCCGCTTGACGATATCGGCCAGCGTCGACCGGTCGATCCCGGTCTCGTTGACGATCTCGGTCTGGCTCGCCGTCTCCAGGCGCTCGAGGACCTGCAAAACGGCGAATTGCCGGGGCGTCAGGTCAGAGCCGCGCATCTCCTCTGAAAAGAGCACGTCGGCAACTTGACCCGCGCGGTGCAGAAGATGCAGCATTGAATCGTTGAGTGGGTCGGTGTTCTGGGTTGGCATTCATTCGCTCCCGGTTTTCTTGCGGAGTGCGGTTGCGGCGAACCCACGATCCTTCCGGCATGCGAATGCCGTCAGATACGCGTTCCTCGGACCGTCCGGTCGATCACAGGCTCGCCAAGATTGATATTCAGCGCCAGCTGTCAGATATTCAGGAAAATGTCTATTTTGAAAATCGGAAAGACCGAAGGTAGGGTGTGATGCCGGCTGCCGAGCCCCAGATAAGAGCTACAATGCTCACGGGACTGAAAGTTTTGCTGCAGTCACGCTACGGACTCGACCTCGGCACCATCCTCGCCGAGGTTGGGCTTGACCCCGGCCACGGCGCCGGCCCGGCAGGCCAATCCGTCGCCTCGGGAGAAAGCATATCACTCAATGCTTATTCGCGCATGCTGGAAATCGCTGCTGAGCGGTCGGCAGACGAATGCCTGGGACTGCACTTCGCGCATGCGTTTCCGCGTGGCGGGACGAGGGCACTCGGCTACCTGATGCTGAACGCGCCGGATTTGGGAACGTGCCTCGACTGTCTTTGCCGCTACGTCCGGCTGCAGGCCGACGCTGTCGAGTTCGAGCTGGCCGAAAGCGAGGGGATCGCGAGACTGGTCATCGCTTTCGGGGCCCCTTTCGTCGCGCCGCGCAAACAACTCGTCGAATTCGTCTGTGCCTTGATCGTGCTTCGCGTCACGACCGAATTCGGGGACGGGTGGCTTCCGCTCAGCACGGATTTCGAGTATCGCGCGCCGAGTTGCAGCGCCGGGTACGCGGCGGTGTTCGGCCCGAACATCCGGTTCAACCGGCCGCAGACGGTCATAACGATGCGTTCGGACGTGCTCAAGCGGCAGAGCCAGCGCGCCGATGAGCGGCTGTTCGCTCTGATCAAGGACATCGCCGACAGCGAGCTTGCGCATCTCGACCGATCCCAGGACATCGCCTGGCTGGTCAGCGACCACATCGTAAGGACACTTCAGACGCGCGCCGTGACGCTCGATAGCGCCGCTGCGGCCGTCGGGCGTACGCCCCGTCAACTGCAGAACGATCTCAAGCGCTCCGGCACGACGTTCGAGGAGCAGATGGGCGCGGCCCGGAAGGCACTGGCCGAGCGCTACCTGCGCGACACGGACTTCACCATGACCGAGATCGCGTTGCTGTTGGGGTTCTCCGAGCTTTCAGCATTCACGCGGGCAGCGAGGGCGTGGCTCGGGATGCCTCCTTCACAGTGGCGCCAGCAGGCTCGTGGCGCGGGCCCCGGCGAAGGCGGCACTGCGTGATAAATCGGGCGCTTAGCCTTCGGTCAACATCAGCCGGCGCGAGCGCGAGAAGAAGTCGCGACGGACGAGAATGGCCAGAACCCAGGCGGTCGCGACCAGCAGCGCGACCGGATGGAAGAACCACGCCATCGCAGCGATCGCGTAGTAGAAGCTCCTGATGCCGCTGTTGGCATGGCCGGCGGCGAGGCCGATGAGGCGGGCCGTCCGTCGGGCATGGCCGAGGCAGGCGACCTCATTGTCGGAGTCCAGGATCGGCGTGGCGCCGATCATGATCGCAGCGTAGTGCGAGAGCCGGAAGGCCCATGCGAACTTGAAAAACGCGAAGACGAAGATCGAGATCAGGACGAGCAGCTTCACCTCGAACAGGGCCGGGGAAGCACGGGCAACGAACGGGAGCCGCTCCAGAAGCGACTGCACCTTGTCGCCCGAGCCGAGCATCGCCGAGGTGGCGCCGATGATGATCGCCGAGGTCGAGGCGAAGAAGGCATTGCCCTGTGACAGTCCGCCGAGCAACTGGGCGTCGACGATGCGAACGTCGCGTATCGCCATGTTCCGCATCCAGCGCTCGCGCTGGCGCTGCACAGCTCCGACGATGCTGCGACGCTCCAGGAACCCGAAGCTGGAGATGTAGCCATAGCCCGCCAGCGTGACGACGAAGATGGCCAGCGCGATGAGGTCGAGGCTCGACGACGTGATTTCGGACACGCGATGGCACCGCTTCGTGACGACGGGCCGCCGCATCGGCGGCGGTGAGTGAATACCCGATAGCAGGTGCCGTGCTCAGCGAAAAGCTCCGTGACCGGAAGCCGTAACAGGCCTAACTCCCTTGCCTGCTTCCGGTCGCTATCCGGAGGAGCCGATACATCGCCTCTCGCGTTTGGTGCCCCTGCGGCTGATTTCGGAACCTAACGGACGCCGAGCTTCTTCTGCAGACTCGAGGACGACGTCGTGTATTGGAACACGACCCTCTTGTCCGGATAGATGATGCGATTGGCCGCCTGGGCCATCAGTGCGGCCTCATGGAATCCCGACAGAATCAGCTTCAGCTTGCCGGGATAGGTATTGATGTCGCCGATGGCGAAGATGCCAGCCTCGCTCGTCTGGAATTTTTCGGTGTCGACCGGGATCAGGTTCTCGTGGAGGTCGAGGCCCCAGTCGGCGAGAGGGCCGAGCTTCATGGTGAGGCCGAAGAACGGCATCAGCCGATCGGACTTGATGGTCTCCTCGCCGGTTTTGGTGCGGACCCTGACGCCCGTGAGGGCGCCGTCGCCGCCTTCGAGGCTCGTCATCTGGCCGATGACCAGGCGCATGGCGCCCGAGGCGACCAGCTGGCGCATTCTCTCCACCGAGTGAGGCGCACCTCGGAACTCGTCCCGCCGGTGCATCAGGGTGAGCGAGCGTGCTATCGGCTGCAGGTTGAGCGTCCAGTCGAGCGCGCTGTCGCCGCCGCCGACGATCAGGATGTCCCGGCCCTCGAAATCGGCCATGCGGCGGACGGCATAGAAGACACTCTTGCCCTCGTAGGCTTCGATTCCCTCGAGAGGCGGGCGCTTCGGCGTGAAGGAGCCGCCACCGGCAGCGACTACAACCACCTTGGTGAGGAACTCCTTGTCGCGATCCGTCTGCAGGCGAAAGCGGCCGTCTGGCAGCCTCTGTAGCGCGTCGACCCGCTCGCCCAGGTGGAAGGTCGGCTGGAACGGCTTGATCTGCTCCACCAGGGCATCGACAAGTCCCTGGCCCGTGACGATCGGTAGGGCCGGGATGTCGTAGATCGGCTTCTCGGGATAGAGCTCGGCGCACTGTCCGCCGGGGCGATCGAGGATGTCGACGAGGTGGGCCTTGATGTCCAGGAGGCCGAGCTCGAACACCGCAAAGAGGCCGCACGGCCCCGCTCCAATGATCACGCAATCGGTCTCGATCGGCGCCGGCGCGCCCGTCTCGTGTGTCATGCGGAATGTCCTCGCGCCCGCTTCGGCCGTGCCCGGGGCTGCCGGGCCATTTCGACCCTAATGGCGCGCCACGGCGCGGGTGGCAAGATCCGTATCGCACATGGGGTGCTGTCCGCCCCAGCGGGCAGACCTTGGCTGCGGGATGCCGGATCAAAGCGGCGTTAACCAATCGCCTGGAGCGAGCCTTAACCCGAACGAGATACAATCGGCGACCGGTGATCGGAGTGTGCCTCCCATGACGACAACATCGCTCTTGCTTCTGTTCCTCGTGCCTGCCGCCGTTCTGCTCGTCGGGATTGCGCTGTATAATCGACTGGTCGCATTGAGCCGCCGCTGCGATCAGGCCGGCGCCGACGTCGATGTCCAACTCAAGCTGCGCCACGACCTGGTACCAAGCCTGGTCGAGACTGTGAAAGGGTACGCGGGTCATGAGCGCTCGACGCTCGACGCCGTGATCCGCGCCAGAGCCGCTGCGGTCGAGGCTCCGACGGTTGCCGCGCGGGCCCGGGCCGAGGGCATGCTTGGGGCGGCGCTTGGGCGGCTGATCATGGTGGCGGAAGCCTACCCCGACCTCAAGGCGTCGGGACGGTTTGGCGCGTTGCAGGCCGAGCTCGCCGACATTGAGCAGACGATCGCCGCCGCCCGCCGCTGTCTCAATGCGGCGACCACGGAGTACAACACGACGCGCGAGCAGTTTCCCGGCAGCATCGTCGCCAGCCTGTTTACGTTCCCGCACCGCGATATCGCGGCGGTCCGGCGCGAGGAGCGGGCGATGATCGAGGCCGCACCCGCGGTCCGCTTCTGAGAGAGCCGGACGCGACGATGTTGCCCGCAAACGGCCTCTACGGCCATATCCGAAACAACTCCTTGAAGTCCGCGCTCCTGCTTGCCGGATTTGGGGTCCTGATCGCGGCCTACTGGCTCGCGGCCTGTCTCGGGTGGAGCGCGCTGGTCGCCTTCTTCGACCCGCTCGTCGGCTCCGGGACCCCAGCTGCGGCGTCCGACGCCATATTCCTCGAGGCGCGCCGGCGCGCGCTCGCGGCGTGGCACGTTCCGGTGATCGTCACCCTCGGCTGGTTCGCAGTGGCAGGCCTGTTCTACGGGGCGATGATCAGGGCCGCGACAGGAGCGCGACCGCTGACGCGCCGCGAGGCGCCAGCCCTCTATGCCACAGTCGAGCGGCTCGCCATCGCTGCCGGCTTGCCGACGCCACGAATCGAGATCATGGAGACGTCCGCGTTCAATGCCTACGCTTCCGGTCTCGCCCCGTCGGACGCGACGATCGCGGTGACACGGGGCCTCCTCGAGACGCTCGAGCCACGCGAGCTGGAAGCGGTCGTCGCGCACGAGATGGCGCACATCAAGAATCGCGACGTCCGGCTGATGGTCGTGGCGCTGATCTTCGCCGGAGGGATCACCCTGGTCGGCGAGCTGATCGCGAAGCTCTTCCAGTCACGCCGCGCCAACGCCTGGAACGCGGGAAGCGATTTCGATACCGGCGACTGGTCCGCCAGCGGCAGCCACAGGTCGGGTGGCCTCGGTGCCGGTGGCGTCCCTGCGCTGGTCGGCGTCGTGGCCGCGTTGCTGGTGGCAGCGGCGACACTCGCGATTGCCCACGTTGGCGCCATCATGACGCGAATGGCCATCTCGCGGACGCGCGAGCTGCTCGCCGATGCCGGCGCCGTCGAGTTGACCAAAAACCCCGATGCGCTGATCTCGGCGCTGTCCAAGATTTCGCGCCGGGACGTCGTCGCCGGAGCAACCGAAAGCATGGCCGCCATGATGATCTCGAACGGCTTCGACGAGGACGACCCCGTCGCAGCACTCTTCGCAACCCATCCTCCCGTCGCAGCACGCATCGAGGCTTTGTCGAGGTATGCAGGCGGATTGCGGCTGCCACCACGCCAACGCCGGCGACTGCGGCCCCAGGTCGCCCCGGACCGCAATACTGCCACAGGTGCATCGACCTGACTTGCTCCGCGGCCCCTCGGACCGCGGCAAGACCAGCAGGGACGGCCGGCTCAGGCCTTCTCGATGTCGCCGCCGGCGTCGACCCAGCCCTTGAAACCGCCGAGATTGCGCACGTTCTCGTAGCCCATGTCCTTCAGCGTCTTGCCGACCAGGGCCGAACGACCGCCTGAGGCGCAGTAGGCGATCACCGTCTTGGCGCGGTCGAACTGGGCGTCGTGGAGGGGCGACGTCGGATCGGCGCGGAACTCGATCAGGCCGCGCGGGATGGCGAGAGCGCCGGGCACCTTGCCGGCGGTCGCGACCTCGTTGGGCTCGCGAACGTCGAGGAACAGCACGTCCGGCCGACCGACGAGCCCCTTGGCCTCCTCCGGCGAGATTTTCGGCACGGCGGCGTTGGCCTCGGCGAGCATCTGCTGGACTGTCTTCATGATCTGCTCCTTGCTTTGGTGCGGCGGAATCGCTTCGGGGACGGATGGCGCTCGCAGCTCGAGCCGCGTGGCGGACGCCACGGCTGGCCGGTCCGGTCACGATGAACATAATCGATCGCGGCGCCGCGCACATGGCCTATGAAGCACAGACGATGGGGCTCGCCCATGCCTTACGGCGCCTTCTGGCCGCCCTCGGCCATGCGCCTCTTGATGTCTGCCATGTCCCAACCGGTGAGATTGGCGAGCGCCGCCGCCTCGCGATCGAAGCGCACGGACAGCGAGCGCCTGTAATCCTCGCCGGCCGGGCACGTGGCGTCGCCTGTGAACGGATGGCGCAGGATGTAACGGCCCTGGAAGTTCTGCCGGTCGGCCGTCTCCTGGAACGCGAGATCCTCCGGGAAATTCTTCGCGTCATAGCGCACGTGCAGCCGCGTGGCGAAGACATTGCTGCCGCCGGGCGGAAGGCGCCGGAGCTGAGGTCCGCCGGGCTGAGGCGATGACGGGGTCGCATCCGCCGTCTTGATCCAGGTCGCGCCGAGTGAGACGAGCTTGTCGTTGGGAACAGGGTCGGCGGCGCAGGGGTCGCACCAGCCCATGTCCCAGGCGTACTCCAGGTAGACGAGACGCATGTCGTCCTTCTTCACCTGGGCGTCGAACATGGCCGTATAGACCTTGCCGAAATCGGTCTTGGTGTAGGTCGGGATCTCGACGTTCGAGGGAATGCGCACGGTCCGATAGTTGGTGGTCTCGACGCGCCCCTTCTCGGTGAGCATCAGGACGATCATGTCCTGCGGGCCGCCGGCATTCACCGTGCCGAGGCGGATCGGCAACATGAACTTCGGTGTCTCGTAGGTGACCTGGATCGGCCTGAGGTAGGTCGCTCCGGACTTCGCCTGCTCCTGGAGGTTCACCTTGGCGAGGAAGAACCTCATGCCCTGCTTGATGTAGGAGCCGAGGACGGTGGCCGCGCCCTCAGGGATTTTATAGCCGCTCTCGGTCAGCCAGGTGGCCAGGCCGTCGCTCTGGGTGGCCGACAGCAGAACGATGTCATACTCGCCGACCGTGTACTCGGCCTCAATCTTGACGCCGAGCGCCTTGGCGCGCTCACGGGCCGCAGGGGCAGGCCCGGCGGCCTGCATGCGCATCGTCAGGCGACCGTCGAAGGCCGCTACCTCCGGCCGGCGGCAGGGATCGGGGTCGCGGTACTCGACGAGGCGCGGCGCCGTGTACGCATCGAGGTGGTCCACCGTGGCATTGTCGACGACCTTGATCTGGTCCCGTGTGACGACGGTCGGCACGGGAATGACGAGGCCGAACTCCTTCGGGTCGCCCTGGTAGTCGCTGGCCATGGTCACGGCGGTCCGCTCACCGTGGCGGGCGACCACCACCTTCGAGGCCTTGTTGAAGAGCTTGGCATCGGCCTTGGCGACGTAGAAGCCGCAGAAAGCTTCAAGCGGCGATGCTTGCACCATCGCCGCTGCCAGCGCCAAGGCGCCGGCGGCGAGCGTCCGGCGGAAGGTCGTCGAGAACATGTTCGCTGCACTCCATCAATCGAGGACGGGCCTGGTCCATTGGAACCGGCGGCCAGGGTCGGCCACGGGCATGACACGATCGAGCATCGGCACCAGCGGCGAGGCGACGAACAGCGCGTAGATCAGTGCCTCGGGGCGCCACAGGACGAACTGGATCCAAGCCGCCAGGCAGGCGACCAGTGCCGCATAGAGGAGCCGCGCCACGCGGCGGTCGGGCGTCGTACGCGGGTCGGTGATCATGAAGAAGGCGAAGAGCAGCATCGCCCCGGATTGCATCTGCTTCAGCGGGATCGCCAACGGATCGCCGAGCCAGACGGCCCGGCCGAGCAGGATCGCCGCCCAGACCAGCAGGAAAGCTGCCGCCGTATCGGCACGTCTTGCCCGCCCCAGTACCAGCCCGGCCATTGACGCGAAGGCGAACGCCGCAGCGGTCGTCGCGCCCCACTGGCCGGGCGACACCCAGGCACAGTCCGAGCAGACGAGCAACACGGCAATGGCGAAGTTGGCAGGGTTGAAGACATGTTTGCCGTTCACCCGGATGAGAAACTTCGAGGCGATCGCGAGCAGTGCGCCGACCGCCAAGTACATCGGCGCCGAGGCTCTCAGAAGAATCGACAGTGACAGCGCCGTGATCAAGGGGCTCAGCGGATCGAAGGGGCGTCCCTCGATGAGCCGGCCGAACCACTCGACGGCCATCGCCGTCGAAAGCAACAGCGCGACATGGGCCGGCGCCTGGTCGAAGCTCAAGGCGGCGAGACCGTAAGCCAGCAGCACGGACAGGGTCGCGATCTGGTAAAGGCGCGGGTCACCGCCGGGCCGGTAGAAGCGCGGGAGGCTCGGGTTGGTGCGCATGCGGGCTTCCAGGCTCGCTGTCGGTGGCGTGCGTCCTCACCAATCCGGCATCCAGACTTAGCGCCTGCTGCAGTTTTTGGGCCGCAACTCCGCCTGAATTGTGGTCAGCATCGATAATCGAGGCGCGACCGAGCGAGCTATGGTAGACGAGCCGGCGCCCGCTGAAAGGACATGCATCGACCTGACGCACCGAGACGGTGCCCTTCCGACGACTTGAACGCCCCGCAGGGGGTGCCGACGCATTGAGGATGCCCGCCATGCGCCGTGCGATATTCGCTGCCGTCCTGCTCTGCCTTTGCGGCCTGCTGGCTATCGCGGAGACGCTCAATCGCGAGATGACGGTTGCGCTGCCACCCGAGCCCGTCGCCACGGACGGTGCCGCGCAGGCGGCAGCGCCCAGCACCGACGCAAGCGCCGAGCCCGTACTTGTGGCTCCACCTCCAGGGGCGGTGCCATCGCCCGTGGCCGTGCCCGAGACTGGTCAGTCTGATGTGTCCGCACCAGAGTCCGCACGGGCCGGCTCGACGGTCGGCGACCCGCCGGAGATCCTGGCCACGCCGACTGCGGCGAGCGGCCCTGCCCCGCCCGCCCCTGCCCCGCCTGACCCTGCCCCGCCCCCCGCCAACGAAATCGAGGGGACGGCCACGACCGCCAGCGCCCCGGTGGAGCTGTCACCGAAAGAGGATCGCGAGCCGGCGCCGAAGCCCAGTCTACTGCCCGCCCGGACGATCTTCGGGGCTGCCGCGCTGCCGGCTGATCTGCCTGCCAAAGCCATCGGCTTCTACTCACGCGGCTGCCTCGCGGGCGGCGTCGCGCTCCCGATAGACGGCGAGGTCTGGCAGGCGATGCGTCTTTCCAGGAACCGCAATTGGGGCCATCCTCGGCTGATCGCGCTGGTCGAGCGTCTCGCCGAGGAGGCGGCGGCCAAAGACGGCTGGCCGGGGCTGCTGGTCGGCGACCTGTCGCAACCCCGGGGCGGCCCGATGCTGACCGGGCATGCCAGCCACCAGGTCGGGCTCGATGCCGACATCTGGTTGACGCCGATGCCGGACAAGCGGCTGTCTTACGCCGAGCGCGAGAGCATCTCTGCAACGTCGATGCTGGGCAAGGACGGCCTCCACGTCGATCCGGAGGTGTTCACACCTCATCACGCGGCCCTGATCCGCCGGGCCGCCTCCTATCCGGGCGTGGAGCGGATCTTCGTGCATCCCGGCATCAAGAAGGCGATGTGCCAGGAGGCGGGCGTCGACCGCCAGCACTTCCACAAGATCAGACCGTACTGGGGGCACTACTATCATATGCACGTGCGCATCGCGTGCCCCAAGGACAGCATCGGCTGCCGTGATCAACCCACGACCGGCAATGACGACGGCTGCGGCAAGGAAGTCGATGACTGGCTCGCCCTACTGAAGCGCCCGGCCAAACCGCAGCCTCCGGCGACGGCAGCCAAGCCGACTCCGTCCAGGCGCCAGATCTTGCTCGACGACCTGCCGGCCGAGTGCGCCCAGGTCGCGAAAGCCGGCAATGCGACAGTCGACCGGGCGATGGCCGAGCGAGACCAAGGGTCGAGGTCAGTCGGATCAACTCGTTGAATCTGATCAATGGAGGCTACGTCACGGATGGCCGTGCTGGTGACAGGCGCAACGGGTAGGCTCGGCGAGGCCGTGGTTGCAAGACTGCTCGATACGGGGCACGAGGTTCGAGCGCTCACGCGGCGGCCGTTCCGTGCGCACAGCCGTTTCGGCGGACGGGTGTCGGTGCACGAGTGGCATCCTCTGTCCGAGGCCGTGCCGGACGAGGCCATGGCGGGGGTGACGGGCATCGTGCACCTGATGGGAGCCCCACTTGCAGGTGGGCCTGTGCGGGATCGCGCCGAGCTCGTCCGATCGTCGCGATGCGCGTCGACCCAGCGACTGATCGAGGCCATGGGAGGACGCAACATCCGATTGATCGTCACGTCGGTCGCGCTGCCACCGCGGCCGGCGGCAGCCCTCGCCGACAGCGCCGCCGGGGACATCGCGCGTCCGGACCTGCCATGGGAGGCTGACGCCGCCGCTGGAGCGGCGGCTGGTGCGAGCGTCGCCATTGTGCGGCTCGGCCTGATCGCAGCACCCGGCGGGCCGATCAGCGCGTTGGTGAGCCTCGCTGCGAGCGGACTGAAGCTCGACCTCGCGCGGGCCCGGATTCCGGCGATCGATGCTAACGATGCCGCTGCCATGCTCGCCGGCCTGCTGGCGAAGCCGGACATGACGGGGTTGTTCCTCGGCGTGGCGCCCGAGCCGGCGCGCGGTGACGCCGTGGTCGACGCGCTGCAGAAGGCGGCACGCTTCAGGTCACCCGTCGCGATTTCGGCGCCCCGATGGCTGGTCGTCCGCCGGCTCGGCCTGCTCGCGTCGCTCATCCAGACTGAGACGGCACTCAGCCCCGGCCGCCTGCTCGCGGCAGGTGCGCACTTCACGACCCCTGATCCGACGCCGGCTCTCGTTCGGGCGATCGAGACGACGATTGCGGCACGGCGGGCCGTCGCCTCGGAAATTCATCATGACTCGACTGCGGGTGCGTCGCGGGCCGCCGATGCGGCGCCCGAAAGGCCGTAACTGGCCGGCCGAGCACGACACGCCCGGTCGGAGCGGCCGGCGACGGCGCCCGAGCGAGCTCCCATGCCAGCTTTGCCTCACGCTGCGGATCGATGGCCCAGCGTGCCGATGGCGATCCCGGTGACGATCAAGGCGAGCGCGGCGACGGATGCCAGGTCATAGGTCTCGCCCAGCGCGACCATGGAGCAGACGACACCGAAGAGCGGTACGCCGAGGAGGCCCAATGAGGTGGTCGTCGCCGGCAGGACGCGGTTCACGGTATTGAGCGCCCAGAACGCCAGTGCGGTGCCGACCCCACCGCCGAAGAGCGCCAGCACGACGAAGCCGAGATCGATGTCGACGTTCGGCAGGCCCTCGATGCCGAGGCCGAGCACCGCCGTCACCACCGTGGTCAGCAACGTCTGCCAAACGAGCAGGTCGAACGGCGTCGACGCCCAGCGATGCCGGCGGACGAGGACGATGCTCGCGGCCCACAGGATCGCGGCGAGGAGTATGACTGCATGGCCCGTCAACGTGTCCGCATCGGTCCAATCGAGGCTCCAGGGATTGACCAGCAGCAGAAGCCCGAGGATACCCGACGCCAAGGCCGACAGGCGCGACGCCGTCATGCTTTCACCGAGTACGACCCGGGCGAACGGAAAGACCCAGAACGGCGTGGTATAGGCAAGCATGACCGAGCGGCCCGCACCCACATAGCGCAGCCCGATGCTGCAGAGGACGCCAAAGCCGACCATGTGCAGCAGCGAGACGCTCAGCACCACCGGCAGATCCCGCCGTGGCGGCGGCCTCAGACGGCCCAGTGTCGATGTCAGAACGATGAGCACCAGGACCGCCGCGACATACCTGAAGCATACGGCCCAGATGGGTGACGTGTAGAGCAGCATGGCCTTGTTGACGGGCCACGTGACGCCCCAGGAGACCGCGATCACGGCCAGCAGGGCCAGGGATCTTGTCCGGCCGAGCTCTGGTGCTTCCCCGCGCGTTCCGGTGCTCATGGTCCCGATCGGCTGGCTGAGTGCGAGCAATGGGATCGCTCGATGGTCGCGGCGAGGCGCGTGCCAGCTTTGCGATCGACGCGACCTGCCGAAGTGATCACTCTATCGCCCCTTCGGTACATGGGCGCTGCCCGCGGTGTCGCGGGGCGGCCCCGCAGATGCCCATCACCAAATCTAGTCGAGGCGCTGGCGTGCGCGCGTGATTGCGCTGCGGACGGTGATCACGACGGCTCTGCGAATCTCCCACGAGACGGCGCTAGGCTTCGGCGGCTCCGACCTGGAGGCGCCGCATCAAGCGGACTTTCGCCTCTCAGCGCGTGACGATCACGAAATCCGTCTCCTGGCCGGTCTCGCCCAAGCCGTAGTCGGAGACGATCAGCGAAGCGCCCGGCCAAAGCCGTTCAGCCATCAGGTCCGTGATCTCGCGAGGCAAGGTGATGCGGCCCAAAGCCTCGGCCGCGGAGGAAGCCTCGGCTGGTTCCTGGCTGGTGCGCTCGCCCTTGCGCTTGCCGGTCTCGCCACCGGAAGTCGGAACGCTGACGGCGACCCATCGTACTCCGGAGCCGTCGCCGGTCTGATCGATCGCGGTGAACACGTGAGTTCCGATCGGACGGTCAGGATCGACAATCGTGACCGGCTCGTCGCCGAGAGGTCCGAAACCCTGCCTGACGTGGATGCGGCCGGTCTTGCGCGATACGAACACCGAGATCGGCTCGACGGCGCGACGCGCCAATCGAAGCTCGTCGGCGGCGGTCTCGACGGCCTGGCGCGCCTCGCGGGCCGCAGCGGCCGCCGCAAAGGCTTCGTCGGACACCTTCCGCTCGTTGATGCGCAGCTGCTCGTGAGCATCCCGAGCCGCCTTGACGCCCGCTTCCGCTCGCCGGATACGGGCCAGGATCTCGGCTTCCGCCGCCTCGGTCTGCACGGTCGACATGCCGAAGCTCTCGTGCTCCAGGTGCTCCTCAGCATCCGCGAGGATCGCCTGCGACGCCTTCAGCGCCTCGGCCAACTGGCGGGACTCGGCGGATTTCTCGGCGGCGATGTCGTGGGCCGGCTTCACGGCCTTCTCGGCTGCCGCCTTGTCGGCGGTCGCCTTTGCGAGCCGGGCCTGGGCGGCGAGATAGGGTGACGCCGCCACCATGGGATCGGCCGGCGCTGCCGTGTCGGTGTTCGAGGCAACCCGCACCGGCCCAGCGCTCGCCCCGACCGCACCGAGACGGGGTTGCGGAAGGGCCGCATGGTTGAATGCAACCGGGTGCACGTCGCGCGGCGAGACGATCACGCGCATGCCGATCCGCCCCAAGGCCCACATCGTCTGTGCGAAGGAGCCGGACATCCGGATGCAGCCATGCGAGGCCGGGAAGCCCGGCAGGTGCCCCTCGTGCAGAGCAATGCCGGACCAGGTTAGGCGCTGCATGTACGGCATCGGAGCGCCGCTGTAGATGTTGGAGCGGTGATAGCGGTTCCGCTGCAGGACACTGAAAACGCCGGTCGGCGTCTCGAACCCGCGCTGCCCCGTGGAGACGCGCGAGCGGTGGATGCTGCCGTCGGGACCGAACACCTCGATGCTCTGGCTGGCGATGGAGACGATCGCGACCAGCGGGTCGTGCGGGCGCTTCGAGGTGTCCACGACCGGTCGCTGGGAGCGCTGCTCGTCGGTGCGCGACACCCGCTCGCCCCGAGTCAGCACAACGGCCCGCGCAGAGCCGCCTTGAGATGGCGCGCGCGCTCTGGCCCGAAAATCCGCCGACTGCGCGAATGCCGTGTCGAGCAAGCCGAAGGCGAGGATTGCACCAAGCGAAACGGCTATGGCGACCGGCGTTCGGCAGTCAGGGCAGGCATCACGCAACGCACGCCGCCCCATCGAAAGCGAGCTGCGGCTTCCCGAATCCAACCGACGCACGGCGCAGTTCCCCCGTACTCGACACATGGCAAAAGCGTCAGGCACGCAACCTAAGCGAGCCCCCTCAGTCAATATAGGCCTGTGAGCCGGCGGACAAAGTATCCTGCGAGCCACATGCCCCATTAATCGCACGAAATGGCATGCTGCCGAAGTTGGCACGCCAAGCAAGGTTAGCCTCGGGCCGGATCACCGATCGCGGCTCGCCTGCATACGGGCGGCATCGCGCAAGGCGTCGGCCGAAGACCCGTAAGCTCCGAGCGCGCCGACAGCAGTTGCGACGGCCTCGTCGAGCTGTCGCCTGGCGTCTGCCTCGCCCAGCACCGCGACCAGCGTCGCCTTGCCCATGGCTGCGTCCTTGCCGACGGCTTTGCCGACGACGGCCGCGTCGCCGGTCACGTCCAGGAGATCGTCCGCGATCTGGAACGCCAGGCCGAGGGCCTCACCGTAGGTGGTGGCGGCGGCGAGACCATCGGGGTCCGCTCCAGCGACGAGGGCTCCGGCGCGACAGGCATACCTGATGAGGCGGCCAGTCTTAAGGGCCTGCAAGCGGCGAACGTGGGCGGCATCGGGCACGGCCGGCACGCCGAGCTTGTCGGCCTCCAGATCGAGCACCTGGCCGCCAACCATCCCGGCCGGACCGGCGGCCATGGCCAGCTCGCGGACCAGCGTGGCGGCCAGCGTGGCATCAGCGCAGCTCCGGCCCTGCTGTGCCACGATCTCGAAGGCGAAAGTCAGCAGGGCATCGCCCGCCAGAATCGCAGTCCACTCGTCGTAGGCTTTCCAGACGGTCGGCCGGCCGCGACGCAGCTCGTCGTTGTCCATGGCCGGCAGATCGTCGTGAACGAGGCTATAAGCATGAACGCACTCGAGGGCAGCGGCAATATCCAGCGCCCCGGCCGGCTCGCTGCCGCTGAGGGCCGCCACCTCGAGCACCAGGAATGGCCGAAACCGCTTGCCACCAGCAAGCAGGGCATGACGCATGGCGGCAACGAGACGCTCCGGCGCTCCCTGCGCAAGGGCCTCGTCGAGATGCCATCTCAGACGCTCCTCGACGCGCACGGCCGCTCCCGCGAGCCGCTCATCGAGCACGGAACGAACGCTCACCGCCATCGCCGCCTTCCGCCCTCTACCATTTCCCGATCCCATGACTACACCGGAGCGGACGGGTGCAACACCCTCGGTCACGGGAGTGTGGGAGGGCGTTAGCCAGCATCGGGCGAGCCTCCCTGGAGGCGGCGACAGCCTTGCTTCCGGGGGCGCCTATCGCCTATAAGTCCACGTGGAGCCGACCGGCGGGGCATGCCGTGGCGGCTCGCAATGCTTTCCAAACCCACACCAGGGTTGCGAGCGCTCCCAGGCAGCCGCCTGGATCAGCGCAAGGGCGGTCGTTCTGCCAATCGCGACACCCCGGTGCTCAGAAAGGACGAAGCGAAATGCCCAAGATGAAGACGAAGAGCAGCGCCAAAAAGCGCTTCAAGATCACGGGCACGGGCAAAGTCATGGCCCAGGCCTCGGGCAAGCGGCACGGCATGATCAAGCGGACGGCGAAATTCGTCCGTACGGCGCGCGGCACCATGACGCTGAACGACAGCGACGCCAAGATTGTGAAGAAATACATGCCGTACGCTCGCTGAGGAGCCACCCGTCGCTGGCCAGGATTCAATAGCCTGAACGCCACAGCGAACGTGCCGGAGTTTCAGCATCCACGCGCCGGATGCCCTGTGGGCATCGGAGGGCGCAACCGCAAAGCATCTTGAAGTGACGGAGAATTTCCATGGCGCGCGTCAAGCGGGGCGTCACAGCCCATGCCAAGCACAAGAAAGTCCTGAAGAAGGCCAAAGGCTACTACGGCCGGCGCAAGAATACGATCCGGGTCGCCAAGCAGGCGGTCGAGAAGGCGATGCAGTACGCCTATCGCGACCGGAAGGTGAGGAAGCGCAATTTCCGCGCACTCTGGATCCAGCGTATCAACGCCGCGGCTCGCGAGCATGGGCTAACCTACGGCCGCTTCATCCATGGCCTGTCGGTCGCCGGCATCGAGATCGATCGCAAGGTGCTGGCCGATCTCGCCGTCAAGGACGCAGCCGGCTTCAAGGCGCTCGTCGCCCAGGCGCAAGCTGCCGTCGCCAAGGCGGCCTGAGCCGTGACCTGACGACCCGAACGGTAACGCCGGAAGGAGCTTCTCCTTTCGGCCTTTCGTAGTCGAGCAAGGTGATCCCATGGCCAGCCAGGACCTGAGCGGTGTCGAGACCGAGTTGCTTGCCGACATCGCCTCCGCTGCCGACCTCGCAGCTATCGAGCAGGTGCGCATCGCGGCGCTCGGCCGCAAGGGCCGCGTGCCCGAGCTCATGAGCCGCCTCGGCAAGCTGCCGGCGGACGAGCGCAAGAGCTTCGGCGCCTCGGTCAACCAGCTCAAGGATCGGGTCACCGCGGCGCTCGAGGCGCGCAAGGGCGCGCTCGAGGCCGAGGCGATGACGGCGCGGCTCGCCGCCGAGCGTGCCGACGTGACGCTGCCGGTCCGGCTCGGCCCGGTCGCCGACGGGCGTATCCATCCGATCAGCCAGGTGTTCGACGAGATTGCCGAGATCTTCGCCGACATGGGCTTCGCCATTGCCGAGGGGCCGGATATCGAGACCGACGACCTCAACTTCACGAAGCTCAACATTCCGCCGGAACACCCGGCCCGGCAGATGCACGACACGTTCTATCTGAAGTCGCCCGAGCGGGTCGCGCGCGGCGAGGCGCCCATGCTGCTGCGCACGCACACCAGTCCGGTGCAGGTGCGCACGATGCTGTCGCAGAAGCCGCCGATCCGGATCATCGTGCCGGGCCGCGTCTACCGCATGGACTCCGACGCCACGCACACGCCGATGTTCCACCAGATCGAGGGGCTCGTCATCGACGAGACCACCCATTTCGGCCACATGAAGTGGTGCCTCGAGGAGTTCTGCAAGGCGTTCTTCGAGGTCGAGCAAGTGAAAATGCGCTTCCGCGCCTCGCACTTTCCGTTCACGGAGCCGTCGGCCGAGGTCGACGTCGGCGCCGAGGCGATCGGCAAGCCTGGCCGCTGGCTCGAGATCCTCGGCTGCGGCATGGTGCACCCCAAGGTCATAGAGATGTGCGGGCTCGATCCCGAGAAATATCAAGGCTGGGCCTTCGGCATGGGGCTCGACCGCATCACGATGCTGAAATACGGCATTCCGGACCTGCGCGACATGTTCAACGCGGACCTCCGGTGGCTGAGGCACTACGGCTTCTCGTGCCTCGACGTGCCGACGCTGGCTGGCGGCATGAGCGGCTGACCGGCACCTGGCAAGCAACGAGAACCCGCCGGCGCGGACGGCGGGTTGCCACCGCTTGGGACAGTGGGCCGCCGACAGCCTCGATCGTGGTCGGTCGAATCGTCCCTGTCGTTCCCCCCAAAAAAGAGGCACGCAGGGTCCGCGCACAATCACGGCATTGTACGGCCGAGGTGCTGGGCCGGCAAATAGTGCGTCCGCCTATGAGAATGTGTGATCCGGCCCTGCGCTTTTTTGCATGCGCCGCCTCCGAGGCCCGCGTAGGCTCACCAGCCGGACCGGCTCATTTCACAGCCGAAATGCATCGACCCCACCGCACACCGCACTTGAGGTGCCGCCCCATGATTGACGCCGTTCCGAGAAAAACGCGCGAGCTGCACAATCATCACTTCGACTCGACGATCTGGAACGATTTCAATTTCCGTGACGACGACATCGTCATCTCCACCTACGCCAAGTCCGGGACGACATGGGTCCAGCAGATCGTCAGTCAGCTTCTATTTTCCGGCGAGGAGGGTCTGGAGGTGGCCGAGCTGTCCCCCTGGCTCGATCTGCGCGTGCCTCCGAAGGAGGTGAAGCTGCCGGCAGTCGAGGCGCAGACGCACCGGCGCTTCCTCAAGACCCACCTCCCTGTGGACGCCTTGGTGTTCTCGCCGAAGGCCAAATACATCTACATCGCACGGGACGGCAGGGATGTTGCCTGGAGTCTGCACAACCACCATGCTCATGCCAATGATGCCTGGTATGACGCCCTTAACAACACACCAGGCCGCATCGGACCGCCGATCGGACCCGCCAACCCGAACGTTCGGGAATATTTCCTCGAATGGTTGGAGCGCGACGGCCATCCGTTCTGGCCGTTCTGGGAGAATATCCGCAGCTGGTGGAGCATCCGCGATCTGGAGAATGTGCATACCGTGCATTTCTCGGCCCTGAAGGAGGATATGCCTCGGGAGATCCGGCGGATGGCTGAGTTTCTGGCGATCCCGGTCGATCCCGCGAGCTGGAGCAAGATCGTCGAGCATTGCAGCTTCGACTACATGAAACGCAACGCTACCAAGAGCGTGCCGCTCGGCGGTGCCTTCTGGGACGGCGGTGCAGAGACCTTCATCCATAAGGGCACGAATGGCCGGTGGCACGACATCCTGACCGCGGAGGATGTCGATAGGTACGAGCGTCGGGCGCGGGCAGAGCTTGGCGAGGCGTGTGCCGATTGGCTGGCAACCGGTCGACAGCCGAAGTGAGCGCATGGTCTCACGGGGCGTGCGATGCGATGGATCGACCGGGAAACCGGGAGTAGAACTGACCTGATCGCCGCCCGCTAAGATCAACCCCACGACCTGGACGCCGGCGCGCCGCGGGGGCGTGTCAGTATTGCCTGGCGATTGGCGCCATTTGGACACTGCGGAATTCGCGGGAAAAGCAACAGAGACGGTCCAGCAGCTCGACCGGGAGATCGGCTCCGAATCCGAATTGGTCACGTGCCTCCTGCATTCCGAACGTATCGGCGACGTCAGCGGGGACCGGCCCGCGCTGCGACCTTTGACGTGTCGCCAGACACGGGCAACCCGCCCTTCGCCCTTCGCCAACCCGTCGGTGCTGATATCGAGCCCAACCTATAGCCGGCGATCCGCCGCCGTTCACTTCCCGGGGAAGATCAGGTTCTGGCTCCGAGGAAGGTGTTTCGCGCGATCGCTCATGCGCGGACCAAAACGCTTGCTGAAACAGTCGGGTCAGAGGAAGCGCCCATGGGCAGGGCGTTTGGGGCCGCTCACAGGGTGAATGGAGAATTGGCTCCGTGGGTAGGATTCGAACCTACAACCAACCGGTTAACAGCCGGTTGCTCTACCGTTGAGCTACCACGGATCGCACACAAGCAGGCGGCTCGGCTCATTCAGCGGCCGCGTGAGTGGCAGGCATGTACGCGAAAAGAGTTCCTGTGTCCACCCGTGCGGTGGATTTCCATGGTGCGATAAGCGATCGCGCCCGCCGAGCCGGCGAACCCGGCCGGCCGCAGTCCGGCCGGGTTCGATTCGCCGGTTCGGACACCGGTCGCCATCAACGGCTTCGCGCGAGAGGCGGTCAGGTGCCCGCCAAACATCCCATACAGCTGCCGACTTGCTGCGCTGCGGTGAACGACCAGACGGGCCACTGAGCGAACCCGCTCGCTGAGCCGTGTCGAGCAGGGCATGCTGCGGCGCGGCCATGCACATCATCGAGCGCTTCGACGCCGGTCGCCAGCCGCGCCACCGGGCCTCGCCACCCCGCATCGCGATCAGGATCGACACGTCATGAGCGCACGGCTGCGATCGCAGGATCAAGCTCGCGACAGGCTGGTCATGTGCTGGCACCGGCGTCGCGTGACCGTAACGACTGACGGCAGGGGCAACCCGCCCTTCGCCAACCCCATCGGTGCTGATATCGAGCCCAACCAATGGCCGGCGATTCGCCGGCGTTCACTGCCCGGGGAAGATGAGGCTCTGGCTCCGAGGATCCGCCGACTGCGCGCAGGCGTGCGCCCACGCTGGCCGATCACGCCACTTCGCTTCACGTCTGCCCTCAAAGCCCATGCCTTTCAACGAGGCCTCCGATCGAGATGCGCTATGACCTCTTCTTTGCTCAAGACGTCGCCGTACTTGGCGTTGATATCGAAGAGGTTCGCGTCGTGCGGGCCGTCGTGGCGATCGCCGACGCACTCGCGAGGCACGATCACCCGATAGCCATACTGAATGGCATCGATTGCAGCGGCCCGAACACAGCCCGAGGTCGAGCACCCCGTGAGGATCAGCGTATCGACGCCGAGGCTCGTCAACGTCGAAGCGAGCGTCGTGCCGAAAAAACAGCTCGGATAGTTCTTGACAATGACCAGATCCTCGGGTGCGGGCGGAATGCGGGGATCGATCTCGGCCAGCGGCTCGCCGGCGACGAGTGTGCGCAAGGCCGGAACCTTTTTCACAAACAAGCCGCCGTCCATGCCGGAAGGGTGATAGAGCACCTTGGTGTAGATGATCGGGATCTTGGCCCGACGGGCGGCAGCCAGCAGATCGACCGTCGCCTCGACGGCGTCGACGACGCCTTGGCCGAAGAACGCGGCCCCTTTCGTCGTGTAAGCCCTGATGAAGTCGATCACGAGCACGCACGGGCGCTTTCCGAATCCGATGGTGGTATCGAACACGCCGGCATAGTTTGTCTCGCGGGTGTCACTCATCGCACGCTCCTTTCGCGCCCAGCGTTCTCACGATCTGCCTTCAAGTTGCTAGAGGGCCAGCATTTGGCGGGCCTCGGCGGGTGTTGCAGCCTCACGGCCCACGAGCCGCGCCATTCGAACGATTTCGCGCACGAGGTCCGCATTGGTCGGCCGCCCAAGCTCGGGATAGTCGTAGTCGCCAATGCCGATTGCAACGTGTCCACCTTCGGCGATGGCCTGCATGGCCACCGGGAAGAGGTTTCCGAACTTCGCGCATACGGTCCACTCGATCCGCCGGTTGCGAGGCAGATGGGACAGAAATGACTGGAGACCCGAACTGGTCGCGGGGTGCCCCCCGAGAAGGCCACCTTCGCAATGGACGAGAAGTGCATATGCGGGCTCAGAAATGAGGCCCATCTCGATGAGTGCCTGGCCTGTGCGGAGGAAAGGACCGTTCCAGGCCGAGATGACCGGCCGCACCCCGATTTCGGCAAATCGCGTGCAGAACCGCACCAGCGTCTCGTGAGAGTTGACGTAGACCTTGTTGGAGGTCTGGAACGTTCGCGTCCTTGTATCGTAGCGATCGATGTTGGCGCTGCCCGTGTCGATGGCCGCGATCTCCGGCTTCAACGCGGGATCGCGTGCCAGCTCCACGATGTGCTCGATACGCTCGTCCCGACCTGCGACGGTTATCTGGCCAAGCGTCGGGTGGACGATGAGATCGCTCGCCCGTCGGATCGCACGGATGGCAGCGGCATAGTCGGCCGTCGCATGGGCGGGTGCGCCGTCAGCACCCCTCGCATGGAAGTGAATGATCGATGCCCCCGCCTCGCGGATCGCCGCGGCATCGCGACCTATTTCTTCAGCGCTCCATGGGACGTGCGGGTTTCCGTCCCGCATGGCGTACTCGTTGACGCGAACCTCGATGATCAGCTTCTTCAAGAGCGCCCTCCCGCAGATTGTCGTGTCGCGATCCGATCATCGTGCTCGGGACCGAAATGGCAGGCTGCCAGGTGCTCTGCGGTTGGACCTTCGAGCTTCGGATCCTGTTGGCCACAGGCCGCCGGAATGATGCCGTCTCCCGACGCCACAGTCGGGACCTTGCCTGCGGCCGCGACAAGTCTGGCCCGGAAGCAGCGCGGGTGGAAGCGGCAGCCTGAGGGCACCGCAGTGCCGGAGCTGATCTCGCCGTAGACGGGTATGCGGCTACGGGTGCGCTCCAGTGCGGGACTAGCCAGTGGCACCGCCGAGAGGAGCGACTTCGTGTAGGGGTGGCGCGGAGTGCCATAGATGCTGTCGCGCGGACCCGTCTCGACGATGCGGCCCAGGTACATCACAGCAACGCGATTGCTGACGTGCCGCACCACGGCCAAGTCGTGGGCGATGAAGAGGTACGCCATGCCGGTACGCTTCTGGATGTCGCGCAGCAGATTGAGAATCTGAGCCTGGATCGACACATCCAGAGCGGAAACGGGCTCGTCGAGAACCAGCAGCTTCGGAGAAAGCGCCATTGCACGTGCAATTCCAATGCGCTGGCGCTGGCCGCCCGAGAACTGATGAGGATATCGATGGGCGAGGCGCGCATCGAGACCGACGAGGCCCATGATCTCGCTGACCCGTCCCGCAATTCCGGCACGGGGCGCGCCATGCACGATCATGGGCTCTGCAATGAGGGCCCCGACGCTCATGCGCGGATCCAGTGAGCCGTAGGGGTCCTGGAAGACCATCTGGATGGATCCGCGCAGTCGGCGAACCTCGGCCATCGATTTCGCCGTCAGGTCTTCGCCTGCGAAGGTTATGCGGCCGGAGGTCGGATCGATCAACCTCAGCACGAGCCGGCCAAGCGTGCTCTTGCCGCTGCCGGTTTCACCGACGAGGCCGAGCGTCTCACCGGCGCAAAGGTCGAGGGAAACGCCGTCGACGGCTCGTACCGCGACGCGCGGGCCACCGAAGAGAGCACGGCCACCGCCGAAAATCTTCGATACGCTCGCCACGCTCAGAAGCGGCGCCTGGATCGTCGATGGCCCTTCGCCCCATCTCATGACGGGCTCCGATCGGCAGCGAGCTCGGTCCAGTGCCAGCAACGGGAAAGGTGCTCGGGGACATCGGACGGCGTGAGTGCCGGCCGTCTCGCGCTGCAAACGTCACGACCGCCTGCCAGGAAGCAGCGTGGCTCGAATGCACAGCCCGGCGGCAGCAGCGCTGGGTTGGGGGGGACGCCCTCGATGGGAGTGAGATCGATCCCGGCGGGCGTGTCGAGGTGGGGGATCGAGCGAAACAGCGACAGGGTGTATGGGTGCCTCGGGTTCTCGAACACCCGTTCGGCGGTGCCCTGTTCCATCACCCGGCCCGCGTACATCACCGCGACGCGGTTGGCATGCCGTGCGACGACGCCCAGATCGTGCGTGATGAGCACGAGACCCATTCCGGTTTCTCGTTTCAGGCCGGCGAGCAACTCCAGCACCTGGGCCTGCACCGTCACGTCGAGGGCTGTCGTCGGCTCGTCGGCGACCAGAATTTTTGGCTCGAGGGCGATTGCCATGGCAATCAGCGCCCGTTGGCGCATGCCGCCGGAGAACTGATGAGGAAAGTCGTCGACCCGGCGATGCGGGTCCGGGATGTGGACACGCTCCAACGTCTCGATGGCGCGCCTTCGGGACGCGGCGCGCGACAGCCGGGTGTGCGCGCGAAGAACCTCGCCGATCTGGTCGCCGATCGTGAAAACCGGATTGAGCGCAGTCAACGGATCCTGGAACACGATCGCGATCTCGGCGCCGCGTCTCTGGCGCAGCTCGCGCGGGGACAGGCGCAGCAGGTCGGCGCCGTCCAACAGGACCTGACCGGCGACGACGCGCCCCGGCGATGGGACAAGCCCAAGCGCGGAATGGAATGTCATGGTCTTGCCGGATCCCGATTCGCCGACGACAGCCAGCGTTTCGCCGCGCCCGACGTCGAGCGAAACATCGTCGACGATGACGATTTCACCACGCGGACCTGGAAATGTGGTCGTAAGGCCGCGAATCGAAAGCACCGGAGCCGTCGTTGATGTCGTCATTGCGCTAAAGCAGCCCCCGTCCCGTCTGGCGCTTCATCTGCGGGTCGAGCGTGTCGCGCAAGCCGTCGCCGAGGAGATTGAATGCAATCACCGCGATCGCAATGCAGAAGCCGGCCGACAGGGAGATCCAAGGGTTGGTTGTGATCAGCGCATTGCCATCGGCGATGATGTTGCCCCAGGTCGGCGTCGGGGGCTGTACACCGAGTCCAAGAAACGACAGTCCTGCCTCGGCAAGGATCGCCGTTGCAGCGCTGACGGTCGCGACGACGATCACAGGTGGCAGTGCATTCGGGATGACATGTCGCCATAGCACCCGCCATTCGCTCATGCCGATCGCCCGTGACGATTCGATGAACGGCCTCGGCTTGATGGTCAGCACGACGGAGCGCATCACCGCCGCGACCCGCGGCGTGAACGCGATCGCGACGGCAATGATCACGGATTCGAGCGACGACCCCCGCGCTGCAACGAGTGCTAGCGCGAACAAGAAGCCGGGGAACGCCAGCAGAATATCGATGATCACCAGGGTGATCCGCTCGATCCAGCCGCCGGCGAAGCCTGCAATGGCTCCGATCAGTGTGCCGGCGGTCAGCGACAGAGCGACAACCGCGAATGCAACCTGAAGGGACACCTGGGTTCCGAGCAGAATTCGCGAAAGTACGTCGCGGCCGAACTGGTCCGTGCCGAGCCAGTGTGCGCCCGAAATGGGGGCCAGCGTATTCGACATGTTGGTCTTCAGCGGGGGGTACGGCGCAATCCACGGAGCGATAAGAGCGACGACGAAAAGCACCCCCAGAAGCCCTGTTCCGACGGCGAGACCGGGATGCCTCAGGTGATCGCGCAGGGACCCAGCGAGTTGTCGCCATGCCGATGGCGCCACGGTCAGGTCTGTCGCACCCTCCTCCGCGCTCATGCCGCCCGCAGCCTCGGATCGATCACGCCGTAGAGAATGTCTAGGACGGTGTTCGTCAGCACGACGCCTGTCGCGAGAGCGAGAACACCAGCCTGCACCAGCTGGTAGTCCCGCGCCAGGATGGCTTTCAGCATGGTCGAGCCGACGCCGGGGCGGCTGAACACGGCCTCGATCAGGATCGCATTGCCGAGAGACCAGGCGAACGTGACGCCGATCACGGCGAGGATTGGGACGAGCGCATTCCGGAGAGCCAGCCGGTAGACGACGCGTCGATCCGGGATGCCCATGGCACGTGCCACACGCACATAGTCCTGGTTAAGCACCTCCAACATCGCCGACCGCGTGAGGCGGGCGATGTAGGCCGCAACCGAGAAGCCGAGCACAAGGGCCGGCAGGGTCAAATGATGCAGAGCTGTGATCCAGCCGCCATCCGATGACGAGCCGAGTGCGGGAAAGACGGCGAGCTTATGGGCGAAAATGAGGATTGCCGCGAGCCCGAGCCAGAAAACGGGAAACGAAATGCCGCCGAGCGCCACCAGCATGATGACCACATCAAGCCAGGTCCCTTGGCGCACGGCCGCAGCGATGCCCGACGGCACGCCGAGCACGACCGCCACGAGAATCCCTGCGAACGCCAGAGCCAGAGATGCCGGAAGGCTGTCGATGACCTCGACCAGAGCCGGTTGCCCCGTTGCCACCGACGTGCCGAGATCGCCGCTCAGGGCGCGGGCGACGAACAGCAGATACTGCTCGGCCAGCGACCGATCGAGACCGAGCTGAGCCCTGAGCGCAGCCAGCGACTCCTGGGTGGCGTAGTCGCCGAGCATGTACTGGGCAGGGTCTCCGGGGATCGCACGCATCAGGAAGAAGGCAACCGTGACGATGCCGGCCACGGTCACCAAGAGGTGCGCGAGACATCGGCCGAGATAGCCGAGCACGAGATCATCCTTTGAGCGAGGCTGGATAGGTGAAGACCGTGAACAAGGAGTTCTGAACCAGACCTTCGACCTTTGCCGTGTGGGCGAGGAACAGCTTGTCGGCGTAGAGCGGGATGACGGGGATGTCAGACATCACCTTCTGCAGCACCGCTTTGTAGGCGGCGGCACGCTCGGCGTCGCCCCTGGCACTTGCGGCCTTGGCCAGAAGGTCTTCTGCACCCTCATAGCGCGCGGTGTTCAGACCCGGAGGGAACGACTTCTTCGCATAGAGTGTCACGAGCGGGCTATCCGGATCTGGCGGCCCCACGACGCCCGTTACGCAGGACTGCACATTGCCGCTGTTGCGCGCCTGCGTGTAGGCGCCGCGTTCCAGAATCTTGATCGTGGTATCGATGCCGACTGCCTTCAGATCCTCGGCCAGGGGGACGACGATACGATCGAATGGGGAAAGGCCGACCGATGTGATCTCGAACTTGAAGCCCGTGACGCCGGCCTCCTTCAACAACGCCTTGGCCTTGGCGGGATCGTACTCGTAGCGAGGCACGTCGTCGGTGAACTCCGCGAAGGAGCTCGTCAAGACCGAATGGCCCATGCCCTTGGTGCCCTTGAAGAACCCGTCGATCAGTCCTTTCCGGTTCATGGCATGCGCCATGGCGCGCCGAACCAGCGGATTATCCATCGGCTTGATCGTCGTGTTGATCACCAGATTGATGGTGTGATTGGCGTCGCGCGACAGGACCTTGATGTTGGGAGCCTTCCCCAGCCGGTCGATCATTTCGGGCTGCTGGAGCGCATAGAAGATATCAATCTCGCCTTTCTCGAGGGCGATTGCTGCGGCTGTCTCCTCCTTGATGATGCGCAGCAGCAGCTCATCGAATTTCGGAGCGCCTTCGAAATAGGCTTTGTTGGCGGCAAGCCGTACCTCGCTCCCCGTGCTCCACTTCTCGAATATGAAGGGACCCGTACCGATGGGATTGAGCTTCGCCTTTTCTCCCATCTCCTGGATCGCTTTCTTCGAGACGATCCAGCCCTGGTTGAAGGCGGTGAGCTTGTGCGTGAAGCCCGATGCCGGCTTGTCCAGCGTCAGCACGACGGTGTCGGGAGCCGGTGCTTCAGTCTTCACGAGCCCAGCCAGTTGCCCGGTGTACTTGCTGCCGCCTTTCGGATCGAGGACACGATCGAAAGAGAACTTCACGTCCTCCGCGGTCAGTGGCCCATAGTTCTTGTGGAATGCGATGCCGGGGCGAAGCTTGAACGTGTAGATTGTCCCATCGGGCGAGATCGTGTGCGAGAGCGCGAGGTCTGGAACTATCTTGTTCGTTGCCTGATCGTATTTCATTAATCCATTGAACACATGCCCGCAAACAGTCTGGTTTTCGATTTGGAAAATATGCGAGGGATCGAGGACCGAAATGTCTGATCCCATCCGAACGCGAAGCGTCTTTCCGGCGCCTTGCGCCAATGCGACCTTCGAAAAATCGATTGGCAAGGCGGCACCGGCGCCGGCAGCACCGGCGAGCGTCAGCAAGCGCCTGCGCGAAAGACGTCCATCCCGATCGTGTCGATGTGCCACTGCAAGACCTCCGGATACCGGTTTGTGGACGAGCACTTCGCGGTCACTCGCCGACCTCGTTGCAGAACGTGACGCGAAACCATAGCAGCGTCAACGCGGAACCGAGGCGCTCGAGCCGTGGCGGAACGCGTCGAAGCTCCTTGCGATCGGTGATGTTGTCGATCAGCGATCACAGGTCGGCGCGAATTCGAAAGTTGGGGCCGGTGCGTCCTCCTTTTGTGACGGACGCGGCAAGCATCTGCCCAGCTCGCTGACGAGGAGGGAAAGCTCGGTCATGCGCTGGAGATGCTCCGGCGGCAATCGCTCGAGGCCATGACGGCGCGCGAACGCAGTGATTTCCTCGAGCGTCGGTCTCGGCAGGGGTTCGCTCATCGACTGATCTCGCATCTCACAATGTCGGGCGCATCGTCCGCCATGGCGTCGCGCCTTCATAGGCGGCTGCAATGCGCAGTGCAGTCGCTTCGTCATGACGATTGGCAACGATCTGCCATGACAGGGGAAGCCCTTCAGACGAGTACCCGGTACACTGCACGATGGCCGGATGCTGGGAGAGGTTGAACGGCGTTAGCACCGTCTCGACGGTGAATGCCGTCATCTCCGGCTCGATCCCAAGGCGCGGCGCTACGCGCAGGGGACCGTAGGTGATGATGGCGTCGTAGCTCTGAACGAGGTCGTCAATCGCCTCGGCCATGAGGCGCCGCTGACGCTGGGCGTGGATGTAGTCCACCGCGCGAACCATCGATCCCGCGAGAAGCTTGTCGCGAAGTGCGAAGCCCATGTCACGAGACTGCTCGCGGAGCTCGGCCTCGTGGATCGCCGCCGACTCGGCCGGGCCGATCAGCCGCGTCACGTCGAAGCAGTCCGACACCGGCATCGGAAGACGTGCCACCTCGATGCGAGCCCCCTGCTGCTCCAGGACCCGGATCGCTTCCTCGAAGGCCTCGGCCATCGAGGCATCTGGTGGGCCGAAGCGCCCAAGCGGGCCGCGGACGACCCCGATCCGCAGTCCGGCGATCGGCCGCGTCACCGAACGACGATAGCTGACGGACGGCTGGAGCAGGACGTCGAGCACCAGGGCAGCATCCTCCACCGTCCAGGTCAACGGTCCCGGAACATCGAGGGAGTAACAGTTCGGCAGGATGCCGCGGCCACTGAGCCGACCCTGCGGAAGGATGACACCGACAAGGCCACAGGCGGCCGCCGGCAACCGGACCGAGCCTGTCGTATCGGAGCCCAATGCGAAAGCCGTCGTGCCGGCTGCGACCGCTGCGCCGGCGCCCGTGCTGGAGCCGCCTGTGAATCGAGCCGTATCCCATGGGTTGCGGGCCGGCGGGAAAGGCAGATCGAAGTACTCACCGCCATTGCCGGTCCCGTACTCCCAGGTCGCGAGCTTTCCCAGGAGTACGGCGCCAGCCGCTTCGAGATCGGCGACAAGCCGCGCGTCTCGCGTCGGGACATGTCCCGAGCGCAGACGAGATCCCGCCGTCGCGGGGAGCCCTGCAACGTCGTAGTTGTCCTTGACGCCGAATGGGATGCCTTGGAGCGGCGAACGCCAGCGGCCCGCCGCTATCTCACGATCCACCGCGTCGGCAGACGACAGTGCACGCGCTTCGGCCAAATGATGAAACGAGTGAATGCGGCCATCGACCTCCGCGATGCGAGCCAGGTAAGCCTCGGTCAGTTGACGCGCGCCGACCTGTCCTCCCCGGAGCATCCGGATGGACGCCGATGCCGACTGGGCCCAGAGCGGCTGCGAGGTGTGAGGGTCGCCCATATAGTCTCCTCAAACGGCGCTCTCAGGCCTACGCTCCGGCCATCCGGTTTCGCGCTCGTAGGCAGCAGCGATGCGAAAAAGCATCGCCTCGTCGAACGGACGCCCGACCAACTGGAACCCGATCGGCAGGCCGCCGCTTGAGAAGCCGGCCGGGACCGAAAGCCCGGGCAAGCCAAGATAATTGATCGGCCACGTGCAGTGATTGATCGAGCCGAGCACCTCGTTCATGCGGGGGCCGTCGCGCACGTCTACGTCGGCGATCTTCGGGACCGGGAAGCGCAAGACGGGAAGGAACAGCGCGTCGGCGTCACCGAAGACGTCGTCGACGAACGCCTTCGTGATGCGCGGACGAATCTGCACCGCCTTCAGATACTCGACAGCTGTGAAGGCGTAGCCCTGCTTCATGCGGGCACGAACGAGGGGCGCGTAATCGTCGTGGTGGTTGCGCAGCCAGTCGTCATGAAGCGTGCAGAATTCGGAAGAGATGACGATGTTGCCCAGTCCCCTCAATTCCTCATGGAAGGGCACCGTCCGGCGCGACACATGGGCGCCGAGCCTGCCGAGCAAATCGAGCGCGCTTTCCAGAGCGCCACCGATCTCGGCGTCCATGCCGTCCCAGTAGTGATTGGTCGCGACGGCAATGCGTAGACCCTTCATGCCGCCTTCGCAGGCGGCCTCGTAGTCGTCGACGGTGACAGGCGCCGCCGTCGGGTCATTGTCGTCGGGGCCGGCGACGACACGGAGCAAGCGCGCACAGTCGCGCGCCGTGCGTGCCAGAGGGCCGATGTTGTCGAGCGAGAACGACAGTCCCATGCAGCCATATCGAGGAACGCGACCCTGCGTCGGCTTGATGCCGTAGACGCCACAGATTCCGGCGGGCAGGCGGATTGATCCTCCGGTGTCGGACCCGAGGGAGCCGTACGCAAGACGTCCCCCGACGGCTGCGCCGGAGCCGGACGACGAGCCGCCCGTGATGTGCTCCGGATTCCAGGGACTGCGTGCAGCCCCGTAGTGCACGTTGACGCCCGTCGGTCCGTTCGCGAACTCGCTCATATTGAGCGCGCCCATTGCAATCGCGCCCGCCGCATCGAGACGGGCGAGGACCGTCGCTAGAATGTCCGGCTTGAAATCGCGGCGGATTCTCGAGCCGCATGTCACCGGCACACCAGGCCGATAAAACATGTCCTTGTGCGCCAGTGGCACGCCGTGCAGCGGACCTATTGCGCCTTGGCGCGCCAATCGCTCGTCGGCCTTCCTGGCGGTGTCGCGTGCGCCGTTCTCGTCGATCGAGATGTAGGCATTGACCAGCGGCTGCCACACCGCGATCCGCTTCAACAAGGCTTCCGTCACCTCGAGGGAAGAGACCTTGCGCGAAGCAATCGCATCGACAGTTGCGATGAGCGTCCAATCGGCGATCTCAGTCATGGCTCTTGCTCTTCGCGAGCTTTCGCAGAACGACGTCGAATGTCTGCGGCTCGGTATCGAACAGCGAGCTCTTCACGGCTGCGTCGAGTGCGAGCAGGCTTACCTGTACACTCTGCAATACGCGCTGAGCGTCGGCCTGACTGACGGGAACGCCCGCCGAGTGTACGATTTGAAGACGGTCTCGATACTCGGTCATAGGTCACTCCCCTTGTAGCGGGCGGAGAAGAATGGCTTGGCTCGAAGGAGACTGGCAAGAGAGACTGCGATCGTGTGTGCGGCTTCGGCCTTCTGACGCTCTCCGGCCGCATGTCGGCAACGCGCCCCGAACCCGAAGAGCGTCAAGAGCAGCCAGAGCTCTAAGCGCCTGATTCTTCAGGCTCGGTGCCGTCCGCACGTCTCCACCAACTCCGGACAGTGACTCGAATGGATTGCAGCCATCGGGTTGCAATTCGCGAGCGTCCGTTGTTGGCCGCCGTCGCCTTAGGGCGCGTCACCCGGACGCCGCGGGCATAGCGTCATCGAGCCACCGCGGCGCATCGCCGCCGAGCTGCGGAGTGGGACGGACCCATTTCGGTGGCGTCTCCGACATGCGCAGCAAGGGTCCTAGATGGCGCAGTGGGCCGCACTTCGGGTGGCTCTCGATGCGGATGGCGTCGAGCTCGGCCGGTGCGAGCTCCATGTCGGGCTCGGTGTAGGTCACCTTACCCTGCCGGTAGATGAACATCCCCGACTGGCACAGCGAGACGCGCACGTGATAGCTGCCGCCTTCGCGCGCCCTGCGGGCCAGTGCCAGCATGATGCCGTAGGCTGCGAGATAGCCGGTGGTGTAGTCGCACGCGGCCGCCGGCAGCAGGTGGGGGCGCTCGGGGTCGTTGTCGTGGCAGATTCCGGTCATTGTCTGTGCGACTTGCTCCCAGCCGCCACGATGGCTGAACGGGCCATCGGCGCCATAGCAGCTGATGGAAGCGTAGACGATGCCCGGCCTTGCTGCCGCGAGCTCCTCAGGGCCGAAGCCGAGGCGTCCGATCATGCCGGGACGGTAGCCTTGCGAAAACACGTCGGCCGTCCGGGCGAGTGTTTTCAGGCGTGCCGCGTCGTCGGGCCGCGCGAGGTCGAGGAAGCAGCTCCGTTTGCCATGGCTGGTATCGATCACGTGCTCGGGGATCTGCGGGAGGCGCTCGGCGGTCACCATCAGCACCTCTGCGCCATGCTCGGCAAGCGTGCGGGCGGCGATGGGGCCGGCGAGAATGCGCGTCAGGTCGAGCACGCGTATGCCGCTCAACGGGCGCACTCCGGCAGCAGCGGTAGGGAACGGCTCAGGGGCGCTTTCGCCGATCTTGATGATCTCGACGATGGGCTTTGCTGCCAGGACTTTGCCGTGCGGTGTGGCGAGCCATTCGGTGTTGGTGCGAACCATGCCGCCGCAGACCCGGTTCTCGTCGATCGCCTGCTCGAGGTCGAGCGCATTCCATCTCGCCACCGCCGAGGCGACGGAGTCCGGATAGGGCTCGCAGCCGAGGACCTTCAGCATCCGCTCCTTCAGGTTCGGAAGTCCGAAGTGCGGCAGCACGAAGCGGCCGTCCCTGGTGGGCCAGGGTTGGGTGATGCGCCGCATGGCCTCGTGGCTCTCGCTGACGACGGGGCGAAACACGCCAGCGGCATCGGGACGCTGAAGGTAGCTCGTGCTGCGCAGCCCGGCCGCGGCGTGACGCACGTCGATGGTGACTGCCTGGCGCCGCCCGGCCCGCATCTCCCAGATGTCGTTGACGGCAACCCCGACGCCGCCAAGAACGGCAGCACAGGTGTCGCCGATGCGGAAGCGTGACGACAGCACGGGGTCTGCGCCGGTGATCATCACCTCGCCGGCTTGCGGCATGCCTCTGCCGCGCACCGCCATTACCTCTTCGAATGGGCCTGTCATCGCAATGCCTCCCGTCGCTCGAGGGCATCATGCCTGTGCAGGACTTGAAGGTCCATATCGAGCCCGGCGGGGACACGCCAGCCGCAGTCGAGCCGGCCGCGGCGCGGTCTGCCAGGAGCCAAGCCACGGCGATCCGCGCAGGAGGCAGGACTTGTCGAGCAGCCGCGCCACGGCAATAGTCGCTTCCAGCGGCTCGCTCGCAACGACACCCGTGTGGGTGACTGTCGGCACGGCTCACGCATGCGATACCGGGACGGCGTTGCGAACGCGAGCAGTCCGCGGAAAATCACCGTCGGGCCGGGTCCGGCGCTGCCAGGGGCGAAATCCCGATGAATCTCGAGAAGGTCATTTTTGGCTTCTTCATCCTGCTGGCGGCGACGCTCAACTTCGGATTCGTCTATGGCGATATCGGGAATCCGGATCATCACCATTTCTGGGAGCTGTTCGCGGCGATCGTCGTCAACCTGATCGCGACGGTGTTGAAATTTGGCGACCGCACGCACATCGGGGCCGTGCACCTGGCCTCCAGTCTCGTCGCTCTGCTACAGCTCGGCTCGGCCGGCATCGTGTGGTTCTTTGCGGCACGGGGAAGCTCGATCGATGCCTTGTCGTCCTATGCGACGGCGAGCATCGTCTCGCTGGCCGCCGGAGCCCTGCTCGCCAATTTCGTGTCTCTCGCCATCATGATCGTCGATACGACCCTTCAGAGGCGCTGACGTGGGCAGCGTATTCTTCATCGCACTGAGGCGGCTGCGGGCACCGCTGATCCTCATCATTCTCATCTTTGCAGTCGCCATCGTCGGCCTGGCGCTGATCCCGGGTGTCGATAGCGAGGGCCGTGCCTGGCACATGTCCCCGTTTCAGGCGTTCTATTTCGTCACCTACACGGCGACGACGATCGGTTTCGGCGAGGTGCCGCATGCGTTCACCGACGAGCAGAGGCTGTGGGTGACCGTCGTCATCTATCTGTCGGTCGTCGGCTGGGCCTTCCTGCTCGGCTCACTGCTGGCGCTGACCCAGGACCAAGGTTTCCAGCAAGCCATCGTGGTGGCGCGGTTCCGGCGGTCGGTCCGGCAGCTACGCGAGCCCTTCTACATCGTCTGCGGTCTCGGCGAGACGGGACTGATGGTCGTGCGGTCGCTCGACCGGCTCGGCTTCCGGTTCGTCGTCATCGACGCCGATGCTACCCGGCTCCACGAGCTGGAGCTGCAGGAGTTGGGCGCGGATGCCCTCGGGTTGGCAGGAGAGGCGAGGGCGCCGGAAACGCTCGTCCTCGCCGGTGTGCTGAAACCCGAGTGCAGCGGCGTGCTTGCGCTGACGAATGACGACGAGGTGAACTTGGCAGTTGCGATCAGCGTCCACCTGCTTCACCCACAAGTGCCGGTCATCTGCAGATCGCATACCGCTGCCGTCACGACCTCCATGGCAACCGTGAACACCTACCAGGTCATCGATCCCTTCAAGCAGTTCGGGGACTATCTGCTGATGGCCATGCAGGCGCCGGATAGTCATCGGCTGTTGGCTTGGCTGACCGGTCCGCCGGGTGCGTATCTGCAGCCGCGCGTGCCCGCACCGCCGGGCCATTGGATCGTCTGCGGCTACGGCCGCTTCGGCTCCCGCGTCGCTGCTGCAATACAGAGTGGCGGCTTCGACGTGACCGTCATCGACCCGGATGCCATCGAGCCGGAGGATGCGCGCCTCGTTCGCGGCTACGGCACAGACGCCGAGACTCTCGCCAAAGCTGGCATCGCCGGTGCGGTCGGCATCGTGGCCGGCACGGACAACGACACGTCGAATCTGGCCATTGCCATCGGCGCGCGGCAGCTCAATCGCGATCTGTTCGTCATCGCGCGCCAGAACCTCGTCTCCAACCAATTGCTCTTCGGGGCGCTGGGGGCCGATATGACGATGATCTCCAGTCAGATCATCGCCAACGAGTGCGTGGCCATGCTGAGGACGCCGCTGCTGGCGGAATTCCTGAGCATCGTAAGGTCGCGCGGCGACGTCTGGGCTGCCGGTGTTGTCGAGCGGTTGCGGGTCGTAACGGAGGACCTCACTCCCGACTTCTGGAGCTTTGTCGTTTCGTCGGAAGCAACGCCGGGCCTGACGAACGTGCTCCGCGGCCAAGCCGTCCCTGTCACCATCAGCGATCTCCATCGCAGCACAAGCAACCGGGACGAGCAGACCCGCTGCACCGCCTTGCTGCTGCAGCGAGACGGCCAGGTCCTCGACTTGCCTCCCGGCGAAACGGTGATCAGGGCCGAGGATCACCTGCTGTTTGCTGGCACCGCCGACGCCCAGAACGACCAGCGGAGCGTATTGAGGAACGTCAACATCGCCGAGTACGTGTTGGCAGGCCGAGGGTCGCTCGGAGGCAGCGTCTGGCGCTGGGCGGCAGGCCGCCGTGATGCCCGGGCCTCATGATGTTGCGGGCCTGATGCGATGCCTTTCCCCGGCCCTCGGCTTCAATGGGCGCGAAGAGCGCTCTCCGCCTTGACGGCGGGTGGCCCCGGCTTGACCAAGCTGATCGCCGGATTGTCCCAGCTGCCACGCAGAGAGAGTATGGGCGAGGACGAGACAGCCTCGACGGATGCGGCGGGCCCGCTCACGATGCTCACGTCCATGAGACG
>JANRJI010000083.1:0-13000 GCA_033764055.1 Hyphomicrobiaceae bacterium
GCGGCCCTTCGCATTCGCAACGAGGTGGCTCTGATGGCACCCGATGTGGTCTTCTGGCAGGCTGGGGCTGCCGACGCGATTGCTCGTACGCCTCCCGACGAGCTGAAGGATACGCTCAATCAGGCAATCGGCTGGCTGAAGGAGCACGAGATCGATGTTGTCCTGATCGGCATGCGCTATATCCGGGCGATGGCCCGCGACAAGCACTATCAGGACATCCGGCGAGCCATTCGCGACGCGCAGCGCGAGCAGGGAATCCTTAGAGTAGGACACTACGAGGCCGTCGAAACGCTCGATCGAATACGACGGCAGCGGGGCGAGAGTCCCACCGAGCTGGACCTCACGGACGCGGGCGCCTTGTGCATGGCCAATTTCCTGAGCCGGGCCCTTGCCGCCAAGCTCTTCGCCAAGCCGCAGCCGACAGCACTTCCGGCGCCGAGCCCAACCGGGAGCGATACGGGCAGCACTCCCGCCCCCTCCGCACCAGACCAGCGGGCTCCGGCACCCAAGGGGAACTGACCACTGCCTCCGCGGGCCGGACCCGGCGGGAGGCGTCGTGGATAACCGCTGCGGGACGGCAGATCGGAGCTTGTGCGGTCGCACTGTGCCTCTTTTCGACTTGCTGCCCCCCTCCGCTCCCGTTACGAATTGCCCTTAAGACCGTCCATCGATCGGGGCTCCCGGAGAATGTTGGGCTTTTTGGGTGGCTTGCTGGCACTCCTGGCAGCTTGCTCGTCTGTGCAAGCACAAAGTGTTATTCTGAAGGAAGACATTCCGTCGGCAGCGCTGGCGCGACCGTTCGCCTATGTCGTTTACCTTCCGAAGGGATATGCCCAGGGCGACAAGCGCTATCCCGTCCTGTACCTGTTGCACGGGGCCGGTGGCGACGAGGCTACGTGGACCAAGGAGGGCGCCGTCCAGACGACCGTCGACCGATTGATCGATGCCGGCTCAATTCCGCCTGCGATCATCGTGATGCCAGGCTGCAAGACCTGCTGGTGGGTCGATGGCGCGCAGGATCGGGCCGAAACCGCGTTCTGGAACGAGCTCGTGCCGTCGATCTCGAGGCGCTATCGCGTGATCGAGGGTCGCCGCGGACGATTGATCGCAGGATTGTCGGCGGGCGGTTACGGGGCGGTTCGATTCGCGATGCGCTATCCGGAGCGGGTGGCCGCCATCGCAGCGCTGAGCCCCGCAGTCTACGCGGATCTACCGCCGGAGATCTCGGCCGCACGCGCCCAGCCGCCGTTCCGCAAGGCGGATGGATCATTCGACGATCGGGCGTGGAAAGAGAAGAATTATCCATCGTCCATCGACGCGTACTTCGCGCAGCCGAACAAGGTCGCATTCTATCTGATGTCGGGCGACAACGACCGGTACGGCATCGCCTTCGAGACCGTAACGTTGTTCAAGCGCCTTTACGACCGCCAACCGGAGCTTGCCGAGTTGCGTATCGTCGACGGCGACCACAGTTGGGGCGTATGGTCTTTGGCCCTCGGCAATGCCCTGCCGTTTCTGTTTCGCCATGCCGACAAGCCACAGCCCATGTTGATGGCCGCCGCGCCGCCAAATGCCCCGCACGGGCCACCTTCTCCAGCGCCCGCGCATAAGCTCCCGGCGACGGCCACGTCGCCTCTGCCGCTTTTCCCATGAGAGGGCCCGCACCCCGTCCTCCGAGTGGTCGGGCAGTGCTGCCAGGCATTCGATGACCTGACCGGGAGCGGGCGCGAGAACCGCTCGGTCACCGGTGCCGCCGCGCGCTCCCTTCCGCCGCCCCATTTCGAGAGTGGACGGCGTCGCTGACGCCAATGATCGCCTGAGACCCGGTCGACGGCTGCATGCCATCGCAATCACCATTCCCGGTCGGGCCTTCGCCCGTGGCCGGAACCACCGGGTTTCTTTCGTCCGATAGCTGAATTTTTCTCGCCGAGGCCGTGCAGCCTTGTGACCTTTGATACAGCCGACCGGAGGGCAGCCGGCGATAGTGCAGGCCATAGCTGCTCGGCCAGATTTCCTTCGACGGAGCGTCTCCGGTGGATTGTGTGATCTCTCATTTTTGTCTCTATGCGGATTGGAGTGCGCCTGCTGAGGTAGCGAAAACCACGGCTGGAAATGGGGTTGCAGCCCGACAATACGGCGACCTACCCTGGACGGGCGAGGGGCGTGCCTGCGCGCCATTCATCGATACGGCTTGGTCGCCACATGCCCAATCCTGCTCAGCCAGACTTGTCGACGGGGCCGCTCGAGAAGGTGCCGCGAACGGTGCTGTTCGTGGACGTTCACGAGTCGATGTGGCTGATGCAGAACGATCGCGACGGGACAGTGCGGCGTTTGCTGGATCTGCTGACGACAAGCCGGGGAATGCTGCCGCAGACCGGCGGCCGCTTCGTCAAGAGCACCGGCGACGGCATGCTGCTGGAATTTGTCGAGGCCCGCGCGGCCGTCGCAGCCGCCCTGGCTATCCAGGAGGCAGCAGGGGAGCGCAACGCTCTCTTGACCCCACCCGAGCGGCTGCATCTGCGGATCGGCGCCGACATGGGTGAGGTGGTCATCAGCGACGTCGACGTGTTCGGCCATTGCGTAAACGTGGCTGCGCGTGTGACGACGGAGCTGGCCGGTCCCGGCGAGATCGTTGTGACGGCCAATGTCCGCGAGGGGTTGACCGCCCAACTCGATGCCGACATCGAGGACCTCGGCGAGAGCCATTTGAAGGGCATCGTCGAGCCCGTTCGTTGCTACCGGGTGGGGCAGCCGGGACCGAGCCCGGTGATCGCACCCGGATCGCTCGCGGTTCGGGTGCTGCCCACGATCGCCGTCATTCCGTTCGAGCCGCTGCCGCCGCTGTCGAAGGACGACATCGTCGGCGATGAGCTATCGCGTGCGTTGATCCGGGCGTTCTCGCGCTCGAACAACCTCAATGTGATCTCCTGGCGCTCGACGATCGCGTTCCGAGGACGATCCGCGACCGTCGCAGAAATCGGTGCTCACCTCAAGGCCGGCTACGTCCTGTCGGCGTCCTACGCCGGGGACGGAGCGAGGATACGGCTAGATCTGGAGCTCTCCGACGCGCGCACGGAGCACGTGGTCTGGGCGGAAAGCTTCTACGACCGGACGGGATCTCCACTCGACCCGGAGCAAGAGCTCGTCAATCGCATCGCGCTCGGGGTCGCGCAGAGAATCTCGGCGCGCGAGATCCAGAGAGCACGTACGAGCCCGCTGCCCACGCTCGAGACCTGCACGCTGCTCATCGGCGCCATCATGCTGATGCATCGACGGTCTGCTCACAGCTTCGTCGAGGCACGGCGCATGCTGGACGCGGCGCTGTCGCGCTCGCCTCGGCATCCCTATCTCCTGGCCTGGCTCGCAAACTGGCACGTGCTGCGCATTCAGCAGGGCATCAGCGACGACATCGGGCGCGATCGGTCCGAGGCACTCGCCTGCACCAGTCGGGCGCTCGATGCCGATCCCGACAGCCCATTCGCGCTGGCCATGGACGGTCTCGTGCACACACACATGACAAAGCGTCACGATCTGGCGACCGAGCGCTATCAAAGGGCTGTGGAGATCAGTCCCAATCATGCCCTGGCTTGGTTGTTGAAAGGTGCACACAATTCCTTCGTCTACCGGTGCGAGGAGGGGGTGAAGGACACCGAGAGGGCCTTGGCCCTGTCACCCCTCGATTTGCAGTCCTATTATTTCGACTCGTTGTGCGCCTCGGCCCATGTTGTCGCCGGCAACGATCAATGTGCCTTGAAATATGCCGACAGGTCTCTGAGGGCCAACCGGAGCAACGCCTCGACCTTGCGTGTGAAAGCAGTCGCGCAGTGGCGGCTGGGATTGCTCGATGACGCACGGACGACGGCCGCCGACCTGTTACGGGTAGAGCCTGGTTTCACCGTCTCAGGCTGGCTGCGCCGCACGCCGAGCGGTGCGTACGAGAGCGGTCGGGCCTTCGCAAGAGTTCTAACGGAGATGGGAATACCGCCATAAGCGGATTCCTCATGGGAGGGTGCACGGGATGTCGGGGTTGAAGGCAGAGTCCATTGAGAGTGGCATGAGCGGTATGAGCGGTATGAGTGGTATGAGTGGTATGAGTGGCATACCCTATCCCGTTCATCCTGCGACGACTGCCGCATTGCTGACCTGCAGGGACGGTGTTGTCGGTTCTTGGCGACACCCGAGTCTGGCCGATGTCCGAACCGAGCGTGAACTGGGGAAACCAGACAATCTTGCGGATTGGGGTGCACGTGAGCGCTTCGAGCTCTTCTTTTTCGAGATTGCCGCTCGTGTCACGTTTTCGATCGGGTGCGACGGCGCCATTCCCACTTCGGCCGTCCTGTCCCACCTCGACATGAGCGTTTCGCCCGGGGGGGCAGCTTCGAGGCTCGTGCCCATCGCCTCGTTCATCAGGCCGACCCCGGCCAATTTCCTGGAGCAGATCGAGATCGTTAACAATTATGCCGCGCTCCGTGTGGATCGTGGGGCGGAGGTGCTGGCGCAGATGGGCATCTCTGAGGCCTTCTTCGGATCCATTACCGGCTTTCAGCCCGATCGCACGCCGAAGTCCTGGGAGCTGGCCCTCACGGTGCTTCGCACCGCTTATTATCTGGTCATGCGCGTCAAGCATGCGCTGGCCTGCCGGCGACCGCACGAGTACTCGCCGCAGCTGCAGCCGATGATCGCAGCCCCGATGCATGGCACGCTGCCCAGCGGGCATGCGACGGAAGCCTTCACATGCGCATATGTGATGTGGAGATTGCTCAAGGCAGCGGGACGGCCGCCGATCTGGGGCGAGCAACTGATGAGGCTTGCCAACCGGATCGCGGTCAACCGGACGGTGGCAGGCGTCCATTTCCCGGTCGACAGTGCTGCAGGCTGCATGCTCGGCCTGACGCTCGGCGAGTACATCGTGGCACGCTGCACGAATAGCAGCGAGTACACCGCCTGGAGATTCGACGGTACTCGATTCAAAGGCGACTTCCTCTGGCGGGCGCTGCTCGACATCGAAAAGGGGCGCAAACCGGCTACCGCCGACGGGGCTGCTGGACCATTCGTCGAAAGTGCGGGCCCCCAGTCGCTCGACCCTGCCGGACGCTCGCCGATCCTGGAATGGATATGGAACGAGGCGGTCAAGGAGTGGAAGGACACACCTTGAACTGAGTGCTTTCGCCATACCGTCACTCGCGACCAGGATGTACGCCATGAGAACTTGGCACGAGGTCGACCCGCGACCCGGTTACGATGGCTTCGGGACGATCGATCCCTATGTCGATTGGGCTTTCGGGACCGGCGCACAATCAGCAGGCGGCTACTCCCGCCACGGTGTCGCCGGCGCGAAACGGCCTAAGGGCGCGTGGCATCCGCTGCTCCTGGATCTGCCGCAGGTCGACGCGAGGTCTTTTGCCGACGGCAGGTTCCTCGGGGCCCTGGCGCCGGCAGACTGGCAGCAGAACGTGCGTGTGCCGGAAATCGGTGCCTCCGCGCAGTTTTCAGGGTCACGCTTCGTCGTCGCTCACGTACGTCCGGCCTTCTTCGACTACTTCACCCAGACCGAGCTCGGTGGGGCGCTCAGGTCGGCCATTGCGCGGATGGGTGTCAGCGAAGCCCTGGAAACCGAGACGATCGCATCGCCAACGGCAGCCGGAGCGGTCGCGAGCGTTCCGACGGGCGCAGCCGAGCCGGGGACGGTCGTCGTCGGTGTCATCGACGATGGCCTGGCCTTTGCCAATGAGCGCTTCCGCACGCGGGGCGGAAAGACGCGCGTGGCTCACCTCTGGCTGCAGGACGGCGTCGCCAATGCGGCCGCGGGCCGCTATGGCTATGGACGTGTGCTCTCCGCGCACGACATCGACTCAGTCCTGGCAAAATCGACCCATGCGGGCCTCGTCGACGAGGACGAGGTCTATCGGAAGACCGAAGCGGTGGCGTTCTCCGGCACGGCTGCGGGTGCACGCTATAGGACCGCTTCGCTCGCCGCATCGCACGGCACGCATGTCATGGATCTCGCCGCCGGATATCGACCCGGTGGAGTCCCCGGAGCTTTGGGCGGTGCAAACGAGGACGCCCGCCCGATCGTCGCCGTGCAATTGCCGGCTGCATCGAGCGAAGGCACCTCGGGCGCCAGCCTCGATACGTTTACCATCGACGCCGTACGCTTCATTCTCGACAAAGCCGATGAGATCGCCCGTGGGCGTGGGTGCGGCCGGCTCCCGGTCGTCATCAATTTCAGCTACGGGACGATCGCCGGACGCCACGACGGGACCAGCGATCTCGAGCGAGCCCTGGATGAGGTGATCGCAGAGCGACGCGGGACGATGGCACCCGTCGAGATCGTGCTGCCGGCGGGCAACAATCGGCTGAAGCGCTGCCACGCGACGCTGACCTTCGGGGGGGCGGCCGACAGCCGGATCGTGGCGTGGCGTGTCCAGCCCGACGACAGGACCATGAGCCACCTCGAGATCTGGCTGCCGCGCGGTGCGCCGACGGGGCGGGTCCGGATCGCAGTCAAGCCTCCGGGCGGCGATTGGGGACCGGCGCTCGGAGAGGCGACCAAGCCAGTCCGGGTGTGGGGAGATACGCCTGATCGGGGATTGTGTTCTTTGCGATACGCGCACGTACCCCCACCCACCGGCCGCGGCATGTTTCTCGTGTCGCTGCAGCCAACCGAGATTGCCGACGTGCCGCCTGGCGACGTCCCTTGGGAGCCGTCTCCGAGTGGCGTCTGGTGCATTCGTGTCGAGAACGTTTCTCTCGGAGAGGATGAGGCGGTCGAGGTTTGGGTTCAGCGTGACGATACCCGGTTCGGTCACCCGGCATTCGGTCGCCAGTCCATGCTTGACGATCCGGAGTATGTCGCCGTGGAGGACAACGGCTTGGTGCCGGACAGCGATGCGTCCGCCGCCATGGTGAAGCGGGCCGGCACGCTCAACCCGATCTCCACCGGCGAGCATACCATCGTCATCGGCGGCTATTGTCACAGCAACTACCGCGTCGCCGACTATTCCGGCGAAGGACTCGCCGCATCACCGAGACGCCTCGGTCCTGACGCGCTGGCACCCAGCGACGAATCGATCGTGGCGCGCGGCATCCTGGCGGCGGGCACGCGAAGCGGCACGTTCGTCGCGTTGCAGGGAACCAGCGCGGCCGTGGCCATGACGACCCGTTCGATCGCAGATCGACTGGCTCAGGGCAAGGCGGGCGATCGGGATGCGATCAGGGCCGTCGCTGCGGCCGAGGAGGCGGCGGCCACGGGCTCCCGTCCGGAGCGGCCCAGCGAGGCTCGGGGCGGCGCCGGTCGCTTGGGCCTGGGCTCGAGCCTCCCCGTGAAACGGGTCGACGAAGCCTGAGATGCGTCGCCGTCGAGACGCCCCCGCTAACGCCCGCCGCTGACCGTCGGCTTCCAATCCTTGGCATGCATCGCCATCGTGCCGCGCCGGAAAGCGAGGTGTTGCTCCGAGATATAGGGCACCGTGCGCTCGAACACGAGCGGAGATGGCGTCGACGGGGCCGTCACGCGGTCGAGCCACGACGGCTCCGACGGCGCCGCCAGCACGAGGCTCAGCGTGAACTTGTACTCGCCTGCCTCCTGAACGATTTTCGGCAAGGGATTATCCCGAGGGAAGAACCGGATGGTCTCGGAGAATGTTGCCCGGCCCGGCACGGCGATGGGGGCGAAGGCCTTGTGCACCGCTTCGGCCTCGCGGGGATGCTCCCCCACGAAGGCCGCGTAGAAGGTCTTCCGGGACGGGTCGGCACCTGCTTTCCGGTTCTCGACGACGAGCTCCATGGCGAGCACAGCCCCGGTATTTGCGCCGTTGTTGGCGATCGTGACGGGAATGGCGAAGACATCGACCTCGCCACCGCTATCGCGCGCGTACTGCAGCACGGGCGGCACGTAGACGGCGAGGTCGGCCTGCTGCAAGGCGCTCATGTAGAACGAGACACCCGAGAACATGAAGGCAACGGCAGAGATCGCCGTCGCGAGCCAGCCGCCGCCGTGGCCCGCGGCCTCGCCAACGGTACCGAAGCCTCCGTCATCGCTACCAGTCATTCGAGGTCTCTCCGCGCGATCCGCGACTGCGATGTGCACATTCGGAGGGGAACAGAGGATGGCAATGAGGCCGCGGCGTGGCAAGACGCTTACGCTCCTTCACAAGGATCTCGCAGAACCGCGACACATCGCGCTCATTCGGCGGTGACGCGCTGCCGTAGCCGGCCTAGCATGGGTCGAAGCAATCCGAGTCGCAGGGGAAACACGTGACGAGCTGGCTCTGGGTCGTCTTCACCGTCCTGGCGGCGGGCGGTCAAACCCTGCGCAACGCCATGCAGAGGGAGCTGACGTCGACGATCGGCACGATCGGCGCAACGCATGTGCGCTTCCTGTTCGGATTGCCGTTCGCACTGGTGTTTCTCACCGGAGTCCTCCTGGCGACGGGCTATCCCATTCCCGTGCCACCGCCGGCGATGCTCGCCTGGACGCTTGTTGGTGCCGCGACGCAGATTGCGGCGACGGCCATGCTGCTCGCCGCCATGCGCGACAAGTCGTTTGTGCTGATCACGGCCTTGAACAAGATCGAGCCGGTGCACGTGGCGCTGTTCGGACTCGTGTTCCTGGGCGACCGGCTGACATTGCTCCAGGCGGTCGCGATCGTGATCGCGACGCTCGGTGTGCTGGTGATGTCGTGGCCGAAGGCGGGAAGCGTCGAGGCACTGGGCTTGAAGCCGATCGTGCTCGGGCTTGCGGCCGGCGCCATGTTCGGGGCCTCGGCCGTCGGCTACCGCGGCGGCATCCTGGCGCTGGCCCACCCGAATTTCGTGGTCGGCGCCACCTCGACAGTGGTCCTCGGCCTGTTGATGCAGGTGGCGTTTCTGACCACCTACCTGTCGATCTTCGACCGCAAGACCCTGAAGGCGATCGCCGCGGCGTGGCGGCCATCGCTGCTGGCCGGCTTCATGGGCGCGTTCGCGTCGCAGATGTGGTTTCTGGCGTTCGCGCTGACGACGGCAGCAAAGGTGCGTACGCTCGCCCTGGTCGAGATCCTCTTCGCCGGCCTCGTGTCACGAAGCTTGTTCAAGGAGGGCTTCGCGACGCGGGAGGGGCTCGGCATCCTTCTGATCGTGATCGGCGTGGCGATCCTGCTCAACCAGTAGGCAGGGCCGCAGCGACCTCAAACGTGGCGAGGCAGCGACAGGAAGCGTATACCCAGATTATTGCCGCGCTGCCAGACGACCTCGCAATCGACCTCGGTCCGCTCGAGCCGGAAGCCCAGCGTGAAGCGGTCTGGAATGCGCTCCTCGGTCACGAAGGGCTTGCGCTCGACCTTGACGATCTCGATGCGGGCGCCGCTCGCCGACAGGTTCCTGATCACGCAGGCGACCGGCTCGTCGAGCCGCTCCGACAGAATTGCTGCCTGAATGCAGGCGCTCTGGCGGCGCGAGCGCCGGCTGTCGCTCGGCCTCGCAGGCTCGATCGGCACGCGGTGCTCCGGTCTTGCCGGCTTCGGCTTCAAACGCGCTGCGATGAGGCTCGCCGTCGATGGCGAGAGGTCTTTCGTCTCCATCGGTCCTGCATCATCGAATGAGCTGACATCGGAAAAAGCAAAGTAGCCGTAACCGGTTAAGAGACGGTAACTGCCTTGCGCGACGGCATCGGCGACGATCCAGGGAGCGGCAACGGCGGGCCGACGCGCTTGCGCCGCATCAACTGTGGACATCGCCAGGAATGCTACGCGTGCCCGGGAGCGCGATGGCCGGCTATCGGCAGAGGGCGCCGATCATCCGCAAGGATGCATTCGGTGATGGTTGGTGGCCGGCTGTCGTGCCGCCTGGCCTGGGGAGTGAAGGTGACGACAAGCGGCCTTATCGAATGGCTCGGCGATGGGCTCGCCCTGGCGCTACTCGGGCTCGTCGTAGGCCTGGTGTTCGGGGCTGCCGCACAGCGCAGTCAATTCTGCTTGAGAGCGGCAACGGTCGAAGTCTCGCGGGGAACGCTCGGGCCGAAGCTGGCGATCTGGCTCCTTGCCTTCGGCGCCGCGGTGGTGGCGACACAGGGATTGGTTGCCGCGGGCTTGCTCGACGTCAGGAGCGCGAGGCAGCTGGCGGGGCGGGGCTCTCTTTCCGGCGCGGTGCTCGGTGGGCTCCTGTTCGGGGCCGGCATGGTCCTCGCGCGCGGCTGCGCAAGCCGCCTGCTGGTACTGTCCGCGACGGGCAACCTGCGTGCGCTGATCACGGGCTTGATCGTGACACTGGTTGCGCAGGCCTCCTTCCGCGGCATTCTGGCGCCGCTGCGCGAATGGATGGCTGGCCTCTGGACCATCGAGGGAGGGGCATTCCGCAGCTTGCTGGGGCCGGTCGACGGCAATGCCGTCTTCGGGCTGGCCATCGGCCTTGCGTGGCTCGCACCGGGCATCTGGCTCGCCGTCTGCCACAGGATCCGGCGCGACAGGGCGATGTCGGCGCTCGTCGTGGGGCTTGCCGTCGCAGGCGGTTGGGCGTCGACCTACGCGCTGACGCAACTTGCGTTCGAGCCCGTCGCGGTGAAGAGCATCAGCTTCACGGGGCCTTCGGCAGACACCCTGATGGCGCTCATCAATCAACCGTCGCTTCCGCTCGGCTTCGACGTCGGCCTGATCCCCGGCGTATTCGCCGGCTCGCTCCTGGCAGCAGCCGTAGGTGGCGACCTGGCACTCCAGGGATACGAGGGCGGCGCCAGCATGCTCCGCTACATCGCGGGGGCCGTGATGATGGGCTTCGGCAGCATGCTGGCCGGTGGATGCGCCGTCGGAGCCGGCGTCTCGGGCGGCGCGATCCTGGCTACGACCGCATGGATCGCTCTGCTGGCCATGTGGATCGGCGCCGGCGTCACGGACCGGCTCATCGACCGCGAGCCGGTGGAGGGGGTGTCGATGCCGCCGGGCGTCAGCCCCGTACCTCGTCGATGAAGGTCGTGAACGCCTCCACCGGCTCGCGGTCGGTTCGGAACGTGTTTACCTTGGCATCCGGATCAGGGTAGCCGAGGGCCATGCCGCACACGACCTGCTCGATCTCCGGTATCGCCAGTCGCCGGCGCAGCAACTCGTGGTAATTGGCGAGCGCGGCCTGCGGGCATGTCTCGAGGCCGAACTGGCGGGCGGCGACCATCACGGACTGGATGAACATGCCGGTATCCAGCCAGGAGCCGATCTCCATATCCTTGTCGATGGTGAAGATCAGGCCGACCGGCGCGCCGAACAGCTCGTAGTTGCCGCGGCGCTGCAGTCTCATGCCTTCCTTGTCGTCCCGGGTAATGCCCATCGTGCCGTAGAGGCCCCAACCGCAGGCGCGGCGGCGGCCGATGTATGGCTCGCGCCATTTCTGCGGGTAGTAGTTGTACGGCCGGGTCGGCTCCTCGGCGGTGTCGTAGGCGTGGCACATCTCGGCGACGATCTGGTCGCGCGCCTTGCCGTCGAAGACATAGACCTTCCACGGCTGGATATTGGTCCCCGAGGGGGCGCGGCCCGCCGTCTCGAGGATGCGCGCGATCAGTGGGCGAGGCACCGGCTTCTTCAGAAAGGCCCGGACGGACTGGCGGCCGCGGATTGCCTCCTCCACCGTGAGGGCGATCCGCTCGCCGTCGCCGGATCCGGCACTCGATTCCGCTTTCGTCTCGCGCTGCATGGGATGATCTCGCCTCTCGTGGGATATCGGCATGCTGCCGAATCGGGGACCGGATTCATAGTGGGACGTGCGCCCGCTGCCCAGCCGGTTGCTCTGCCCGGACGGTGGCCACAGACAGGTGCGGGATACGTGCCGGCACGGATCAGGTGAAGTCCTCGATAATGTACTTCCAGTAGTCCTCGATCTTGACGCCCTTCTCGCTACGCGCCCGGCCACGGATCGATATCCCGGCGTCATGGACCGTTTGCGGCGTGCCGGAGACGAGCGGATGCCACCAGGCCAGGGGCCGTCCTTCGGCGACCAGCCGGTAGGCGCACGTCACCGGGAGCCACTTGACCCTGCGGACCGTCTCGGCGTCGATCTTCACGCACTCCGGCACCCGGCGTTTCCGATTGGCGTAATCGGAGCAGCGGCAGGTTCCCAGGTCGAGCAGTCGGCAAGCGAGGCGAGTGAGATGAATCTCGCCCGTGTCCTCGTCCTCGAGCTTGTTCAGGCAACAGCGGCCGCATCCGTCGCACAACGACTCCCACTCGGTCTCGTCGAGGTCCTCGAGAGGCTTCGCCCTCCAGAACGGCTTGAGCTCGTCCAAACTGACCTCTCGCGTCGCGGCGGCGTTGCGGGTAAAATCAACAGCGGCTCGGCAGCCACCGGTGGCGTTGCAGCCGACCGTTGCCGGGCAAGCTCGGCGCCCTCGGCGCCACCCCGAGAGCACTGCCGGAAGAGGGACTTAACCCTTGAGCGACTGGTTCTTCAAGCAGAACGCGCGCGGCCGGCTCTGGCGCCGGCTCGGCATCTTCGATTCGTGGCTCGATTCGTCGTTGGCCGGTCTCTGGCAGGGAGTTCAGGACCGCTGGAATGCCGGCTCGAGTTTTTTCGCACGGTTCCGGCTCTCCGGTTGGCGACGGCTGCTCAATGAGGGTGCATCGGAGGGCTTGACCCTGCTGGCAGGCGGCTTGGCACTGATGTATGCGCTCGCCGTGCCGGCCTTCCAGGAGATGGACGAGGCGAAGATCTGGGCGACCGGCAAGTACAGCGTCAAGTTCATCGACCCGGCCGGCAAGGAGATCGGACAACGGGGCATCCTGCATAACGACGCGGTGCCGCTGGAGGAGATCCCCGATCACCTGATCAAGGCGACACTGGCCACGGAGGACCGGCGCTTCTTCGAGCACTTCGGCGTCGACGTCTTCGGGACGTTCCGAGCACTCGTCACCAACCTCAATGCCGGCGAGAGTGTGCAGGGCGGCTCGACGCTGACGCAGCAGCTCGCGAAGAATCTGTTCTTGACGTCCGAACGGTCTCTGACGCGCAAGATCAAAGAGCTGTTCCTCTCATTCTGGCTCGA
>JANRJI010000084.1:0-19960 GCA_033764055.1 Hyphomicrobiaceae bacterium
AGTCCTCGACCTTGGCGCCCGCCTCATGCTCCCGAATGATCGCGATGATCTGGCTCTCGCTAAAACGACTCTTGCGCATGCGCCTCACTCCACGGATGGATTCAACTATCACGTGGAGGGATTTCAGGGGAGCAGGTCACGGACTACAGCACACGCAAAGGGGCGTCTCCCGGGAAAGATTATCTTGACAAAAATCTTATGCGCTACAATGTCGCGGCTCGCTTTGCTCCTTGGTTGGTGCTGCGGGATGGAGACGGTGTTTGTCCTGCTTTATTGGTTGGTGATCTGCTTCCGGCTCCAGCAGCGTTCATGCGGTTTCGAGTAGTTGTGCCGGCAATTGAGGCTTGGTTGATGGCCGATCGACAAGCCTGGGCCGACACCCTCGACATAGCTCTTGATCGTATCCCCGAGAATCCTGAGGCAGTTGTCAACATCAAGGATACCGTATTGCGGGCAGCCGCACTCTCTCGACTTCGATCTGTCCGGGATGATTTTTTACCGACCCCGCGATCGGGGCGCCGCGAGGGGCGCGGTTATGCATCTCGCCTCATCGACTTTATCGAAACAACTTGGAATCCTATGCGAGCGTCGCGCAATTCTGATAGCTTGCGCCGCGCCCTGGCACGCTTAGATGAAGTCGTAAAGTTTTTTGCCGATGGTCGCTGACAGGTGCAAGTCGTTTAACAGGGCCGAGCATGCTCTCCGAGATCCGACAGATCCGCGAACATGATATCGACAGCTTCTACGACACCTTCTCAATGGTCGTGCGCGAGAGCCGCTACCTCGCATTTCTGGAGCCGCCGCCGATCGAGGCGACGCGGGCCTTCGTCAGACGCAACATCGAGTGCGACTTCCCGCAACGCGTTGCCATTGTCGACGACAAGGTCGTCGGCTGGTGCGACATCACCCCGCCCGGTCGTGAGGTGATGGCCCACGTCGGCATTCTCGGCATCGCGTTGCATCCCGCATGGCGCAATCAAGGGCTTGGCGGCCGCCTGATGCGTGCCGCACTCGATGCTGCGTGGGCGTTCGGCTTTCTGCGCGTCGAGCTCGACGTCTTCTCGCACAACGTCCGGGCGCAGGCGCTCTATCGCAAGCTCGGTTTCCTCGACGAGGGTGTGAAGCGCCGCCGCATCCTGATCGATGGCCACTTCCACGACGAGATGATGATGGCCATCTTCAAGCCGTGAAGAGCCAGCTTCGACGGCAAGCGTCGCAAGAGGCAAGGGCTCGCGAAGCCCGAATGCGGCGGCTGCAACCCCTGCCATCCCCCTAGCCACGGCTGCCTGTCTTCGCCCACAATATCCGCGATCGCCGGGCCCCTGCCTGAGCCCGGCATGCGACGGGGAGAGACATGCAGGATTACGACTACATCGTTGTCGGCGCCGGCTCGGCCGGGGCGGCGCTGGCCGCGCGGCTCAGCGAGAATCCGAGCCATCAGGTCCTGCTGGTGGAGGCCGGCGGCGAAACCCACTTTCTGTCGCGATTTCCACTGAGCTTCGGGCTCTTCATCGAGAAGGCCGGCGTCAACTGGCTCTATCAATCGGAGCCAGAGCCGAACACGGCCAACCGCCAGATTCCGGTGCCACGCGGCAAGATGCTCGGCGGGTCCAGCGCCATCAACGGTCTCGTCTGGGTGCGCGGCCAGAAGCTCGACTATGATACCTGGGCGCAGATGGGCGCCCGCGGCTGGAGCTGGCAGGACGTTGCTCCGATTTTCACGCGCATGGAGGGTTACGAGAAGGGCGGCAGGGATGGCCGTGGCACCGATGGCCCGCTGAAGATCACCGAGGTGCCCGATCAGAGCGCGCTCTACGATGCGATGTTCAAGGCAGCGGTTGCCGCCGGCTACAAGGTCAACCCCGACTATAACAGCGAGGACCAGGAGGGCATCGTAAAGACGCAGGCCAGCATCCTGCGCGGTCAACGCATGAGTGTGGCGCGCTGCTACCTCGAGCCGGCGCGCACCCGACGCAACCTGACCATCGTTACCGAGGCACCCACCCGGCGCATCAAGCTCGATGGCAAGCGCTGCACCGGCATCGTCTACGAGCAGCACGGCCGCATGGTCGAGGCCAACGCCCACCGCGAGGTGATCTTGTGCTCCGGCGCGGTGGCGACGCCGCAACTGCTGGAGCTCTCGGGCATCGGCAATCCCGAGATTCTGAAGAAGCACGGCATTGCCGTCGCACACGCCCTGCCCGCCGTCGGCGAGAACTTCCGCGACCACTTGAATGCGCGCATCATCTGGAAGGTGAAGGACAAGAGCGTCTCCTACAACCATCGTGCCCAGGGGCTCGGCGCTCTCGGTCAGGGCATCCGCTACATGACCACTCGCGGCGGCTTCATCAGCCTGCCGTCGGCGCCGATGCTGGCGTTCCTGAGGACACGGCCCGACATGGAGACGCCGGACGTGCAGATGCACATCGTGCCCTACTCCATCAAGGACCCGAAGACCCGGAAGCTGCAGGACTTTCCATCGATGACCATGTCCTGCTACCAGCTCCGCCCCGAGAGCCTCGGCACCATCCACATTCGCTCGTCGCGGCCGGACGACCAACCCTCGATCCGCTTCAATTTCCTCTCCGATCCGATCGACCAGCGGGCCATGGTCGACGGCTTCAAGATCGTGCGCAAAATCGTCGAGGCGCCGCCGATGGATCAGCTGCGCGGCGAGGAGTTCTCGCCCGGCAAGCAGGTGACGAGCGACGACGAGATCCTCGGCTGGATCAGAGAGAACGCCCAGACGGCCTATCATCCGATCGGTACGTGCCGGATGGGGCCGGAAGGCCGCAATACGGTGGTCGACGAGCGGCTGCGCGTGCATGGCATCAACGGCCTCAGGATCGCTGACGCCTCGATCTTTCCGACCATGCCATCCGGCAACACCAACGCGCCCGCGATCATGGTCGGCGAGAAGGCGGCCGACATCCTGCGCGCCGATGCGGCGTGAAAGGAGAGGGGCGCTTGAGGGTTGCCAAGCGCCTCTACGATACCGCAAGCGTTCAGATGGGTGCCGCCGGCGATGGAGCTCCACCACGTCCATATCTTCGCCAGCGACATGGACGCCACACTCGACTGGTGGTGCCGCCATCTTCGTGCACGCGTCCTGTTCGACGGCACCAATGCCGGAGCCCGCAATGTGCTGATCGGGGTCGGCAAGGGCCGCATCAACATCTACGACCAGTCGCCGCGGGGCCGGGGGCCGGGGCCGGTGCACCACATCGGCGTCAGGGTTTCTGATCTACGAGCCGAATGGACGCGATTGCAGGCGGCCGGCCTCTCCTCGCCGGGCGGGCTGCGCGAGCACGACGGCCTGCGCTACGTAATGATCGCCGCACCCGACGGCATCCTCGTCGAGCTGTTCGAGTTCGACGACCCTCAGTCCCCCTATAACGTGGATGGCTGAGTGATGGCCGTCAGGCGGCCGAGCTCCGCGTGCGGGCCGACCGCCGCGGCGTGCTCGTCGAGGCGATGCAAGATGCTCGCGGCCGGGCACGAGAGATGCCACGCGACGCCGGTCGGCCGGTAGTCGAGCATGACATGCCCCCCGAGGCCACGCTCGACCATGCCCACGATGACGACGGACCCGAAGCCGCGCCTCTGTCGCTCCGATACCGGTGGGCCGCCGATCTCGATCCACGACATGGTGAACTGGGCATCGGCGCTGTTGCCGGCGCCCAGCTCCCAATCGATCGCGACGTGACCGGTCGCGTTCGACAGGGAGCCATGCTTGACGGCATTGGTCGCCAGCTCATGGACCGCCATGCCGAGGGTCTGGGCCGCAGCCGCCGAGATATGGAGCGTGGGGCCGGTAATCGCGAATCGACTTTCGAGATCCCGTCCGAGGTGCGAGAGCTGCGAGTGCACCAGCTCCAGCAGGGACACAGTGGTCCACTCGCTCTTGACGAGAAGATCCTGGCTCGCCGCAAGCGCCTGGATCCGTCTCTGGAAGCGCTCGACGTAGTTCTCGGTCCCGTAGGATGCGGTCTGGCGAGCCAATGCAAGAACCAGAGTCAGCATGTTCTTCGAGCGGTGGTTGACCTCTCGCATCAGGAGCCGGACCTGATCCTCCTGTTGCTTGCGATCAGTGATATCCATGACGGAGCCGATATAGCCGAGGAAGACGCCGCTATCGCTCAGACGAGGAGCGGCGGCATCGATCGCCCAGCGATAGCTCCCGTCATGCCGTCGAAGGCGGTATTCCAGCCGGACCGCTCGTCGCTCCCGCGCCGCTGCCGTGAACTCGTGCTCGGCACGCCAGCGGTCCTCCGGGTGCACGGCTGCCAGCCAACCGAAGCCGAGCCCTGTCGCGAAGGGCTGGCCGGTGAACTCGTACCAGCTTCGCGAGAGATAGCTGCAGGTGCCGTCCTTCTCGATCACACGCACCATGACTGGCGCGCTGTCGGCCATGGTGCGGAAGCGCGCCTCGCTTTCCGTCACGGCGCGGGTTCGCTCCGCGACCCGCGCCTCGAGACTGGCCTTCGCTGACACCAGCGAGAGCAGCGCGTGGCGGTGCTGGCGGGAGATGGCGGCGACGACCAGTCCAGTCAACGCGCAGACCGCCAGGAAAAGCTGCATGACGACATGGTTCCGGGTTCCCGTGCCGTCCGGCTTGAACTCGCTCACACCCGTCACGGTGAACAGGGCGACGAGGAGGGCCACGAGTGCGGTGGTTATCGCCGCGCCCGGGAACTCGAAGCGCACGGCGGCCCACAGCATCGGTGGCATCAGGATGAACGCAAACGGGAAGTGGCCGCCGAGAGCCAGGCTGCCGATGCCCAGCAACGTGACGCCGAGCGCCCCGGCCTCGAGCAGGTCCGGAATGGTCACGTGCGGCCTCTCCCGCCAGACCTCGACGAGGACCAGCGTCAGTGGCGCGGCGACGAGGATTCCTGTCGCATCCCCGATCCACCACAAGGGCCACGCGACGGCGAAGGCATGCTTGCCGACCAGCGCGTCGATCGACGATCCGATCGTCGCGCCGATGAGCGGCGCGATCCCGACGCCGAGTGCAACGAAGGCGATGACCTGCGGCAGTGCACGCAGGCGCGCCGGTGATGGAAAGTACGGTCGCAAGAGCCACGCCGCGGTGACGCACTCGATGGCGTTGGCAGCCGTGTAGGCGAGCGCGGGTGGAAGGGGGTTGTCAAACCAGAGCATGTTGCCGGTCAGCTCAGCCAGCGCTGCCGTCGCCAACCACCACGGCCAGGCCGGCCCGGGATTGAGCATGAGGGTGGCGATCACCAGACCGTTCGGCGGCCACATGGTGATCGTAATCCCCGGTATGGCAGTCAGCCACTGTCCGAATCCGGCTGCGGCGATGAACGCCAGGTAGAACAGCGCCAGCGCTGCGCCAGCAGGAACGTGTCGACCGATGGTCGCGTGCCAGGTGGTTACATCGAGCTTGCTCATCGGGCTCGCACTCGAACGCGCACGCTGAAGGTGACGCCGACACACCGAACAGATTGCACAGAAAGCAGCTCCCTCTCCCGCCGATGCCCAACACCCGAGCAGGCGGTTCGGTTCCACACCGACGAGGCGACCGCCCCGCCGTGCCGCGACACAGAATCTGGCGAGCGGGATGCCGGAGCCGGGCTGCACGGGGCCGGGCTGCATCTGGTCGAGCGGGACGCTGTCTGCCAGGATCGCGCCCGTGAACGAGCACAAGGAGAGCGTGATGACGGTCGAGCGGCAGAGCAGTCGGCATATTCCGGTCCGGCCGGAGTGGCTCGCTTCGAGGCAGGAGGCAGCGCTGGAGCCCGAATTGCCGATCGTCGATCCCCACCATCACCTGTGGGACGTGCCGATCCGGCCACAACGGTATTTCCTCGACGAGTTCAACGCCGACGTGGCCTCAGGCCACAACATCGTCTCGACCGTGTTCATCGAGTGCCATGCCATGTACCGGCCGACGGGACCGGAGGCGATGCGCCCGGTCGGCGAGATCGAGTTCGCCAACGGCCAGGCCGCGATCAGCGCCAGCGGCCACTACGGCAAGACGCGCGTCGCCGACGGCATCGTGGGCTTCGCACCGCTCGGAATTGGCACTGCAGTGGGCGAGGTGCTCGAGGCGATGGTCCGCGTCGCAGGGCCGCGCTTCAAGGGCGTGCGCAACATCTCGGCCTGGCACAAGGACCCGGCGGCGCGCGGCTCCTCGGCCAATCCGCCGCCCGACGTGCTGACCAATCCGAAGCTGATCGACGGTCTCAAGGTGCTGACCCGCATGGGGCTCGCCTTCGATGCCTGGATGTACCACACCCAGCTGGCCGAGATCGTCGCCGTCGCGCGGGCAGTGCCGGACGCCACGATCGTCCTCGACCACTGCGGCGGCACCATCGGCATCGGACCTTACGAGGCACGCCGCGCCGAGACGATGGCGGAGTGGCGCGGCCTCATGAAGGACGTCGCGACCTGCCCGAACATCCGCGTCAAGATCGGCGGCCTCGGCATGCGCCTCTTCGGTTTCGACGTGCACGAGGGCGAGCTGCCGCCGTCGTCGGAGCAACTCGCCGCGGCATGGAGACCGCATGTCGAGACGTGCATCGAGCTGTTTGGTGCCCGCCGCTGCATGCTCGAAAGCAACTTTCCGGTCGACAAGGGCTCGTGCAGCTACGGCAACCTCTGGAACGCGTTCAAGCGCATCACGGCCGGTGCTTCGGCCGAGGAGAAGGACTGGCTCTATCGCCGCTGTGCAGCCGAGACCTACAAGCTGGCCGCATGAGACGGCTCGCGAATGCCGTCGCGCTGGTGGTACTTGTCGCGGCATTTTTCGGCGGGCTCGTCGTCGCCGCTTGGATGGCGTGGCCGGTGCAGAAGGAACCGTACCGAGGTGTGACCCTGCCGCACGACGTGCACATCGTGACGTCACGAAGCTGGTTCCGGGTCTCGCTTTTCTCCCTCGAGACCTTCGATGCCTTCATGCGCCGTCCTGTGGAGCTCAAGTGGCTGGTGCGCGGCGGGTCCGGTATCGTGCTCGACCGCAACAGGCCGGCATTGCAGCCCGGCCGGGCGATCGTCCTCATCCACGGCTACAACGCTCCCGAGAGCAAGGTCGGTAGCTATTTCGGTCACATCACCGGCATGCTCCGGGCAACCTTTGGACCGGACGCAGCGCTGATCGTCTACGACTGGCCGAGCACGGCCAGACATTGGGAGGAGCTGACGCCAGGCGAGAGGCAAGTCGTCCTCGACCCGGGGGGTGATACGCTGCGCCGCCGGGCGAGCCCAACGACACCGATCGACTATGAGGCCCGGGCCTATGCGTCCGACAAGGAAGCCGCGCTCGGCCATGGTGCCGACGGTCTCGTTCGATTGCTGCGCGAGCTGACGGTGCGCGAGTCACGCCGCGTCACGGTGGTCGCACACAGCATGGGCGGTCTCGTCATGCTCGAGGCCTTGAAGCGGCTCTCGGACGATGTGCCACCGATCGACCGGATCGTCATGCTGGCGCCCGATCTGCCCGCGGACGTGCTCGGCGGGCAGGGCCTCGCCAGGGCGCTTCGGCGGGTCCGCAGCCTCGTTGTCCTGCATTCGCGGGTCGACGAGGCACTCAAGATTTCCAGGGTCGCCAATCTGGGCCCGCGCCTCGGTCTCGATGGCTACCTCGGGAAGGAGCCGCTCCCGGCGAATGTGATCATGAAGGACGTCACAGCCGAGCTTGGCACCGGCGCAGGCATTCATGGGCGTTATCTGGAGCCGGCGGGAGCTCTGGCGATTGGACTTGCCGACGTCGTCGCTGGACATTGACCAGCGCAACGACGCGGGCCCTGTGGCACATGACAATCGAACCGGATAGAAACTGGCCACGTCACTGTCCGCCGGAGGAAGCCCGATGTCCCGCAGCACCGAGACGAGCCTCATTGCGCCCCGCCGCAAATCGGTGCCGGTCGACGTTGGAGGCGTGGTCATCGGCGGCGATGCCCCAATCGTCGTGCAGTCGATGACCAACACGGATACGGCCGACATCGAAGGCACTGCCGCCCAGATCGCGAGCCTCGCTCGCGCCGGCTCCGAGATCGTCCGCATCACGGTCGACCGCGACGACGCCGCCGCCGCCGTGCCGCACATCCGCGACCGCCTGGCGAGGCGCGGCGTCAAGGTGCCGGTCGTCGGCGATTTCCACTACAACGGCCACAAGCTGCTCGCGGACCATCCCGCCTGCGCAGAGGCGCTGGACAAGCTCAGGATCAATCCCGGCAACGTCGGGTTCAAGGACAAGAGGGACCGCCAGTTCGGCGCCATCGTCGAGGCCGCATTGCGCTACGGCAAGCCGGTCCGCATCGGCGTCAACTGGGGCTCGCTCGATCAGGAGCTGCTGACGCACCTGATGGACGAGAACTCGCGTGCAACCGTGCCCAAGCCGGCGCGCGCCGTCATGCACGAGGCGATCGTGCAGTCGGGCCTGCTATCGGCCGAGCGAGCCGAGGAGATGGGGCTCGGAGCCGACCGCATCATCATCTCGGCCAAGGTATCGGCCGTGCAGGACCTGATCTCAGTCTACACCATGCTCGCCGCGCGTTGCCGCTATGCGTTGCACCTTGGTCTGACCGAGGCCGGGATGGGATCGAAGGGCATCGTCGCCTCCTCGGCGGCCATGGGCATCGTGCTGCAGCTGGGTATCGGCGACACCATTCGCTACTCGTTGACACCGGAGCCGGGCGGCGACCGCACGCTCGAGGTGCGCGCCGCGCAGGAGTTGCTGCAGACGATGGGACTGCGCACCTTCATGCCGATCGTCGCCGCCTGCCCCGGCTGCGGACGCACGACGTCGACCGTGTTCCAGGAGCTCGCCCGCGACGTGCAGGAGATGATCCGAGAGCGCATGCCCGAATGGAAGGCGAGATACCCCGGCGCCGAGGGACTGAACTTTGCGGTGATGGGATGCATCGTCAATGGGCCGGGCGAATCGAAGCACGCCGACATCGGCATCTCGCTGCCCGGCACCGGCGAGCAGCCGGCTGCGCCGGTCTTCATCGATGGAAAGAAGGCCATGACTTTGCGGGGGCCCAACATCGCCGCCGACTTCAAGCAGATCGTCGAGGACTACGTGGCCAGGCGGTTCGGGACGGAGCGAAAGACCGAGGTGGTGTAGTGGCGGGGCGGTCAGCCTCGACGCCATCATCGTGGTCCCGGCGAGCGAGCCGGCGGCGGGGGGCAGGGCGCGATGACATGGGGCGAGCTCGGCGAGCTGTGGGCGCAACGCGACGCGCTGATGAGCTCGCTGCTTCCATTCATTCCGGCATTGGACCTGCTCGCTGCGGCGGTGTTCGCGATGACCGGCGCGCTGGTCGCCTCGCGCAAGCAGATGGACATCGTCGGCTTCATGTGGCTCGGCATCGTCACCGGCGTCGGCGGCGGCACCGTCCGTGACGTCTTGCTCGGCGTACCGGTCTTCTGGATCAAGGCTCCGGCCCCCGTGCTGGCGTGTCTGGCCGCCTCGGTCGCCGTCTACTTCACGGCGCATCTGGTGCATTCGCGCTATCGTGTCATTCTTTGGCTCGATGCCGTCGGCATGGCCCTGGTGACTGTCGCCGGTACGGCCAAGGGGCTCGATGCCGGTGCAGGTCCGTTCGTCGCGGCCGTGATGGGCGTCATCACCGCAGTGGTCGGGGGCGTCATCCGGGACGTGCTCGGGCAGGAGCCGTCGATCATTCTGCGCCGGGAGATCTATGTCACCGCCTCGGCTCTCGGCGCAGCCGTCTACGTGCTGGTGATCGGCCTCGGTCAGGACCGCATCACCTCGGCAATCGCCGGATTTCTCGCAGCGTTCGTCGTCCGGGGCCTGGCGATTGCCTTCGGCTGGTCATTGCCGACCTACCACGCTCGCGCCGGCAGGAGCATGGAGGAGATCGAGCGGAAGATGGACCACCGGTGACGGGAAGCGTCAAGTCAGCCGGTAGATGATTGCGTCCTCGATATAAGTGCCGTCGATGACGTTACTGGAGAAGCGGACTTTGCCCACTCCATCGACCTTCACGACCTTGCGCAATGATCTGACCATCGGCTCGTCCGATCGAACGAGCCTGATGCGCCCGAGATCAAAGTCGATGAGTGGTGCGCCGCTCGATGACAGCACTTTCGCGATTTCTACGTAGGCTGCCTGCAGATCGTGCCCGGCTTCCGGTGTGGCGATCCATAGCTTCCAAGTTCCGGTGTCGCCATAAAGAAGCCAGAAGGCAGCGCTCACTGGCACGTCGGCGCTATCGAGAGCTTCGACGATCAGACGGCCGTATTCGATATCATCCACTACCAGTGTTTCTGCAGCCATTGGAATACTTCCGATGGTTCTTCCGCGACGGCATTTACCATTGCGACCGCCTTTACGGGGTCAACAAGCTCATATCGGCTTTCCACCGACCAATTACTGACGATGGCCCAGTTGGCTGACAGCCGAGTGTCCAATTTTCGCGCCTCGTCAAATTGTAACCGCAGGCGCGCTAACATCAACAGCTTGTCCAGATCGCGCGAGTACGTTTCCCGCACGAGCTTAAGATCCGGCAGGACACCGCTTCGAAATTGCCGGGCAATGCATGCCTTGAGGGTCATCTCGACGACGTAGCCGGCGAGGTAATAGGCTGCTGAATGCCGGCCATTTTGCAATAGCAGCCTTGCATCGAGGAGCCTCGCCTGCGCTAGATCCTTCAGATCCTGAGCGGAAACATCGGCCATTCTGCGCCGTCAATACACCACCACGCTGCGGATGCTCTCGCCGGCGTGCATCAGGTCGAAACCTTTGTTGATGTCGGCGAGCGGCATGGTGTGGGTGATCATCGGGTCGATCGAGATCTTGCCGTCCATGTACCAGTCGACGATTTTCGGCACGTCCGTGCGGCCCCTGGCGCCACCGAAGGCCGTGCCCTTCCAGACGCGACCAGTGACGAGCTGGAAGGGCCGCGTCTTGATCTCCTGGCCGGCTCCGGCGACGCCGATGATGATCGACTCACCCCAGCCGCGATGGCAGCTCTCGAGCGCCGTGCGCATCACATCGACATTGCCGGTGCAATCGAAGGTGTAGTCGGCGCCGCCGATCTGGTCCGCGCCGCGCTTCGTCATGTTGACCAGGTGGGCGACGAGGTCCTTGCCGACGTCCTTCGGGTTGACGAAGTGCGTCAGGCCGAACTTCCGGCCCCACGCCTCCTTCGCCGGGTTGAGGTCGACGCCGATGATCATGTCGGCGCCGACCAGGCGGAGGCCCTGGATGACGTTGAGCCCAATGCCGCCCAGTCCGAACACGATTGCCGTGCAGCCCGGGCCGGCCTTCGCCGTATTGATCACGGCGCCGACACCGGTCGTCACGCCGCAGCCGATGTAGCAGATCTTGTCGAACGGTGCGTCCTCGCGGACTTTGGCGACGGCGATCTCTGGAAGCACCGTGAAGTTCGAGAACGTCGAGCAGCCCATATAGTGGAAGACGGGCTTGCCATCGAGCGTGAAGCGGGAGGTGCCATCGGGCATCAGGCCCTGGCCCTGCGTGGCTCGAATCGCGGTGCACAGGTTGGTCTTGCGGCTGAGGCACGACGGGCACGAGCGGCACTCGGGAGTATAGAGCGGAATGACGTGGTCGCCCTTCCTAACGCTCGTCACGCCCGGCCCGACATCGACGACGATGCCGGCGCCCTCGTGGCCGAGAATCGCAGGGAAAAGGCCCTCGGGGTCCGCGCCCGAGAGCGTGAACTCGTCGGTGTGGCAGATGCCGGTGGCCTTCACCTCGACCAGAACCTCTCCCGCCTTCGGGCCGTCGAGATCGACGTCCACGATCTCGAGTGGCTTCGCCTTCTCGAATGCAACGGCGGCGCGGGTCTTCATGGGGATGGCTCCTGGATGAGGTGCGATTCGGTCCTGTTGCCCGCAGTATCGCAGCCCTCGCACGCCCATGGAACCCGTCCGGCGACGTGCGGCTCGTGGCAGGCCTATAGTGGTTGCTGAGCCGGCGCCGAATGCTGGTGGCGCCTATGATCGATAGGGAGAGACTGGCGATGTCCGAGCTGCCGAAGCATGCACGCGTGGTGATCATCGGCGGCGGTGTCGCCGGCTGTTCGGTCGCCTACCATCTGGCGAAGCTCGGATGGCGAAACGTCGTGCTGCTGGAGAGGAAGCAGCTCACCTCAGGCACGACGTGGCACGCCGCGGGCCTGATCGCGCAGCTCCGCGCGACGGCCAACATGACGCGGCTCGCCAAATACAGCCAGGAGCTCTACGGCTCGCTCGAGGCGGAGACCGGCGTCGCCACCGGCTTCAAGCGCAACGGCTCGATGACGGTGGCTCTCACCGACGAGCGCCTGGAGGAATTGAAGCGCGGCGCCTCCATGGCGCGGGCCTATGGCGTCGAGATCGAGAGCATCGGGCCGGCGGAGATCTCGCGCCGGCATCCGCTGCTCGACACGACAGGTGTGGTAGGCGGCGTCTGGCTGCCGAAGGATGGCCAGGGCGATCCCGGCAACATCGCCTTGGCGTTGGCGCGCGGCGCCCGCAACGGCGGTGTCCAGATTCTCGAGGGCGTGAAGGTGACGGCCATCACGCAGGAGAAGGGGCGTGCGACCGGCGTCGTCACGGACCAGGGGCCGATATCCGCGGAAGTCGTGGTCAATTGCGCGGGCATGTGGGGGCGCGAGGTCGGCGCCATGGCGGGCGTGCCGCTGCCGCTGCAGGCGTGCGAGCACTTCTACATCGTCAGCGAGCCGAGCGAGGACGTGCCGCGCAATCTGCCGGTGCTGCGCATGCCGGACGAGTGCGCCTACTACAAGGAGGATGCCGGCAAGCTGATGCTCGGCGCCTTCGAGCTCGAGGCCAAAGTCTGGGGAGCGAACGGCATTCCCGATGACTTCTGCTTCGACCAGCTCCCCGAGGACATCGAGCACTTCGCGCCGATCCTGGAGAAAGCCACCCGGCGGATGCCGCTGCTCGGCCGAATCGGCATCCACACGTTCTTCAACGGGCCGGAGAGCTTCACGCACGACAACCGCTACCTGCTCGGCGAGGCGCCGCAACTGAGCGGTTTCTTCGTCGCCTGCGGGTTCAATTCCGTCGGCATTCAATCTGCCGGCGGGGCCGGCATGGCGCTCGCGGAATGGATCGCTGGCGGTACGCCGCCGTTCGACCTCTGGGACGTCGACGTGCGGCGGACGTTTCCCTATCAGGCGACGCGCACCTTCATCGAGGCGCGCGTCAGCGAGACGCTCGGGCTGCTCTATGCGGACCACTATCCTTTCCGCCAGTATGCAACGGCGCGCGGGGTGCGGCATACGCCGCTCTACGATCTCTTGAAGGAGCACGGCGCCTGCTTCGGCGAAACGGCCGGATGGGAGCGTGCGCACTGGTTCCTGCCGGCAGCGGAGCGAGAGCGCGGCGAGAAACCCGAGTATCGCTACTCGTGGTTCCGCGAACGGCAGAATTGGTTCGAGCATGCGGCGGCCGAGCACATCGCGACGCGCCAAGGCGTGACCCTTTTCGACATGAGCGCCTTCGGAAAATTCCGCGTCGAGGGACCCGATGCCGAGGCCGTCCTGCAACGCATCTGTGCCAACGACGTGGCGGTGGCGCCGGGCCGGACCGTCTACACGCAATGGCTGAACGACCGGGGCGGCGTCGAGGCCGATCTCACCGTAGCACGCCTTGCCGAGACCTCGTTCCTGGTGGTCACGGCGGCAGCGACCACAACGCGCGACCTCGCCTGGCTGAAGCGCCACATTCCGGCCGGCGCGCGCTGCGTCGCGCTCGACGTGACCAGCGGCGAGGCTGTCATCGCGGTGATGGGGCCGCGGTCGCGGGTGCTGCTGCAATCGCTGGCGCGAGCCGATCTATCGAACGACGCGTTCCCATTCGGCGCGGTTCGAAACATCGAGGTCGGCATGGCCTCCGTGCGTGCCCACCGCATCACGTACGTCGGCGAGCTCGGCTGGGAGCTCTACGTGCCGGCCGATCTGGCCCGGCACGTCATGGCAATGCTGCTCGCGGCCGGAGTGCCGCATGGCCTCAGACTGGCAGGTCTGCACGCCATGGATTCACTGCGTCTCGAGAAGGCCTATCGCCATTTCGGCCACGACATCGGCGACGAGGACAACGTGCTCGAGGCAGGCCTCGGCTTCGCCGTCAAGCCCGACAAGCCACGCGGCGCCTTCGGCGACTTCATCGGCCGCGATGCGGTGATGCGCAAGCGTGACGCCGGTCTCGTTCGCCACCTTCTGCAATTCAAGCTCACCGATGCCGGGCCGTTGCTCTACCACACGGAGCCGATCCTGACGGGTGGCCGTATCGTCGGCTTCCTGACCTCGGGTGCCTATGGCCACAGTCTCGGCGCGGCCGTGGGTCTCGGATACGCGCCCTGCGCGCCGGGTCAGACGGCCTCCGCTTTGGCTGCTGCCGGCTACGAAATCGAGGTGGCGGGCGAGCGCATCCCCGTCTTAGCCAGCGCGCTCCCGATGTATGATCCGAAAGGCCTGCGCATTCGGGTCTGACGGGCTTGCGGACCTTCGATCAACGACGCCCGCGCAAGCGGTCGAGCGCCCTCTGGCTGTCCTCCTGGCCGGGATCGAGCGCCAGCGCCCGCTCGTAGTCGCGGATCGCGTCGTCGCGGCGGCCGAGGGCCTCGTAGATGTGGCCGCGTGTGTCGTAGGCATAAGCCTTGCCCGCGTCTGCGCGGATCGAGCGGTCCGCGTCGGCGAGCGCGGCCTGGGCATTGCCCGCCTGAAGCATCGTCCAGGCCCGGTTGTTGAGGGCTTCCGCGTGCGAGGGGTCTAGCCGGATCGCCTCGGTGTAGTCGGCCATGGCGCCGCTCTGGTCACCCTTCAGGAAACGGGCGATGCCGCGATCGTTATAGACGCCGGCCGGGCCAGGCATGAGGCGCAGAGCCTGGTCGAGATCCGCGATCGCATCGTCGAGCCTGTTGGCTTTGCGTCGGACCACGCCGCGCAGGTGGAGCGCACTGGCGCGACGGACAGCCGTGTCGTCGCCGTCGATGACGGGGGTGCATGCAGCCTCGCGCGCCGCCTCAGCCGCCGCCTGACACGCCTGCCACTGGGCATCCCGCTCGCGCGCGCGGCCGGCCTCGAGGCCGAGCACGGCGAGGCGGGCCCGCGCCGTCTCGCCGAGCGACGTCGAGCCGTGCTGGGTGAGGAAGCGCTCGATGGTGGCTGCGTCACCCGACGTTGCGATCTGGGCCCAGGCGAGACGCGCGGCGATCTCGGCCTGGGCCTTGCGATCCTCCTCGGTCTTGATGCGGGCTGCTGCGTCGGCCCGGTCTCTATCGGCCTTGGCTCTGTCGGCCTGCTCGCGGGCACGTTGCTCGGCGGCGGCCCGGTCCCTGTCGGCCTTGGCCTTGGCCTCCTGCTCGCCTGCCCGGGCCTTCGCCGTCTCGTCGCGCAGCGTTGCCAGCCGTCGACGGGCCTCGCCCGCTGCGGTCGTGCTGCCGTGCTCTGCGAGATATCTCTCGATGGCCGCGGCGTCTGTCGACGACGCGAGCCGGGTCCATGCCTCGCGTGCCGCCTGCTCGGGGTCGATCTTCGGGGGCTCGGGCTGGACGGGCTTCGGCTTCGGCGGATCGGTCCGCAGCGATGGCGGTGGCTCGATGAGCAGCTTGTAGGCTCCGGCAGAGCCGACCAGCAGCGTCAGCGCTCCGGCAACGAGCACCGGCGTCCGCCAGCGTGGCGGCGGCGGAGGCACGGGAATGGGCGAGGGTGAGGGCGATGGCGTGGGTGGACCCCTCTTTTCGCCGCGGTCCCTCTTTTCATCTTTCGGAGACGGCGACGTCCTCGCCTGCTCGGTCATCAGCATCTCGCGCCATTCGGCGACTGACTGCGGTCGCTGCTCGGGCTTGAGCGCGAGTGAAGCGTCGATCGCCTTCATGAAGCCCGGCCGATAGTCGACCTTGGTCATGTCCGATACGGGCTTCAGGGCATCGCCCAGGGCGCCGCGACGGGAGGAGTCCATCGGCGGGGTCCCGGCGATCGCCCGGTACATGGTGGCGCCGACAGCGTAGATGTCGGTCCAAGGGCCCTGCAGCTCGGCAAGCCCGTGATACTGCTCCGGCGGCGAGTAGCCGTGCTTGACGATGGCGGAAACCTTGCGCGATCGGTCGCGCACGTCCTCGCGGCTGGCGCCGAAGTCGATCAGACAGGGCGTGCCGTCGCGGCGGACGAGGATGTTGTCGGGGGCAATATCGCGGTGCAGCAGCTTGGCGCCGTGCACGACCTCGAGCGCGTCCAGCAGGGGCATCAGGATGCGGTCGAGCTCGGCCTGGGTGGGCGAGCGCCCGAGCGCTGACAGCCATTGGCCGAGCTGCTGGCCTTCGACATATCCGAGGACGGCGTAGGCAGTGCCGTTGGCCTCGAAATAGTCGACCACGTCGACGATGGCTGAGTGCTCGCACTTGGCCAGCGCTTCGGCTTCCTTGAGGAAGCGATCGAGGCCCCAGCGGAATATGCCCTCGCCGTCAGCGGTGCTCACCACGTGCGTGCCAGCGCGGGCCGCAAACTCGCGTGGGAAATACTCCTTCAGCGCAAACACCTTGGACTTGAGCGTCGCGTGCCGTGCCCGATAGGTGATGCCGAAACCGCCGGCGCCGATCACCTCCTCGACGACGTAATGGCGGAGCACCGTGCCCGACCGCAACGCCTCGAAACGAGCCGCGCCCGCCGGTGCTGCCGTCACTCCTGTGCCCGGCGTTCGGCCGCCGGCTTCCTCCCGGTCAGTCATGACAGTGTCAAGCCCCCGGCTCTCTCGTGTCCGTGAAGATGAACGAGGCGCATTATAGCAGCTTGCGAACAATCCTGGGCATCCGCGTCCCCTGATGATGCAGGTTGCCTAACCGGCGGCCTGCTGAAATCCTGATGCGCCTGCAATTCGAGCCTCTACCGGCCTGCGTGCCGGAACCCCAGGCTCAAGCCCGCTGGCACGCGGGTCGCGACACGCGCAGACCGCGACGGTTGCCAGGCCTATGGCATGGCTTTACCGTTTTGCACGAAACCGACCGACTGCCATTGCACCAGCGTTCCCGCTCCGGCCTCGAGGACTTCCACCATGCACGACCTGGTCATCCGTCGAGGCACCGTCATCGACGGCAGCGGCAGCGAGCGGCGCATCGCCGACGTCGCCGTCGACGGCGGGCGGATCACGGCAGTAGGGTCCGGCCTCGGCCGTGGCCGGCGGGAGATCGAGGCCGACGGTCTACTCGTCACGCCGGGCTTCGTCGACATCCATACTCACTACGACGGGCAGGCCACCTGGGATTCCCAGCTCGCCCCGTCCTCTCTACACGGCGTGACGACCGCGATCTTCGGCAATTGCGGCGTGGGCTTTGCGCCCGTGAAGCCGGGGACAAGTGGCTTCCTGATCAATCTGATGGAGGGCATCGAGGACATCCCCGGCACCGTGCTGTCCGAGGGCGTGCGCTTCGACTGGGAGTCGTTTCCCGAGTACATGGCGGCGCTCGACGCCATCCCCCATGCCATCGACGTCGGCGCCCAGATGCCGCACACGGCCCTCCGGTTCTACGTCATGGGCGAGCGCGGCGCCGTTCACGACGAGCAGCCGACCGAAGCCGAGATCGGGCGCATGGGCGCCTTGCTCGAGGAGGCGTTGGCGGCTGGCGCGCTCGGCTTCACCACCTCGCGCACGACCAAGCACCGGGCCAAGGACGGCCGCCTCGTGCCATCGCTCTCGGCGCGGGAGCCGGAGCTGGCCGGTCTCGCGCGTGCCATGCGCCGGGCCGGACGTGGCGTGCTCGAGGTCAACTCCGATTTCGGCCCCGGCGAGTTCGAAGCGATGGAGGAGGCGGCCGCGCTCGCTGGCCGTCCCCTGTCGTGCCTGCTGGTGCAGGTGCGCCAGCACCCGCGATTGTGGCGCGAGACGCTCGACTGGATCCACGCCATGCGCGTCAAGGGCATCGATGCGACGGCGCAGGTCTCCTGCCGCGGCATCGGCGTCATGATGGGGCTCGAGACGACGCTGCATCCGTTCGCGGGCCACCCGGCCTGGCTGGCGCTGAGCGATCTGTCCCCGGCCGCCCGCTACGCCCGGCTGAAGGAGGATGCGGGACTTCGCCGCCGTCTCGTCGAGGAGCGCCCGGACGACGAGACGAGCCGGCGCGTGGAGGAGATGCTGCCACGGACGTTCCGGCTCGGGCCGGAGCTCGACTACGAGCCCGATCTTGCGCGCAACGTCGTCGCCGAGGCCGCCGAGCGCGGTCGCTCGGTCTGGGACTGGACGCTCGAGGTCATGATGGCGGGCGGCGGCAAAGGGATGATGATGCACCCCTTCGAGAACTATGCCGACGGCAGCCTCGACACTGTGCGCGAGATGCTGACCGATCCCGCGACGGTGATGGGCGTGGCGGACGGTGGCGCCCACGTCGGCATCATCTGCGACGCCAGCCAGCCGACGTTCCTGCTTTCCTACTGGGGCCGTGACCGCAAGCGCGGACGCCTGCCCATGGAGCTGCTGGTCAGGAAGCACGCGCGCGAGACGGCGCTCTGCTATGGGCTCCACGACCGCGGCCTGCTGGCGCCCGGCATGAAGGCGGACGTCAATGTCATCGACGGCGATGCGCTGAGGCTGCTGCCGCCGGAGGTGATCTACGACCTGCCGACCGGCGGCAAGCGGATCATGCAGAAGGCCAAGGGCTACAGGCACACCTTCGTCTCGGGTGTCGAGACCCTGGCCGACGACACCCCGACCGGCGCCCTGCCGGGTCGCATCGTGCGCGGCTGAGGGTGGGCGTCGTCTTCATCGCCCCGAAGTTACCCTAGCCTCCCTCAGCGAGCTCTCACATGCGCAAAATCGCCCCCCTTCATCCCGATGCCAAGCGCATCATCGAAATCCTCGCCGGTCTCGACGGTGGCGCGCCACCGCCGTCGACGGTGGACGGCATGCGCGAGTTCGCGCGCAAGCGGGCGAGGCGCCTGCGGTCGGCGCCCGAGGAGGTTGCCCGCGTCGACGACCGGACCGTGGCGAGCGGCTCGTGCGCCGTGCCTGTCCGTATCTACTATCCGCCGGGCGCCGGCTCACAGCCGTTGCCGGCCTATGTCTACGCCCACGGCGGCGGCTTCGTGGTCGGCGACCTGGACATGGTCGATTCGCTTTGCCGGACAGTCTGCCGCGACGCCGGCATCGTCGTCGTCTCGGTGGATTACCGGCTCGCCCCGGAGCACCCGTTTCCGGCCGGCCTCGACGACACCATCGCGGTAGCGCGTTGGGTAGCAGCCGAAGGCCCCGCGATCGGGATCGATCCGTCACGGCTCGCCATCGGCGGCGATAGCGCCGGCGGCAACCTCGCGGCGGCCACGAGCCTGGCCCTTGCGGCCGGTGGAGATGTGAAGTTCCGCTTCCAGGTGCTGGTCTACCCGGTGACCGACCTCACATGCTCCGAAGCCTCCTACAAGGACCTCGGCACCGGCTATCCGCTGACCGCCGATCGCATGCGGGTCTACATCAAGTATTATCTGCGCAATCCGGAGGAAGCCCGCGACCCGCGCGCCTCGCCGCTGCTGGCCCGGTCGCTGGCCGGGCAGCCGCCCGCGCTCGTCGTCCTCGCCGGCCTCGATCCCCTGGTCGACGAAGGTGCCGCCTACGCCCGCAGATTGCGGGAGGCCGGCATCGAGGTCGAGGTGCACGAGGTGCCGGACTTCCCGCATGGCTTCCTCGGCTGGACGGGAGAGGCACAGGCGGCGCGCGATTCGGTGGCGCTGATCGGCCGGCGGCTGAAGGCACGATTGCACGCCTAGCAGCCTGTGCAAGTGCCGTGGCCCGAGGATCGCGGTCCCCTGTTCGTTCGGGGGCCAGTGTGATTTCCGGCGACGAGCGCTTTTCATGAAGCCTGTCCGCGCGCTAGCCCGGCTTTCTCACACTCGATAGCGACATCGGGGTGCCGACTCAGCGAAAGTTTTTCTGCGACAAAGACTTGCGCCCGAGCCGGAGAACACCCCGATGCCGACAGAGTGTATCCAGGATTCGCTCGATTTCGGAA
>JANRJI010000085.1:0-48913 GCA_033764055.1 Hyphomicrobiaceae bacterium
TTCCCCCGCACCGATGCGCAACTCCCGCGCCAGCGCGAACCCGTAGTAGCCGAAGTTCTCGGCCCAGGTTCCCGCGAACGCGATCGCTGCCGTGTTGCTCGTCAGGGCGGCTACCGCAAGCCCACCGACGAGCGCCGTCCCGGTCGCTGCGATCTCGAGCGGCAGATACCGGCCAATCCAATGCCCGATGTGCCCGCGCACTCCTGGCGACGGAGCAACGGGCGGCAGTTCCTGCGACGGCATGTCAGTCGCCGATCATCTCGTCCTGCAGACGACGCACGCGCGCGATGTGCGAGCCTTCCGGCAGCTCCACCGCATCCCACGTGATCACGCTGCCCTTCTCGACCGGTTTCACGATCCGCGCGCCTTGCGCGAGGCCGATCGGCAGAGCCCGACGCGCCCGCGCATCGGGCCGGGTCAGCGCGTAGCCGCGGTAGAAGTACTCGCCGATCCGGCCGAGCACGTCGCCGGGCTTCAGCGCGCACTTCGCCATACACGCCACCTCGGCCACCGGTTTGGCGAGGGCGTGCATGTGGCTCTCGTGATGGATCGCCGCCGCCGCCGCCGACAGCGGCACCTCGAGGCTGGTCAGGTGGTAGGGCCGGTAGAACGTGTAATAGGGCCCCGGCCCGAGATGCAGGTCGTTCATCCGTTCGCGAAGCCGGGGGTGCGCCATCTCGGCGATGCAGAACACGCCGGGCGCCACGTCCTTGGCGAGCGAGAAGTCCACGCAGCCCTTCTTCGAGAGGACGCCGCCGTCCTCCTTCGGGCAGAAATAGTTCTGCAGCTCCGCCCGCGGCGCCACTGGCCCGTGCATGCCGGGTACATCGGGAACGAGGCCGGTCGCATTGGCGATCGCCACCATCTCGACCATGGTCTTGGTGCCGTCGACGAACTCGACGAGCATGCGCGGGTTCATGTTCCGCCGCAGCGCCTCCTCGCGATGGTCGTCCGGCGTCGCATCGACGTTGAAGGCGTTGTTCTTGCCTTTGCCCGCTGCCACCACCGGATACCCGAGGGCGCGGACGAAACGGATCAGCTCCATCGTCGACGTCGGCTCGTCACCAGCACCGATGCTATAGACGACACCGGCTCGCCGCGCGGCGTCCGCCAGATACGCGCCGACGGTGACGTCGGCCTCGACGTTCATCATGATGATGTGCTTCGAGGCGCCGATCGCGGTGAGAGCTACGCGAGCGCCCGCGTTCGGATTGCCGGTCGCATCGATAACGACGTCGACATCGTCGGCCTCGCAGACGAGCTCGGGCGACGTAACCGCCGCAATTCGGCCTCTGGCAATGGCCGCCGTCACCTCCCCAGGGGTCGATACGATGTCGGGACGCCGGCAACGAGCCCCTGCGATCCCGGCACCGACGGCGATGCGCTCGGGTTTGGAATCACAATGGGCAACGACGTCCATACCCGGCATCAGGGCAATCTGGACCAGGAGATCGGTTCCCATCTGACCGGCGCCGATGATGCCGACCCGCACGGGCCGCCCCCGCCGCTCGGCCGCCTCGAGTGCCTCGGCCAGGGGGAGCCGACCCGTCGCCATCCGTGCGTCCGTCGAGCCATCCGCGGCCATGCGGCCTCCCATCCCCCGAGAGTGCTTGTGGCCGCACGAAACACGCGTGGGTTGCCCTCGTCAACCTGCATCGACACCTCTTTTTCCAGTCAGCCGCCGGGCCGACGCTTCTGGTGCCAGCGGCAGGCTGTCTCCAAGCGGGTTGCAGGCCAGCCAGATCGGAAATTCGCTGGCCCCAGGGGTATCGTGTCCCGGCGGAGAAGTGGACATGAATGAGCCCGGGTCACCCAGAGGCGCCGGCCAGCAGCACCTCCTTCGCCTCGTTGACCTTGGCTGCGAGATAGGTCGAGCCGCCACGGTCAGGGTGGAGCTTGAGCATCAGATCGCGATGGGCGCGCCGGATCTCATCCTCGCCCGGCTCGCCCTGCAGGCCGAGGATCTCGAGCGCTTCGGCACGCGTCATGCGCCCATCCGGGCCCTTGGGAGCCTGCTCCTCGGCCCTCGCCATGTCCTCGCGCCAGGTAGGATGCAGGCGGTCGAGGTAGGCTTCGATCAGCTGGGCGGACTGGGGATCGACGAAACGGCAATCCTGCCAGAGATGGGCGAGCTCGACGGGGCGCATATCGCCGAGCCGCCGCCCGGCAAAAAAGCCCTTCAGCACACGCCCATGCATGGCGCCCGTGTCGAGGTCGAGCTCCATCTCGAGATGGTCGGTGGCGACCTTCGAGGTACGGCCCGGTGTCGGCGTACCGCCGCCGAGCGACAGGCCCTGGCCTGCCAGCAACCAGAGACCGAGCATGGCCAGCGGCAAGGCCAGTGACAACGAGCCCCTGACCAGCAGACCCAGCGATCCGGCAAGGGCCAGCACGCCACCGATCCGGCGGGCGTAGGTCGTCAGTTGTGCCACGGGGGCGCGCTTCAAGGCTTGAAGTGCCGCCAGACCCAGAACCAGACCTGCCAACCCCAGTAGAAGCGCCTGCATCGGTCGAGATCACCCAGGACGACACGCGGATTGTTCGCGCGGTTGCGAATGACACCCTGCCCGGCGGATCGCTTTCGCTGCTTCCGCACATGGACCGGTTCCGTTACGAGCGGGACATGTCCGCGATGAGGCGTCGGGCAGCCGCTCCACTGCAGCCGTCCGCGAGGCGCTGAAGTGCGGCGCGGCCCCCGGCAGCATAGACCGCGACGGCGCGGAGAAGCTCGCGCAGCTGATGGCTGGCGCCCTCGTCGAAACGGCACCAGGCGCCCCGCGTCACGCGGGCGATCTCGCGGAAGGTGCGCTCGGCGGCGACGTTGCTGCCTTCCTGAAACATGAACACGGGCACGCCCAGCAACGCCAGCTCGCCGGCGCGGCCGCAGAGCTCGTCGACATCCTCCTCCATGCAATCGCCGACGTAGACCAGCGCGCTGACGCGCCGCTTCTCGCTTTCGGCTCGGGTATGGGACAGCACCTTGCGAATCTGGGTATAGCCGCCCTGGCAGGTGACGCCGGTCATGAGGCGAGCGAGCTCGGCGGGATCTGCAACCCATCGCGAGGCGCGGCACTCGCCGGCGCCGCGGAAGTAGACCAACTGTACGTCGAGGCCGCCAATCTCCTTGACGACGTCGAACATCTCGGCCTGCAACGCAAGCGCCATGTCCCAGGTCGGCTGTCGGCTCATGGTCGCGTCCATGGCGAACACCAGTCGGCCGTTTCCAGTGCTGGTCGCCGGGGCTAGTCTGCGCACCTGGTCGAGAAAATCGGCAACTTCGGCAGAGGCGGACGGCGTGGGCACGCCCGCGGCCCCAGTGGAGGTAGCCGTCACCTGCCCGGCGCGGGGAGGCCGGCTCCGTCGTCCGATCAATCCGCCGGGCTTTTGCTTGTGGTCTTCCGGCATCGTTCGAGCCTCGAGCAACTTGACCGCGGACAGCGGTCGTCATGCCAGTCTAACATGGCGTTCACTGTCCCCGAGAGCAACCATTGGAGCGCCGCCCGGCACGCCCCCGGCCGCGATCCCAGAAGGAGGCCAGACTGCATGTCACGCCCGTTGCCAAATCCCGCCCCGCTGGCGTCGGTCGAGACGCTCGCATCCGAGCTCGGCGACCCGAGGCTGCGGATCTACGATTGCACGACATTCCTCCATCCGACCGCGGATGGCGCCGCCCTTCGGGTGGAAAGTGGCAGAGCGGGCTACGCGGAGGGGCACATTCCCGGCGCCGCGTTCCTCGATCTTGCGACCGAGCTTTCCGATACCAGCAGTCCCTATCGATTCGCGCTTCTCGATCCGGCTGCATTCGCTACGGCAGCCGGGCGGCTCGGCATTGGCGATGGCACGCGCGTGGTGCTCTACGATCGCACCTACGGCGCCTGGGGTGCCCGGGTCTGGTGGATGCTGAAGGGTTATGGTTTCGACGACGCCCGCGTTCTGGACGGCGGGCTCACCAACTGGAAAAGGAAGGGGCTGGCGGTCGAGACGAAGTCCAACATCTATCCTGCCTCGACGCTGACGGTAGCGCCTCGTGCCGGTCATTTCGCCGACAAGGCCGAGGTGAAGGCGGCAATCGGCAGGGCCGACTCCAGCATCGTCAACGCGCTGCTGCCCGAGCAGCACAGGGGCACGGGTGGGGTTCATTACGGTCGCCCGGGTCGGATTCCGGGCAGCTGCAACGTGCCATCGCGCGGCATCGTCGATCCAGACACGCAGGCGTTGCTGCCCGCGGAGGAGCTGCACCGACGTTTTGCCGAGCAGGGCCTGCTCGATGGACGCCGCGTCATCGCCTACTGCGGCGGCGGCATCGCCGCCTCGCTGACCGCACTCGCACTGACGGCGCTCGGGGCGAAAGACGTCGGCGTCTACATGAATTCCATGCAGGAATGGACGAGAGATCAGAGCTGCCCGATGGAGCGCGACTAGGTCGTTTCGCAAGTTCGACGTCAAATGCCGGTGGCCTCGCCAAAGCCTTCGAGGCCGCAGGAGGGCACCGGACAGAGACTTTGAACGGCTGCGGCCAAGGGGGTGCGGGCGGCTAGGCGCTGCAGGTCGTGCACAGTGACCTGGCCGCGGCCCGTCGTCGACAACAGGTCCTCCCCTTTCAGACGCGACATCAGACGGCTCAGGGTATCGGGGTTCAGTGCGAGAAAGTGCGCCATGTCGGAACGAGACATCGGCAGGTCGAACGTGCAGCCGCGATGCGTACGCTGGCCGAGGCGAAATGTCAGCTCGAGGAGCAGCGTGGCCAGGCGCTCCTCTGCCGTCAGGCGATTGAGAGCGATGGCGTGCATGGCATAGCGGGCGGCCAGGCGGGCGAAATGCGTCATCGGTGGTCGCGACAAGCCATCCGATTCCGCCGCGTCCGTTCGCTCGCCCAGCCTGATCACGACGGAGGGCACCGCGGCCATGATGGCGATGTCCGGCAAGGGCGGCACGGCGCTTCGCGAAATGACATCGCCCGGGAACAGGGCGAGGGCCACCTGCCTGCGATCGCCCGACAGTAACGCCTCGACCAGCAAGCACCCGCTCTCGACGAAATAGGCGCTCTCTGGTCGCTCCGGACCGAGCACCAGCTGCTGCCGCCGCCCAAGTCGGTGGCGAATGCCGCCCAGGGGCGTCAGCGACGAGGAACCGAAGCGAGGGGGTGAGCCCAGGCGGCGCGATGGCTTGGCAGAGGTCATCGGATTTTGGCCTCGAAAGGCGGCACAGTGCAATTTGAAGCTTGATCCCGCCACTGCGCGGTTCCCTTGAGGCACGTCAAAGGGCGACCCAGCCAATCGCCGCAGCGGGTCTCGTCGATGCTTGATCCAAATCAAGATCTTGCGTGCCTTGCACGCCACACCCGTCGACGTTCACGACGTCGGCTGATCCAAGTCAGTCAAAGCTGGCGTGCCGCTCTCGCCTTGTCCTGGGCCCGGCGTTCATCTGGCCACCGACGACGACATTGAGTCGGTTCGACTGGACGTGGACTTGGGGGACGAGATGACGGGAATGAGAGCGGCTCTGGCCGCCTTCGCGATGGCATTCGGCTTGGCCGGATCGGCGACGGCCGGTGATTACAACGGCAACTTCATGGTGAGAGTGCTCGGTGCCGGCGTCTTCAGCCAGGACGAGTTGACGTCACTCAACTCGGTCTCGGGTCTGCCTGTCGCCGATCTCAAGGCGGCTGGCTTCGATGCGGAGGTCAGCGACCGGTTCATCCCGGCGGCCACGCTCACCTACTTCTTGACCAAGAACCTGTCGGTAGAGCTGTTCTGCTGCTTCACCCATCACCACATCGACCTGAAAGCGCCGGCTGCGTTCGCCGCCCTGTCGGGCAAGGTGGCCGAATCGTGGATGTTCCCGCCGGCCCTGACCCTGCAGTACCACTTCGACGGGATGGGTCCGTTCAAGCCCTATGTCGGCGTCGGTGCCCAGTACATCCACTTCTTCAGCGAGAAGACGGGTGCGAACACGCTCGCCGCCACCAGCGTCGACATCGACGACGCTTTTGGCGTCACGATCCAGGCAGGATTCGACGTCGCCATTGGAAATGGCTGGTATCTCAATGCCGACGTCAAGAAGACATGGCTCGATACGACCGTCACCTGGCGCAATTCGGCCGTCACGGGCGGCAATATCGTTGCCAAGGCCGACATCGATCCACTGATCGTCAGTGCAGGAATCGGCTATCGCTTCAACCTCGATGATATCTTCGGCCGGCGTGACAGCCACGATTCGCTAAAGTAGCACGAACGACCGTCGATGCGCGATAGGAGGCCCGGCCGTTCGGCTGGGCCTTTTCTTGTGATCGGACTGCCGCGGCTGGCAGAGGGATGCCCGATTGTGCATGCATGTTGAGCTTGCCCATAAGGGCCGAATCCGCCACCAGTCGGCCGGGTGTAATCGGGAGGCTGGAGATGAAGGGGATCATCCTCGCAGGTGGCAGCGGCACGCGGCTCTACCCGCTCACGCTCTCGCTGTCGAAGCAGCTGCTACCCGTCTACGACAAGCCGATGATCTATTATCCGCTGTCGGTGCTGATGCTGGCCGGCATCCGCGAGGTGCTGATCATCACGACTCCGGACGATCAGGCGCAGTTCAAGCGGCTGTTGGGCGACGGGCATCAATTCGGAATCAAGCTAGAGTACGCTGTCCAGCCTCGACCGGAAGGCCTCGCGCAGGCCTTTCACATCGGAGCGGAGTTCGTTGGTGCGGGGCCGGTGACGCTGATCCTCGGGGACAACATCTTCTACGGGCACGGACTGCCCGAGCATCTTGCCGCAGGCAGGGCGCGGGCGTCTGGTGCCACGGTCTTCGCCTATCAGGTCGCTGACCCGCAGCGGTACGGAGTCGTCAGCTTCGACAGGAGCGGGCGCGCGGTGTCGGTCGTCGAGAAGCCCGAGCGGCCGGAGTCCGATTGGGCCGTGACCGGCCTCTACATGTACGACAACAACGTGCTCGAGTACGCCCGGGCGATCAAGCCCTCGGCGCGCAATGAGCTCGAGATCACGGACGTGAACCGGCTCTATCTGGAGGTGGGCAATCTGCATGTCGAGCGGCTCGGGCGCGGCTTCGCTTGGCTCGACACGGGAACATTCGATTCGCTGCTCGATGCGAACGACTACGTGGCCACGCTCGAGCGTCGGCAGGGGCTCAAGGTGTGCTGTCCCGAGGAGGTCGCTCTCCGACAGGGCTTCGTCACGCCGGAGCAGATGGCGCCGTGGCTCGCGAAGCTCGGAAAATCCGCCTACGCAGATTATATCCGACGCCTCATTCGCCATATGCACGAGGGAGGGACCTGATGCAGGTCGAGCGACTCGCGATTCCCGACGTCTTGGTGTTGACGCCGAAGGTGTTCAGGGACGAGCGCGGCTTCTTCTCGGAGTGCTACAGCCAGCGCACGCTGGCCGAGGTCGGCATTGCCGATGCCTTCGTGCAGGACAATCATGCGCTGTCGCGGGCCAAGGGGGTCGTTCGCGGGCTGCATCTGCAGGCGCCGCCGGTACCGCAGGGCAAGCTCGTGCGCGTGGTTCGGGGAGCGATCTTCGACGTGGCCGTTGACGTGCGCCACGGCTCGGCGACGTTCGGCAGATGGGTTTCGGCGACGCTGACTGCCGACAATTTCAAGCAAATCTGGGTTCCGCCCGGGTTTCTGCACGGCTACGCAACGCTCGAGCCCGATACCGAGGTCATCTACAAGGTGACGAACTACTACGCGCCGGAGTGTGACCGCGGCGTGATGTGGAACGACCCAGCGCTGGGCATTGCCTGGCCGATCGATCCCGGTGAGGCGATCCTATCCGGCAAGGACCAGAGCAACCGGCCGCTCGTCGAGCATCCGGTGTACTTCCGCAATCAGGCGTGATGCGCTTCAGGATGTGGAGCAGATAGACATGCGCATTCTCGTCACCGGTGGGGCCGGGTTCATCGGGTCGGCGCTTTGCCGCCATCTGGTGCGCGACATCGGTGCCCACGTCCTGAATGTCGATAAACTGACCTACGCCGCAAATCTGGCATCGCTGGAGCCCATCGCCGGCTATCCGGGCTATCAGTTCATGAGGGCCGACGTCGCCGACCGTGCGGCAATGGACGCAGCGCTCGCCTCGTTCCGGCCCGAGGCGGTCGTCCACCTAGCAGCCGAGAGCCACGTCGACAGATCGATCACGGGAGCGGCGGACTTCATCCAGACCAACATTGTGGGCACGTACGAGCTGCTCGAGGCCGCGCGCGACTACTGGCAGGCGCTGCCGCCGCCGGAGCGCACGGCCTTCCGCTTCCTGCACGTGTCGACGGACGAGGTCTACGGCTCGCTCGGCGCCGATGGTCTCTTCAGAGAGGAGACGGCCTATGACCCTTCGTCGCCATACTCGGCCAGCAAGGCTGCCTCCGATCATCTCGTCATGGCCTGGCATAGGACGTACGGCTTTCCCGCCCTGATCTCCAACTGCTCGAACAATTACGGGCCGTATCAGTTTCCCGAGAAGCTGATCCCACTGATGATCCTGAATGCTCGCGACGGACGCCCCTTGCCGGTCTACGGCGACGGGCTCAACGTGCGCGACTGGCTCTATGTGGATGATCACGCCCGGGCGCTGGTGCTGATCCTGCAGCGGGGGCGGATCGGCGAGAAATACAACGTCGGAGGACGCAACGAGCAGACCAATCTGGCTGTCGTCGAGACCATCTGCCGCCTCATGGACGAGCATCGCCCAGAGTCGGGGCCGCATCGTGGGCTCGTCACCTACGTCAAGGACAGGCCCGGACACGATCGGCGCTATGCTATCGATGCGACGAAGCTCGAGCGAGAGCTTGGCTGGCGGGCCCGCGAGACGTTCGCAACCGGCATCGCGCGAACCGTGCAGTGGTACCTCGACAACGAAAGCTGGTGGGGACCGCTACGCAAGGGCGTCTATGCCGGCGAGCGCCTAGGGCTCGTCGCGGCGGTGCAAGGGCAGTCCACTGTCGCCGGTGGCGGTTGATCTGGCCGACGCTTTCGCATCTGCCAAAGAGGCGATAGCCGGCGCCGGCAGGTGATACCGCTTGCGCTGCGGGTAGACTGCCGCCCGCGATCGGGCCCAAATCGAGGAGCAGATGGACAAGAGCTACCTGATGCAGGCCGTGGTGTTGCTGGCGTCGGCGGCTCTCGCTGCGCCACTGGCGCGCGCGATGCGCATCGGGTCTGTGCTCGGCTATCTGGCCGCCGGTGTCGTCATAGGCCCCTATGCGCTCGGGTTCTTCACCGACGTGGAAGCCATTCTCCACGCCGCCGAGCTCGGCATCGTCTTCCTGCTGTTCCTGATCGGACTGGAGCTTCGTCCGATCCGTCTTTGGACCATGCGTAGAGCCATTTTCGGTGCTGGCGGCCTTCAGGTGCTGGCGTCGGGCCTGGTGCTCGGCGTCGTGACCGCGCTGTTGTTCACCACGGTGCCCGTGGCGGCGGTGGTGGGCACGGCACTCGCCATGTCGTCGACGGCGTTCGTGCTGCAGTCGCTCGACGAGACCAAGGAGCTCAACCAGAAGCACGGCCGGCTGGCGTTCTCGATCCTGTTGTTCCAGGATCTCGCGGCCATTCCTCTGATCGCCGTCGTGCCGATGCTGGCGGTGCGCGGGGCGACCGACGGCTGGCAGGCGGCCATGGCAGTCGCGACGGCGCTCGCGACGATCGCGGCCGTGATCCTGGGAGGGCGCTTCGTTCTCGGTCGGGTCTACCGGATGGTCGCGGCGTCAGGCGTTCGCGAGGCGATGACCGCCACGGCCCTCCTCACGGTGATCGGCGTAGCCCTGATCATGCAACTGGCCGGGCTTTCGGCGGCCCTCGGCGCCTTCATCGCCGGTGCGCTGCTCGCTGATTCCGAGTACCGGCACCAGATTGAGGCCGATATCCAGCCGTTCGAGGGGCTGCTGCTGGGCCTGTTCTTCACTGCCATCGGCATGTCGCTCGATCTGGGCCTGCTGTGGCGCGAGATGGCGCTGATCGTTCAGCTCGTCGCAGGCCTGGTTGTGCTGAAGGCCCTCGTCATCTTTGCGATCGGGAGGTGGCAAGGGCTCGGCCCGCAACCGGCGCGAAGGCTCGCCATCGTGCTCTCGCAGGGCGGCGAGTTCGCCTTCGTGATCCTCGGCCTCGTCTCCGGTGCGAGGCTGCTGGCCGAGGCCACAGCCGAGCTGATGGCGGTCGTCGTCACACTCTCGATGGTGGCAACGCCATTGCTTCTGCTCGCCGACGACGGCCTCCAGCGCCTAAGAGGCAAGGTTGTCAAGCCCGCGTACGATACGCCCCCTCCGGCTGCTGACGGCCACGTGGTCATCGCAGGGCTGGGCCGGTTCGGCCAGATCGTCGCCCGGATCCTGCGCGCCCGCGGTGTCGCCTTCACGGCGCTCGACATCTCGCCCGAGCAGATTGATCTGGTGCGTAGGTTCGGCGCAGAGAGCTATTTCGGGGATGCGAGCCGGCTGGACATCCTCGAAGCGGCACAGACCGCCAAGGCGCGTGCCTTCGTCCTCGCCATCGACGATGTCGGTGCCTCCCTCAAGACGGCAGAGATCGTTCGGCAGCATTTCCCGCACGTTCCGATCTACGCACGGGCGCGCAATCGCCAGCACGTGCACAAGCTGATGGACCTCGGTGTCGTCGAGATGCGGCGCGAGACGTTCCTCGCTGCTATCGAGCTGACGCGCGACCTGCTCGAAGGACTAGGGGTCTCAGTGAGCGAGGCGCGCCGGATCACGGAGACGTTCGCCAAGCTCGACCGCAAGCGACTTTACGACGACTACGAGCATGCCAGCGACCGCGACAAGCTGTTGCTCAATGCCAAGCGTTTCGCCGAGGAGCTGGAGCAGATCTTCCGCGAGGACAAGGACGCGGTGGAGAAGCTCGCGCCCACCCATCAAACGGCGCGAACAGAGGGGCGTGCACTGCCGGCCCCGCACATTCCATCGCGCCCGGCCGAGTGAACGCCGGACACCCGGGCTCCATCATCCTCGCCGTCGGATCACGCTGAGCAGCATCCTCGGCTTCAGGACGCCGGTGAGGAGGGTTGCCGAGAAATAGATCGCGGCGCCCGTGCCGATCAGTGCGGTCAGAGCCGAGCCTCTGACTGTCAGAGGTTGTCCTGCTGCGAGCCAGGGAGCCAGGTAGGTCGTCACGCCGATCAGAGCCAGTCCCATGGCCAAGCTCGACAGGACGATCATCGGCAGTGCCAGCAGGAGCCGGCGATCGGCCACGAAGTGGCCCCTCCTGCGCAGCCCTGCGTAGAGCATCGCGACGTTGACCCAGGCCGCCGCCGATGTCGCCACGGCTATGCCGAGGTGGGGCGACCAGCCGAGGCGAGGGAAAATGAGAAACAAGCCGACCGAGCCGGCGGTGTTGAGACCGAGGCTCCACGCCGTGAAGCGCATCGGTGTCGCGGTGTCCTCGCGGGCGAAGTAGCCGGGCTGGAACACTTTCTGCAGGACGAACGCGGGCAGGCCCAGCGCAAATATCGCCACGGCGGCAGCTACGGCCCGGGTGTCGCTCGAGGTGAAGGCGCCACGCTCGAACAATACGGAGACGATCGGGCCGGGAATGGCCGCCAGGGCGACAGCAGCCGGAACCGTCAGAAGCATCGACAGCTCGAGGGCCCGGCATTGGCTGTCCATGACAGCCTCGTCGTTGCCGGCCCTCAAGTGCCGCGAGATGTCGGGGAGAAGCACGACGCCGATGGCAATGCCGATGATTGCGAGCGGCAGCTCGTAGAGTCGGTCGGCATAGTAGAGCCACGAGACGGCGCCTGTCTGCAGCGAAGCGATCATGCCGCCGATGACGATGTTGATCTGCGTGGCTCCACCGGCGACGATGCCAGGAATCCCCAGGCGAACCAGCCGGCGCATGTCGCCGGTAAGCCGTGGCCGCACGAGCCGCGGAAGCAAGCCTGCGCGCCACGCCCCCCACATCAGGACGGCGAGTTGCAGCAGTCCGGCTGCCAGGATGCCCCAGGCCAAGACCAGCCCGGTGTTGGCGTCGTTGCGATAGCCGAGCATCCAGGCGGCGCCCATGGCGGCCATCAGCGTCAGGTTGAGCACGATCGAGATCGACGCACTCTCCGCGAAACGCCCAACAGAGTTCAGCACGCCGGACAGGAGGGCGACCAGCGACATGCACAGTAGATAGGGGAAGGCGATGCGCGACATCGCAACGGCGAGCTCGAACTTGGCCGGCTCGTCGGCAAAGCCAGGGGCGAGCCCATACATGGCCCAAGGCATCGCAATCATCGCCACGGCCGAGATGGCGACCAGGACGAAGGCGAGACCCGAGGCGGCCTCGGATGCGAAGTCGCGGGCGGCTTCCTTGCCATCACCCTCGAGTCGCTTGGCGAACAGAGGAACGAAGGCTGCGTTGAACGCTCCCTCTCCGAACCAGCGGCGAAAAAGGTTCGGGAAGCGGAACGCGACGACGAACGCTTCGGCGATCGGACCGGCACCCAGAACGGCGGCCAGCGCTATGTCGCGCAGGAAGCCGAGAACACGGCTGACCAGTGTCAGGCCTCCGACCGTTGCGAAGGCGCGGTAGAGCTGCATGGACCCGTTTCCCAGTTGAGACAAGGACAGGGCTCACGACGAGGCCCGTGTCCAACTCGTTCCGTCGGCCCGGCTTGCCAGAGGGCGCCAGGGAGTTCAATCGGCACATTTCTCCCGGCGGGCCTCAGTCAAGGCCAAGCAGCCCGCGCGGCTCCAGAGTTGGCGGGTGCCATATGGTGATCCGATACCGTTGCAGCGCGTTTAGCCGTAGGCATGGAGGCTTTCATGACCGGTCGCTTGTTCGCCTGGATCTTGTTCTCGGGATGGCTCGTTTGCTCTCCGGTCGCGGATGCCGTGGCGATGAGCGGGTACAAGTGGAAATACAGGCCGCTGGTGGTTTTCGCGGGTGAGGCCGAGGCTTCGGGTCTCACCCGACAGGAAGCGATCGTCGCGAGCCTTCGGCCAGCCTTCATCGATCGCCGCATCGTCGTCATTACCGTGATCGGAGAGAACGTCTCCGCCGACCTCGGCCCGCCACCCACAATGTCGGCAGCAGCTCTCCGCATGCGCTTCGGCGTGGCACCCGGCGTGTTCAAGGTGGTCCTCGTCGGCAAGGACGGCGGCGTCAAGCTCGCGTCGACAAGGCCAATTGCGGGTCGGACGCTGTTTGCCACCATCGACGCCATGCCGATGCGGCAGGATGAGGTGCGACGCCGGTGAGGCTCGAGACGGCCCTTGTCGTGCCCTGGTCAAGGCAGCTGCGTCAGGTCTCCTTGTCCGTCCCGCCCGGGCAGGATATCTGCTGCTGGCAGAGCCGGGGGCGGTGCGTAAGCTCGCGCGGGCGGCTCGTCGAGCGAGGCAGACCGATATGCCGAGAGACTCTCGCCTGTCATTCGTCGTGCTGGGCGCACTCGCAGCGCTGCTGTCGGCGATGGCAGCGCCACCGGCCGTTGCTCAGCGGCGCGAGGTACCGCCTTCGCGGGAGGCGGTGCGCTACTCGTTCGCGCCCATCGTGAAGAAGGCCGCACCTGCGGTCGTCAACATCTTCGTTCGTGGCCGCGTCCAGGTGCAATCGCCATTCGACGACCCGATCTTCCGCCGGTTTTTCGGCGAGCGCTTCAATATGCCGGCGGAGCGAACGCAGTCGGCGCTGGGCTCGGGGGTGATCGTGTCGCAGGACGGGGTCGTGGTGACCAACACGCACGTCATCAAGATCGGCGGCCAGGCAGAGATCCGTGTGGTGCTCGCCGACAAGCGCGAGTTCGACGCCAAGGTGCTGCTGCAGGACGATAAGACCGACATCGCGGTGTTGAGGATCGAGGGCGGCGACGCAGCTTTTCCATTCCTGGAGTTCGAAAGCTCCGACGATCTGGAGGTCGGCGACCAGGTGTTGGCCATCGGCAATCCGTTCGGTGTCGGCCAGACCGTGACCAGCGGTATCGTCTCGGCGCTGGCGCGCAGCGAGATCGGCAAGTCGGACACTCAGGTGTTCATCCAGACCGACGCCGCGATCAATCCCGGCAACTCGGGCGGTGCGCTGGTCGACATGGCCGGGCGGCTGGTCGGCATCAATACGGCGATCTATTCGCGCTCCGGTGGCTCGCACGGGATCGGCTTCGCCATTCCTTCGAATCTGGTTCGGGTGTTCGTCGACAGCGCCGTGTCGGGGCGCAAGGTCGAGCGCCCATGGCTCGGCGCGAGACTAGAGCCCGTGTCACGGGACATTGCCGATGCTTTGAAGCTCGAACGGGCGACCGGAGCCGCCGTCATGCGCGTCCATCCAGCGAGCCCAGCGGCTGCGGCCCGCCTCGAGCCGGGCGACGTGATCGTCGCCGTCGATGGACATGATGTGGCCGATCCGCGAGGGTTGCAGTACCGGCTGACGACGATCGGCGTCGGCAAGCAGGCGCGCCTCGACGTGCTCCGCCACGGACGCCGGACGGTCGTCGAGGTGGCGCTGAAGCCGGCGCCTCGTCCGAGCAGGGGCGACGTGAGAAATCTGGCCGGAACCCATCCCTTCGACGGCGCGCGCGTGGTCAACCTCTATCCGCCACTCGCCGACGAGCTCGGCCTCGAGGAGACCGATGGTGCGGTCATCGTGGATGTGCGCTCCGGATCCACGGCGGAGAGACTGGGGTTCCGCTCGGGCGACGTCATCGCCGGCGTCGGCGACAAGGCGGTCGACAGCGTCGAGACGCTCGAGCCGCTCCTCAAGGGGAAACGGCGCATCTGGCAGGTGTCGATCAAGCGCGGCGGGCGGGTGCTGCAGCTCCAGATCGCCGGGTGACCAGGCATTCGTGCATTCGGCACCGGCCCTCAGTGGCCGATGGCGGTCGTCGTGACCATCGTATCGCTGATGGTGAGGTTGGCATTGCCCCTCAGGATGGCATCGATATGGGGGAGGTAGCGGCCCGTATCGTCCTGAAGGCAGAGCCCAGGCAGGATCGCAAGGGGGGCACGGCTCCCCTTCACGGCCTCTATGAGGATGCGTCTTGCCGGCTGGTCTCGCCGTGGATGGACCGGCAGGACGCGAGCCCGGCCGAAGCGTCCAGCAAGCGCGGCCAGCAGATCTCCGAGCGCCTCGGCACGATGGATGAGGCTCAAGGTGCCGCCGCTCCGTGCGGCCGTCGCCAGGAAGGCGATCCAGCGCGCGAGGCCTTCTGCCGGCATCTGATGGGCCACCGCACGGCGAGCGTCGCCAGGCCGGGTGCCCGTGCCTTCGACGTGAAACGGAGGATTGGCCAGGACGTGGTCGAAAAGTCCGGGACCGATGCTGGCCGGCCGCCCCGGATCATGGAGTGCGGCGCCGCCACGAGCGATGTCGAGCTCGACGAGATCGGCTCGTGGCGCGAGCCCGTTGCGCCTGATGTTCTGCCGGGCCAGCTCGGCTAGGCCCGGGGCGATCTCGACGAGCGTCACGGTGGCAAACGGCACCCGCGCAGCAACGCCAAGGCCGACAACGCCGACGCCGGCGCCGGCATCGAGGATTCGCGGTGCCTCGGCGTGCACAGGGACTGAGGCTGCGAGCAGCACGGCGTCGAGGCCGGAACGGTATCCGACCCGCGGCTGCAGGATGGAGAGCCGGCCACCGAAAAAATCATCTGTGGTCGTCTCAGGAGGTGCTGTCGTGTCCGGCGACGATCTGGTCATGCTCGCCGCGGGGGCAGAGCAGCCGTCGCTGACGCGCCTTCGCTGCCGCCATCCGGCAGCTCGGCTGCGAGGCCGGCCGCGACGAGCAGGTCTCGGGCTGCGTCGAAAACGTCGTCGTCGATCAGAACGCGACGTGGAAACGCCCCGATCGAGCCCTCGGCGAGGCTGATGTGCATGTCGGCGATGTGAAATGCGTAGCAGGCCTCGCGGAGGAGCGCCTCGACGAAGCTCAACAGCACCGCGTCGTTGGTGCGCAACAGTTCGCGCATGCAGTCTCCAGCGCGTAGCCTGTCAGCCGCGACGTGAAGCGACTTGACCGGCGAGTGACCGCCAGAGAGTATAAGGCAGGCAAAACTAAATAGCGACAAAGGAACGGCAATTTGGGTGCGGTTGTGCAACTCGGCGAAGCTCGCGATGCTGCTGCGGGCCTCAAGCCAATCCTCGATCTCGTCGCGTAGGACATGGCCGCGGTCAACCGCATCATCCTCGACCGGGCAATTTCCGACGTCGAGCTCATACCGACGCTGGCGCATCATCTGATCGATTCTGGAGGCAAGCGGCTGAGGCCGATGCTCACCATTGCTGCGGCCAAGCTCGTCGGATGCCGCGGCCAGTCGCATGTCACGATGGCGGCTGCCGTGGAGTTCATGCACACGGCGACGCTGCTGCACGACGACGTCGTCGACGAGAGCGACGTGAGGCGCGGAAAGAAGTCGGCGCGGATTCTCTGGGGCAACCAGGCTAGCGTCCTGGTGGGGGATTTCCTGCTCGGGCAGGCGTTCCGGATGATGGTGGATGTCGGATCGCTGGCTGGCCTCAAGATTCTGTCGCATGCCGCGGCGGTCATCGCCGAAGGCGAGGTCATGCAGCTCGCCGCCGCCAAGAACATGGCGACGACCGAGGACGAGTACCTCGCCATCATCAATGCCAAGACGGCAGCACTGTTCTCGGCAGCGGCCGAGGTCGGCCCGGCGCTGGCAGCACGGCCGCTCGAGGAGCAGAGCGCGCTCAAGTCCTATGGGCGCAACCTCGGTATCGCTTTCCAGCTGGTCGACGATGCGCTCGACTATGCAGGCGACAGCGAGCGGCTCGGCAAATCGGTCGGCGACGATTTCCGCGAGGGCAAAATCACGCTGCCCGTCATTCTGGCCTTCCGGCGAGGCAGCGAGACGGAGCGGGAATTCTGGCGCAGGACGTTGGTGGAAGGCGACACGAGCGACGCCAATCTGAGCGAGGCGGTCGACCTCGTGAAGCGTCATCGCACGATCGAGGCGACGTTCGAGCGCGCGCGAACCTATGGCGCCATGGCCAAGGATGCGCTGGCCATTTTCCCGGAGAGCATTCCTCGCAAGGCACTGCTCGATGTCGTCGATTTCTGCGTGAGCCGGGCGCACTGACGGCCGGCGGTCGGTTCTCCGCCGGTGACCAGAGACAGAAAGCCCCGGCATCGCGGGATGCCGGGGCTTCCTTCCATGTCGGACGGTTTGCCCGAGACGGTCGTCAGTTCTTCTTCGGCTCGGCCTTGGCCTTCGCGGGAGCGTCTGCCTTGGCCGGAGCCTTCGCGGGAGCGTCGGCCTTGGCCGGTGCTTTGGCAGCCGGCTTAGCCTTGGCCTTCGGAGCCGTGCGACAATAGGCCTTGATCTCCTTGCCGGCCTTCGTCTTGGAAGCGGCCACCCACTGGCAGCCGGGGCCAGCGCCGCAAGCGGCCTCTTCCTTCAGATCGTTGCATTTGGGCGCAGCGGCCTTCTTTGCCGGTGTCGCAGGCTTCGCAGCCTCTTTCTTGGCCGGCTCAGCCTTGGTCTCAGGAGCTTTCTGCAGCTGAGCGCTGGCCACACCGCAGTTCAGAGCGAGTGCCAATGCGGCCACGCAAGCGCTGGCGCCCCAACGGACAGTCTTCATCACGGCAGTCATCTCCATGGTTGATGCCGCGCTGTTCTTAACATTAAAAAGGTGATTGCAGATACGAAAAATTGATGAATAGACGTTCAGACTCGAAGAGTTTTGAACTCCTTTCTTCATCTCGTGAAAACTTGCGACTCTCCAAGTAACTGGCGCGTAAATTTAGGTGCGGATGCAACAGCGCCTCCCCGAAGGCATTGGCCCGTGCTGCGAAGGGCGCCTGCAACCCATTGAGAAGCAATACAGAGACGGCTCAGCAGGCTGAGCGCCAGCCGGCGCTTTCAAGCCCGCTGTCCTGCCGGCCTGTGCTCGGTCGGGACGGCTGCGTGTGCCAGGAGCTCCGGTTCTGAAGCAAAGCGCGCGCCTTCGCTGGTGACTGATTCGGCGAACTAGCGACCTGTCGCGCGTCGCTGTCGCTCCTCGATTCGCGCGGCTTGCGCCAGAATGCGCTCTGCCTTGATGACGATGGGGATGTCGATCATCTTGCCATCGAGCTGAATCGACGCGCGGCCCTGAGATTTGGCCTCGTCGTAGACCTCGATCACGCGTCTGGCCCAGATCAGCTCGGCCGGCTTCACCCCGAACTCCTCGTTGAGGATGGACACGTGGCTCGGGTGAATGCACGAGGCGCCCCGGAACCCCATGCGGCGGGCAAGCCGGGCCGAGGCGCGATAGCCCTCGAGGTCGCGGAAGTCGGCTACTGAGCCGATAATGCCCATCGGCATGAGGCCATTGGCAATGGCCGCGATGGCGACGCGCTGCTTTGGATAGGCCAGGATGTCGGTTGCCGCCTCGCCGCCAATCTCCATAGCAAAATCCTCGGAGCCGAGACCCACGGAGACCAGCCGGGTCGTGGCGGCAGCGATCTCGTCCGCGCGGGCGAAGGCCGATGGCGTCTCGATCAGGGCCATGAAGCGCGTGTGGCCGACCCGCATGCCCTTCGCGGCCTCGATCCGATCGGCCAGCTCGGCGAGCAGCCGCAGGTGCCCGGCACTGTCGATCTTCGGCAAGATGAGGGCGGAGATGGCGGGCGAGATCGCCGCCTCCATGTCGCGTACGCAAAGCTCCAGAGGCTGGTTGACGCGAACGACGACGTCCGCCCCGCTTTTGGCGACTTTCGGAGCTGCCGCCTCGATCAGGGTTCGCGCCGTCGCCTTCTCTGCAGGCGGAACGCTGTCCTCGAGATCGAGGATCACGGCATCGGAGCCGCGGGTATGGGCCGTCTCCACGAACTTCTGGACGTTGACCGGCACGAACAGCATCGAGCGCCAGACAGGCAGGTCGTTGGCTGATGTGGACATCGGTGGCTCCGATACGAGTGGGGCTGACGCGACTGGGCGGTGGCGACGGCCAGATGAGGCTCGTTCCCGCGTCGCCGGGTGCCACTCGAGCTCACCGGGCCAGCAACGGCTGTGGGACCAGCGTCCGCTGCCAGTGCCGATCGACGAGACAAAGTGAAGCCCGGCGCCGCGCGTCTACCTCGTGATGCGGGTCTTCGCGCGCTGCTCGAAATCCTTGACCAGGATGTTCGAGCAGGCCCCTGGTCCGTGGTTGTTCATTGCCACGTTGTGCAGTTCCTCGACGAGGCGGCCGATGATCATCGGCACGCCGGTATCCTGGCCGAGCTGGTTGGCAAGGCGCACGTCCTTGGTCATCAGGCCGAGCGCGAACGAGGCGGGGAACTTTCCCTCGACCGTGTCGCCGAGCGAGCGCTCGGTGGTGCCGTTGCGGCCGGAGCTTTTGTTCAGCACGTCGACCGTCAGCTTCGGATCGAGCCCGTTCTTGACGGCGAGGGCCATCGCCTCGAAAGCGATGGCGCGGCCGGCCGCGAGCATCAGGTTGTTGACGAGCTTCATCGTCTGGCCTGCGCCGACGTCGCCCATGCGGAAGACGTTGGGGCCGACCTTCTCGAACACGGGCTTGATCCTCTCATAGATGTCGAGAGGGGCGCCGACCATGATGGCGAGAGTGCCGGCGGCGGCCCCGGCAGGACCGCCCGAGACCGGTGCGTCGATCATGGTGACGCCCTTCTTCGCGAGCTCGGCTGCCATCGCCTTGGTCTTCAGGGGATCACCCGTCGTCATGTCGGCGACGATGGCGCCGGGCTTCAGGCCCTTCGCCAAGCCGTTCTCGCCGAAGATGGCGGCATGCACGTTGTCGGATGTCGGCAGGCAGAGGCAGACCACGTCCGACACCTCGGCGAGTGCCGCCGGACTCTGTGACGGCTGGCCGCCGAGTGCTGCCATCTCCGACACCTTCTTCGGGTCGAGATCGTAGACGCGCAGCGGCTGCTTGTTGTGCAGCATGCGCTTCACGATGCCGCCACCCATGCTGCCAAGACCGACGTACCCGACGTTCATGTTGCCTCTGCTGGTTTGCTGTTGGTGTGCAAATCAATGGCCGCGCGCAAGGACTGGCGGCAGCCGTTCGTGTCGCCTACTCCGCGGCGGTGCCCCAGGCTCCCTGGCTGGCGACGGTTGGGCCATCGCCCGCGAGGGTGGTGCGCCGCATGTCGCGGGCCTCGTCGTGCGGATACGGCCGGGCCCGATGCATCGTGCAGCGATTGTCCCACATGACGAGATCGCCGACCTGCCATTTGTGCGCATAGGTGAACTCGCGCTGCGTCGCATGCTCGGTCAGGTCCATCAGGAAGGCTTTCGCTTCCGGCTCCGGCCAGCCCACGATCTTGCCGGCGTGGGCCGAGAGATAGACAGACTTGCGCCGACTGCCGGGGTGGAGACGCACGAGTCGTTGCAGCACGGGCCTGATGGTAGCGGCATCGGCATCAGTATAGTCACCGGCGGTGAATCCCAGCCGCGCACGGGAGTGGAACCGCGAATGCTCGCAGATCAGCGGCTCGCAGAGGTCTTTCGTCTCCTGGTCCAGCGCATCCCAGGCCTGGCGCATGTCAGCGAACTCAGTATTGCCGCCCTTCGAGGTCACGGAGCGGCAGTGCAGGAGCGAATACTTGGCAGGCACCGTCTTGAACGAGCTGTCGGAGTGCCAGAGCTGGTTGCCGAGATTGTAGAGCCGCTTCATGTCGGTGCGAGCCAGCGTTCTGCCGTCCTTGTCGAGGTTCGATACGTCGGCAAAGGTGCTGGGCAAGCGATCGGGCTTCCTGAGGCTCGAGGCGAAGTCGTGCTCGATGGGCCCGAGGCTCTCGGTGAAGGCGAGCTGCTGCTCGTTGGTGAAGCTCTGGCCGTGGAAGACGAGGACGGCATATCGGTCCATCGCAGCGTGGACGGCCGCGATGTCCTCCGCCGGCAATGGCCTCGTCAAGTCGAGGCCGCTGACCTCGCCGGCAAAGCCAGGTCCGAGCTGTCGGATTTGCATGGGCATGGTCGGGCTCCTGGTCGACGGTTCCTGGGCACTTTGCAGAGCGGCCGGGCGAGTTGGGCCAAGCTCGGATGCGAGCCCGCGGCCAACTCCACCCTCCGCGGTGCTGGCACCTGCTCGCACTCATGTCATGCCGCGCGCTGCTCGACGGTCGGCGCGTCGCCCATCAGCGTGGTGCGGCGCACGTCGCGCCGATCGGTGTGTGGGAACGGGCGGGCGCGATGCATCGTCGAGCGGTTGTCCCACATGACCAGATCGCCGGCGCGCCATTTGTGGCTATAAGTGAGCTCGCGCTGCGTCGCCATCTCCGTCAGGTCCATCAGGAAGGCTTTGGCCTCGGGCTCCGGCCAGCCGACGATGCGGCCCGCGTGCGAGGAGAGATAGAGCGACTTGCGGCCGGTTGAGGGATGGACGCGCACGAGGCGCTGGAGCACGGGCTTGAAGCGCTGGCGCTCCTCGTCCGTGAACTCCGTGAAGCCGTGCTTGGCACGCGAGAACATCTGAGAGTGCTCGCAAATCAGCGGCTCGCAGAGATTTTTCGCCTCCTGGTCGAGCGCGTCCCAGGCCTGCCTCATGTCGGCGAACTCGGTGATGCCACCCTTGGAGGCAACCGTGCGCGCGTGCAGCAGCGAGTACTTCGCAGGCACCACTTTGAACGAGCTGTCGGAGTGCCAGAGCTGGTTGCCGAGAGCGTAGAGGCGGCGACGGTCGTCGCGGGCGAACGGCCTGCCTTCCTTGTCGAGGTTCGAGACGTCGGCGAACGTGTTCGGCAGCCGTTGCTCCTCGGGCTTCCGGAGGCTGACCCCGATGGCGAGCTCGATGGCACCGAGCGACTGGGTGAAGGCGAGCTGCTGCGCGTCGTTGAAATCCTGATCGTGGAAGATCAGCACGGCGTACTGGTCCATCCCGGCATGGATGGCCGCGATGTCCTCGGCCGGCAGCGGCCTGGTGAGATCGATGCTCGAGACCTCGCCGACGAAGCCGGGGCCGAGCTGCTTGATGGTGAAGGGCATGGCGTGCGTCCGTGCTGTCGCATTGAGGTCAGCGCCACGGAAGGATCGGGAGCTGCACTGGAGGCTCGTGCGAGCGCCGCGGCAAACCGCTCGCAAGATGGGGACGGGCTCGACCGCCGCAGTCGGCGGCCGGGCGCTCGTGCGAGCTGCTCAAGCCGCTTGCTGCTCGACGGTCGGCTTGTCGCCCATGAGTGTCGTGCGGCGGACGTCGCGCGGCTCGTCGGCGGGGAAGGGCCGCGCGCGATGCATGGTGGCCTGGTTGTCCCACATGACGAGATCGCCGATCGCCCACTTGTGAGAGTAGGTGAACTCGCGCTGCGTCGCCTTCTCCGTCAAGTCCATCAGGAACGCCTTCGCCTCCGGCTCCGGCCAGCCGAGGATCTTGCCGGCGTGCGACGAGAGGTAGATCGACTTGCGCCCCGTCGACGGATGCACCCGGACGAGGCGCTGGAGCACCGGCTTGAAGCGCTCGCGCTCCTCAGGGCTGAAATCGGTGAACCCCATCTTGGCGCGCGAGTACATCTGTGAATGCTCGCAAATCAGCGGCTCGCAGATGTCCTTGGTCTCCTGGTCGAAGGAGTCCCACGCTTGGCGCATGTCCGCGAACTCGGTATTGCCGCCCTTGGAGGGTAGCGCGCGTGCGTGCAGCAGCGAGTACTTGGCCGGGATCGCCTTGAACGAGCTGTCGGAATGCCAGAGGCGGTTGCCGATGGCGAATTGCCAGCGCCGGTCGTCGCGCTTGAAGATCTTGCCGTCCTTGTCGAGGTTCGAGACATCGGCGAAGTGGGGCGAGGCGAGGCGCTGATCGCCGGCCTTACGCAGGTTGAAGCCGATTGCCGTCTCGAGCGGCCCGAGACTCTGGGTGAAGGCCAGCTGCTGCTCGTCAGTGAAATTCTGGCCGTGGAAGATGAGCACCGCGTACTTGTCCATTCCGGCGTGGATGGCGGCGATATCCTCGGGTGGGAGCGGCCTGGTCAAATCAAGGCCGGAAACCTCGCCGACGAAGTCGGCTCCTGGACCGAGCTGGCGGATCTGCATGGGCATGGGCGCACTCCCGGGACGTTGCTTTGTCCGTACATGGTAGGCACGGAGCGCCCAGTCTGTCACGGGGCCGTGGTGGATAATCGAGCTGTGCGGCTCAGCTTTCCGATCGAGGCGGCCCCCTGCGGCCCGTCAGCAGGTCGGGCCGGCGCTCGCGCGTGAGCCGCTCAGCCTCGGCGCGGCGCCACTGGGCTATACGTTTGTGGTCGCCCGAGAGGAGAACGTCGGGGATCGAGCGACCCTCCCATTCGCGGGGACGCGTGAATTGCGGATACTCGAGCAGGCCGCTCTCGAAGCTCTCCTCGTCGAGGGATGCGGCGGCGCCGAGCACGCCCGGCAGCAGGCGCACGCAGGCATCGATCAGGACCATGGCGGCAAGCTCGCCGCCGGACAACACGTAGTCGCCGATCGAGATCTCGCGAAGGCTGCGGGCCTCGATGACGCGCTGGTCGAGACCCTCGAAACGTCCAGCGAGCAGCACGATGCCGGGGCCGCCGGACAGCTCGTGGACGAGGCGCTGAGTGAGCGGCTCGCCGCGCGGCGAAAGGTAGACGAGAGGGAGGCCGGACGCCGATGCGCGGGCCGCGTCGATGGCCGGGCCCAGCACGTCGGCGCGCATGACCATGCCGGCCCCCCCGCCGGCCGGCGTGTCGTCCACCTGACGGTGCCGGCCGAGCCCGTGGTCGCGAATGTTGTGCGCGTCGAGCCGCCAGGTCCCAGCGGCGAGAGCCTGTCCCGTCAACGACACGCCGAGCGGCCCCGGAAACATCTCCGGGAAGAGGGTCAGCACGACGGCGTGCCAGGGCTGGCGCGCCAGGGTTGCATATTGTGCGATCAACGGTCAGCCTCTGTCCTCGAAGCAGGTCGCCCGAGAGCCCGAGCCCATGAGCGTCAAGCCCAACATTCTGTTCATTATGGCCGACCAGCTCCGCTGGGACTATCTCGGCGCGTCCAGCCATCCGTCCATCGAGACACCCAACCTCGACCGGTTGGCCACAAAGGGCGTCCGCCTGACGCGGGCGTTCGTGCAATCGCCTGTCTGTGGCGGCTCGCGCATGAGCTTCTACTCCGGGCGGTACAACATCACGCACGGAGCGACGTACAATAATTTTCCGCTGCGGATCGACGAGAAAACGATCGGCGACTATCTGCGGCCCCAGGGCTACCGCGTCGTGCTGGTCGGCAAGACACACTTCAAACCGGATCTCGAGTCCATGGCGCGGCTCGGCCTCGATCCCGGCACCAACCCCGGATTGCCGTACTGGCAGTGCGGCTTCGAGCCATTCGAGCGCGACGACGGCCTTCATCCCGAGATCGAAGGTAAGCTGGCCGGCGCCGACCCGGCCTACAACGGCTGGCTCCGCCAGCTCGGGTACTCGGGTGAGAACCCGTGGCACGAGTGGGCGAACTCGGTCGAGGGAGACAATGGCGAGGTGCTCTCGGGCTGGGCGATGCGCAACGCCCGGCGGCCGGCGCGGGTGAAGGAGGAGCACTCGGAGACCGCCTACATGACGGATCGGGCGCTCGAGTTCCTGCGGCAGGCGCGTGGTGACCGTCCGTGGTGCCTCCACGTCTCCTATATCAAGCCTCACTGGCCCTACATCGCACCCGCACCTTACCACGCCATGTACGGGCCTGAGCACGTCATCCCGGCAAACCGCTCCGACGCGGAGCGTGCCGACCCGCACCCGGTGATCGCCGCCTTCATGACCCACGACGAGAGCGTCGCGTTCTCCCGCGACGAGGTGCGCGAGACGGTGATCCCGACCTACATGGGCCTGATCACCCAGCTCGATCATCATGTCGGACGGCTCGTGGCGCATCTCGAGGCGACTGGCGAGATCGCGAACACGATCATCGTCGTCACGTCGGACCATGGCGACTATCTCGGCGACCACTGGCTGGGCGAGAAGGATCTCTTCCACGAGGAGATCGTGCGCGTGCCAATGATCGTCGTCGATCCGCGAGTGGGCGCCGACGCGACGCGCGGGCAGGCGGTCGAGGCGCTGGTCGAGGCGATCGATCTCGCGCCGACGTTTCTCGATTGGGCGGGGGGTGAGCCCGAGCCGCACCGGCTCGAGGGGCGTTCGATCGTGCCGCTGCTCGCGGGCCCCGTTCCCGACGGCTGGCGGGATGCCGTCTTCTGCGACAGCGATTTCGCGCTCCGTCATGCGAGGCGGCGCCTGGGCCTCGAGGTCGACGAGGCGCGAGGCTTCATGGTACGCGACAAGCGGTGGAAGTACGTGCATTTCGAGCGCTTCCGGCCGCAACTGTTCGACCTCGACGCCGATCCTCACGAGCTGCACGATCTCGGCGCGTCGCCGGGTCACGCCGGGGTGCGCGAGGCGATGCGGGACCGGATGTTCTCGTGGGCGCTGTCGCGGCGGACGCGAACGACGGTGACACACGATTACATCCGCCGCGTCACGGGCGGCGCGCGGGCGCGCGGCTACCGTTTCGGGGAGTGGTGAGGCTTGAAAGTCTGGTGCTGGAAGAGGAGGCTATCGACATGGCGGGCAGCCGTTTGACCGCAGAGGACATCGCCTCAGTGCTGGCCTTCGCAGCCGAGGCGCCGCGCCCGCTCGCCATTCTCGATGCGATCGGTCGCCTGGCCACGGCCCGGCTCGATGCCAGGGGCTTTACGATGTTCCGCTACGTGCACGCGACGGCGGAGGTGGAGCGCCTTCACTCGAGCGATCCGGTCGCCTACCCGGTCGGCGGCCGCAAGCGAATCGCCGACTATCCGAACAACCAGGCCGTGCTCGCGCGCGGCGAAGTCTATATCGCCAAGGGGCGCGACGACATCCGCGGCACCTACAAGGACTTCGAGAAGATCTTCGGGCTCGGCGTGACGTCGATCATGAACGTGCCGGTGCGCCTCTGCGGGCGCAACGTCGGCGCCATCAACCTGTTCGGTGAGGCGGGACAGTTCGACGATGCCAGGGTGGCGGACGCCCGGGTGCTCGCCGGTCTGATGCTGCCGGCACTGCTGGGGTGGGGCGAGTAGGGGCCGAAAATGGCAGCACACAAAGTCCCGGGCAGCGACGCCCACGTTTTCCGACCGGCCGGAGAGGCCTTCCCGCTGGATACGGCGCGGCTCGGCGCTCATCTCGCGGCCGTCGGCCTGCCGCTCGACCTCGACGAGCCGATCCTCCAGTTCGGCACCGGCATGGCCAACATCAATTATCGGCTGAAGGCCGCCGGCCGGATGCTGGTGCTGCGCCGACCGCCCGATGGGGACCTGCCGCCCGGCGCCCACGACATGGCGCGGGAGCACCGCATCCTGTCGCGGCTCTGGCGGGCACTGCCGCTTGCGCCGGAGAGCGTGCACCTGTGCGAGGACAGAAGCGTCATCGGCGTGCCGTTCCAGCTCATCGAATATCGACCCGGCCTCGTCATCAAGGGCGACGACAAGCGGCATTTCGAGGGCCGGCCGGAGGTGGCAGCGGCGACGGGCCGTATGCTGGTCGAGACGCTGGCAGCGATCCACGCGGTCGATGCGGAGGCGGTCGGCCTCGGCGATCTCGGCAAGCCCGAGGGCTTCGTGCAACGTGCGATCAGAGGATGGACCTTGCGGGCCGAGCGGCTGGAGCTCGAGACGGACACCCGGGCGCTGACGCGCGAGGTCAGCGACTGGCTCGGCCGTCAATCCTTCCGGCCCAATGCGCCGACGCTGCTGCATTCCGACTTCAAGCTCGACAATCTGATCGTCGAGCCCGGAACGCTGCGGCCGGTCGCGATCGTCGACTGGGACATGGGCACGCGCGGCGACCCGCTGTTCGACCTCGCGACGCTGCTCAGCTACTGGGCCGAGCCCGGCGACCCCGCCTGCATGCACGACATGAAGCAGCTGCCGACGGCAGCGCCCGGCTTCCCGGCGCGCAACGAGGTCGTGGCCGAGTATGCCCGCATCACGGGCCGCGACGTATCGGACTATCCGGTGCTGCGCGTGGTCGCGATGCTGAAGCTGGCGGTCGTGCTGCTGCAACTGCATGCGCTCTGGGCCCGCGGCGCTGCCAAGGGCGCCGACTACGCCGACCTCGCCCGCATCGCGAAGGAGCTGCTTGTGATGGCGAAGGATGCCGCGCGCGGGGCGAGTTGACCGCGCGCTCGTTGGCGGAATCTCTCCTATGACGGCACGGTCACTTCGCGAACATCGCCCTCGCCTTGGCCAGGTCATACGGGCGCTCGACGTGATGCTCGGGGTCCCACTCGCTACGCTCTACATCAAAGAAATCGCCACCGTAGACGTGGATTGCCCCGGTCAGCTTTCCGAGCGGATTGGTTACTGAATGGATGATATCCTTGCCCAATGGGACGACATTGCCTGCTCCCAGAGATTTCGCGCCAGCCGCCTCGATGTGGCCGTCAGGATCGTCTTTGATCCGCCGCCAGAAAATATTGTCCTCGCGTCCGCCGTAGACGCCGATGACGGCCCACATCTCGTGGTTGTGCGGCATTACCGTCATTCCGGGCTTCCAGACGACGTTGATGACGGTGAGCTCGGGTGAGCGATAGATCGGTTTTATCGCACTCTCTGTGGGCTCGTCGACGGCCGCGAGAACTTGCCCTGGATCACGGAACGCCCGTTGCATCAGATCGTGCACCGCACGATGGGTTGGATCCGCTTTCACGGCGGAGAGACAATCTTCGACGAAAGCATCGAGATTCATCATGTCAGCCTCCTCGAAAGGTCAGGTTCTAGTATGCATTTTTAATTGCGAAGGTAGCTTCGCGCATTTCAACTGGCAAGACGCTTTGGATGAAGCGCGGCGCCCCAACGCGGGGATCGCCGGCTCGCGATACTCCGCACCTCCCAAATAGACGTCAGAGTGTTTGTGGTCATCTCATCCGTTTCGGTAATCCCGGTCATCGAAGCAGGGAAACAGTATTCACGATGCACGAAACAGCAGGCTCGCATCGCCGTACGAGTAGAATCGATACCGCTGCCGGATCGCATGGCGGTAGGCGGCATGCATGGTGTCGAGGCCGGCGAAGGCCGAGACCAGCATGAAGAGCGTCGAGCGGGGCAGGTGGAAGTTGGTCATGAGTGCATCGACGGCGCGGAAGCGGTAGCCGGGCGTGATGAAGATGTCGGTCTCGCCGGTGAAGGGGTGGATCTGGCCATAGCGGTCTGCGGCGGACTCGAGCAGGCGCAGGGCCGTCGTGCCGACGGCGACAACGCGATTGCCGCGGGCGCGCACGGCATTCAGCGCAACTGCGGTGCCGGCGCGGATCTCGCCCCACTCGGAATGCATCTTGTGCTGGTCGGTGTCGTCGGCTTTCACGGGCAGGAAGGTGCCGGCACCCACGTGAAGCGTAACCGCATGGCGCTCGACTCCTCGCGCCTCCAGTCGAGTCATCAGCTCTGGTGTGAAGTGCAGCGCCGCCGTCGGGGCGGCGACGGCGCCTTCGTGGGCCGCGAACATGGTCTGGTAGCTGGCGCGGTCGTCCTCATCGGGCGGCCGCTTGAGCGCGATGTAGGGTGGCAGCGGCATGTCGCCAAGCGTGGCGATGGCCTCGTCGAGGTAGGCGCTGTGAAGCGAGAACGACAGCTCGACCTCACCGGCCTCGAGCTTTTCCGAGACGACCGCCGAGAGCGAGCCCGCGAGGCAGACGCGGCCCTCGGCCGCGAAGGTGATGCGGTCGCCAACCTCGAGGCGCTTGGCCGGCCGGGCGAAGGCGCGCCAGCGGCTCGCGTCGACGCGCCTGATCAGATTGAAGGAGACGTGAGCGACGTTGCCGTTGCGCTCGCGGGTGCCCTGGAGGGCGGCCGGAATGACCTTGGTGTCGTTGACCACCAGGGCGTCACCCGGCGCGAGCAGCGTGGCCAGGTCGCGCACGAGGCGGTCCTCGAGCACGGGCGGCGAGACGAACCCCTGGCCGGCAACGCGATGCGGCGGGCGCACCACCAGCAGCCGTGCGGCATCGCGCGGCAAGGCAGGACGGAGTGCGATGAGCTCGTCCGGCAGGTCGAAATCGAAGAGGTCGGTGCGCATGCTATTCCAGGTGGCGAGGCTTTTCCTCCGGTTGCCGGTGAGATTACCATGTCGCACCCGGCCGACGGCACCCCCAGAGGCGAGGCAGGCAGAGACACGTCGAGGCAAAGCCATGGGCGAGGTTCGAGACGGCATCACCATCGCCGCATTGTGGCGCGAGGCGGTCGACGGCTGGGCCGACCGGCCGTTCCTCGCCGTGCCGCCGGGCAAGGAGCGCGCCTACCTGCCGGACGGCCTCGAGATCACCTACAGCGCGGCGGATGCCGAGATCGGACGGCTCGCCGAGGATTATGCGAGCGCCGGCTACGGGCTCGGCCACCGGGTTGCGATGCTGCTTGAGAACCGGCCTGAGCATGTGCTGCACCGGCTGGCCCTGAACTCGATCGGTGCGTCGTGCGTGCCGATCAATCCGGATTACCGCGCGGCCGAGACGGCTTATCTGCTCGAGCACTCGGAGCCGGCGCTGGTGCTCACCATCGGCTCGCGGCAGGCGCAGATCGAGGCCGCGCTGGCCGAGAGCCGGCATCGTCCGGCGGTTTGGCTTCCGGAGACCGGCCTGTCTCTGCCGCGGGCGTGCGTGGCGGCGACCTCGACCAGACCAGAGCCGGCCACGGAGGCACAGATCCTCTATACGTCGGGCACCACTGGCCGGCCGAAGGGCTGCATCCTCAGCCACGGCTATGAGGTCTCACTCGGCGACTGGTACGCCAAGCTCGGCGGCATGGCGGCGCTCCGGCCCGGCAAGGATCGGATCTACAACCCGCTGCCGCTCTATCATCTCAACGCGGGCGTCGTGTCCTTGCTCGGCGCGGTCGCCGCCGGCTGCTGCCAGGTCCAGACGGACCGGTTCAATCCGACCCGCTGGTGGCCGGAGGTAAAGGCGACGCGGGCAACGATCGTGCACTACCTCGGCATCGTGGCACCGATGCTGCTCAACCAGCCGGTGTCGGGGGGCGATCGAGATCATGTCGTGCGTTTCGGCATCGGCGCCGGAATCGAGCCGGAGCTGCACGCCGTGTTCGAGGAGCGCTTCGGCTTCCCGCTCATCGAGATCTGGGGCATGACCGAGTTCTGCCGCGTGCTCGGCGACAACCATCATCCCCGCAAGATCGGCACGCGAGCGTTCGGCAAGGCCGTGCCCGGATTCGACGTGCGCGTCGTCGACGAGCAGGACCGGGACGTGCCGGACGGGACGCCCGGCGAGATGGTGGTGCGGCACTCGGCCGAGACGCCGCGGCGTGCGGCCTTCTCGGGCTATCTCAAGAACGACGAGGAGACGGAGAAGGGCTGGCGCAGCGGCTGGTTTCACACGGGCGACACGGTGCGGCGCGAGGCCGACGGAATGCTGCATTTCATCGATCGCAAGAAGAACATCATACGCCGCTCCGGCGAGAACATAGCCGCCGCCGAGATCGAGGCGCTGCTTCTTACCCATCCCGACATCGCGCAGGCGGCGGTGATGGCGGCCAAGGACGAGGTGCGGGAGGAGGAGGTGCTCGCCTGCGTCGTCACGCGCTCGGGCGACGGCGGGCGCGAGACGGCGGAGGAGATTTTCCGCTACTGCAACGAGCGGCTCGCCTACTACAAGGCACCGGGGTGGATCTGGTTCGCCAGGGAGCTGCCGACGACCGGCACGCAAAAAATCCAGAAGCACGTCATCTTTCCGGCCAACGCCGACCCCCGCGAGGTGGCTGGAATGATCGATCTCAGGAGCTCGAAGCGGCGGCGGTGACCGCTGCAATCGCGCGTGCGATGATGTCCCCTGCTATCGCCCGCAAAACGGGAAGTCGCGAACCATGCCCGACCCAGCCTCAGTGCTGCTCGTCGTAGACGTCCAGAACGACTTCTGTCCCGGGGGCGCGTTGCCGGTTCCCAGCGGCCATGAGGTGTTGCCGGTGATCAATGCGCTGGTGGGGCGCTTCGACAACGTCTTGCTGACACAGGACTGGCATCCGGTCGGGCACATCTCGTTCGCCTCGTCGCACGCAGAGCGCAAGCCGTTCGAGACGGTGACGCTGGCCTACGGCCCTCAGGTGCTGTGGCCCGATCACTGCGTGCAAGCGACACCCGGTGCGGCCTTCCATGCCGACCTCCGCGTGCCGCACGCGCAGGCGATCGTGCGCAAGGGCTACCGGGCGGGCGTCGACAGCTATTCGGGCTTCATCGAGGCCGACCGCGTGACGCCGACCGGCCTTGGCGGCTACCTCGCCGCGCGGGGTTTGAAGCGCATCTACGTCGTCGGCCTCGCCACCGATTTCTGCGTGGCCTGGACCGCGCTCGACGCACGCGGGCTGGGCCTCGAGGCAATCGTGATCGAGGACGCCTGCAGGGGCATCGACGCGCCGACCGTACCCGGCGGCACGCTCGCAGCCGCGTGGGCGGACATGGCCGCCGCCGGTGTGGTGCGGCTGCGCTCCGATCAGCTCTGAGCCTGAAGCGCCTCGCCGACGAACGGCTTGAAGTGGCGCCGGACGGTGGTCTCGGGCAGGTCCTTCGTGATGAACACGATGCGTGAGCGGCGGTCGTCGCCTTTCCAGCTCTTCAAGGTGTCCGGCGGATAGAAGATGTGCTGCACGCCGTGCACGACGAACGGGCGCGACTGGTCCTTGATGTTGAGGATGCCTTTCACGCGCAGCAACTTCTGGCCGTAGAGCTGGCCGAGCAGGCTCAGCGCGTTCGACATCTCCGGGCCTTCCAGTGGCTCGGCGAAGGTCAGGCAGAACGACTGGATGCCGTGCAAGTGCTCGTGGTGGTGGTCGGGGTGGTCGCAGGCCTCGCCCGAGCAGGCATGCGCGTGTGAATGGCCGTGGTGGTCGTGGCCATGGCCGTGGTGATGGTGCCCGCAATCGGGGGCGCAGGTGTGGTCGTGGGCGTGGCCTTCATGAGCCGGCTCGAAGCGCCCGGCGGCCAGCCACGTCTCGATGTCGGTGCCTTTCAGGACGGGCTCGTGCGCGCCGAGGCCGATCAGCTCGGCCGGCGCGACGTCGCCCTTCACCGCCCTCAGGATCGGGGCGGCGCGATTGAGCGCGCGGACACGGCCCTCCAGGCGACGAACCGCGTCCTCGGCCGCAAGGTCCGTCTTCGTCAGGATGATGCGGTCGGCGACGGCGATCTGCTTGGCCGGCTCGAACTGATGGTCGAGTTGGGACAGCCCATGCTCGCCGTCGACCGTCGTGACGACGCCGTCGAGCTGGTAGATGCGGTAGACGCGCTCCTCGGTCATGATGGTGTGCATGATCGGCGCTGGGTCGGCGAGACCCGTGGTTTCCAGGACGACGCGCGAGATTTTGGGAATGTCGCCCCACAGCGAGCGGGTGTGCATGCGCTCCAGCGCCTCGACCAGATCGCCGCGCACCTCGCAGCAGACGCAGCCTGACGGAAGTAGAACCGCGTCGTCGTCGATCTTCTCGACCAGCGTGTCGTCAATGCCGACCTCGCCGAACTCGTTGATGATGACGCCAGTGCCGGCCATGGCGGGATCGTCGAGGAGGCGCTTGAGGAGCGTGGTCTTGCCGGAGCCGAGGAAGCCCGTCAGTACGGTCAGCGGGATGGTGTCGGGCGGGCTCTCGCTCATGATGGAAATCCTTCGCTCGTCATGGCGCATCAACCTTGCCTCGCGAGGCGGGTTGTAGCATTCAGCCGGCAATCTAGCCTGACGCGAGGCCTTGCGGCAGGGGCTATTGGAGCGATGACATGCAGTGCGAGCCGGAAAGCGCCCCCTTCGCCCAGAACGGCGAGGCCCTGGCCCGCACCGAGGTCCTCGAGACGGCGCTCGGCATGAGCCGGCGCGGCCTGTCGCCGGGGCGGTCGGGCAATGCCTCGAGGCGCTTCAGCGGCGGCATGCTGATCACGCCGTCGGGCATGGCGTACGAGACGCTGGCGTCCGACGACATCGTACTGGTCGAGGCCGATGGTACGGTCGCAGCGGGGCAGCGCAAGCCGTCGAGCGAGTGGCGCTTCCATCTCGATGTCTATGCAGCGCGGCCGGATGTCGGCGCGGTCGTGCATACGCATTCGCTCAACGCCACGGCCTTGGCATGCGCCCACAAAGAGATCCCAGCCTTCCACTACATGGTCGCGGTCGCCGGGGGAAAATCGATCCCGCTCGTACCCTATGCAACGTTTGGGACGAAAGAGCTGTCGCGGCACGTGGTCAAGGGGCTCCGAAAGCGCAACGCCTGCCTGATGGCCAATCATGGCCAGATCGCCGTCGCCGCCACCTGCGCCAAGGCACTCGAGCTGGCCGCCGAGGTCGAGACGCTGGCCGAGCTCTACGTCAAGGTGCTCGCGATCGGCAAGCCGAGGTTGCTCGACGACGACGAGATGGAGCGGGTGCTCGAGCTGTTCGATAGCTACGGCCAGAACGCACAGACCGCCGAAGGGTCTGTGGAGCAGCCGGCTCGCTTGCGCCAGGATGGGCGGACATAGTCACTCAGCTCCCCGGAGGAAGCCTGCATGATCCGCGATCGAGCCGCGCTCGACGATCTCCTGGCGCGCACGCGCCGGTTCGTCCGCGAGGTTGCCATCCCTAACGAGGACCGCGTCGAGGCCGAGGACCTGGTGGGCCCGGACCTCGTGGCGCAGATGCGCAAGCTCGGCACCTTCGGCTGGAGCATTCCGGAAGCCTACGGTGGCAGCGGGCTGACGACCGAGGAGCTGGCGCTTGCCTTCATCGAGCTGACGCAATGCTCAGTCGCCTACCGAGTGGTGGGTGCGCAGAACGCGGGCATCGGATCGGAATGCCTGATCCAGGACGGCACAGAGGCCCAGAGGCAGCGCTACCTGCCGCGGCTCGCCAGCGGCGACCTGATCGGCTGCCTAGCTCTGACCGAGGAGATGGCTGGCTCCGATGCGACAGCGCTCCAGACACGCGCTGTCGAGCAGGCGAATGGCGACTATGTGCTCAATGGCCGGAAACGTTACATCACGCTGGCCCCGATTGCCGGGCTTTACACGGTGCTGGCGCGCACCGACGGCTCGACGCGTGGCGCGGCGGGCGTCTCGGCCTTCCTGATCGAGCGGGGCACGCCCGGTCTCACCACGAGTGGCTCGACGCCGAAGATGGGGCAGGAGGGCGCACCCATCGGCGAGGTCTATCTCGAGAATTGCCGAGTTTCCGCCGATGCCATTATCGGGCTCCTGCCGGGCAACGGCTTCCGCACGGTCATGAAGTGTCTCAACAAGCAGCGGGTGAACCTTGCCGCGCTGTCGACCGGACCGGCTATCCGCATGCTCGACGAGGCCGTCCGCTATGCTCGCGAGCGCCAGCAGTCCGGCCGTCCCATCGGAGAGTTCCAGCTCGTGCAGGCCATGCTCGCGGAGTGCAAGGTCGACATCGAGGCGGCGCGCGCCCTGATCCTGGAGACGGCTCGCAAGCGCGACCGCGGCGAGGACGTCACCATGGACGTGTCGCTTTGCAAGTACCTGGCTACAGAGATGTGCTGTCGCGTCGCCGACAAGGTGGTGCAGATTTTCGGCGGCCAGGGCTACGTCAAGGGCCGTGGCATCGAGAGATTCTACCGAGACGTTCGTGCCGCCCGGATCTACGAGGGCACGAGCCAGATCCACCTGCTCAACATCGCCAAGCACCTGCTGCGCGGGTGAGGCGCTGCGCCCGGGACTGTGGCTGCCGCCGCGCCGCCTTACTGTGGCGGCTTTCTCGCTTCGGCAAGGGCCCGCTCGGCAGCCTCCTTGGCCGTACGCTCCGCGGCGAGCTTAGACGACGCCTCGGAGAGAGCAGACTTCATCTGCTCGAAATCCTTGGTCAGTTTCGCGACCTTGTCGTTGGCCTGGCGCAGTGCCGCGTCAGCGCCATCCTTGCCGGCCGTTGCCTGCCTCAGCTGGTCCTCGGCAGCCTTCAGCCGATCCTCGGCGGCCTTCAGCTTGGCCGCCGCCTCGTCGGTCTTGGCTTTCAGCTGCGAGTCGATGCTGGCCAGCTTCGCCTGCCCGTCGCGGACTGCCGTCTCAGCGGCCGACTTCGCCTTCTCCAGCTCCGCGGATTTCACCTGCGCAGCCTTCAATCCTTGCTCTGCCGATTTCTGCGCGGCCTCGGCCGTCGCGATCCTGTGGTTCAGGGCGCTGACCTCGCTCCATTTCATCAGCGAGAAGATGCCCAGGATGACCGTGGCAGCGGCAAGCACGGCAGTGACGGCGGACCGGTTCATTCGAGTGCCTCCCCAGCAGGCCGCTTGCTGCGGCCGTTCCAACGAACTCGTCGATATGAAGAGGGGCGACCGGGGGCGTCAAGGGGACGCGTCATGCGATTTCCCAGTCGGCCGCGGCGGTGACCATGGGCCGGCGGACGGATCGCCCATCACCGCGAGGCCGATGAAACCTGAGCCGGTCACTGCTCCGCAGTGCTACACCTCCATCAGCGTGTCGACGGCGCCGTCGGGAGGCCGCACTTTTCAGGTGGACCAATGCCCAGTCATACGAGCCGGCCTTAGCTTGATCGTGGGCTCGCTCACGGTGGCAATCCGGGTCGTCGCCACCGCATGCCGGCCGCAACCCTCCCGCGACACGACGCCCGAGATCTGCTATCCCGCTCGCCAGCAATCGCTTTTCAGCGCAGCCGGACATCCATGACCGCCCACACTCCCGCCGTCACGCCTGCCCGGACGGGCCCTCACGCCCTGTCGTCGGCGAAGCCGATCTTCTCCTATCGCAAGCATTGGGCCCATCGCTTCGGCACCGCACCATTCCTGCCGATGACCCGCGCCGAGATGGACCGGTTGGGTTGGGACACGTGCGACATCATCCTCGTCACGGGCGATGCCTATGTCGACCATCCGAGCTTCGGTATGGCGATCGTCGGCCGCCTGCTCGAGGCGCAGGGCTTCCGGGTCGGCATCCTGTCGCAACCGGACTGGCAGTCGGCCGAGCCGTTCAAGGCGCTCGGCAAGCCGGCACTGTTCTTCGGCGTGACCGGCGGCAACATGGACAGCATGGTCAACCGCTACACGGCCGACCGGCGCTTGCGCCACAACGACGCCTATACCCCTGGCGGCGAAGGCGGCAAGCGGCCAGACCGCTCCGTGATCGTCTACGCGCAGCGCTGCCGCGAGGCCTACAAGGACGCCAGCATCGTGGTCGGCGGCATCGAGGCGTCGCTGCGGCGCATCGCCCACTACGACTACTGGTCGGACAAGGTGCGGCGCTCGATCCTCGTCGACAGCAAGGCCGACCTGCTGATCTACGGCAACGCCGAGCGGGCCGTCGTCGAGGTGGCCCATCGGCTCGCGCGGGCCAAGGGCGACAGCGCTACCGCATTCGAGGCGATGGACGACATCCGCGGCGTCGCTCTGATGAAGCGCACCGTGCCGGTGGGATGGACGGAGCTGCATGCCGACGACATCACGGACTCGGACGAGGGCGCGCGGATGACGCGCGACGGGCAGAACGTGGTCCGGTTGCCGTCGTTCGACCAGGTCGCCGGCGACGCCGAGACCTACGCCCGGGCCTCGCGCGTGTTGCATCGCGAGTCGAACCCCGGCAACGCCCGCCCCCTCGTGCAACGGCACGGCGACCGCGAGCTGTGGGTGACGCCGCCGCCGATTCCGCTCACCACAGAGGAGATGGACGCCGTCTACGAGCTGCCCTACGCGCGGGCGCCCCATCCGGCCTACGGCGACGCCAAGATTCCGGCCTGGGAGATGATCCGCTTCTCGGTCACGATCATGCGCGGCTGTTTCGGCGGCTGCACGTTCTGCTCGATCACCGAGCACGAGGGGCGCATCATCCAGAACCGCTCGGAGCAGTCGGTGCTCGCCGAGATCGAGGCGATCCGCGACAAGACACCGGGCTTCACCGGCCACATCTCGGACATCGGCGGGCCGACGGCCAACATGTACCGCATGGCCTGCAAGGACCCGAGGATCGAGGCGTCTTGCCGGCGGCTCTCGTGCGTCTACCCCGGCATCTGCCCGAACCTCGACACCAGCCACGAGGCGCTGATCTCGCTCTATCGCAAGGCGCGCGAGCTGCCGGGCATCAAGAAGGTGAATGTGGCGTCGGGCGTGCGCTACGACCTCGCGGTGAAGAGCCCGGCCTACGTCAAGGAGCTCGTCACGCACCACGTCGGCGGCTACCTCAAGATCGCGCCGGAGCACGTCGAGGAGGGGCCGCTCTCCAAGATGATGAAGCCGGGCATCGGCGCCTACGACCGCTTCAAGCAGCTGTTCGACGACGCGGCCCGCAAGGCTGGGAAAGAGTACTTCCTGATCCCGTATTTCATCGCCGCTCACCCCGGAACGACGGACGAGGACATGCTGCAGCTGGCACTGTGGCTCAAGAGGAACAAGTACAGGGCCGACCAGGTGCAGACGTTCCTGCCCTCGCCGATGGCCCTGGCGACGGCCATGTATCATTCCGGAAAGAACCCGCTGAAGGCGGTGCGCCGCGGCGGCTCGGAGGAGGTGGAGACTGTCCGCGGGCTCAAGCAGCGCCGGCTGCACAAGGCCTTCCTGCGCTACCACGACCCCGAGAACTGGCCGCTGCTGCGCGAGGCCTTGAAAAGTATGGGACGTGCCGACCTGATCGGTCCGGCCAAGCATCAGCTCGTGCCGGCCAACCAGCCCGCCGGGACGGGTGGAGCCGGCGGCGAGGGTCGGCGCACGGGCAAGAAGCACGGCTTCCAAACGTTCACAACCAAGGGCGTGCCCTCGCTGAAAGCGCCGCGCGGACCGGCTCGGCGCGGGGCTCGCACCGGCTGAAGCCGGATCGCCAGCTGCAACTTGTTCCGTCGCGTCGCAGGAGAACCTGACGGCGTCGCCGCCTGGCCAAGCTGACGCCGCTCCCGCGATCGCAGACGTCCTCGAGCTTCTCCTCGACCCGGTCCTCGTCGCAAACGGGCCGACTCGTCCCGCCCTCCGCTGTTGCAGACATCGGTTCGCACGGATCGCCGGACATCTCGTGTGCTATCTGAGCCGGATACATCCTGCGCTGGCGACACGATCTGCGTTGCCTGTTGGTCAAGCCGCGCGAACTCTGCTTCACTCGAGCCGCCCATCTCACCGGAGACCGACCACCCATGCCCCTCGAGCTCGGCTATCTGCTGCCTACCCGCGAGATGATCATGTCCGGCCGCAACGAGACTTCCGGCATGCTGGAGCTTGCTGAGCGCGCGGAGAAGCTCGGCTTCGACGGCATCTGGATCGGCGATTCGCTGACCGCACGCCCACGCCATGAGCCGCTCGCCATGCTCGCAGCCGTCGCCGCCCGCGTGCCGCGCGTGACGGTGGGCACGGCCGTGCTGCTGCCCGCACTGCGCAATCCCGTGCTGTTGGCTCATCAGGCAGCCACCATCGACCGCATCTCCGAGGGACGCCTCGTGCTCGGCGTCGGCATCGCCCGCGACGTGCCATCGATCCGCGCCGAGTTCGATGCCGCGGGTGTGCCGTTCGAGAAGCGCGTCGGTCGCATGATGGAGGGGCTGAGCCTCGCCCGGGCGCTCTGGAGCGGCGAGCCTGTCGATTGGGACGGCCGCTGGACTCTGAAGGGCGCCACCGTCGGCCCGACGCCGCACCGCAAAGGGGGGCCGTTGCTCTGGGCTGCGGGTGCCCTGCCGCCGAGCCTCGAGCGAACGGGCAAGTTCTTCGATGGCTGGATGCCGAACGAGGGCAACCCGGAAGCCTGGGCCAGAGGCTGGCGGGAGGTCTGCCGCATCGCCAGCGAGGCTGGTCGCGACACCGGAAAGCTCACCGGCTCGATGTATCTGACGCTTTCCCTCGACGACGACGTGGCGGCCGCCAACGCGCGGCTCGACCGCTATCTCGAGAGCTACTACGGCGCGCCGGCCGTGGCGCTGCGCAAGCGCCAGGAGTGTTTTGCCGGGGCTCCTTCCGCCGTGGCCGAGTACCTCGCCGGCTATGCCCGCGCGGGCGCCCATCACCTCGTCCTGCGCTTCGTCGGCGACCACGTCCGCGCGATGGAGCAGGTGTCGAAGGCGCGCGCGGCTATCGGACGCTGACCGGCGGCGACCGACGTCCGTCCCCAAGGCCACGGCAGGATATTGACAAGCCGACGCTGCGCGTGCGGCATAGCAGGGCTAGCAATATTTTCCAGGTCCGAGACCGCGGCGAGCAAACCAGCCGCGGTCTGCCACCCCAGGGAGAACGCCCATGTCCTACACGCTCGAGCAGCTCGCTACCGACATCAAGGCGACGCTGAAGGCCGACCCGTCCTCCTCCGCCAAGGAGAAGGTCTGCGGTCTCGTTTCGAAGGCCTGTCTGGATAAGGAGTTCGTCGCCAAGCACTTGACCGCCGAGAACTGCAAGCCGCGCAAGGTGCTCTACGAGGATCCCGAGCTCGGCTTCTGCATCTGCGGCCACGTCCATGAGGACAAGGCCGAGGGCAAGCCGCACGACCACGGCTTCAGCTGGGCCATCTACGGACAGGCCGTCGGCGAGACCGTGATGACCGACTGGAAGATCGTGAAGAAGGGCGAGGGCGAGGCCGCGTCCCTGGTCGAGGCTGTGCGCGAGTACGCCATGAAGCCCGGCGACGTGAAGTTCTACGATGTCGGCGTCGTGCACTCGCCGAACAGGCAGAAGCCGACCAAGCTCATTCGTATCGAGGGCGCCAATCTCGACCACGTCAAGCGCTCGAACATCAAGGCGGCCTGAAGCCTGGTGCTCCCGGCGCGCAAACTGAGACGCACGGACGGGGTCGCCGAGTTTTCCGCCGTCCGTGCTGCCGATGCGTCACAGGCGGGCCGCAGTGCCTGTGCAATGATGCGGCATGGATTGGCGTAATCTACTGGCAGGTGCAGCGGCCGCAATGGGGCGGCTCCTGCACGACGAGGCAACGGCCCGGCTGTTGGCCGTCGCAGGCTTGGCTGTCATCCTCGGGCTGGCGGCAGTCGCGGCCATGGCCGCGCGCTTTCGCCGCCGGCGGGCTTCGGGAGCTGTCGCGCCGGCCTCTACTGTGGCGGCGGCGGCTTTTCTCGATCCGGCTGGCCTTGGTGATTGGGGGGGCGTTGCTACTACCTCCGGCGGGCAGCTCCGACCGGCTGCCGTCGACTGGCCGATAGACCGTGTTCTGCCTCGACACATGGGCGGTGTGGTCGGCCTCGCCGTCGTAACGGCCATCGCCATCTGGCTCGCCGGCCTCGCGATAACTCCGTCGGTGCCGCGATTCCTCGCCTCGGCCGAATGGCAGCTCCAACCCTTCTACATGGCGGCGCACATCGTCGCCGTGCGCTTGTTTGTGCTGGCCTACGCGCAGGGCTTCATTCGGGGGGTCGCCCACCTCGCCATCCCTGAGAAGCGCGCGACGACGCTGGTGCGGGGCATACTCGGGCTCCCGGGAATGCTCATTGCCTGTGTGGTGGCGATACCGTTTGCCGCGTCCGATTTTCTCTATCTCTTCAAGGAGGATTACGCCCGCCTCGGCGACGGCGACAAGGTGCACCTGATCGACTTCATGATGTGGGGCATCTGGTCGGTCGAGTGGTTCCTCAACGCCTTCATCTGGGTGGTCCTGCTCGGCTTCCTGATCAAGAACTGCTGGGTCATCCGCCAGTATCCCTTTCGCGAGCCGATCGAGATCGTGCTCCACGATCGACATTACAGGCCGTTCCTGCAGATGAGCGCGCAGGGCTCCGGGATCGTGCTGCTCTTCACCTTCGTGACTGTAGGTTACATCTGGTACACAGGCGGAGCCATTACCGATTATGCAGGCCTCGCCATTACCGCAATGCTGCTAGTCGTCAGCTTCGTGCCGCCGTGGGCTCTGCTCAAGACGAAGGTACGCCAGGCCGTGCAGGAGGAGACGCGCGCCATGCGCGAGCGGCTGCTGCGCAACCTCGACCTCGCCGAGACCGAGGGCCGGACCGCGGTCGTGCACAACAGCGAGCGAGCGTCGATGAGGTCGCTCGAGCACCGCATGGACGCAGCGGTAGCTATCCTGCGAATCTCCTATCTCGAGAGCCGCAACGAGCGGCTCGGGGCGACCGAGGCTCGCGCCATCATGGTGCGCATGGTGGCGCCAGCCGCGTCGATCGGCTGGCAGCTTGCAAAGAGCCACGAGGCGCTGGTCAACCAACTGATGGGCTATGCCGCGCGGCTCATGGGGGGAGGGTAAGCATGCCTGCCTATCAGCCGCACGAGGCCGACTGAGTGCATCCCGACGGGCGCGGCTGCGATCACGCTGCAGCGCGTGCGACGGCAGATCGCGCCAAGTCAGGCGACAGCCTGACAGGCGAGCTTTTTCTCCCGCCTTCTCTGTACGGACGACGGAATCCGCATCGCCTCGCGATACTTGGCGACGGTCCTGCGGGCGATGTCGATGCCGTCCTTACCGAGGATCTCCACAAGCTTGTCGTCCGAGAGGATGTCGTCGGGGCTTTCTGCGTCGATTAGCGTCCGGATGCGATGGCGAACGGACTCGGAGGAGTGCGCCTCTCCGTCGCCGGCCGAGGCGATGGCCGAGGTGAAGAAGTACTTGAGCTCGAAAATGCCGCGCGGCGTTGCCATGTACTTGTTCGAGGTTACGCGGCTCACCGTCGATTCGTGCATCTTGATCGCGTCGGCGACCGTCTTGAGGTTGAGGGGACGCAGGTGCTGCACGCCGTAGACCAGGAAGCGGTCTTGCTGGCGCACGATCTCCTCGGCGACGCGCAGAATTGTGCGGGCCCGCTGGTCGAGGCTCTTGACCAGCCAGTTGGCGCTCTGGAGACAGTCGAGCAGAAACTCCTTGTCCTTTTCGCTGCGCGTGTTTCGTGTGACGCGCGTGTAGTACACGCGATTGATGAGGACGCGCGGCAGCGTCTCGCTGTTGAGCTCGACGAGCCAGCTGCCGTCGGAGCCCATGCGCACCAGCACGTCGGGCACGACCGGCTCCACGTCCACGCTTCCGAACTCAAGTCCCGGTTTCGGATTGAGCCTGCGGACCTCGGCGATCATGTCGGCGAGATCCTCGGCGTCCGCACCGACCGCGCGCCGCAGCGCTGTCATATTGCGGGCGGCAAGCAACGGCAGATTGTCGAGGAAGCGGACCATCATCGGGTCGAGGCGGCCCTGCTCCCTGAGCTGAATGGCCAGACACTCGCGCAGATCACGTGCGAAGACGCCCACCGGGTCGAGCCCTTGAAGCCGGGCAAGGATGGCCTCGAGCCGGTCGATGCTTATGCCGAGCCGTGCTGCCACCTCGTCGAGGTCGGCTCTGAGATAGCCGGCCTCGTCGACGAGATCGATCAGGTTGATGCCGACCAACCGGTCGATGGGATCGGTCAGCACGTGCCCGATCTGCGTCTCGAGGTGATTGCGCAGCGACAGGCGGCCAGTGACGTACTCCTCGAGGTTCGCATCCTCGTCGGAGCCCTGACTGCTCCGGCCACCGGCCTGGGCGGCCCAACTGCCGCCGAGATCCGGGCCAAGGTCGCTGGCGCCCGATTCCGGAAACGCGTCGGCGGCGTCGGTGTCGAGGTCGCGCGTCGCAGTATCGCCCGGTGCTGCGAAATCGAGGCCGCCGTCGGCCGACCCGGCCGTGGCGGGGACTGCGTCGGGGAAGTCACGCTCGGGCGCCGGCACCGGTGCCTCGGCGTCGCGCTCGAGCAGGGGATTGCGCTCCAGCTCCGTCTCGACGAACGCATTCAGCTCCAGATTGGAAAGCTGCAGGAGGCGGATGGCCTGCTGCAGCTGCGGCGTCATGACGAGCTGTTGGCTCTGCCTGAGCTCTAGCTTCGCCGAAAGCGCCATTGCCGATCCTCACTCGTCCTCGTACGGGCCAACACCCCAAAGAGATACGCGAGGGGCATTAACTGAACATGTCGCCGAGGTACACCCTTCGGACGTCCTCGTTGGCGATGATTTCCGCCGGGCTACCTTGTGTCAGAACCTGACCCTCGGCAATGACGTAGGCACGGTCGACGAGAGACAGGGTTTCCCGAACGTTATGATCGGTGATCAGAACGCCGAGGCCCCGCTGCTTCAGATGGCGCACCAGTTGCTGGATATCGCCGACGTTGATCGGGTCGATGCCCGCGAAAGGCTCGTCGAGCAGCATATACGACGGCCGTGACGCCAGGGCGCGGGCAATCTCGCAGCGCCGCCGCTCGCCACCCGACAGCGCCATCGAGGGACTTTTCCTCAGATGCGTGATGTTGAACTCGGCGAGCAGATTGTCGAGCTGCTCACGGCGCTTTCTGCGGCTCGGCTCGACGATCTCCAGGATCGCCATGATGTTCTGCTCGACGGAGAGTCCGCGGAAAATCGACGCCTCCTGCGGCAGATAGCCGATGCCGAGCCGGGCGCGGCGATACATTGGCAGCCGGGTCACGTCGCGCCCGTCGATCGTGATGCGGCCGGCGTCGGCCGGCACGAGGCCGGTGATCATATAGAAGACGGTGGTCTTGCCGGCTCCGTTGGGGCCGAGCAGGCCCACAATCTCGCCGCGGGCCACCGCAACGCTGACGCCTTTGACCACCTTGCGCTTGCCGTAGCTCTTCTCGACCCCGTCCGACGTGAGCCATCCGTCGCCGCCGGCACCGTACGACATCGGCTCGGCGCCAGGCCGCGCTTGCTCACGCGGCGCGTGACGGCCCTGCCCTCCCGGTTCCCGGGCGCCGGGCTTGGGGGCCCTCAGGAGGCCTTTCGGTAGAAGGGTGAAGGCCATGCTCTCTTCCGTGGCTTCCCGTTTCCCGCTGCCGCAGTGGCGGGGATGGTGGCGATGCACCCCATCATTCAGCCCCCACCGGCACCGATCGTGTCAGCGGGGCGGCGTTTCGCTTGTAGCACTCCATCCCTCCACCGCGGGCGCGGGCGGAGGTCGCGGCTTGTCCCGTGGGCGGCGCGCCGCATTGGCGCCGGTGGTGACGCCGGGCTCGCCCTTCGCTGCCGGGGGAGCCACTTTGCTCTTCTCGAGCTGGTTCGGATAGAGGATCAGCTCCAGTCGCCCACTCCGGCAGACGGCGCCCTTCGGGCAGGCCGGCGTGGCTCCATCCTTGGCTTCCGCCTGGGAGGCTACGGATGTCGAGAAGGCGCCGCTCACCTGGGGGCCGCCGCGCCCGGACGGGGCGGCCGGGTCGACCTCGGTTCGGGTGACGCCGGTGGCGAGGTTGATCACCAGCCGCATGCCGTCCGGCAGCCGGAATACCTGCTTGCCATGCCGGGTCTCGACCGTGCCACCCATGACGATCGTGTTGCCTTTCACGTCGAAGTTGGCCCACTCGCTGGTTGCCTGCTGGCCGTCCTTGCCAGTCACGACGACGCCGCGCCGCGCCTCGATCCGCTTGAGCTCGGCGGCGCCGGCAGCCGGCCCCTTCCCCTTGTCCGGCGCTGTGCCGGCGGCATCGCTTGCCAGCCCTGTCTCGCCGACGTAGTGCGCCGTCATCTCGTCGGTCCTGACGATGAAATCGCCCTGCTTGGCCACGACGTTGCCGACATAGACGGCGGTGTGCTTGCGATCGTGGACGTCCAGGGTCGCGGCCTCGACCTCCACGGGTGCGTTCGGATCGCTCTTGAATCCCGCGCCGAGGGGGCCGAGCCCGCCTCCGCCGCTATCGTCGTTCCGGCGGGCGGACTGTGCCGCCGCGGGCTTGTCGGAGCCGCCCTGGTAGAAGACGGTTTGAATGCGGCCCACTGCGCGCCCCGCATCGGCGGGGCTCGACAATCGTGCGGTGCCGTTCCTGCGATCGATCGCCACGCGGCCCGCGCGCATGACGTTGCGCGCCTGCGTGATGGCGACCGACCCGGTCATCAACGCGGTCTCGGCCTTCTGGTCGAGGAGCACGGTGTCGGCGACGACCCGCCGGTCCGGTGGCTGGGTCATGACGACGTTGCCCGCGAGCGTGATGCGCTCAGTTGCGGCATCGTAGTCGAGCGTCGCGCTTTCTGCGCGATCGCCGCGGCTCGTCATGACGACACCGCCGCGCGCGCGAATGGTTTGCAGCCGAGCCTGGCCCACGCCGTCGCCGCCATTGCCGGCCCCGCCCTTGACCGCGGCCTGACCGGGAAGCGCGGCCCGGCCCTCGTAGAGGACATCCAGCTCGGGCGCCTGCAGCTCGGCCTCGGTCTTGCGCACGACGACGTTGTCACGGAACAAGGCCGAGTGGGCCACGTCGTCGACATCGAGCCGCGCAGAGGTGACGACCACCGGCTCGTCCGAGCTCATCTGCAGGCCACCGAGCGGCGCAGGCTTTCGTGCCGGGGCGGCACCGGCTGTCGCGGCAAGCGGGTCGGCCGGCGGGTTCGGCTTCAAGGTGACGACGACCTCGTCCATGAAGGCGGCTCGGCGGGTCTTGCCGTCGACGGTCATGGACCGCGCACGGATCGTGCCCGTCGCGGTCTCGGCCCAGACCGGCTCGCTCGAAGAGATCCGGCTCTCCTTGGTGAGCACCGTGGCGCGGGTCAGGCGCGCCTTCATGCCGCCGGCACCATCGACATCGATGCTCTCGTGAAGCTCGAGCAGGTCCTTCTTCTGATCGTAGGTGCCCCACTTGGCCTTGAGACGGGTGACGCCACCAGCCGCCTGGATCATCTCGCCCTCGATCACATCGAGCCTGATGGTGCCCGACATGCGGAGATCGGTGACGGCGCTGCGCGCGCGAACCCGGTACTGGGATCCGTCCTTGGAGAAGCCGTCATAGCTCGGGTTCTCCATGGTCAGGTTCGTCGGATCGACCCGCACGCTGCCGACGGAGACCCTGGCTCCCTGCAGCTCGCCGTTGGCCCACAGCGCGAGGCCGTAGAATCCGATGCTCGCGATGGCAGTCAGCGGCAGCGCCACGCGCAGCGTGCGCACGAGAAGGGTGTGCCTCTTGGCCCTCCGAAAGGCGCGCTGACGATCGGTCGCGGATGCAACGGATTCTGCCGCCGTCCGCCTGCCGCCCGGTCCCGTCTCGCTGTCGCTGTGCATGGCCCCTTCCGACCGCCGGCAGTCCGCTCAGGCGGCGCGTGGCGCTCTGCGATCCCCCGCATGGAATCGCCTGGAATTTGGGAGATATTGGGACGCGGGGCAAGGTTGCCGACGTCTCGCGGACAGGAGGGCGCTATGCCACAGGCCACGGCTCAGTGGGCGAACACGTCCATCTCCTCGAAGCCGGCGAGATCGAGGCGGGCGCGCACGGGCAAGAACCCGAACGCCGCCTCCGCAAGCGCCGAGCGCCCTTCGCGGGCGAGCATGGCCTCGAGGCGGGCCTTCAGGGCGTGGAGGTGGAGGACGTCGGAGGCGGCATAGGCCAGTTGCTGCTGGCTCAGCTCCGACGCCGCCCAGTCCGACGACTGCTGCTGCTTGGAAAGCTCGATGCCGAGAAACTCGGAGACGAGGTCCTTCAGTCCGTGCCGATCGGTATAGGTCCGGGCGAGCTTGGACGCGATCTTGGTGCACCAGACCGGCCCCGTCGCCACCCCGAGCCAGTGCTCGAGGACGGCGATGTCGAAGCGCCCATAGTGGAAAATCTTGAGCACGGCAGGGTCGGTAAGCAGCGCCTTGAGACGCGGCGCCGACCAGTCCTTGCCGTCGAGTTGCACGAGGTGAGCCTCGCCGTTGCCGGCGGAGAGCTGGACCAGGCACAGGCGGTCGCGATGCGGGCGCAGGCCGAGCGTCTCGGTATCGATGGCGACCGACGAGCCGAACGAGACACCTGCCGGCAGGTCCCCCTTGTGCAATTTGATGCGTGGGCTGGTCATGGATCGGTCGCCTCGGGCAGCTTCGAGGGACGGCACCATGAGCCGGCACGACTGAGAATGCAACGCCTGCCCGCGTCGCCCTCCCGCTCCGAGGCATTGGCAGCGATCGTCCGTTCTGCCGAGGGGTGGCTCGACGACCGCTACCGGCCTCCCTGCCGCACGGGCGTCGAGCCGGGTTGGGCAGACACGAGGTCAGCCGGCATCAGGCCTTCATGCCGGCAGGCGGATCGCAGGGCACGGTGCCCATCTCGCCCGGCAGCACAACCTCGAGAATCTCCAGATCGTCAGAGGTGCCGAACTCGTTGTGGCGCATGCCGCCAGGAATGAAGAGCGACTCGCCGGCCTTGACGCGGGCGCGCGTGCCGTCCTCGAACTCGAGGTCCACCCAGCCTTTTATGACATAGACGAACTGGGCATCGCACTTGTGATAGTGCCAGCCGGTCGGCTCCGTCATGCCCCTGATGGCGCTCATGACCTGGGCCTTCATGAGGCCCCCGCTGGCGCCGGCGACGCCAAGATCGCGATACTTGAAGAACTCCCGCCGCCCGGGCACCAGCGGCGAGCTCTCCGCCGTCGCGTAAGCGATCTTGTGTCCTGGCTTTACGAGTGACGTTGCCTTCGTCTGGGTGCCATCGGCCATCGTTCGTCTCCTGATCGCGGCGAAGCCCTCTACGCTCCGCCGCGGCATTCTGGCACCTCGTTGCAGCCGACGCCAGTCGAGCCGACGGGAGGCTGGTCTCGCGCGGAGCGACTGAAGTCACTTATCGCCACGGTCCATGCGTCGGGTTCCCGGACGCAGCGCCGAGCGAGACGCGCGCTGAGCAGAACCCGGGTTCTGCGATATCGAGACGGGCAAGATCCCGGCTCTCTGCAGTCACTTGCTGCCGTTGCTTCGGACGGCAAGCCCGGGACCTGGTCCTGTGGCGGTCACGCCAAGCGCGCGGCGGCCGCCTTGATCGCTCCCTTTCCCGCATAGGCCGCCGCGTCGCCGAGCTCCTCCTCGATACGGATGAGCTGGTTGTACTTGGCGAGACGGTCGGAGCGCGACAGCGAGCCGGTCTTGATCTGCCCGCAGTTGGTCGCGACGGCGAGATCCGCGATGGTCGCATCCTCGGTCTCGCCCGAGCGGTGCGACATGACGGCCGTGTACCCAGCGCGGTGGGCCATGTCGACGGCGGCGAGCGTCTCGGTCAGAGAGCCGATCTGGTTGACCTTGACCAGGATCGAGTTGGCCGTCGCCTCGCGGATGCCCCGGGCGAGGCGCTCCGTGTTGGTGACAAAGAGATCGTCGCCGACGAGCTGGCACTTCGCCCCGATCAGCTCGGTCAATGCCTTCCAGCCGGCCCAGTCGTCCTCCGACATGCCGTCCTCGATGGAGACGATCGGATAACGGCTGACGAGATCGGCGAGGTATCTCGCCATGCCGGAGCCGTCGAGGGCCTTGCCCTCCCCCTCGAGGTGGTAGTTGCCATCCTTGAAGAACTCGGTGGCGGCGCAGTCGAGCGCCAGCACGACATCGCCGCCGGGCTTATACCCGGCTTTCTCGATCGAGCGCATGATGAAGCCCAGCGCCTCGTCCGCCGACTTCAGGTTTGGTGCGAAGCCGCCCTCGTCGCCGACGTTGGTCGAGTGGCCGGCCTCGGCGAGGCCCTTCTTCAACGTGTTGAAGATCTCGGAACCCATCCGGATCGCGTCGCGGCACGTGGCGGCGCCGACCGGCATGATCATGAACTCCTGGATATCGATCAGGTTGTCGGCGTGGGCGCCGCCGTTGACGATGTTCATCATCGGCACCGGGAGCACATGCGCCTGTGTGCCGCCGATGTAGCGGTAGAGCGGCAGCCCGCGCGCCATCGCAGCTGCCTTGGCGGTCGCCATCGACACGCCGAGGATGGCGTTGGCGCCGAGCCGCGACTTGTTGCGCGTGCCGTCGAGCTTGAGCAGCGCGTCATCGATGCGGCGCTGGTCCTCGGCATCCATTCCGGCGAGCGCGTCGTAGATCTCACCGTTCACGGCCTCGACCGCCTTCAGCACGCCCTTGCCGAGGAAGCGGGCCATGTCGGCGTCGCGCAGCTCCACCGCCTCGTGGGCCCCGGTCGACGCGCCCGATGGCACGCCCGCCCGGCCGCGCGACCCGTCCTCGAGCACCACTTCGACCTCGACCGTGGGGTTGCCGCGGGAATCGAGGATCTCGCGTCCGATGATGTCGACGATGGCAGTCATGGTGGCTCTCCGGGGGGGACTCCCCACCGTTTAGCAAGGGGCATTTTCGGCCGCCAGTGAGGGATTGAAGGTGGTGCCGGTCTTGAGCATGGCGCAGGCGACGTTGAGGAGGCGGTCGGCCACCGATCGTAGCGCCCGGCCATGGCTGTGA
>JANRJI010000086.1:0-4862 GCA_033764055.1 Hyphomicrobiaceae bacterium
TTCGCCTCGCAGGCCGGCTACGCCGTGAACTTCGGGGCGCTGTTCGCTGCGGTGGTGATCACGGTGGTGCCAGTGCTGATTACCTACATCATCTTCCAGCGCCAGCTGCAGGGCTCGGTGCAGACCGGCATGCTGAAGTAGGTTGCGCGATCAGGGCGCCGTGCCGGGAATGGCGCGGCGCAACATCCCTCCGGCCGCGGCGAGCGACCGGCGTGCCGTGGCCGCATCCTGGCCGGTGAGCAGCATGAGGATCGCCAGCTTGCTGTCACTGCCCGCTTTCTCGAGGGCCGCTTCGGCCTCCGCCAGCGGGCTGCCCGTCGCTTCGCTCACCATGCGGGCGGCACGGGCCACCAGCTTGGAATTGCTGGCGATCATGTCAACCATCAGGTTGCCGTAGGTCTTGCCGATGCGCACCATGGCAGCCGTGGACAGCATGTTGAGCACCAGCTTCTGCGCCGTGCCCGACTTCATCCGGGTCGACCCGGCAATGACTTCGGGACCGACCACCGGCGCGATGGAGATATCTGACATGCCGGCGATCGGTGAGTTCGGGTTGCAGGTCAGCGCTACAGTGACTGCGCCGCGCGTGCGAGCATAATCGAGGGCACCGATGACGTAGGGCGTGCGGCCGCTCACGGCGATCCCCACCACTACGTCCCGTTCCCCGAGCCCGATCGCCGTCAGGTCGCGGGCGCCGTCCTCAGCCCTGTCCTCCGCTCCCTCCGCCGCGCTGATCAACGCATCCCGGCCGCCCGCGATGAGGCCAACCACCATGTCCGGCGAGACGCCGAATGTCGGCGGACACTCCGACGCATCGAGAACACCGAGCCGTCCGCTGGTGCCGGCGCCGATGTAGATCAATCGTCCGCCCGACTGAAAAGCAAGAACGATCGTGTCTACGGCCCGCGCCACCTGAGGCAGCGTGGCGGCCACTGCCTCCGCCACGCCACGATCCTCGGCGTTGATCAGGGTGACGATGTCAATGCTCGCCATCAGGTCTATATCGGTGGTGCGCGGGTTCCGGCCTTCCGAGACGAGCTGCTGGAGTTGGGTGTGCAGCGTGTCGTTGGTCATCGTGGTCTCCTCGAGCGATGCGGCTCTCCTACGCCGCCCGGCGGATCGGTGAAAGGGCTCTGGCGCAGGTGGGCGATATTGGCTACATCGGTCGGGCTTGCTTCAATTTTCATCTCGGACCAAGGCCGGGCCATCTGACGATATAGAGATGGATCCGGCGACCGGCCGGTGTGAGTGCGGTTCTGCCGCTTCCGATGGAGTTTCTCCCCGTGACTGCTGCCCACTCTTCAAAGCTCGAGGCTTTGACGATCGTTCCGCCTGTCCGTCCGCTTGTCGGGCTCATCACTCCGCCCGGCTCCAAGTCGATTACCAACCGCGCCCTGCTGCTTGCGGCCCTCGCCAGGGGGACGAGCCGCCTCACGGGTGCGCTCAAATCCAAGGACACAGCGCTCATGGCAAAGGCGCTGGTCCAAATGGGCGTGGGCGTCGAGGAGCCGGACGAAACGAGCTTCGTCGTCACCTCGGACGGAACGCTGAAGGCGCCGACCGAGCCGCTCATGCTGGGCAATGCGGGCACGGCAACGCGCTTCCTCACGGCCGCGGTGTCGCTCGTCTATGGCCGCGTCGTGGTCGACGGCGAAGAGTCCATGCGCAAGCGGCCGATCGAGCCACTGCTCGTGGCGCTCCGCTCTCTGGGCATCGACGCGACGGCCGCTACCGGCTGCCCGCCAGTTGTGATCAACGGCACCGGGCATTTCGGCCGGGGCCGGGTGACGATCGATGGCGGGCTCTCGAGCCAGTATGTCTCCGCTTTGTTGATGGCCGCGCCCTTCGGCGACGGCCCCATCGAGGTACAGCTTACCGGCAAGGATCTTGATGCGCGCGGATACGTCAACCTTACGCTGGCTGCCGTGCGGGCCTTCGGGGCCGAGGCCGAGCAGGTGGACGAAATGACCTGGCGGGTCGAGCCCACTGGCTATCGTGCCACGGACTTCGCGATCGAGCCCGATGCCTCCGCCGCAACGTATCTCTGGGCCGCCGAGGCGCTGACCGGCGGGCGCATCGACCTTGGTGTGGCCATGGAGGCCTTTACCCAGCCCGATGCCGAGGCCGCCCGGTTTATCCGTCAGTTCCCCCACATGCCTGCCGTCATCGACGGTTCGCAGATGCAGGACGCCGTACCGACTCTTGCCGTGCTCGCCGCCTTCAATGAGACGCCGGTACGCTTCGTCGGCATCGCCAATCTGCGGGTGAAGGAATGCGACCGGATTTCGGCGCTTTCGACCGAACTCAGCCGCATCAGGGCCGGCCTGGCGCACGAGGAGGGCGATGACCTCGTGGTATCATCTGATCCGAAGCTGGCAGGGCAGGTGTTGCCCACGCGGATCGAGACCTACGAGGATCACCGCATCGCAATGGCGTTCGCGCTCGCCGGGCTCAGGATCGGTGGCATCACCATCTTGGACCCGCTGTGCGTGGGTAAGACCTATCCGGGTTACTGGGACGCGCTGCGCAGCCTCGGGGTCGAACTGCGGTAGGGCGGTCACGCCGCGGCGCTGCCGTCGGTCAGTGTATTCTCGCCCACCACTGCATTGCGGCCCGCGCGCTTGGCTGCGTAGAGGCAGCGGTCCGCCCGCTCGATCAGGCTCGAAGGGCTGTCGTCGTGCCGCAGCAACGCCACGCCGAAGGAGGCAGTGACCCGGCCCAGCTTTTCATTGGTCGAACGCTTCAGCAGCTCCTTGGCCTGGATGGCGCGGCGGATCGTGTCGGCCAGGTGCAGCGCCCCGTGGAGGTCGGTATCGGGCAGGATGGCGCCGAACTCTTCGCCGCCATAGCGCGCCGCCAGATCCTTGCCCTTGATGTTGGATTTCACTGTCATCGCGACGAGCCGCAACACCTGGTCACCGGTCTGGTGGCCCCAGGTGTCGTTGAAGCGTTTGAAGAAGTCGATGTCGATCAGCATCAGACAGAGCGGCCTGCCGGTATCAACGGCGTGAGCCACGGCGCGCAGCAGGCCATCATCGAAGGCCTTGCGGTTGTGCACCTTGGTGAGCGGATCGAGCAGCGCCTCGCGCCGCACGTCGTCGAGGTCACGCTGCAAGTTTGCGATCTCGGCGCGTGAAGCTTCGAGCGTCTTCTCAAGTGTAAGATTAGCGTCCTGCATCCGCCGGGTCTCGGAGAGCAGGGTGGTCGCCATCTGCTTGAGCCGGCTGGCCGGCACCTCCACCGTCAGGTCGCCATTGGCGGTCTGCAGGGTGGCCGAGTAAGCATTGGCCGTGGCCATGGCCGTGTCGATCGCGTCGTGCATTGCCTCGATGCGGTGCGACATGCGCTCGGAGACCCCGGTCAGTCGCTCGTTGGCGTCTTGGCTCTTGACGAACTCGTTGTAGAGCCGCTCGGCCATCTCGACGCTGGCCTCGCCGGCCGAGAGGATTGCGTTGATGCGGGCATTGAGCGCCGGGTTGACGCCGGCCGCATAGGTGTAGAGCAGTTCATAAAAGTGCGGATACGGCGGGATGCTGGCCCGCTTGAGGAGTTCCATCGCAGAGTGGGCGTAGCTCGAGGCTCGCCTGAATTCCTCGTCCGACACGCTACCCGCCATCCGTCCCAATCGCGAGATTTTCGCTGCGTATTCTCTTCGCGGGTAGCTTAACGGCACGTAAAAATACACTGCCGCTAAGGGGTTCTACACAGCCTGGGAGCGAATTTCTTCTGGGCGCGACCTTAAAGCCTGGCGCGAGACGCTCAAACCACCTTCGACGCACGGAGAAGAAAGGCCGGAATCGGCCCATCCGTGCCGAAAGGCGAATCGGCATCGATCCCTTCCACCTTCCGGTCCGACCACTCCGGAACCTCCTCGCGCGCCGGGCGCGGCTCGCGGCGAGGCGGCCGCGGCTCGCCGGCCAGATTGGTCCGACCGCGGGGCGGTGTTTCCGTCTGGGCTGACCGGTCGACCTTGGGTCGGTCGCCCTGCTGACGGCCGCGAGTTGCGCCGCGACGAGCCCGGGCCGGCCGTTCCGACGGCTCCTCATCACCCTCGACGGTTGCCGGGATGGCGTCGCCGGGCAGCTTGGCTTCCGGAATGTCCTTGTGGATCAGTTTGGTGATCGCATCGATGTATTTGCCCTCGGCTGGCGAGGCCAGGGTGACGGCAACACCCGACCGACCGGCGCGTCCGGTGCGGCCGATGCGGTGGACATAGTCTTCGGCATGTGTGGGCACGTCGAAGTTGAAGACGTGGCTCACGGCCGGGATGTCGAGGCCGCGGGCCGCGACGTCGGAGGCGATCAGAAGGGTCAGCTTGTCGGCCTTGAAGGCGTCGAGCGTCTCCATCCGGCTCTTCTGGTCCATGTCGCCATGCAGTGCGCCGGCAGAGAATCCGTGGCGCTCAAGCGAACGGGCGAGCGTTGCCACGTCGCGCTTGCGGTTGCAGAAGATGATCGCGTTGGTGAGGCCGTCCTCGGCGCGGATCAGGGCACGGAGTGCCGCGCGCTTGTCTTCGGGCTTGGATGAGGTGCGGACGATGCGCTGCTCGATGGTTTCGGCGGTCGAGTTCTGTCGAGCAACCTCGATCTTCACCGGGTCGCGCAGGAAGCGGCTGGTAAGGCGCTGAATCTCCGGCGGCATGGTGGCCGAAAAGAACAGCGTCTGACGGCGCGTCGGCAACAGGCCGCAGATGCGCTCGATATCGGGGATGAAGCCCATGTCGAGCATGCGGTCGGCCTCGTCGATGACGAGAACGTCGATGCCGGAGAGGAGCAGGCGGCCGCGCTCCACATGGTCGAGCAGGCGGCCGGGGGTGGCGATCAGCACGTCCACGCCCCGGGCGAGCTTGGTATCCTGGTCAC
>JANRJI010000087.1:0-30230 GCA_033764055.1 Hyphomicrobiaceae bacterium
CCGCGACGCAGCCAAGGCTGCGTCGCAATCAGGCGCAGTGCGACGGACCGTGGTCTCCCGCTTTCTGCTGGTAGCGCATTGTGCGAACGCCGATCTCGTCGCTCAAGCGTCGAGGATCGCCACCGCGCGCGTCCAGCCGGCGGAGCCGGCTTTGACCTTGACGGGGAAGCAGATCACGGTGAACCCCGTCGCGGGAAGCTGTTCCAGGTTGGCGAGCTTCTCGATCTGACAATAGCCGATCTCGCGGCCGGACTTGTGCCCTTCCCAGATGATCGAGGCGTCGCCAGAGGCGGCGAAGCGCTTCGCCGTGTGAACGAAGGGCGCGTCCCACGACCATGCGTCGGTGCCGACGACGCGGGTTCCGCGGGAGGTCAGGTAGAGCGTCGCCTCGCGGCCCATGCCGCAGCCCGTCGGCACGTAGTCGGGCTCGCCGTAGCGAGCCCCGGCAGCCGTGTTGACGACCACGATCTCAAGCGGCTTCAGCGTGTGGCCGATGCGCGCGAGCTCCCGCTCCATGTCGTTGGCCGTGACGACGTATCCGTCCGGATGGTGGCGGAAGTCGAGCTTGACGCCGGGCTGATGGAACCACTCGAGCGGGATCTCGTCGATGGTCGCCGCCCGCTTGCCGCCGTCCATGGTGGTCGCGTAGTGCCACGGGGCATCGACGTGCGTTCCGTTGTGCGTGGAGATCTGGCACTGCTCGGTGGCCCAGCCCTCCTGGCCCGGCAGCATCTCGCGCGTTAGTCCGGGGAAATGGCGGATGATGCGGGGGATGGATTCCTGATGCGTCTCGTAATGGATCCTCGGCTCGCCGCCGGCCGGGTCCGAGGCGATACCGGCCTGGAGCGCGACCGAGATGTCGATGATGCGGCGGGCCATGTGATTGCCTCCCTGAGCTCAGACTGATCGGGCCTTCTTCGCGATTATGTCGCCACTGGCAAAATTGGGCCAGGGTCTGGGCCACTCCCGCGTCCTTCCTCCACGACAGGCCTCATCGGCTTCCTCCGAAGGCGCTGCGCCCAGGCTCGGAACGGGCCGGCAGCATCGGCGAGCTTGCAGCCGGCCACCGGCATCGCTAGTGCTCCGCGATGCGCATCGAATACCACCGCACGCTCATCGCCGACCGGGTCCGCCTCGCCGCTTTCCACGAGGCGCTGTCCCGCGTGATCGTCAAAGGCCGCACGACCGTCGCCGACATCGGCACCGGAACCGGCGTACTCGCCTTTCTCGCCGCCAGGCTCGGGGCCAGGAAGGTGCATGCCTACGAGACGGCCGAGATCGGCGCCGTCGCGGAAAAGCTGAAAGCGCTCAATCGCATGAAGGCCGTGGAGCTCATTCCGGGCCGGTCAACGGAGATCATCGAGCCGCCGCAGGTTGACGTGGTCGTCACAGAGACACTCGGCAACTTCGCGCTCGAGGAGTTCCTTGTAGAGACCATGAACGACGCCCGCGCCCGCTATCTGAAGCCGGGCGGCACGCTGATCCCCACTTCTGTCGAGCAATTCGCATGTCCGGTGACGGGGCCGCGCCTGCGGGATTCGCTCTGTGTCTGGGACCACGTCGGCTACGGGCTGGATTTTGCCCCGGCGCGGGAGATGAGCCTCAACAACGTCTATATCCGCACCCTGCCGCCTGAGGAGCTGCTCGACCAGGGGCACGCGGCACAGCGGTGGGATCGTCTCGACTTCCACCAGAAGAACCGGCTGGCGCGGCGCGGCGAGATGCGCTGGGCGGTACAGAAGCCGGTCACGGTGCACGGGCTCGCGGTCTGGTGGACGGCGGAGCTGGTGCCCGGGGTGTCGTTGTCCACAAGTCCGCTCGCGCCACCGACCCACTGGGAGCAGCTCTTCTTTCCGGCGCTCGAGCCGATCGCCGTGGCGGCGGGCGAGGCGCTCGTCGCGGAGGTCCGGTCGCGCTCCTCGGAAGAGGGCGGCACGGATCTGGCCTGGAGCTTCGGGGTCGTCGGAGCATCCGGCAAGACGCGCGACAGGCAGGCCCTCAGCCTTGCGAAAGGATTCCTGCCCTAATTTCCGGCTCGCGCTTGACCCTCGTCAATGCGCAGATGCTCTCCCGTGTCGAGGCTGGCAGCAGCTCAAGAGAGGAACTGCAGCCATGTCCACCCGCGCCGCCTCCCACCTCACAGGCAGCCTCGTCGAGCGCCTCCTGGCGCGCATCGAGGCATGGGTTGAAGGCAACGAGCTCGCCGCTTTGCCGGCCCACGAGCTGGAGCGCATGGCCCACGACATCGGCCTCAGCCCAAGCGATCTCGAGCGCCTCGCCGACAGCGAGAGCGACGCAACGCGCCTTCTTTACGCGCGGCTGCAAAGCCTCGGGCTGACGATGGAGGCCATCGAGGCGAAGGGGCTCGGCATGCGGCGCGACATGGAGCGCAGCTGCGCGTTCTGCGGCGACCGCGCGCTCTGTGCACATGATCTGACCGAGCGACCGGACGCGACGGACTGGCGGAAGGTGTGCCCCAACAATCCGACGTTCGAGGCGATGGAGCGGCTCGCGGAGGCTGCACGCTGAACAAGTTCTCTGCGGAGTGAGCGGCGGCCGGCAGGCGGCCGGCGCGGATCTTTGCATCGGCTCGGCCGTGGCAGGCAGCGTCAAGCACACCAGCGGCGACGCGCCTCGACCCGTCCCGCACACTGAGAGAGCTCACTTGCGGTCGGTGCCCATGTTGCGCATTGCGAAGCCCAGCGATGCCCAGGCGAGCCCCCCCAGACAAGCTGAGACGAAGACGCCGCTCAGCAGGCGAACCTTCGGCTCGACCAGCCCGAGCAGCATCAGCAGACCGGCGAACGCGACGCCGGCGATGCCCGCGACGAGGGCTGCCACGACGATCTTCTGGCGTTGATCGGCCTTTCGGCCGAGCCAGTACGCGACTGCTATCATTGCCGGGTTTGCAAGGGCGAGCAGCAGCACGTCTTTCAGATCTGGGGGCATGCCGGAAGGCTCCGTGACGGCAGCGAGGCTACCGGAATCAGCCGTGCTCCTTGCCCTTCGCGACGATCTCGTCCTTCAGCTTCTCCTCCTCGTACTGGATGAACCAGCCGATCATCTGTCGCCAAAGCGCCTCGCACAGATCGGGCGGCACGCCGCGCTCGGCGGCGCGGGCGCGGACGCGGTCGATAACCTGCTGATTGCGCCACGGCACGTTCGCTTCCTGGCGAAGGCCCAGCTTGATCTGCCAGGCCCGCTCGACGTAGCCGAAGCGCTCGCCGATGAGATCGACCAAAGCCTTGTCGCAGCGGTCGATCTCGACGCGCACATCGGAAAGGTCGGCACAGTCCTTGGGGGCCTTGATGGTCATGCGGGTGGCTCTCGGTCGATCTGCGCACTGGGCGCCGGAAAGGGTGTCGTTTGCATAGCACAGATGCGCCGGCCGGCCAGCCCCGGTATGGTCGGGCTGACTGCGCGAGGTGCTCGCGCCCCGGAGCGCCGCCATGATCAACGACCATACGCTCACCCGCTTCAAACCGCTGGGCGAGCACCTCCTCAAGCCGATCTATGCCGACTACTCGTTCGCCAACATACCTGCGACCGCACATTATCTCCTCACCGGCGAGGAGACGGGTTCGCTCCTGCCTCCAGACTGCTTCGGCGGCTGCTACCCGGCACCGGAGAAGGTGGTTCTGGTCTTCGTCGACAGCTTCGGCTGGCAGTTCTGGCAGCGGTGGTGGAGGCAATCGCGCATCATGCGGCAAGTGGTCGAGCACGGCGTGCTGACGCCGATCTCGGCCCTGTTTCCGTCGACGACGTCGGCGTCGGTGACGACGATCAATATGGGGACCCTGCCGGCCCGGCACGGCGTCTACGAATGGAATATGTACGTTCCGGCGTTCGGCGAGGTGATCCAGTCGCTTCCGTTCGCCCTGCTCGGCCAGGGGCCGGGGTCCGCGGCGACCAAGGGGTACACCATCGAGGGACTGCTCGAGCCGCAGGAAACGGCGCATCAGAGGCTCGCCAGGCACGGCGTGGCGTCGATCCAGATCGCGGCGCGCGCCTATGCTGGCTCGCCCTACAACCGGCTCGCCTCTGCCGGGGCCGAGATCGTGCCCTATGGCACGCTCGCCGAGGCGCTGGTCGCGCTCGAGACCGTCGTCAACGATCGACCGGGCAAGGCCTTCGTCAACTTCTATTGGGCCGGGCTCGACGCGGCGGCACACATCCATGGTCCGGGATCGCCGGTCCATGACGCCGAGGTGATCGCATTCTGGGCGGCGCTCGACCAGTTGATCGGCCGCCGATCACGCTCGCAGACGCTGTGGCTGTTCACGGCCGACCACGGCCACATCGCCGTTCGCGCGAAAGATACGATCAACGTCAACGAGCGCTGGCCCGAGCTCCGGAGCTGGCTCGCCAGGAGCCCGAGAGGCGACACCATCTGGCCGTGCGGCTCCCCCCGCGACATGTTCCTTCACGTCGAGGCCGAGCGCAGGCAGGACGCGCTTGATCTCCTCTCGAAGGGGCTGGACGGTGTCGCGCGCGTCCTGACGATGGATGAGGCCTTGGCGGAAGAGTTGCTCGGCCCGACACCGGTCGCGCCGGAGCTGCGCCGTCGTCTCGGCGACATCCTCGTTCTGCCCTACCGCGAGCACTTCGTGTGGTGGAAAGAGCCCGGCCTCGTCGAGAACCGATTCAATGGCCACCATGGCGGACTTGCCGCCGACGAGCTGATCAGCGTCCTCGGCGTCGTGCCGGATCTGTAGGGGCACGCGCGCCGGTGATACGGGCAGCGCAAATTGCGCAACCCATGCTTCGCCCGTCAGTCCATCAACCCTGCGATGCGAGGCAGCCACAGCACGATGCCCGGGAATGCGATGCACAGCAGCAGCCCGAGGATCTGAAGGGCCACGAACGGGTACATCGCCTTGTAGACATGGCTCATGGTGATGCCGGGCGGCACTGTGCCTCGCATGTAGAACAGCGTGGCGCCGAAAGGCGGCGTCATGAATGCCGTTTGGAGGTTCACGGCCACCAGTGTCGCGAACCAAGCCATGAAGTAGCTCTTGTCCCCGATATGATCGGAGAAATCGTATCGGTTCAGAATCGGCGCGAAGATCGGCAGCACGATCAGGCAGATCTCGATCCACTCGAACGGGAAGCCGAGCAGGAAGACCAGGACCATCACGAAGGCAAGCATCTCCCACTTCGTGTCGATGCCGAGGCTGCCGAGGGTCGAGATCATCAGGTCGTCACCGCCCAGCGTGCGGAACACGTAGGAGAAGCAGGTGGCGCCGAGGAAGATCAGGAACACCATCGCATTCGAGCGGCAGGCCGAGCGGATCGCGTCGTTCATCATGGTCCAGCTGAGCTGCTTGTTCATGGCGGCGATCAGAATGGAGCCGAGCACACCGACGCCGGCGCTCTCAGTGGCCGTCGCCCAGCCGGCGAAAATGGCGCCCAGCACGATGACCATCAGCATGGTCATCGGGAACAGGCCCGTCCACATCACGCGCCAGAACTCGGCGCTGGTCTGCGGCCCGTGGTCGACTGGCATGCGCGGCGCCTTCGCCGGGGTGACGATGGCAATCCAGAGGATGTAGAGGAGATAAAGGCCCGACAACAGGAAGCCTGGCATCGTCGCTGCCGCGAACAATGCCCCGGACGACGTGTTGAGCATCTCCGCCATGACGACGATCATGATCGCCGGTGGGATGAGAATCCCGAGCGTGCCCGCCGAGGCGATGGTGCCAATAGCGAGCTCCTTGTCGTAGCCCGCCTCCAGCATCGGCTTCAGTGCGATCACGGAGAGCAGAACGACGGCCGCGCCGACGACACCGATCGGCGCCGCGAGGATCGTGCCCATCACCATGACCGACACCGCGAGGCCGCCAGGAACGCGTCGCAGGAGAACCTCGGTCGCCATGAGCATGTCCTTCGCCGAGCCGGATCGCTCGAGAATGGTGCCCATGAAAATGAAGCTTGGAATGGAGACCAGCGTGGAGTCGACTGCGACACCGCCCCACATCCGAAGAATGATGTTGGATAGAGAGCTGAAGTTGAAGACTCCCAGGACGGAGCCCACGGCTGCGAAAAACAACCCCATGCCGCCCATGACCCAGGCGACCGGGTAGCCGCAGAAAATAACGAAAAACATGGACACGAACATGATCATGGCCAGGTTGTCGGTGATCCATTCGATCATTGATTTCCCCCTTCAGACGTCGAGCTCTGCGTGGCCGATATCGAGACGCACCTCTTCCTGCGAACGACCGCCGAACAGGAAGACGATGAGCCTTAGCCAGACGCTGAAGACGCCGAGGAACAACAGCCAGAGACCGAGATAGAACACGCCCTTGATGGCCCAGCGGTACTCCAGGCCGTTGGGGTTCTCGGAATTCTCGCCTTGCCAGAAGGAGGTGAAAAAGAATTCGGTTCCATGCTGCAAAATTACGTACATGAAGGGCAATGCGAAAATCACGCAGCCCCAGAATTCGATCCACGCCTTGGCTCGAAATTTCAATGTTTCAGTATAGCTGTCTACCCGGGGGTGGGAGTTGATGGTGCAATTATAGCCCATCCAGAACGAGAATATCGCCGTATGGGCATGCCACTCCAGCTCCTGGAACTTGGTCAGCGGTATGGGAATGCCCAGCTTGCGCGAGAACACGTCGATGCACGTGATCGAGGCCAGCACGACGAGCAGCCAGCCGGATGCGAAGGCGACCTTCTCCAGAAGGACTTTGATGGCATCCGATATGCGTATCAGCAGATCCAACCGCGTCTCCCACCCTTTTGCGCCCATTGAGCTGGGCTTGACGGACAATTTTGACGTCGTGCGCACCAGAGGCGAATAATTTCGCCGAGTCAGCAAGTAAACAAGCCATAAAGATGCCTGCGCCTTGAAGGCGCAGGCAAGCGCACGGACGCCTTCGCCAGCCGGTCAAGCCCTGGCAGGTGGCTGCTCGCTGGCGGGCAGGTCGATCTCGACACGCGCGCCGTTAGGGTCATGGAAGAAGAGTTGCCAAACGCCCGCGCCCGGGCCGCCGTCGGGCAGGCGGCGGAGGTCGTACTTCAGTCCACGGGCCTCGAGCTTGGCGATGTAGTCGGGCAGGCCCGTTCCCCAGAATGCCATGTGATCAAGCACGCCTGAGCCCTCCGGGATCTCGGGCTTCTGGATGACGTGTAGAATTGCCTTGCCGCCGCTGTAGAGCCAGACGCCCGGGAACATGAAGTTCGGGCGCGGGCCCGGCTCGAAGCCGAGCATCTCGCCGTAGAACTTCGCCGTGGCCTCGGCGTCACGCGTCACGATGGTGAAATGATCCATTCTCTCGATGGGCATCCGTCGTCTCCGTTGCTGTGCCGCGGGTCTTCGTCTCACCCCTTGCCGACGACCGTGACCGCTCCAGCCGTCGCCGTGCGCCCGCCGTCAACCGCGAAGTGGGCGCCGGTAATGCCGGAGGAGAGGTCCGAGCACAGGAAATGCACCATGTTGGCGATCTCGTCGGGGGTCGAGAAGCGGCCGATCGGGATGGCGCCCTTGTAGCGCTGTGCCGCGCCCTCGGCGTCGCCCGGGCTGACCTGCTCCGTCACCGACTTGATCATGCGGGTGTCGACCGGACCCGGGCACACGGCGTTGACCCGGATGCCGTAGCCCGCAACCTCTCCCGAGACGGCCTTGGTGAAGCCGATCACGGCATGCTTGGAGGCGACGTAGGGGCTCATGTTGGGCGAGCCCATCAGGCCGGCGATCGAGGCGGTGTTCACGATCGCGCCCGAGCGCTGCTTGATCATCACCGGGATGACGTGCTTCAGGCCGAGGTAGACGCCCTTCACATTGACATTCATGAGCTGGTCGAAGACCGCCTCGTCATACTCGTGAATGGGCTTCACCACGCCTTCGATGCCGGCGTTGTTGTGAAAGCAGTCGATGCGACCGTAGGCATCGAGCGCCGCCTTGACGTAGCCGGCGACATCGGCGCTCCGTGTGACGTCCGCGGCCACCCCGATGGCCTCGCCGCCGAGCTGCCTGATGGCTCCTGCCGCAGCCTTGGCGCCGTCGCCGTCGCGGTCCACCAGGACGACCTTGGCGCCATGGTGGGCAAAGCCGAGCGACGTCGCCCGTCCGATACCGTTGGCGGCGCCCGTCACCACCGCAACCTTGCCTTTGAAGTCCATGACCGCCTCCTGGAGCCGCTAGCTTTGCGCCAGCATGCGCCGCAGCGGCGCCAGGAGGCAAGAGGAAGGCAGAGGAGGCGACGGAGCAGGCGCGGCGCGGCTCAATATCGCTCCGGCACGTAGAGCTCCGGCGGCAGATCACGGCGTACATAGTCCGGATTGCGCACGCGGGGCGGCAGCTGGACGGGCGGGTGCTCGACATCGGCATAGGGAATCTGCTCGAGCAGGTGCGCGATGCAGCTCAACCGCGCCCGCTTCTTGTCGACACCTTCGACGATCCACCAGCGGGCCTCGGGGATGTTGGTCCGGTCCAGCATCTCCTCCTTGGCCTTGGTGTAGGCCTCCCAACGCCGGCGCGACTCGAGGTCCATCGGCGACAGCTTCCACTGCTTCATGGGGTCCCTGATGCGCATCGTGAAGCGGAGGTGCTGCTCCTCGTCCGTAATCGAGAACCAGTATTTGATGAGGACGACGCCCGAGCGCACCAGCATCGTCTCCCACTGCGGGACGGTGCGGAAGAACTCCTCGACGTCGGCCTCGCTGCAGAAACCCATGACGCGCTCGACCCCTGCCCGGTTGTACCAGGACCTGTCGAAAAGGACGATCTCGCCGGCGGCCGGCAGATGCGCGGCGTAGCGCTGGAAGTACCACTGCGTCCGCTCGCGCTCGTTCGGCGCCGGAAGCGCGACCACCCGGCAGACCCGCGGATTGAGGCGCTGGGTGATGCGCTTGATGACGCCACCCTTGCCGGCTGCATCGCGCCCCTCGAACACGACGACGACCTTGAGGCCCTTGTGCTGCACCCAGTCCTGCAGCTTGACCAGCTCGCATTGCAGGCGGAACAGCTCCTTGAAATAGAAGCGCCGATCCAGCGAGCCGGGTGTCGCATCGGAATAGGCTCCGTCGCCGAGGAGCTGATCCAGCCGGTCGTCGTCGAGCTCCATCTCCAGCTCCTCGTCGAAGCTGTCCACGAGCTCGGCCTCGATGGCGGCTGCACTCGGCGGAGGGGGCTGGTCGGCGGCGGCTGCCTCATGGGGCCCCTTCTGGGGTGAGGAGGCGTGCGGCCGCTTGGCCGCGGATTTCGGGGTCTTGCTGGTCATCGCGAGGTCCCAGTCGGCAGTTACGTCCAGCATGCCAGTAGATTGGCGGCGTGCTGCACTATTGTGACAGAGCAGAGCATGGCCGCACCTGCCCGACGGAGTCTGCGACCATGCTTGCGACATCCACGGGCACGTGGAAGCATGCCCGCATGAACGCAACAACGAGCCCGGGAGACGCGTGATGGATGTCGGCATGATGATGGTGTTCGCCAGCTACGGCTGGGAGAGCTGCCCCGACAAGCAGGTGTGGGACGAGGAGATCCGGCTGGCGCGCATGGCCGCCGACCTCGGATTCAACTGCCTCTGGTCGGCCGAGCACCATTTCAACGACTACTCGTTCGTGCCCGACAACATCCAGCTGATGACCTACCTGACCGCCAAGTGCCCCGACATCGACGTGGGCACGGCGGCCGTCATTCTGCCGTGGCACGATCCGCTGCGGGTCGCCGAGAACGCCGCCGTACTCGATATGCTATCGGGCGGGCGTCTGCGGTTTGGCATGGGCCGCGGCCTCGCGCGGCGCGAGTTCGAGGCATTCCGCCTCGACATGGGCGAGTCGCGCGGGCGTTTCGACGAGGCCGCGAACATGATCGTCAACGCGCTCAAGACGGGCTTCATCGAAGGCAACGGGCCATTCTACAAGCAGCCGCGCACCGAGATCCGCCCGCGGCCGCAGCACTCCATGGACGGCCGCATCTACGCCGTCGCCTCGAGCGAGGACTCGATCGATTCCGCGGCCAAGCTCGGCGCCCACATGGTGATGTTCGCTGATCGTCCGTGGGAGATGCGCAAGCCGATGATCGATCGGGGGCGCGAGCTGCACCAGAAGTATCATGGCACCAAGCCGCCGATGCCGATGCTGACCGAGTTCGCGGTGATGAGCACGGACCTCGCCGCGTGCGAGGACGAGGCGCGGAAATACCAGGGCAAGTTCGTGGAATCGAATTTCTACCACTACGAGTTCCTCGGTGAGCACTTCAAGAGCGTGAAGGGCTACGACAGCTACCAGCAGAAGGCCGAGATCGCCCGCAAGGGCGGCGGGTTGCCGGCCGCGGTCGAGGGCTTCATGAAGGCCGCGAGCTGGGGCACTCCGGACAAGGTGCTGCGCGGTCTGGAGGAGCGGCGCAGGCTGCTCGGCGACTTCGAGATGAACGTCGCGTTCCGATTCGGCGGCACACCGTTCGAGGTGTCGAAGCGCGGCCTCGAGCTGTTCGCCAAGGAGGTCCTCCCGGTCGTGCAGAAGTGGGAGCCCATGGCTCCCAAGCAGGCGGCGGCGGAGTAGTCGCACGAGCGGCTCCAAGGCAGATGCCAGCCCGGAGGGTCTCTCTTGCCGGGCCGGCGCAGTCGGAGATGCGGAAAATTGTTGGCAGCGGCCGCGCCGCTGTCCTAGGGAGCCTGCGAGAACCCGTGGTGCCTCACGACAGGACCACGGCACACGGCAGCAGGCCTCGCATGAACCAGCACTTCGACTCCGGCAGCCGCGGCTATTTCGCCATCGGTGCCGAGCGCATGTCCAAGAGTCTCAACCTCGGCAACCTGATGCGCTCGGCCCATGCCTTCGGCGCCGCCTTCACGTTCACCATCGGCGCCGTCTACTCGGCGCAGGAGGCGTTCGCAGACACGTCCCGGAGTGGGCTGCATCTGCCACACTATGACTGGCGGACGGTCGACGAGATGGCACTGCCCCGCGGCTGCAAGCTGGTCGGGGTGGAGCTGCTCGACGACGCCGTGGACCTGCCGGTTTTCAGGCATCCGTCGCAGGCCGCCTACGTGCTCGGGCCGGAGATGGGGTCGCTGTCGCCGGAGTTGCTCGCACGCTGCGACATGGCCGTGAGGATCCCGACCCGGTTCTGCATCAACGTGGCCATGGCGGGTGCCATCGTCATGTACGATCGGGTCGTCTCGCGCCGACCTGGGCCGCGTCTGCCGGGCTGATGCTGCGCCGGAGGAGGCGGAGCGCCGGCCACAGCGTCGGCCTGGACCGGGATCGCGCCGCGCCAACGAAACGGGCATTCCGGTTGCAAACGAGGCCGCGGGCACTATAGTCCCGCCCGCAGCCGACCATTCCCCCTGGGCGCCGCGCTCGCCGAGCGCGCTTGCGCCTGAAATGGCCGTCGGTGCGCCATGCCAAGGATCCCCTCCGATGCTGTTCATCACTCCGGCCTACGCTCAGTCGCCCGGCGGCGACCCGCTCACCAGCATGCTCATTCCGCTGGCGCTGATGATCCCCATCTTCTACTTCCTGGTGATCCGGCCCAATCAGCAGAAGGAGAAGGACCGGCGTGCGATGATCTCGGCCATCCGCCGCGGCGACACGGTCGTCCTCGGCAATGGCTTCATCGGCAAGGTCGTCAAGGCGAAGGATGGCGACAACGAGCTCGAGGTCGAGCTCAACGAGCAGATGCGCCTGCGCGTGACCCGCGGCGCCGTCGCCGAAGTGCGCGGCAAGGGCGAGCCGGTCAAGGAAGCGACCTGAGCAGGGCATATCCTCGCCTCGCTGCCCCGGCCACAAGGAATGGTGACCCACTATGCTGCATTTCTCGCGCCTGAGATCGCTCGCCATACTCGGCGTCTGCCTTCTCGGCGTCCTGTTCGCCCTGCCGAACATGTTCTCGCGAGAGACGGTGGAGACGTGGCCGAGCTGGCTTCCGAAGCGTCAGATCCCGCCCGGTCTCGATCTGCAGGGGGGCGCTCATCTTCTACTGTCCATGGATTCGGCGCAGTTGCGCAAGGACTGGTTGCAGAGCCTGCGCGAGGACGCGCGTAAGACACTCATAAACGACGCGAAAATTGCCGCCAGCGTGACCATCCAGGGTTCTTCGGTCGTGGTCAAGTTGACGAAGCCCGAGGAGATGGACAGGGCCATCCGCGAGCTGCGCCGGCTGCAGGAGCAGGTCGGCAACCTCGCCCTCGGGACCAGCGCCAGCAACATCGACATCAAGCGCGGCGACAACGGGCTGATCACGATCGCGCCGACCGAGCCGGGGTTCATCCAGCGGGTGAGCAACGCCGCCGGCGCCGCCATCGAGACCATCAACCGGCGCATCAATGCTCTGGGCACAGCTGAATCCACCGTCGTTCGCCAGGGCGCGGATCGCATCCTCATCCAATACCCAGGCCTGAAGGACGTCCAGAAGCTCAAGGACCTGCTCGGCTCGACGGCCAAGCTGACGTTCCACGAGGTCCACCCGAGCATGACGGCGGAGGACGCGCAGCAGGGCCGAGCGCCGGCGGGATGGCGGGTCTACCCTTCGGACGAGCCGGGGGCGCCACCGTATCTGCTGCGCGAGGTTCCGGTCGTGGCGGGCGAGGAGTTGACCGACGCCCAGCCAGGCTTCGACCAGCAGACCAACCAGCCCGTGATCAACTTCCGGTTCAACCAACAGGGCTCTCGCAAGTTCGGCCGCTATACGCAGGCCAACATCGGCCGTCCGTTCGCGATCGTGCTCGACGACAAGGTCATCTCGGCGCCGGTCATCCAGAGCGCCATCCTCGGCGGCACGGGGCAGATTTCCGGCCGGTTCACCGTCGAGAGCGCGACAGCACTCGCCGTGCAGCTGCGGTCGGGTGCCCTGCCGGTCAAGCTCGACATCGCCGAGGAGCGTACGGTCGGTCCGTCGCTCGGGTCCGATTCGATCGCCGCAGGCTCGCTCGCCGGCCTCATCGGCTGCATCGCCACCATCATCATGACCATCGCCGCCTACGGCACGTTCGGCATCTTTGCCGTCATCGCGCTACTCGTGAACGGCATCCTGATCGTCGCGCTGATGTCGGGCATCGGGATCACGCTGACCCTGCCGGGAATCGCCGGCCTGGTGCTGACGATCGGCATGGCCGTCGACGCCAACGTCCTGATCTACGAGCGGATCCGCGAGGAGCTCCGTGCCGGGCGAACGGCGATCAGCGCCATCGAGGCCGGCTTCAGCCGGGCGATGGTGACGATCGTCGACAGCCAGTTGACGACCTTGGCGGCCGCGCTGCTGATGTTCTGGCTCGGCTCGGGTCCGATCCGCGGCTTCGCTGTGACGCTGTCCATCGGCATCTTCACGTCCGTGTTCACGGCCGTCGTCATCACGCGGTATCTGGTTGCGCTCTGGCTCAAGGGGCAGCGCGGCCGGCCGCAGAAGATCGCCGTGCCGATCTAGCCCCGGAGGGCACAATGTTCCTGATCCCCGACTTCAAGGGCTACGACTTCTTTCCGCACGGCACGCGCATCGACTTCATGCGCTGGCGCGACATCTGTTTCGGCGCGTCGGTCGTCATGATGGTGGCGTCGCTGCTGCTGTTCTTCGTGAAGGGCCTGAATTTCGGCGTCGACTTCAAGGGCGGCTCGCTGATCGAGATCAAGGATATCGGCAACAAGCCCGTCGATATCGGGTCGCTGCGCACCAAACTCGGTGGCATCGGGCTCGGTGGCGTGCAGATACAGGAGTTCGGCGCGCCGTCCGACGCCCTCATCCGTATCGAGCAACAGCCCGGTGGCGAGAAGGAACAGCAGCTGGCTCTGAAGAAGGTCACCGACGCGCTGGGCTCGGGCTTCGAGCTTCGCCGCGTCGAGGTGGTGGGTCCCGCCGTCTCGGCCGAGCTTCGGTGGACGGGAACGCTGGCCGTGCTGGCGGCCATCGGCGCCATCATTCTCTACGTCTGGTTCCGCTTTGAGTGGCAGTTCGCGCTCGGGACGGTGATCGCATTGACGCACGACGTGCTGCTGACGGTAGGCCTGTTCGTGCTGTTCCAGTTCGAATTCGACCTGTCCATCGTCGCGGCGCTGCTGACGATCCTCGGCTACTCGGTGAACGACACGGTGGTGGTGTCGGACCGTATCCGGGAGAATCTGCGCAAATACAAGCGGATGCCGCTGCACGACCTGCTCAATCTCTCGATCAACGAGACGCTGTCGCGCACCATCCTGACCGGTGCCACCACCATCGCCGTGCTGTTGGCGCTGTTCTTTTTCGGCGGCGAGGTGATCAGGAACTTCAACTTCGCCATGCTGTTCGGCGTTGTGGTCGGCACATACTCGTCGATCTTCATCGCCGCTCCGGTCCTCGAGTACCTCGGCGTTCGCCGCGAGACCGTGGTCGGCCCCGAGGAGAAGGCGGCGGTGAAGGGCGCTTGAGGCAGCGGGATGCGTCGAGCAGGCGAGGATCATGAGCGAGCCGGCGAAGACCCCGCGCTATCCGGGCATGGCTGCGATCGAGGCCTACGGCAACGGCGGCTTCCGGTTCGCAGGGATGAGCCACAGGGGATCGATCATCTGCCTGCCGGACGCGATCGAGGCCTGGGAGCCCGGCGAAGTGAGTGCCGTGACGCCAGATGCGCTCGCCGCCGTGATCGCACTCGGCGGCAAGATCGAGCTCCTGCTGCTCGGGACGGGTCGGACGCACAGCATGCCCTCGGCGCGCGTTCGCGGGGCCCTCGCCGAGGCCGGCATCGGCCTTGACGTGATGTCGACGGGCGCAGCCGCCCGAACATGGAACATTCTGATTGCCGAAGGGCGACGGGTCGCCGCCGCCCTGATTGCAGTCGACTAGTGGAGTGCCACGAATGAAGGGGCTGCTGACAAAGCCCACAAGCGCCCTTGCCCTGGGCGGCGCGATTGCCGCGATCGCACTCGTGATAGGCATGCTGGACCGCCCGAGCGACGGCCTCGGGCTGACCTCGTTCCTCGCCCGCTACGTGCACATCGGATCGGCGATGCTGTGGGTCGGAATGATCTGGTTCGTCAACTTCATCCAGCTTGCGGCGCTCGGTGCCGCCGACGATGCGGGACGGCGAGCGCTGATGCGGCTGGTGGTGCCGCGCGTCGCCATGCTGTTCCGGATGGCCTCGCATCTGACCCTCGCCAGCGGCATCGTGCTGCTCGCAACGACGGGCTACGTCCTCGACCGATTGGTGTTCCCCTCTGCCGTCTACATTCCGACCTTGCGGGGTGCCATGCTCTGGGGTGGCGTTATCGGCGGACTGGCGATGTGGGCGCTGGTTCACCTGGTCATCTGGCCGAGCCTCGGCGTCGTGCTCGATGCCGAGCGCCAGGACGATGCGACGGTAGCAGCGGCCCGCGAGCGGCTTCGGCTGGCGGCTGGCGTCAACCTCGTGCTGGCCGTGCCCGTCACGTTCGTGATGGTGGCGGCAGCCCACATCTATTGACGTGGCGAGGCTGCCCAGCCACGACAAAGAAGGCGACATCCCGGCCGCCTTGCGTGACGCGGCCATGCGGGGCGAGCCGGATCGCTATATTGCGGCAACACTTGCGCCGGCCGCTCTGAGGTCCGATCTCGTTGCCATCGCAGCCTTCGCAGCCGAGATCGGGCGCATCCCCGCCTCGGTGAGCGAGCCCATGCTTGGCTCGATCCGCCTGCAGTGGTGGCGGGACGTGCTCGCAGCGGCGGCCAGGGACGGCTCTCGCACAGGTCATCCGGTGGCCGATGCCTTCGCCCGTGCCGTCCGACGCCGCGGTCTCGACATGGCGCTCGTGGAGGCCATGCTGGAAGCTCGTGAGCTCGATCTGAGCGGCGGCTTGCCGTCGGACGACGAGGGGCTCTGGGCCTATCTCGATCAGACCGAGGGCAACTGCTTCCGATTGGCGGTTACCGTCGCGGGCCTCGGGCCGGAAGCGACGGACCCCCTTGCTCGTGCCGCCGGGCGCGCCTACGGCATTGCCCGGGCGCTCGGACGCCTGCCGACGCTATATCACAATGGCGGCCTGCCGCTGCCGGCCGATCGGCTCAGGGCTGCCGGCATTGATCCCGACGACTTGGCGACGGTGCCACCGACGGCCGAGGTCGCGCAGGCGATCGCCGCGGTGGCAGGAGATCTCACCGCACACGCCCGCTCGCACCTGTCCGAGGCAAGGGCGCTGGCGAGGGGCATCTCGAGCGATGCCTGGGCCACTCTGCTGCCGCTCGCCATGGTCGAGCCATATTTTCGGGCTCAGAGGCCAGGGCCTCGCCTCGACCTTGCGGCCAACGTCAACCCGCTTCACCGGGTGATACGGATCGGGCTCGCACATGCCACGGGTCGTTTCTGACAACCAGCCTGGAGCGAGAGCGATGAAGGCGCGCACTACGCTGCTGCAGATCGCGGTCATCGCGCTGGCGGCCCTGCTGGGTCCGATCCCGGCTGCAGCCGAGCCGGCGATCGCATGGCGGCTCGAGAACCCGTTCCGATTCTTCACCGATCCGAAGCACACCGAGACCCACCGGGCCACGTTCCTTGCCCTGTCGGACGAGGAGCGGCAGACGCCGATCCTCTCCTCGGAGCGTGCGCTGGCTGAACGGCATGGCACCGATGGCTGGGCGGCCACCATGCTCGACCAGACGTGCTGGGAGCCGCAGCTCAACCGCCACGCCTGCAAGAGCGTGCCCGACTACATGCAGCCGACCGCCCACACCATCGTCGCCGAGCTCAACAGTGTGCCCGACGCCGGCAAGGTCGACTGCACCTGGCTGACGACACCGCGCGATGCCCGTGGGACGGCGCTGACCGTGCCGTGCGACGTGGCGGTCAAGCTCGAGGTGCCTTACCCGAAGGGCGCCCGCATCTCGGTCGAGGTCGGCGCGCGCGAGGTGGCGCAAACCGACGTCAGGGTCGAAGACGTGCTGATCGTCGGGATGGGCGACAGCTTCGGCTCGGGCGAGGGCAATCCCGACGTTCCCGTGCGCTTCTCGAAGGAACGGACCACCGACTACGGAGATCCGGCCAGCGGCCAGCTTTCCGGCTATCCCGCGCGCGCCGGCGACTGGAAGACGATCGGCGACAAGCAGTTCCAGGATGCCAATCCACGCTGGCTGGACCAGGCCTGCCACCGTTCGCTCTACTCTCATCAACTTAGGGTGGCGCTGCAACTCGCCATCGAGAGCCCGCAGCGGGCCGTCACGTTCGTCAATTTCGCGTGCTCGGGGGCCGAGATCGTGCGCGGCATCTTCCTGCGATACCGCGGCCACGAGTGGGTGCCGACACCGCCTGACCTCTCCCAAGTATCGGCCATCGCCCAAGAGCAATGCGGCAAGCGGCCGGCGCGCAACTACGACCTGCCCGAGGCCTATCACATCGGTGGCAAGGTGCCGGAGCTGCAGGGCGGGCTGGTGCTCAGGAAATGCGACCCAGAGCATGCCCGGCGGATCGACCTGCTGCTGGTCTCCATCGGCGGAAACGATGTCGGATTCTCGCGGCTCGTGGCCAACGCCGTGCTGGCGGATCAGTCCCTCCTGCGCCGGGTCGGCGGCTGGATGGGAGAGGTGCATGGCCATGCGGAGGCACAGAAGCTGCTGGACGGGCTGGGCGACCGCTACAAATCGCTCAATCGGGCCCTGCACAATCTGCTTCACATCCCGTGGAAAGAGGCAGATCGGGTGCTGCTCGTCGGCTACCCGGCACTGACGCTGCTGGACGACGGGCGCGCCGTGTGCCCCGACAGTCGGGCGGGGATGACGGTCGCTCCGGACTTCGAGCTGTCGGAGCAGAAGGCACGCGACTCGATGACCGCGGCCGACCGGCTCGACTCGATCATGAAATCGGCGAGCCGCCAGCACGGCTGGAGTTTCGTCAACGGACACAGGTCGCGGTTCAACGGACGCAGCATTTGTGCCGGCTGGATCGAGCGTGCCGTCTCCACCGCGGACGACCTGCGGCTGCCCCGCAAGATCAACGGCGATTGGGAGCCCTACAACCCGGCCAGCTGGCGCCCCTACGCCTCCCGCCAGCGATGGTTCCGCACGCCGAACGACGCTTTCATGACGGGGCATTTCCACGCGGCGCAGTCGGCATTCCCGAAGGCGATGCCGGCGAAGACCATGAGCTGGCTGCAGGTGCTGCTGGCAAGCCTCTACTCCGGCGCGTTTCACCCGACCGCCGAGGGTCAGGCTGCCATCGCCGATGCGGCAGTCGTCGAAGCGCGACGCGTGCTCGGAAAATATGCGGACCGGTAGCCGCGCTCAGCGCGAGCCAGCCTCGTCCTTCTGGCGACGGCGCCGCCACAGAAGATAAAGGCCGCCAGCGCCAGCCACCTGGCCGAGGAGAGTCATGCCGAGGAGGGGCAGGGGAGCAGCACCGCCGCCACCTGCGCCGCCACCGCTGAAACCCTTGCCAAAGGCATTGCCGCCGCCCTTGCCTTTGCCGCCAGGGTCGGCATCCGAAGGACACGCCCAGATGGCCACGAAGCAGGCCAGAGCGATGGCAGCCGCAGCTCGAGCCCGCCTCATTTCCCGCTCTCCGTCATGACTGTGCTAACATTTCCAGACTGTCCGAAAGGTCGCACGTTCGGCTTAATACTTTCTGATGTCGCCCGATCCACCTTTATGCAACGGCGATGAATGGCTCGGGTTCAGCCCCGGTCACGGCTCGTTGACGGTCAGTGCCGCCGCTTGCGCGACAGCCGCACGCTCCACGGCGGTCCACGCCGAGGCTGCCGGCCCCTTGCAGACGTCGAGGCCGGCATCGGGCGCGGGCCAGACGGCAAGGACGGGCAGGGGGCTCGCCTGTGGCCGCCCGAGCCAGCGCCCGGCACCGTGCCGGATCGCCGCCAATTGCCGATGCAGACCACTCGGCGCTGCCACCACCGAGCCGTCCTGAACGAAGGCGACCTCGCCCGCGTGATCGAGCCGGACCAGCTCGGCGCTTTCTGCATTGCCGGACAGGAAGGCCACCAGCACGGGCCTCGGGCAGTCTGGGCGCTCGAAGACCAGCCGGCTGTAGAAGCCGCCCGCGCGTCGCTGGATGGGACCGGCCGCCGTCCATCCGTGGGCCGTCATCACCGCGGACACACGCTCCGCTGCCTCGGCCTCGGAAGCCTCGGACGTGCCGGCGTAACGTGCCGCCTTCAGGCAGAGCCCTGCGGCCAGCATTACAACGACGGCTGCGAGCCGCGCCCGGAGGGAGATCATGGCCGGCTCGCCCAGCTGCCCAATCCCAGCACGGCAACGGTCTGGAGCAAGTCGAAGACATTGCGGCCGATGGGCCCGTGGATCAACGCATACATGTCTCCCGACCAGGACATCGCCCCCAACCGGGCGGCGTTGGCCAGCGCATAGGCAACGGCCAGAATGGCCACGGCAGCGAACGTGCGCCTTGGCTCGGGATTGCCGAGCAGCAGCGCCACCGACACGAGGGCCAGGGCGGCCCATGGCAAGGCGTCGGCGGTCGTGCAGGCGGTCATCAGCACGAGGTTGTGCTGATCGGGGATGCCGATGACGTTTCCGGACTGGACGATATCGGGTCTCACCAGCCCGACGAGTTGGCCCACGACGTAGGCCTCGGCCGCGGTGACGGGGGCGGCCAGCCATTTGAGGGCGACCGACGACCAGATCGCACAGAGGGCGACAGCCAGGAACACGGCAGCCCCGGTGCGCTGCCTGCCGGAGGCGGCACAGGCCTGCGCCGCTGCGTAGAGCGCCACGACCAGCCATGAGAACGAGCTGCTTGGGACCAGCAGGAGTACGACGGCCGCCGCGTGCAGCCATCCGGGAAGCCTGTGCTCCGACGCATCCGGCGACAGGCACAGCCGGGCCGCGACCAGCAGCGCAATGAGTTGGAAAGGCCCGATCCCCAGGCTGAGCGAGGTGAAGCCGTTGGCAGCCAGCTCCTCGACGATTCGCACCGCCAGCCCGTTCAGGCTGCCGCCGAGCATGATGGCGGCCGGCAGACGGGCATCGAACGCTGCCGGATTTGCGGCCTGAGCAGTGCTTGCGACGGGCATCATGGCACGTGCCGGCTCTCCCTGAGATCAGCTCCGAGTGCGGCAGTCTGCCCGCGCATCGCTGAGAATTCGTTTACCGCGGTCCTCGGCGCCAGCCGGGCCGGCTGCCAACAACCACCTCGACAAGAAGGCCGGGCCGGCCGCATTCTCGTCCGGAGCCAGAATGTTCCTGCCGGATGGACGCTTCTGGTCCGTCCTGCCGACCGCGAGGAGACGTCCACATGTCCGATCTGCCGAAACACGTCGCCGTGCACGAGGAAGGCCCCCGCGAGGGCTTCCAGATCGAGCCGGGCCCCATCTCGACCGCCGACAAGATCAGGCTGATCGAGGCACTGGCGGAGACCGGGCTGCATCACATCCAGGTCTGCTCGTTCGTCTCACCGCGCGTCGTGCCGCAGTGGGCCGACGCCGAGCAGACCGTCGCCGGCTTCAAGGCCAAGCCCGGCGTGGACTATACCGCGCTCTGGTTCAACGCCTCGGGCCTCGATCGGGCGCTCGCGTTCAAGGACAAGCTCAAGCTGTCGGGATCGATCTCGCTCGTGGCCACCGAAGGCTTCTGCAAGAAGAACCTCAACCGCACGCTCGCCGAGAACTACGAGGCCATGCGCAAGCAGACGGCGCTGCACCAGGAGCGCGGCGTGCCGGTGAAGCGCATCGGCATCATGGCGGCGTTCGGCTGCAACTACTCGGGCGACGTCAAGCCCGAGCAGGTGGTCGAGCGGGTCGCCGACGGCTTCAAGCTGGCCGAGGAGGCTGGCGCCACGATCGAGCTCATCTCGCTCGCCGATACCATGGGCTGGGCCATCCCGCCGCGCCTCGAGAAGGTGCTCGGCGCCGTGCGCAGCCGGTGGCCGTCGCATACGATCGGTCTCCATCTCCACGATACCCGCGGCATGGCCATCGCCAACGCCCACGCCGCGATGAAGATGGGCGTCGCCCAGTTCGACGCGACCGTCGGCGGCCTCGGCGGCTGCCCGTTCGCGGGCCAGAAGGGCGCCGCCGGCAACATCTGCAGCGAGGAGCTGGTGCTGCTCTGCGAGGAGATGGGCGTCCACACCGGCGTCGATCTCGACAAGCTGATCGAGGTCGGCCGCATGGCCGAGGCGATCGTCGGTCACCAGCTGCCGAGCGAGCTGATCCACGCCGGCAGCCTGGACGCGTTCCGGAAGAAGGCGGCGTGACGGCCCAGCGGAGGACCGGGGATGCCGCGGGCCTCCCTGGTTCGCGGCCGGGAGCGACGGTGGGTTGCTCGAGCGATCGACGGGGCTTGCCAGGCTGCGGATCGTGTCCGAAGCCGGGGGTGGTCCTGCCGTCGGAATGCCCCGGATGTGTGCAAGCGACCCACAAATGACGACGCAGTCGACCAAGCATGCTGGATCGCTCGTGTCGGCTTCCGGTGGGAGCATCCGAACTGCCTTCGCCTCACGCACCTCGCTCCGCGAAGACCGATCCTCTTCTCAATTAAGCACGTGACCGCGTGCGCCTAAGCATTGCATTTGCCCTCAAACTTGAATGCGCATGCTTGATGAATAGCTGAACGACGGGGTTGGGCATCCGGCGCCTCAACGTGACGATCGCCAATGGAAAATCGTGCTTCGGTAATTTGATGGGGAGGGCCATGATGCCTGATCGTTCGGCCGTGAAAGGCACGATGGACTGCGGAAGCACGCTGACGTGGGAGCCTTTGGCGGCCATAATCGTGCGCAGATGCACGGAGAATGTTGCCATAGCGATGCGCGGTGGCCCAAGACCGCGTTCGCGAAAGGCCTCGAACACTGTCCTGCTGTTCGACGTCGTCAATGGCGGCAATACCCAAGGGGCATCTGCCAACCTCTCGATGTCGACATGTCGATCGCGGGCCCATCGGCTATTCTTACCTGCAACGACGACCAACTCGTCATTGAAGACCACGTCGACGTCGAAGTCCTCCACAAATGCGTGCTGTTCGGCCGGGCCGGCGAATCTTACGATCGCGACATCAAGAGTGCGATCTCGAAGCTGAGGAATGTCCAGCGTGGGGGCCACGATGTCCGACATGTGCACGAGTACGCGCGGATGGGTGCGCGACAATCTCTCGACAATAGGAGGAAGGAGCACCGCGACGGTCTCGGGACAGCCCACCTTCACCTCTCCGGCGGTCGGGTCAGCCAGTGCCTCTAACGCCTTAATCATTTGCTGCAGGTCGTCGATGGCGGCCACGCTTCCCCGAAGAAGCGTCTGTCCATAGATTGTCGGAACGACACCCTTGGTGCTCCGGTCGAGCAAGCGCAGGCCTAGAGCGCGCTCGAGATTGGCCATCATTTCCGACACTGAGGGCTGAGTAAGTCCAAGCTCGATGGCAGCCCGCGCCATGCTCCCGTGCTTGGCTACCGCAATGAACACGTCAAGTTCGCGAAGCTTCAGCCGGCGGCTGAGCTGCCGATCCCAATCGATCTGTCGCGCCATAGAGCAAGCCTATTGCCGTATAGGTAGATAGGGGCTTTTCTCTATATCCTTTGTTGACGAGACTGTCATGCACGCTCCCGCTCAGTCGCACTTGCGGTTCTAGATCTCGCCGAGGAAGCCATGCAGCTCAGAAAGCAATCTTATATTCTCGTGATTCTGGCCCTGGCGAGCGTGCTCGCCACACCATCCCCTTCTTTGGGACAACAGCCGTCGCTCAAGGCTCAGCTCGTTGGCACTTGGAGCTTTGTCGTGACGGCCGTCAGTCGCAAGGATGGCACTCGGGCCGACGTCTTCGGACCGACACCGAACGGAGTGCTCATGTTCCACCCTGATGGGAACTTCGTGCTCTTCAACTCGCGGCCGGGTCGGGCCAAGTACGCGAGCGGCAATCGACTTCAAGGCACGCCCGAGGAATTCAAGGACACCGTTCTGGGCACGATCGCCTACTTTGGCTCGTATACGGTCGACGAGGGCAAAAATGTCTTCGTGCTCAAAATCCGGGGCAGTACATTTCCCGACTACGAAGGCACCAAGCAGGTCCGCACGTTCTCGATCGCAGGTGATGAGTTGCGTTCTGTCAATCCGAACCCGTCACAGGGCGGTTCCCCGCTCGATTTGGTCTTGAAACGTCTTCCAAGGGACGACTGAAACATATCCCGACGTGCGGGCCAGTGTCCGGTGGACCAGCGACAAGCTGTCGAGTCCGTCGACTCCGCCAACCAAATGCATTGGACCTTGACGACCAGGCGTCTCTTCCGGGATCGGGGCATCATCTGCGGAAATCGTGGTGTCAGACACGCCGGCCAAGGCGTGACGGCCCCAACCGCAGCAATCGGGCCGGGTGTCTGACACCCTCCGAGGCTCCGGTCAAACCTCGCTAATCTCCGCAGGCAGCCAACTTCTCGATCCCCCGAAATGCCGTCGGAGAGCGCCGCGAGGCTGCCGTATCCAATCAATCACGTGGCCGGACGGCGTCCTCCACCCGTGCTCATCGACACCAAGCGAGGAAATCGTGGTGTCAGACACGCCGGCCAAGGCGTGACGGCCCCAACCGCAGCAATCGGGCCGGGTGTCTGACACCCTCCGAGGCTCGCTCGTTGGCAACGCGCTACTTCACCGCGAGGTCGAGCATCGCCTTGATGCGCTCCTCGGCGGTCTCGGCAACCAGACGATCGATCTCCTTGCCGCCTTTGATCAGCACGAAGGTCGAGCGCCGGGGGATTTTCCGACTGGTGGTGACCTCGTGGCTCTTGAAGGTGTCCCAGTCGACCAGGACGAAGGTGACGGCCTTGTTGTAGTGGGGCAGGCTCTCACGGAGCCTTTGCAGCACGCGTTCCTGCTGTGCGCAAACGGGTCACCACGTCGACTTGTAATGGATCAGGACGGTCTCTCCCTTGGCGACAGCCGCTTTGATCACGCCCGGCGTGTAGGCGACGGTGTCGCTGCCGGCGGTGGCCGGCATGCGCGCCATCACGATCATCAGCATCAGGGCGAGCAGCCCCGCAACGACGTTGCGCACGTTTTCACTCCTTCTCCCGTTGGTGAGGTCTCACAAAGACACCGAAAGCTCCTGAAGCCAGATGGGCAGCACGCTCAATGCCCAGCCTTCGATCCGCTGATGCAGGCCGAAGAGCATGGCGAGGCCGACCGCAATCAGCGCAGCAGCGAGGATCGATTTCGAGCGGCCGGCGAGCCCCCGTAACTGCTCCTGGCGGCGGGACAGCGCCTCGCGCGTCCCGTAGGCCAGCGCGAGGATGACGGTGGATGCTCCCGCGGCGAAGCTGGCCATGATGGCCGTGGCCCAGATCAGGGATTTGCCTTGCGCGGCCAGTGAAATGGCGCCACCGAGCGTCGGCCCGATGCACGGCGACCACGCGGCACCGAGCAGCATGCCGCCGATGAGCTGGCCGGAGAGCCCCTGGCCCTGCAGTGCGCCGCGGCGCGCGAACGCCTGGCCTGCGATGCCCGCCGTGGCGGTCGCGAAGTGCACGTTCAGCGCAGGAATGAGGAGGACGAGGCCGAAGCCGATCATGGCGACCGCTCCGACCCTCGCCATCGCGTCGGCATCGAGGCCGATCGCCGGTCCCAGAGCCGCAACGCCGACGCCGAGGACGACGAAGGCCACGCTGAGGCCGGCACAAAGGGCCAGGGGGCCAAGCCGCTCCTCCTGGACCGCCGCGCCGAGAATGAACGGAAGCACCGGCAGGACGCACGGATTGATGAGGGTCAGCAGACCGGCACCGTAGCCGAACAAGAGGTCCATAGCGCCCGATTCCGGAAATTTCATCGATGCCCATCGATCGATAAGCCGTCGTACGATCAGCCATGCTCGGGCGCCAACCAAAATGCCGTCGCGGGCCATCAAGATGTCTTGATCAGCGCTGAGCTGGGGCATCCGCCTGCGAGACCCTTCAAGTGTCGCGCCGGATGGTGCACGCTAGCGCCACCAGCCCTGCTCCGACGCGTCGAGGCCTCCTGCATGACGACGACTGCTCTCCCCCTCTCCGGCATCCGCGTGCTCGAGCTATCGCATACCGTCATGGGCCCCACCGCCGGGCTGGTGCTCGCCGACCTCGGCGCCGACGTGATCAAGGTCGAGCCGGCACCGAAAGGCGATCACACGCGGGGCCTCGGGGGCTTCGCGGCGGGCTTCTTCTCGGCCTTCAACAGGAACAAGCGCGGCATTGCGCTCGACCTGAAGCAGCCGGAGGGCCAAGCCGCATTCCACCGGCTCGCGACCGGAGCCGATATCGTGCTCGAGAACTACGGTCCCGGCACCATGGAGCGGCTCGGCTGCGGCTGGGATGTGCTGCAGACGCTCAATCCGCGGCTCATCTACCTGGCGCTCAAAGGCTACTTGCCGGGACCCTACGCCCACCGGCCCGCGCTCGACGAGGTGGTGCAGTTCCACACCGGCCTCGCCTACATGACCGGACCGCCGGGACGACCGCTGCGCGCCGGGGCGTCGGTGATCGACATCATGGGCGCGGTGTTCGGTGTCATCGCGGTGCAGGCGGCGCTCCGGGAGCGCGACCTGACCGGCAAGGGCCAGCGGGTATCGTCGGCGCTGTTCGAGAGCGCCGCGTTCCTGATGGCGTCGCACATGTCCGGCATCGTCGCGACCGGCCAGGAGATGCCGCCGATGCCGGCGCGGCGCGGCGCGTGGGCGATCTACGAGGTGTTTGCCTGCAAGGACGGCGAGCTGTTCATCGGCGTCACCAGCGACCAGCAGTGGGCGCGGTTCGTCGAGGAGTTCGGATTGCAGGCGCTGGCCGCCGACCCGCGCCTCGCGACGAACCTCATGCGCGTCGGCGAGCGCGAGTGGCTGATCCCGAGGCTGAAGGAGGTCATCGCGCCGCTGGCCAAGGCGCAAGTGGCCGAACGGCTCGAGCGTTGTGCGTGCTCGTGGGCGCCAGTGGGCAAGCCCTCGGACCTGTTCGAGGACGCTCACCTGATGGCGACCAGCGGCCTCATCGAGACGTTCGTCAACCGGGCCGGCGGCGCCGAGGGCAAACCTGTGAAGTTGCCGGCGATGCCGTTCGCCTTCCACGAGGACCAGAGGCTCGGGTTGCGCTGCCACGCCCCCACGCTCGGGCAGCACAATGCCGAGGTGCTGGCCGAGGCGGGCTACAGCGCGGCGGAGATTGCGGGGATGGTGAAAAAGAAGGTGCTCGTGGCGGGGTGAGGCATCGGACGCCCGCTTGGATGATCGAAGAGATTGATCGGAAGCCACCACATGCCCACCAAGACCATCCTCGTCGCAGGTGCCACCGGCCTCGTCGGCCACGCAGCCATGCAGCATTTCGCGGGCCTACCCGATACGCGCGTCATCGCCGTCTCGCGCAGGAAGCCCGCCGAGACGTTCGGCGCGCGCTTCATCCCGGTCGATCTTCAGGACCGCGCCAGATGCGCGGAGATCTTCGGCGCCCTGCCGGAGGTGACGCACGTCGTCTACGCGGCTCTCTACGAGAAGCCGGGGCTCGTCGCCGGTTGGCGGGAGGGCGACCAGATCGCGGTCAACGACGCCATGCTGCGCAACCTCATGGACCCGCTGCTCGGCGTGGCGATGGGGCTATGCCACGTCTCGCTGCTGCAAGGCACGAAGGCCTACGGCTCTCACGTCCGGCCGATGAGGTATCCCGCACGCGAGGGCCGCGACGAGGCGCGCGACGTGCCGAATTTCTATTGGCAACAGGAGGACTACATCCGCGAGCGTCAGCGCGGTCAGCCCTGGGCCTTCACGATTTTCCGGCCCGTGCTCATCTGCGGCTACTCGGTCGGTGCGGCGATGAACCTGATCCCGGCGATCGGAGTCTATGCCGCCGTCCTGAAGGAGCGTGGCGAGCCACTGCACTATCCGGGCGGGCCAGGCCGCGTCTCCCAGGCTGTCGATGCCGGCTTGCTGGCGCGGGCCATGGCGTGGGCGGGCGACAACGACAAAGCGCGGAACGAGGCCTTCAACGTCGCCAACGGCGACGTGTTCTCCTGGCCCAACGTGTGGCCGGCGATCGCGGCGGCCGTGGGCATGATGCCGGGCGAGGATCGTTCGATGTCGCTCGCGGCCGAGATCGCGCCCCGCGAGGACGAGTGGCAACGTATCGTCGCCAAGCACGGCCTCGCAGCGCCGGATCTGAAAAGCCTCGTCGGCCTCTCCTTCGAGTACGCCGACTGGCAGATGAACTTTGGCCGCACCAAGCCGGCGCCCGTCTCCTTCTCCTCGACGATCAAGCTGATGCAGGCCGGCTTCACCGAGGTGATGGACACCGAGACGATGCTGGTGGATGCGCTCCGGGAGTTTCAGAAGCGGCGGCTGCTGCCCGCGCCGCGATAGCGCAGCAATCGGCCATGGCGAGGCGGGGCTCCCATCGCCGGTTACCCCTTCATCGCCCCTGCCAGCCTGTCGAGGAACCCGTCCACCGCACTTTTGTCGATCCAGCGCAGCACGGCGACGATGTCGCGCCCGGGATCGACCCAGATCAGGTTCGTGCCCGCGCCCATGGCCGAGACGCAGGCCTCGCTCCAGGCCGCGCGACGCCCCTTGCCGCGGTTGAGCCACCACAGGAAGCCGTAGGCAGCGTTCGTCGGCGACGGCTTCAGCATCTCGGCGACGTAGGCGGGGGGCAGCAGCTGGCGGCCGCCCCAGGTCCCGCCCCGCGCCACCAGCAGACCGAGCCGCGCCTGGTCGCGCGCCGAGATCAGCATGCCGCCGCCCCAGTGCGCGCCGCCGGAGACCGATTGCACGCGGCGCCCATCGACGTCGAGCCAGGACGTACGGTAGCCATGCCACTCCCACTCGCCGGAGGCCCCGATGGGATCCATGATCCGCTCGCGCAGCACCTCCGGTAGCGGCCTCTTGAACCGCATCAGCAGCGCCAGCGCGAGCAGGTTCACGCGGACGTCGTTGTATTCGTAGAAGGTGCCGGGCGGCTGTCGCGGCCGGAGATCGCCCTTGCGGCTGTTGTCCGCTCCCGCACCGAGCTGGCGGTAGTGGTCGACCTGATCCGACTTCTCCCAGAGCACGCCGTCCCATTCGCTCGACTGCTGCAGAAGGTGCCGCCAGGTGATCCGCGCGTTGTGGGCACTCTGGAACCAAGGCCCGCTGACCGTCGCGGCGACCGGTTGGTCGAGGTCGGCGATATGCCCGTCCGCCACCGCCAGGCCGGCAAGTATAGCAAGGTAGCTCTTGGCGACGGAGAACGTCATGTCGGCTCGGCGCGTGTCGCCCCACTCCGCGGCGATGCGGCCACCGTCGAGCACGAGGCCCGCCGGCCTACCGCGTGCGCGCACCATCCCCGCGACCTCGCTCCACGGACCCTTCTCGTTCCACTCGACGATGCCGACGTATCGCCCGTCGGGGTAGTAGAACGACGCCGGCCACTTGCTTTCACTCGCTTCGGCGAAGGCAGCGGCGGCGGCAAGGCTCTGCACCTCGAAACGTCGAGGGCTGCAGCTGCCGAGACTCTCCCATTCGGCGCGATCGCCGGGAGGCGTGTAGGGTGCTGGCGACGGCATGGCATTGGCTCCGGCATCTGAATGCCCGACCATACGCAGATTGGCGTGGCACGCCAATCGCCGGTCCACGGGCCCTCGGTTTCCGCCGGCTGGGGCCGCGGCTTGCGCTCGTGCCGGCACCTGGCCGCATTGCGATGCGGATCAGCGTCCTGCCGGCCGTGCGCGGCGGACGCCAATCATCTCGCGAGCCATGTCGGCGCGCGGCATGCGCAATTCGAGCATCGCTGGCCGCTCAAGCAAGCCCCCTGGCTCCTGTTCCGGCACGGCCGTCTCGTTGCGCCCGGTGCCGCCCGCGCCGACCATGTCGTTGCCTTTCGCCCGCCGGGAATCCTTGCCCAGAATGCGCGCCAGCACGTGTGGCGGCAATCCGGCCGCCTCCGCGGCAGCGACGTAAGGCGCCCAGAATGCGCGGAACGCCTCGCGCGTTGCCTGTGCAGGCGTGGGCGCCAGATCGATCGCACGAAACGACTGGGTGCCGAGCCAGGCGTGCACGGCCTGCCACACGGCCGGCGGGGCTCGCCTGTTGCGAGGTCCGCGGATCTGCGAGATGCACGGCGTCGTGACGTCGTCAGCCTTCAAGGTGACCTCGACGTCGGCAACTGCCCGGCCTTCCTTCCTGACGCTGAAGATGCGGATCCGACCGTAGGCCAGATGTGCCGCATATTGGTCGAGGCAGTTCTCCATGGCGACACTTTCGGCAACGAAGTCGTCGACCGAGCACAGTCCCACGATCTGCAAGCCGCCGACCGAGCCGTCCGCGAGCCACGGCGCGCGCGGGCCTCCGGCGAGGGCTCCCACGAGATCGATGCGCTTGCGCCAGATGGCGACCTCGTCGCGCGCCCGCTTCCAGCCTATGGACGGGGACCAGCCAGCCCGCAGCAGCCCGTGTCCCGCGAACTCGGGATGCAGGCTGGCCCAGGCCCAGGCCAGAAGCCACTGCAGATCCTCGTCCATCGTGTGCGGTGGCATCAGCCGCGGCTCGCGCAGCACCCACAACGCGAGATCGCGGCCGGCGAGACGATAGGCCGTGACCGTGCGCTCGTGCCAGACTGCCGCTTCGCGCGCGTCCTCGGGGATGCGGTTGGCGACGGCAGTTGCAAACTCCTCGTCCCGCGGCAGGGCGGGCAGGGGTTGTGAGAAGGCCATGGGCGGCAGGCGCCGCAGCCAGAGTGGCAGGTCGAGCAGGATGGCAGCCTCCTTGAGCTGCCGGCCGGCCACGACTGCCTCGAACGCGGCCTGTCGCTTGCGGGCACTCCCGTAGCCCGTCGCCAGCGCAAAGAGGAGGGCCGGAAAGCTGTCCGCCAGATCCTCCACGGCCGGTGCACACGATGTGAGCCCGGCGATATATTTCCGGTAGGGAAGCGGAAAGGCACTCAACCGGCGCAGGCGGCGATCCGCCACCGTCTCCGACGCCGGCTCCTTCGGACGAGGCGATACCGGTCCCATGCCGCACTCCCGACGCGTGTTCTGCCCAGCCCGCCCCCGATTACTCACACAACATGGCGAAAGCGCGGGCGATGCTCGCCGCACCTGCTCCCGCACCTCTCGTGGCATCGCCCGGCCCACCCCGGCAGAGCCCCTCCTCGCATAGAGAATGGGTGTCGGACGATGCCGCGACAACCCGCTTCGGCTAGGGCCGGCTCCGGACGGTGCGGCCCGCGATGCCGCGAAGTGCGCCTCCGCCCTCGCCGCGGGCGGGCGCCGTCTTGCAGGACTGCCGGCCGGCCAGCCTACCTGAGCTGTGCCAGCGCCTGTGCGAAGCCATTGAGCGAGATCGGGATTCCGATCCCGGCCTCTTCAGTCTGGAAAATAATGAACACGGCTGTCTTGCCGGCCTTCAGCTGCTCGAC
>JANRJI010000088.1:0-72274 GCA_033764055.1 Hyphomicrobiaceae bacterium
ATTGACGACCGCGTCGACGGCGGGAAGCCGCTCGTCCGCCTGATGGTGATCGAGCACCACCACATCGGCACCGAGCGTCTTCGCGTGGGCCAGCGTGTCGAAGCTGGTGACACCACAATCGACGGTGACGATCAGCCGGGCGCCTTCCCTGACGAGGGTGTCGATTGCTTGCGAGTTCGGGCCATAGCCCTCGAAAATGCGGTCGGGGATATAGATGCGCGCCTCCTGCCCGTGCATCAGGAAGAAGCGGCGCATGAGGGCCGCCGAACAGGCACCATCGACGTCGTAGTCGCCGAATATCGCGACCGGCTCTCGCTTCTCGATGGCCTCGGCGATTCGGGCGGCCGCCTTGTCCATGTCCTTCAGCGTCGACGGGTCGGGCATCAGCGCCTTGATCGTCGGCTCGAGCGTGATGGGAACATCGTCGACTCCGATGCCGCGGGCGGCCAGAATGCGACCGAGCAGCTCCGGCAGGCCATGGCGCTGGCTGATCGTCGTGGCCAGATTTGCGGCGCCGGCGGGAAGACGCTCTCGCCAGGCGAAGCCGCGGACCGATCGCTCGACGCCGAGAAATGCAGCCAGCTCTGCGCCAGCGCGGTCGCTCGCGATCCGCTTCAACGCTACCGATGCCATGCCTACCCCCTGTCGCAAGCTCGAATCGTAGCGGCTTCAGGCTGCACAGACATCCCAAGGCAATGCCGCACCGGGTCAGTCTTCCCCAGATTTGTCGGTGCCGGTCACAAGAAGCGGCGTGATCTACGCTCTGTGAGGGCGCCACACCTGTCGCTGCAGGTGGCGATACGCGGCGATGCCGGCTGGATAGCTGACGAGCTCCATGGCAAGTCCCCAGGGGCTGCGGAAATAAAGCCACGTCAGGCCTGCGCTCGGGCCTTCGGTCATCTCGACGGGACCGCTCTCTATTCTTGCGCCGTGCACGCGTAGGCTTGCGAGCGCCGCCTCCATGTCGTCGACGTAGAAGGCGATGTGGAAGCCTATCGCCACCGCATCCAGACGAGGTGGCACGCCGTCGTCGACAGCCACCGGCTCGATCAACTCGAGCACCGGTCCGTTGGCCACTTTCACGACGCGGAGGCGGTGGATGCGCGCTCCGAGCGGACGCACGAGGTGAGCCGCCATCCAGTCGTCGGGCGTGGCGAGCGGGCCGATATCGTAGAGAGTCTCGCCGCCGATGACGTCGATCAGGAAGCGTGAGGCGGCCTCGAGGTCCGGCACGGTGATGCCGACATGCTCGATGCCGGCAAGTCCAGGAATGGGCGCTGGCATCGACATCGGCTGCTCCATGCGCGAATCACGTCCGGCGCAATTATAACATTGCCAGATGCGGCAATAATTCCGCCCCAATGCGCTTATACTCAGAGGACGCTTTAGGACGCCTCGGGTCCGGGCTCGCTGAGTCCCGGCTGGCGCGCGCCGCTTTGCGGTGGCGTGTTCCGCTGCCTATTGCTCCCGAAGGTGTAGCTCAGTGGATAGAGCGCCGGAGCGATCCGGAGGTCGGGGGTTCGATTCCCTTCGCTTTCTCCTCTCGCGACTAGCTCAGTGGATAGAGCGACAGACGAGAACTCTGTTGGTCGTGGGTTCGACTCCCACGTCGTGAACCACGTGGCTGATAACCACACTCGGTTTGGGACCGATTTGACTTGAAGGGGAGCCGGCACTTCCCCGGCCCGACTGATGCCCCGAGGCTGCGGCCCAGGGCGCAAAGGAAGGGCGAGCGCCGAGGGCGCTCTGAGGCCGCATGGATACCGTCCTCGCGACGGCGGTCCGAGGTCCGGCACCGGCAGCGCAGCCTTCGGGTGAGCGTTGGACGCGCCGGACGGAAGGCCACCCGAGCGAGGGCTCAAATGCGGCCCCGTTCCCTCGACGTGGGGCGGGTGCCGGCGACCTGTCGCGAGACAGAACGGGATTGGTGAAGAAGAAGAAACGTACTGGAGATTTGTGTGATGACGCTGTTCCGCTACCTGACCCTCGTCGTGAAGGACGACGAGCGCGCATTCCTGGCCCGCGACGGCCGCTTCGAGCGCCTGCTGGGTCCGGGCCGGTTCAACGCGTTCGATCCCATGGGCCGCCTCAAGGCCGAGACTGTGAAGGTCGTTCGCGCCGAAGTGCCGGTCGAGCGCGCTCTCTTGATCGAGAAGACGCGGCCGGAGATCGCTGCCGAGCATTTCGCCATCCTTCAGACGGGCGCCACCGAGGTGGCGATCGTCTCGCTCGATGGCGAGCCGAAGTATCTCGTGCCGCCGTCGACGACGCGCGCCTTCTGGAAAACGCTGACGCTGGTCGAGATCGAGCGCATCGACACGGCGACGCAACTCCGCGTCGAGAAGCGCCATCTCGACCGCCTCGACCTTGCGCGCTCGACCGTCGTCGTGCACGCGACGGTGGAGGCGCACGAGGCCGGCTTGCTCTTCATCGACGGTGTCCTGAAGGAGAAGCTCGGCCCCGGCCGGCACGCTTTCTGGAATGTCGGCCGTCAGGTCCGGATTGCCAAGGTCGACCTGCGTCCGCAGCCCCTCGAGGTGACGGCCCAGGAGATCCTGACGAAGGATCGCGTCGGCATCCGCGTGACGCTGACCGCCTTCTACCGGATCGCGGATCCGGAGAAGGCCGCGGTCGCCTCGGCGGACGTGTCGAACACGCTCTATCGGCTCGTCCAGTTCGCGATCCGTGAGGCCGTGGCGACGCGCACGCTGGACGACATCCTGGCGGCTCGTGACACGATCGACAACGAGGTGCGTACCTTCGTGACGGAGCGTGCGCGTGCGCTCGGTGCCGAGGTCGGCGAGATCGGCGTCAAGGACGTGATCCTGCCGGGCGACGTACGTGAGCTTCTGAACAAGGTCGTGGAGGCGGAGCGGGTGGCGAAAGCGAACCTGATCCGTCGCCAGGAGGAGACGGCAGCCACCCGCTCTCTCCTCAACACGGCCCGGCTGATGGAGGACAACCCGCTTCTCCTGAAGCTGAAGGAGCTCGAGGCCTTGGAGCGTCTCGTCGAGAAAGTGGGCCGCATCGATCTGCATGCGGGCAGCGGCGGAGGTGGCCTCGATGCGCTGCTGACGAAGCTCTACCGCCTCGGCGACGACGCCCCGAAGCAGTAGGAGCTCGGCAACACGCGCGACCCTCTCCCCGTCGCCTGCCGATGGGGAGAGGCAAGCGTGTGGTGGACGTGAGCGCCGGTCCAGGAGACGATGCCCGGCGCGATGTGGCTCGCGTCGTGCCGATCGCCCGGGTAGGCTTCTGCGAGAGTTGCGGCGGATCGATGCATTCGCCCGGCATTGCAGGAGAGGATGCGCATGGATCTCAAGCTCGCAGGTCTGACGGCTCTCGTGACCGGCGCTAGCGCCGGCATCGGCATCGGCATCGTCGAATGCCTGTCACGGGAAGGCGCGCGGGTGGCGCTGGCCGGAAGAAACCGAGCAGCCCTGGAAGCCGTCGCGTCGCGCTGTCGCGACATCGGTGCGGCCGGAACGGTCGTGCTCACGGGTGACGTGGCAACAGCCGACGGCTGCCGGCGCATTGCGACCGAAGCGCTCGCGGCGTTCGGTGGGCGTGTCGACATCCTGGTCAACAATGCCGGTGGCTCGCGCCCTCTCGGCCAGGCCGAGGAGACCGAGGCGTTCTGGGATGAGGCGCATGCGCTGAACTTCGCGTCGGCGCGGCGCGTCACGAAGCCGTTGCTCGCGCCGATGAAAGCCAATCGCTTCGGCCGCATCATCAACATCACGGGCGCCATCTACGGCAAGGCCGTCAACGGGGCAGGGCCGTCAAAAGCCGCCTTGCTGGCTTGGTCACGGCAAATCTGCTTCGAGCTCGCGCCGCACGGGATCACGGTCAACTGCGTGGCCCCCGGGCGCATCAACTCGGTGCAGATTCTCGAGCGGCTGCACCCGACGCCTCAGTCGCGCGAGGCCTTCATCCGAGACAACATTCCGGCAGGGCGGTTTGGGGAGCCGGAGGAGCTCGGCGTGCTGGTCGCCTTCCTGGCCTCCCCGGTCGCCGGCTACATCAGCGGGGCACACATTCCCGTCGATGGTGGTGCCGTGCGCATCGCCGTCTGAGACCGTCGATGACCGCGAGGCACAGGAACTGGCGAACTTGGTGTACCCTGACGCTCTCCTTGGCCATCGCTGGACTGCCGTCGGTGCTTCGGCCGCCTGCGGCCATGGCGCAAGCCGCCGTGACGCTCGCGTGCGACCTCGAGCCGGGTCCGACACGCGCAGTTGCCAGCGTCATCGACGGCGAGACGGTCCGACTTGACGACGGCAAGGAGGTCCGACTGCTCGGTGTGCTCACGCCACGGGCGGAGGATGCGCGCGGAGCAATCGATGGCGGCAACGGGGCGGCCGACTGGCCGCCTGAGCGTGACGCCCGGTTGGCGCTCATCAATCTCGTGGGCGGTCGCAGCGTCGCACTGGCGTTTGCCGGCGTGCGCGCGGACCGACACGAGCGAGTGCTCGCTCATCTCTTCCTGAACGACGAGGCAGGCCGCGACATCTGGGTTCAAGGCAAGCTCGTCGCAGACGGGCATGCTCGTGCCCACGCTCATCCTGCGGCCGATGCGTGCATGGCGGAGTTGGTCTCTCGGGAGCAGGAAGCCAGATCGGCCGGAGCCGGGTTGTGGTCGCACGCTGCCTACCAGGTGCGGCCGGGGGATCGGCCTCGGGAGCTTGCACTCTACGAGAATACGTTCCAGCTCGTGCGCGGCCGGGTCGAACGGACAGGCGGAGGCCGTTCAGTCGGCATCCTGGAAATGACGAGCGTCGAGAGCAAGGCACACCCTGAAACCGGGCGACAACGCGGGGTTTTCCGCATCATCATAAAGCGGGGCATCGAGAGGCAAGGCAAGCTTGGCCGCGTCGACAGACTGCTCGGTGCCAACATCCTCGTGCGCGGGTGGATCGAAACACGCGCCGGCCCCGAGATCACGATCAGCTCGCCGAGCGACATTGAGCGCGAGGATGACCGGCCAACGCCGCCGAAAATAGAGTAGGTGGTAGCCTCGCCGATTCGCCCGCTCACGCCACCGAGCGTACTTGTCGAACTCGGCGGTTTCGTCGCCAGGACCAGCCGCGGACTTCCACCTCCAGAGCATCAGCGCCATTCCTGGCAGACAATGCAGCGAGCCCGCCGTGACCGGCGGGCTCGCGTTCCACGTCCAGCCAAGGCACAGCCCCGGATCAGGCCGCCTTGACCTCTCCGTCGGCGGTAGCATCGACGTCGTCCGTGGCGAGCTCTTCAGCAGCCCTCCGGCCGCGTGCGCTCTTGGCGAGAACCTCGGTGATCCGCTGCATGGCGCTCCGCTCGTCCGATCGATCGACGGCCGCAAGCTCGCGAGCCATGCGGTCCAGCGCGGCCTCGTAAAGCTGACGCTCGGAGTAGGACTGCTCGGGCTGCGCCTCGGACCGGTAGAGATCACGCACGACCTCAGCAATTGCAACGAGATCGCCAGAGTTGATCTTGGCCTCGTATTCCTGCGCGCGACGGCTCCACATCGTACGCTTGATGCGTGCGCGGCCCTTGAGCGTGTCGAGGGACTTCTTGACGATGCCCTCATCGGCGAGCTTTCGCATGCCGACACTCGCGAGCTTTCCCGTGGGGACGCGGAGCGTCATCTTGTCCTTCTCGAACTCGATGACGAACAGCTCCAGCGACATGCCGGCAATCTCCTGCTCCTCGATGCCGATGATGCGGCCGACACCGTGCGCCGGATACACGATCAGCTCGTTGGTCTTGAAGCCGTGCCGCATGGTCACCTGCTTGCGTGCTCCGGCAGCGGCCGCCGCAGCGTTCGCAGGAGGCGCGGTTGCGGCAGGGGAGGCCGCCGGCCGTGCCGGGGCAGCAGGTTTCTGAGCGACGGGCGCACTGACTCGGGCGTCGGAGGGCTTACCCGCGGCCGGCATGGCGCGTTGCGGATGTGCCGGGGGAGCGGACGGGCGCGCACCGGCCGGCGCGGGCGCCTTGGACGGAGCCGGCTTGGTCGGCTTGGCGGCCGGACGCGCCACAGTGGACGATTCCTTGGCCTCGGGTTGCGGCTTGGTTGGCGCCGGCGAGGCCTTCGGCTTGGACTTGGTGCTCGGCGGAGCCTTCGCAGACTTGGCAACGACCTTGCTCGACTTCGCATTGGCCTGCGATTTGGCAGCAGCGCTCTTAGTCGGCATGTTGTTCTTCTTGGTCATTGCGTTGATCACTCCGTCAGCCGTTACCTGCACTGCCTGCACGGCAGCGCAATCTTTCGCGCGACAGCCGTACGGCAGCCGCGAACAACCGCGCCAACGAAGTCACTCGTAGCGCACATTCCCCGTAGCTAGCTGCGACGTTCGCGAGGAACCCGCACTGTCCGATCTGATGTCAGTCTTGCTTCGAGCCGAGTGGATGTCGCTGCCGGATAGGCGCCCGCCTGTCTGAGATCACAATCCTCGACGGAACGCATCACAAGGTATCCCGCGCGCATGAAGCCGGCCCGATCGGCCGGTCAACTCGTCACCTGAAACAGACCATAACATATTCTTCATCGAAAATGAAGCGGTCACGCGCGCTGGTCCGCACGGACAGGCAACAAATACCTTAACCTGCCGTCCGCAAACCCGCCGAGAGACCGTGCCAGAAGGTAAACGATCTTCAGTCGCCGTCGCCCGGGTCGGCGTCGAAGTACTTTTCGAATTTGCCTTTCTCATCGCGGAACTCGTCCGCGTCCGCTGGGGCCGGCTTCTTGGTCGTGATGTTCGGCCAAGACTCGGAGTATTGGCGATTGAGCTCGAGCCACTTCTCCAGGCCAGGCTCCGTGTCTGGCTTGATCGCCTCGACAGGACACTCGGGCTCGCACACCCCGCAGTCGATGCACTCGTCGGGGTGAATGACCAGCATGTTCTGCCCCTCGTAGAAGCAGTCTACCGGGCAGACCTCCACGCAGTCCGTAAACTTGCACTTGATGCACTGCTCAGTGACGACGTAGGTCATGTGCTCCGTCCCGGCCCTCGAATTCAATCCGGCTCCGCGTTCGGCTTCTACCAGCTCGCAGCCTAGCAGCGCCCCCGGCGCGCAGCGTGCACCGTCGTCACTAATAGTGAAAGTCGCCGGTTGCGCCGAACGCCAGTTTGTCGCAATCGAGGCTGGGGCAGGGGTCCGACGCTGCATGATGCAGCGACGTTCACTCCTCCTCGGACCGCAGCCTGTCCAAGGCCCTGCGATCGCGCTTGGTAGGTCGGCCCGATCCGACATCCCGCGTGCCACCGGCCGGCCTGGACTCGCGCGTGGCCGAAGGCTGCTCGCGAGCTGGCGTCAGATCGCGATAAAGGTCCTGAGCTTCTGCCGGCGGCCCTCTTCGGACGCCGGGCGCAAGGACCTCCAGGATCCGAACACGCGGGCCGACAGTGACCGTCACGACGTCGCCGGCACGAACGAGGTGGCTCGGCTTGGCAATGCGCTCGCGATTGACGCGCACGCGGCCTTCGGTGACAAGCCCGGCAGCGAGCGTGCGTGTCTTGACCACACGCACAAACCAGAGCCACTTGTCGAGGCGTTGGCTGCCGACGGAGCCTGACGCGGTCTCGTTGCCGCTGGTTTCGCTCGTCATTAAGAGCCCTAGCTCTTGCCTTGCTTCTCGAGTTGCTGCTTGAGCGCGCTCAACGCCGCAAACGGAGAATCCGGATCCGGTCCACCCTTGCGTTGAGGCGATGCGGAGCGCACCTGCGGCCGCGGACCCCGGTCGTCGCGGTTGCCACCATGCCTGCGTTCGCCGCCACCGCCACCGCGGCGGTCGTCACGGTGCGCGGGACGATCCCTGGTCTGGTCCTTCCCGCGATCGCCCTCTCGACGCCTGTCACGATCGCCCGCGCTGCCCTCGGTGGCGGTTGCTGGCCTGTTTCGATCCTGATCCCGTGCGCCCGGCCGGTCCGAGGGGCCTCGATTGCGGTCTCGATCGCGCTGGCGCTGGCGTCCGGAGTGGCCTTGATCGGAGGTTGCACCGCCCTCACTGGCTTCTGTCCGTGGCGCAGACGCGGGCTGCGAATCGCGGCGTCCCTCACCGGGCCGGCGTTGATCGTGGCGGCGTGGGCGGCGCGCCTCGCGGTGGCGGCGGCGGGGACGCCAGACTTCGACCATCTGCGGTGCCGGCGCCTCCCCACTGTCGGCGGCTGCGCTCTTGATCGCCTCGGGCGGTGGCTCGGAATCGGCAGTCTGCGCCGGAACTTCGGAAGCCTCGGGTCGCGCACTACCTTCGGCCGGCGTGGCTTCTGCGGCTGGCGGCCCCATGCCCGATGGGGCTTGCGCAGCCTGCGTGCCGGCGTCTGGCGTCGCGGTTTCCGCAGCATCATCTGCGGTGCTGGCGTCACCGGGATTGGTATCGGGGCTGGTCTCGGGCTCGCTGGTGGCGAATGCGGTGCCTGACGAGGACGAGGTGACCGATTCGGCTGGGGTGGCATCGACGTCGGCAATGCCAAGTGCGGTGCCCGCCTCCGGCGCTGGCTCCATCAGGTCGCCATCGGCGGCGTCACCGGCCTCAGCGGCGTTTGCTGACGCAGCCTCGCTCGCCACCACCGGGCTCATCGGCGCCTCTGGCCTCGCATTCGGCTTCGGCCGCAGCTCCGAGCGGAAGCCGAGAGCTGCAAGCACGTGTGACAGCTCGGCCGCCGAGCAGCCGAGGATCGACATCATCTCGGGCGTGACCATGAAGCCGCCGTCACCGCTCGAGCCGCGGGGAGGGCTCTGGTTGGTCTCGGTGGGCCGCCAGGCGAGTAACGGACGGATCGAGTCGGCCAACCGCTCGAGCATGTCGACGCGGATCGCGCGAGGGCCACACACATGATAGCCCGCAGCACGATAAAAGGCCTCCGGCACCGCCGGATCCACTGCGACCGAGGTCAAGCCGGCCCTGGGCGGATCGGGCAGAGCGTCCATTGCAAGCCCGGCCTTTGCCCCCTCGTTCAGGGTCCATAGAGCGAGCGTCAGCTCGGCGGGGGCTGGCTTGAGCAACGGCGGGAGGAAGATATTGAAGGCGCCGAAGCGAACGCCGTACTTGCGCAGCTGCGCTCGCGCCGGCTGGTCCAGCTGGCGCATGTCGTCGGCGATGCTGTCGCGCTTCAGGATGCCGTAGCTTTCGGTCATGCGGAACGCGATGCCCCGGGCGAGGCCCGTCACGTCCTCGGCATTCTTGAGCTCGACCAGCGGCTTGAGGCGCTCGCTCACGATCTCTCCGATCCAGGTGTCGAGCCGCTGCTGGATTTTCTCGCGGTCCGGTCCCGTCAGGTGCTCATCCGCGATCAGAACGACCGTCGGCTTGAGAGGATCGTCACCTGCCTCGATGCGTGCGATCTCCTCCTCGCGCCACAGGATGCGCGCGTTGCGGCCGAGCTTGAACGCATCGGAGCGGGCAGCGGCCACGCGGCGTGCCCGCATGGCCAGCTCCTTGGAGAGAACGTGGGCAGCAGCCCCGCGGGACGCCTTGCCGTGCACGCCCGTCGAATCGGCCTGGGCGTCAGGCTGGAATCGGAAGCCCTTGAGTCGGCCGACATAATGACCTTCGACCGTAACGGCGCCGTCGGAGCCGATGTCGGCGGTCATCTCGTCCTTGTCGCGCAAGCCCTTCATCAGGGCGCTGGTGCGGCGATCGACGAACCGCTGGGCGAGCTGCTCATGCAGCGCATCGGACAAGCTGTCCTCGATGGCTCGGGTCCGCTCCTGCCAGTGGACGGGATCCTTCAGCCAGTCGCTCCGGTTCGATACGAAGGTCCACGTACGAATGTGGGCGATCCGCGTCGCGAGCGTATCGATGTCCCCGTCGGTTCGGTCGGCCCGGGCAACCTGCTCGGCAAACCAGTCCTCGGGGATGCGCTCGTCCGGACCCATCAGGAAGCCGTACAGGCCGGCCACCAGCTCGGCATGGCTCTGGGACGAGATCTTGCGGTAGTCGGGGACCTGACAGACTTCCCAGAGCTTCTGGACCGCGGCAGGACCGATTGCCCGCTCGGCGATGGCTGAATCGGCAGAAATGGTCTCGAGAGCCATCACGTCGTCCGCCATCCTCGCCCGCTGGAGGCGCAGATTGCCCGGCATCTCGCGCAGGCTTTCGCGCAGCCGGTCGACCGAGGCGAAATCGAGCTTGCGGTTGCGCCACTGGAGCACGCGGACCGTGTCGAACGTGTGCGATTCGAGCCGCTCGATCAGATCGGCATCCAGCGGCTCGACGTCGCCCGTGACGCCGAAGGTGCCATCGTTCATGTGGCGGCCGGCGCGGCCGGCGATCTGTGCCAGCTCGGAAGGCGTGAGATTGCGCATGACATTGCCGTCGAACTTGCGCACGGAGGCGAAGGCGACGTGATCGACATCCAGGTTGAGGCCCATGCCGATGGCGTCGGTTGCGACCAGATAGTCGACGTCGCCGGACTGATAGAGGGCGACCTGTGCATTGCGGGTGCGCGGCGAGAGCGCGCCGAGCACCACGGCGGCGCCCCCGAGCTGGCGCCGGATCAGCTCCGCGATGGAGTACACCTCGGCCGCCGAGAAGGCGACGATCGCCGAGCGCTTCGGCAATCGCGTGATCTTCTTCTGGCCCGAGTAGGTGATCTTGGACAGGCGCGGGCGTGAGATGAAGTTGGCCTCGGGAATGAGGTCGGCGATGGCCTCACGCATGGTGCCGGCGCCGAGCAAAAGGGTTTCGGAACGACCGCGAGCGTGCAACAGGCGATCGGTGAACACGTGGCCACGGTCGGGATCGGCCGCCAGCTGGATCTCGTCGATGGCAAGGAAGTCGGTGTCGATCTCGCGCGGCATGGCCTCCACGGTCGAGACCCAATAGCGAGGATGCTCCGGCTTGATCTTCTCCTCGCCGGTCACCAGCGCGACCGCGGACGGACCGACCCGGGCCACGATCTTGTCGTAGACTTCCCGCGCGAGCAGCCGCAATGGGAGGCCGATCATGCCCGACTGGTGCCCGAGCATCCGCTCGATGGCGAGGTGAGTCTTGCCGGTGTTCGTCGGACCGAGTACGGCCGTCACGTTGCGGATGCGGTGCTGGAACGCCAAGTGCCCTCTCCCTCGCCCTTACTTCCCGGCCGGCCACGTACTCTTCTGTTGGTCCACGAAAGCGGCCTCATGCTCGCGCGGCAGTCCTTCCTGCCGCAACCCGAAAAGGCCGGTAACCTGGGCAACTCGCTGCCGATAGCCGAGAACGCGACACCCGATGGCGGGCGCTCGCCCGGGAGGCATCGCAAAGCAGCGGCCCTCAATCAAGCAGACTTTGCGGTTCCGCGCGAACAAAGACGGAAACCTCCACGCGCTCCACGTCTCGGAGCGGCTCGGCCGGCGTCCGACCGAGCCAGGGGCCACCTCAGTGCGTCATCGCGATCTGCTCGCGTCGCGTTACGATATTCACCTGCTCGGACGTCATGGTGGCGGTGCCCGCCTTCGTCGGAACAGTGATCTGGTAGGGGATGAAGATCCCGGCGCTAGGCACCGGCCGCAGGGCGACCTCGATGCCCGAGGTCTCCGCCATGTGGCGGGTCTCATCGCTCATGCGGAAGCCCGAGATGGGTACATAGCGGACGTTGCAGACGTAGGCCACGCCCGGCTGGCCGCTCGGACGCACCTCGGCGACACGCTGCTGGCGTGCATAGGTGAGCACAAGATCGAAGCGCTGCTTGCCGTCGAATACGGGAATCCGTCTTCCGCATGGATTGGCGCCCGTGGTGCGGCTCAGGGCCAGCACGGCACTCAGAGGATCGAGGACACCGGCGAGATGCGAGGCTTGAACCGCAATCGTGCCAGGCTCGGCTGGCTTCTGCGGGACGACCGAGACTTGGGCAACGTTGCCCTCGCGGAACCCCATCTTGATCGAGCCCGATTTGCCGACACCAGCGTAGTCGAAGGTATAGCCCTTGGGCTGGGCCGAGAGGTCGGCGACGACGCCCGAGCTGCGCGAGGCGCCCTGCCACTTGAAGGCTCCAAGAAGGGCGGACAGCCGTGCATCGCCCTCGGCAGCATAGCTGTTGCCGTCGATCGACGCCCGGAAGCCGAACTTGCCGATGTCGAAGCCATTGAATGTAATGCGGTACGTGGCGTCGACCTGCCGTGGCCAACCCTCGGCGGCGACAGCCCCTGCCATCGACAACATCGCAACCAGTGCGACGGCGGCGACCTTCGAGCGACGATCGACCCCGGGAACAGACGACTTGGACTTCACGGCCATGACGCAGGCTTTCCGATACTGGCTCACCGACGCGCGACGAGCGCGCCGCACCGTCCGCTCCACCCAGGGGCTAGGCGGGCAATGCGACAAATATGTGGTCCAGGCGACTGTGGCCAAGAGAGATTAACGTTCGCTTGCCAGACGTGTCATCGTCGGACCATGGCACCAACTCCGTGGCTGCTGCCTGCGGGATAGCCAGGGCTCCCCAGCCTGCTTCGCCGCTTGCGCACCAACGGCCAGTGTGGCTCGCTCTTGCCGAGCCGCCCCAGACCAGCCAGCAAGAGGAGCTTTCGATGCGAATGGAAGGCAAGATCGGAATCGTCACCGCAGCAGCTTCCGGCATGGGCCGGGCGGGCTCCCTCCGCTTCGCGAAGGAAGGGGCAGCGGTCGGCGTCGTCGACATCGACGAGAAGGGCGTGGCGGCCGTCGTGGCCGAGATCAAGGCGGCCGGAGGCCGGGCGCACGGCATCGTCGCCGACCTGACGAGGGATGAGGAGGCGCGCCGGATCGTGACCGACACGGCCAAAGCATTCGGTGGGCTCGACTTCGTGTGGAACCACGTCGGCCATCCGGGCCCAGCCTCGTTCGAGGGCCTCGACATGAAGGAATGGGACAACGCGGTCACGCTCAACCTGCGCACGGTCGTCGTAACGACCGAGGCTGCGATCCCCGAGATGCGCGCTCGCGCTGGCGGGGCGCTTCTCTATACGGCTTCCACCTCCGGCATCTCGGGCTCGCAGTTCTCGCCCGTCTACTCGGCGGTCAAGCACGGCGTCGTCGGGCTCGTGCGTGGCCTCGCGAAGCGCTACGCGAAGGAGAAGATCCGGGTCAATGCGATCTGTCCCGGCCCGATCGATACGCCGATGCTGCGTGTGTTCGTTGCACGGCCCGACCAACAATCGACGATGGGGATGGACAGGGAGGAGCTGGTCAAGAAGCGCGCCTACCAGACGCCGATGGGGCGCCCCGGCAAGCCCGAGGAGGTGGCCAATGGCGCGCTGTTCCTGCTGTCCGACGAGGCGTCCTTCGTGACGGGCACCTACCTGACGATCGACGGCGGGGCGACCTGCTGACTTCCGACCGAGGCCGGCTCACGAGCGCGCCGGCTTCATGCACTGGAGTCTCGAGAGCAGCCGGACGCCCCGTCCGGCACGGCCCGCGTCGACACGGATGAATAAGCATGATGTCCGCCTTCCCCCCGCCGCCGGAAGCCCAGGTGACGCTCGCCAACTGGCGGCAGTCGCCTTTCAACCGCTGGGGCTTCCAGCATGTGCGCGAGATCGTGCCGTCGGCCGATATCGCCAACGACCCGGACGATCTGTGGCGCTTGCCACCGGTGCAGGCCGATCTCTCGAGGTTCGAGATCGATGACGGCAAGGGCGGGCACAGTGATCTCGACGGTTTCCTGGCGGCCACGGCAACGGATGCGTTCGTCCTGGTGCATCGCGGGCGCGTCGTCGCCGAGCGCTATGCCAACGGCATGACGCCGGCGACCCCGCACATTCTCATGTCGGTCTCGAAATCGATGCTGGGCTTGCTCGCCGGAATTCTCGTGGGCAGGGGCGTGCTGGATGTCGACGCTCAGGCCTCACGATACGTGCCGGAGGTGACCGCCAGCGCCTTCGAAGGGGCGACCCTGCGTCAGCTGCTCGACATGCGTTCGGGGCTCGACTTCGACGAGGACTATCTCGCGACCTCGGGGCCGATCATCGAGTATCGCAAGTCGACCAATTGGAACCCTCTCGGCCCTGGTGAGCTGGCCTCGGATCTGCGCACTTTCCTGCCGACCCTGAAGCAACGGCAACGGCCGCACGGCGGCAAATTCAACTACGTCTCGCCCTGTACCGATCTGCTCGGCTGGATCATCGAGCGCGCCGCAGGGCGCAGGTACGCCGACCTGATGAGCGACCTGCTGTGGAAGCCGCTGGGGGCAGCGCACAGCAGCTATATCACCGTCGATCGACTGGGTGCGCCGCGGTGCGCCGGCGGCATGTGCGTTACGGCGACCGATCTCGCGCGCGTGGGCCAACTGCTCGTTCAGGGCGGCCGGCGTGGGGACCGGCAGATCGTCCCGGCAGAGTGGATCGAGGATATCGAGAGTGCAGGCGACGCCGCGGCCTGGAATGCCGGTAGCTTCGTCGAGCTCTTCCCGGGCCGGGCCATGCACTATCGCGCCAAATGCTACGTCGAGCGCGGACCGTCGCCGTTGATCTCGGGGCTCGGCATCCACGGACAGCATCTTTTTGTCGATCGCCAGGCACAGATCGTCGTCGCCAAGTTGTCGTCGCAGGTGCAGCCGCTCGACGCCGATGGCATTCGCATGACGTCGCGGGCTGTCGATGCGATCCGGGCTCGGCTGACGAGCTGACTCCAGGACAGGTTCAGGATGGGCGACGGGCAGCGCTGCTCATTCGCGCCAGTCTCGCGATCTCCATCAGCGCCCGCTCGGCCAGGACCGTCTCGTCGGCGCCGGTGGTCCGGGAGCTTCGGATGGCCTCGGAGATGCGCTGGAGGGCGGCGGCGACGCGCGCCGTCGTCCAGGCGCGCACCTGCCGCTCGAGCGCACTCTTGACCTTCGGCGGCAGCGGTGGGCGCAACTGGCGCATGAGATCGTCGACGGAGCGGCCGGCGTCGACGCTGACGCGGAGCTTGTGCAGCCGCTGGAAGTGGCGTTCCGCGGCCAGCATGATGGACTGGCCGCTCTCACCGGCCGCTACGGCGCGGTCGGAGGCGGCGAGGGCGGCAGCCGCCTCGCCCCCTGCTGCCGCGGCGATGACCAGATCCACGGCATTGGCGGCCGCATCGCCGACTGCGGCCTCGACGTGGTGCAGCTCGATGCGCCTGCTGCCGTGCACGTGGATCAGCAGCTTCTCGATCTCCGATCGCGACAGCACCCGGTCCGCTCCGAGCCGCGCGACCAGCTCCTGGCGGGCGTCGTCGGCGATCTCGATGCGGGCGGCCGCAAGCATCTCGGCAACCATGCCGTCGAGCGTGCTGCTCTCATCGGGGAAGCAGGGCAATGCAATGGTCGCGGCATTCTTCTCGAATACGCCGAGCAACCCCTCGTCCTTGCGCAACTCTCCCGCCTCGACGATCAACGCGCCGGCAAGCTCGCCTGCACCCAGAAGGCTGCGCACGGCCGCATTGACGCGGCGGCCGGCGGCGGCTCTCACGATCTTGGCGCCGCCGAACATGGGAACTGTCAGCAGCTCGATCCCCAGACGGTCCGGGTCGCTTTCCAAGTCGGCGTCATCGAGACGCAGCACCTCGCCCTGCGGCTTTTCGCGGGCCGCGAGGAGCGCCGCCAGCTTTTGACCCCGCTCGGAGACGAGGCCGGCGTCCGGTCCGTAGAGCAGCATGGCACGGACCTTGGGATCGGGCTTTGCGAGGAAGCCGTTCACCTGGTGAGCCTTGAGCGCGACCATGACGGTCCCTCCGGTTCAGGCGGCCGAAAAGCGCAGACACCGCGCTGATCGATGAGGGTTGATCGCCCGGCCATCGATGCGCGACGGTGGGTGGCATATCGCCAACAATCGCACAGAGCACAGCCCATGTCCGATCCGAATGCCGCCGGCGGCATCCTCTCCGTCTGGAACGAGTATCCGGCCGACGACGTCGAATTCTACGAGCGCTGGTACATGACCGAGCACTTCCCCGAGCGCCTCGGCGTGCCCGGCTTCCTGCGCGGCCGGCGCTATCGTGCCATCGAGGCGGACCGTACCTACTTCACCTTCTACGAGCTCGAAAGCCCCGACGTCCTGTTCTCCGACTACTACCTGGCCCGCCTCAACGATCCGACGGCCTGGACCGTTCGGATCATGAGCCGCTGGTCATCCATGTTCCGCACAGTCTGCCGTCGCACGGCGCGGGCCGGCGTGGCGATCGGAGGCTTCGTGGCAGTGGCGCGCTTCGAGGGACCTGCCCTGATCTCGCGGGGGCAGGCCGCCGAGATCAAGGAGCGGCTGGCTGATCCTGGTGTCATGGCGGTCGACCTCTGGCAGGCGACCGCGGCCCAGAATGGAGAAACCGAGGAAGGCAAAGCCCGGGCGGAGGCGGAACGGAACATCACCGCTGCCGTGATCGTAGAGACGACCGGACCAGAAAGCGCAGCAAGGGCCAAGGCGTCCCTGCCAGGATTGCTCGGCACCAACGCGGTTCCGGCCACGATCGGCCTCTATCGGCTCATCGCGTTGCAGGACGCTCCCGGCCGATAGGCTGCCGCCGGCTTGCACACAGGGCGCTCACACACACCGGTGGCCGCTTGCGCCCGGCCGCAGGGTCGGCCTATGGTATGCCAAATACCACAGTGGTTGAGCCGGTGCCGCGATGACGGAATCCGTTCTGAAGATCGAGCCGATTGCGGAGAGCGAGAGCCTCAAGGCGCGCGCCTACAGGGCGTTGAAGTCTGCGATCACGAGCATGAACATCTACGCGCCGGACGCCGAGCTCCGTCTGGACGAGCGGGATCTTTCGCTCCGGTTCGGCATCTCACGCACGCCTTTGCGCGAGGCGCTGGCGCAACTCTCGAGCGAGGGACTGGTTCGGATCGCGCCCCGCCGCGGCATCTTCATCGTCCGCAAGACAAAGGCCGAGGTGCTCGACATGATCGAGGCCTGGGCCGCGCTCGAGAGCATGGCGGCCCGGCTGGCTACCGAGGTGGCCAGCGACGACGAGCTGGAGGGTCTTCTCGGTCTCGTGGACAGCTTTCGCACCGACGAGGTGGCGCAGCGCATGGGCGAGTACTCGGATGCCAACATCCGCTTTCACCAGTCGATCATCGCCCTCGGGGGCAACCCGCTGATCGTGGGCATGACGGACGAGCTTTTCCTGCATGTGAAGGCCATCAGGCAGCGCACGATCTTCGAGAAGGACCGGGCACGCCGCTCGATATCGGATCACAAGGCCATCGTCGTGGCGCTCGAGGCACGTGACGCGGAGCTGGCCGAGCGGCTCGTGCGGGAGCACACCCTGCGCCTGCGTGACCACGTCGAGCGCCACGTGGCGCTCGACTGAGAGACCACTGACACCGCGGGGCACGACGGGATCGGCCCGACTGGACTTCAATGCAGCCCAAACCGGGCGATCGGGAGTGAAACAAGATGTCCTCAGATGCTCAGCCCCAGACCCTGACCGACGGCTTCCATCTCGTTATCGATGCGCTCAAGATCAATGATATCAACACGATCTACGGTGTGCCGGGCATTCCGATCACGGATCTCGGACGTCTCGCCCAGGCGCAAGGCATGCGAGTTCTCGCCTTTCGCCATGAGCAGCATGCGGGCTATGCGGCGAGCATAGCCGGCTACCTGACCCAGAAGCCGGGTGTCTGTCTGACGGTCTCGGCGCCGGGCTTCCTCAACGGTCTCACGGCGCTGGCTCACGCCACGACCAATTGCTTTCCGATGATCCTCATCAGCGGCTCCTCGGAGCGCGAGGTGGTCGACCTGCAGCAAGGCGACTACGAGGAGATGGATCAGCTTGCCGTCGCCAAGACGGTCGCCAAGGCGGCCTACCGTGTGTTGCATGCCCAGGATATCGGCATCGGCATTGCACGCGCCATCCGGGCCGCCTGCTCGGGGCGGCCGGGCGGGGTATATCTCGACCTGCCCGCCAAGCTGTTCGCGCAAACCATGGATGCAGCGGCTGGCAAGAAGTCGCTCGTCAAGGTGGTCGACCCGGCACCGCGGCACATTCCGGCGCCGGAGGCCATCACACGCGCGCTCGACGTATTGAAAGGCGCGAAGAAGCCGCTGATCATTCTCGGCAAAGGCGCGGCCTACGCTCAAGCCGATGCCGACGTCCGGGCTTTCGTAGAGAAAGCGGGCGCCCCGTACATTGCCATGAGCATGGCGAAGGGACTTTTGCCGGACAACCATCCGCAATACGCGGGTGCCGCCCGATCGCTGGTTCTCAAGGAAGCCGATGTCGTGATGCTGATCGGCGCGCGGCTGAATTGGCTGCTCTCGCACGGCAAGGGCAAGACCTGGGGAGCTCCTGGGGCTCAGAGATTCGTCCATGTCGACATCGATCCGAAAGAGATGGATTCGAACGTCGAGATCGCGGCCCCGGTGGTCGGCGACATCGCCTCCACGCTCGCAGCCCTGCTGAAGGGCATGGGCGGCGCTTGGTCCAAAGCCCCGTCCGAATGGACGAGCGCGGTCCGTGCGAAGTGCGAGGACAACGTTGCAAAGATGGCGCCCAGGCTGCAGAACAACAACGTCCCTATGGACTACCATGGAGCGCTTGGCGCGTTGCGCCGGATCATCGCCGCACGGCCCGACACGATCCTCGTCAACGAAGGCGCAAACACGCTCGATTTCGCGCGCTCGATCATCGACATCTATCAGCCGAGGAAGCGCCTCGATGTCGGCACGTGGGGCGTGATGGGCATCGGCATGGGCTATGCGATCGCGGCCGCAGTCGAAACGGGAAAGCCCGTGCTTTCCATTGTCGGCGACAGCGCGTTCGGGTTCTCCGGAATGGAGATCGAGACCATGTGCCGGTACAAGCTCCCGATCTGCGTCGTCGTGTTCAACAATAACGGCATCTATCGCGGCACCGACGTCAATGCCGGCGGCAGCGATCCAGCGTGGACCACCTTCACCAAGGATTCGCACTACGAGATGATGGCGAAGGCCTTCCACGGCAACGGCGTGCGCGTCACCTCACCCGACGAGCTGGCGCGGGCCGTCAACGCGGCAATCGACTCGCGCCAGCCAACGCTCATCAACGCCATCATCGACGAGAAGGCGGGTACCGAGTCGGGCCGGATCGGCAATCTCAACCCGCAGAGCGCGCTCGCGAGGAAGACGGCGTGACGCAACAGCGGAGGCTCGGCATGAGCGTGGCGCCTCGAAAGCCCAATCGGGCCTCCGAGGAGGAGTACCTCGCGTTCGAGCATCCCGCGGCGACGCGCCACGAGCTCGTTGGCGGTGTCATCTACGCGATGGTAGGTGGTACGGATCGGCACAATCTCATCTTTGGCAACATCGCGCTCCTGCATCGCGATGCTCCAGAGACTAGCCAAGTCTTCACCGCGCAAACGAAGCTGCGTGTCGCGTTGGCGGACGAGGTCGACTACGTCTCTCCGGACGTTTGCGTCGCGCGGGTCGACGACGACCGCAATCGACACTATCGCGAGCAGCCCTGCCTGATCGTGGAGGCGATCTCGCCTTCGACAGAGCGCGAGGACCGACGGGACAAATTCCTCGCCGACGCACGCCTTCCTTCGCTTCAGGAATATGTTCTGGTTACCCAGGATGCTCCTCAAGTCGAGATCATGCGCCGGCGGTCCGCATGCATTCCGGAGTTCGCGTTTCTGCAGGATCAGCTTCGTCTGGAAAGCGTAGATCTGTCCTACTCCGTAACGGATTTCTATCGGCGGATCCCGTTCTGAGTGCGCACAGCCCCAACAATCAAGCCAAGCCCGAGGTAACAGGAATGTCCGAAGCCCTGAAAGGCGTCAAAATCCTCGATTTCACGCATGTGCAATCGGGCCCGACCTGCACGCAGCTGCTGGCCTGGTTCGGCGCCGACGTGATTAAGGTCGAGCGGCCCGGCACCGGCGACATCACACGCGGGCAACTGCAGGACATTCCTAACGTGGACAGCCTCTATTTCACGATGCTGAACCACAACAAGCGATCGATCACGATCGACACGAAGAACAAGACGGGCATGGAAATCCTCGAGCGGCTCGTCAAGACGTGCGACGTGCTGGTCGAGAATTTTGCGCCCGGCGCCATGGACCGGATGGGTCTAACGTGGGAGCGCATCCACGAGCTCAACCCGCGCATGATCTATGCTTCGATCAAGGGCTTCGGGCCAGGCCCCTACGAGGACTGCAAGGTCTACGAGAATATCGCGCAGTGCACCGGCGGCTCGGCATCGACGACCGGCTTCCGCGATGGTCCGCCACTGGTCACCGGCGCGCAGATCGGCGACAGCGGAACGGGCCTGCATCTGGCGCTCGGCATCGTGACCGCGCTCTATCATCGTACGCATTCCGGCAAGGGCCAGCGCGTCACGTGTGCGATGCAGGACGGCGTGCTCAACCTGGCGCGCGTCAAGCTGCGCGATCAGCAGCGCCTCGCGCATGGCCCGCTGACCGAGTACAGCCAGTACGGCGAGGGTATTCCGTTCGGCGATGCGGTGCCGCGCGCCGGCAACGACTCGGGCGGCGGTCAGCCGGGGCGCATCCTCAAGTGCAAGGGGTGGGAGACCGATCCCAACGCTTACATCTACTTCATCACACAAGCGCCGGTCTGGGAGCAGATCTGCGAGGTGATCGATGAGCCCGGCTGGGCGACACATCCGGACTACGCCACGCCGAAGGCGCGTCTCCCCCGGCTCAACGAGATTTTCGCGCGTATCGAGCAGTGGACGATGTCGCTGTCGAAGCTCGAGGCGATGGAGGTGCTCAACAAGTACGACATTCCGTGCGGCCCCATTCTCTCGATGAAAGAGCTCGCGGAGGACTCGTCTCTGAAGGCCACGGGGACGATCGTCGAGGTGCCGCATCCGAAGCGCGGCACATACCTGTCTGTCGGCAATCCGATCAAGCTGTCGGCGAGCCCCGCAAAGGTCGAGCGGTCTCCGCTGCTTGGCGAGCACACCGAGGAGATTCTGCGCGACGTGCTCGGCTACTCTGCCGACGACGTGGCGACGATCCGGGCGTCGGGGGCGACCGAGCCGCCGAGGAAGAAGGCAGCCGAGTAATCATTGCCTGCTCTCTCCCCATTGCTCTGCACGCACATTGGGGAGAGGGTTAGGGCAGGGGGCTGCGGCGAGCGCCGCCGGCCCCATCGAAGCAGGCATTCGGTGGCCAGTGACGAGTTGGATCGGAGCGAGCTGCGCAACGGCCTCATGTTCGGCCGCCCCTCACCCCGATGCACTACCCATGGCGCCAGCGAGGCCTTCATTCCAATCTAGCGCCGTCCGACGGCGCCATGGGGAGAGGGAGTAGAGACGCCATGCGTATCGTCGTTCACGGTCAAGATGCCTTCGGAAAAGCGGTGCTCGAGAAGCTGCTCGAGCGGGGCGAGAATGTCGTGGCGGTCTGCTGTGCGCCGGATAAAGCCGGCCGGACCGAGGATCCGCTCAAGGTCTTCGCGAGGGAGCGGGGACTCCCCGTCCATCAGCCGACGAGCTGGAAGACGCCCGAGGCGCTGGCGCTGATGAGGAGCTTCAACTCCGACATCTGTCTGATGGCGTACGTGCTGCTCTTCGTGCCGCAGCCTGTGCTCGACGCGCCTAGGCTCGGAACGTTTCAATACCACCCATCGCTGTTGCCCGCGCATCGGGGACCGTCGTCCATCAACTGGCCGATCGCCATGGGCAAGACGCGGACCGGGCTCACCATCTTCTGGCCGAACGAAGGCCTCGACGAAGGCCCTATCCTGATCCAGAAGTCGGTCGAGATCGGCCCGGACGAGACGCTCGGCGACGTGTATTTCAAGAAGCTCTTCCCGATGGGCGTCGACGCCATGATGGAGAGCCTCGATCTCGTCAAGGCCGGTGTCATCCTCAAGCATGACCAGCGCCTCGCCGACGGCTCCTATGAGAGCTGGTTCAAGAAGGACCTCGCCTGTGCCGACTGGTCGAAGCCGGCCGCAGAGGTTCATAATGTCATCCGCGCTGCCGATCCGGCGCCGGGTGCGTGGGGCACCATCGGTGGCGTGAAAGTCGATCTTTTCGAGCCGCAGCGTGTATCTGGCGTCACGGGTGCTGCCGGGACGATCGTGTCGATCGATGACAGCGGCATGGTAGTGGCTGCGGCGGCAGGCGGCGTTCGCATCCGGCGCGTTCGGGCGGCAGGAGGCAAGAAAATCGGTGCAGCCGAATGGCTGAAGTCGGCCGGTCTCGGCGTCGGCGCTCGTTTCGAGCCGCTGGCGACGAAATCAGCCTGAAGCTTTGGCAAAGCTCGTTCCGGCGGCTAGGCTGTCGCCGGAACGTGGCTGTCCGCCCCGTCGTGCCGGAGCTGGCTGTCACTCACGCCACCCGCCTGTTCTCCATCTGCCGTTCGGGTTCCGTTAACTCACGGCGATGACCACGAAAGAATGACCGATACCGCCGAGGGAGCGATAAATGGCCGTCAAGTCCGACATCGAGATTGCACGCGAAGCCAAGAAGAAGCCGATCCAGGAGATCGGGGGACGTCTCGGCATTCCTTCGGAGCATCTGCTCCCTTTCGGTCACGACAAGGCCAAGGTGTCGGCCGAGTTCCTGAAATCGCTGGAGCCCCGCAAGAACGGCAAGCTCATCCTGGTCACGGCGATCAATCCTACGCCGGCCGGAGAGGGCAAGACCACGACCACCGTGGGTCTCGGCGACGGGCTCAACTATATCGGCAAGAAGGCTGCGATCTGCCTGCGTGAGCCGTCGCTCGGCCCGTGCTTCGGCGTCAAGGGCGGCGCGGCCGGCGGCGGCTACAGCCAGGTCGTTCCGATGGAGGACATAAACCTCCACTTCACCGGCGACTTTCACGCGGTCACGTCGGCGCACAACCTGCTCTCGGCCATGATCGACAACCATATCTATTGGGGCAACGAGCAGGGGATCGATTCGCGGCGCGTCGCATGGCGCCGTGTCCTGGACCTGAACGACCGTGCGCTGCGCGAGATCGTCGTATCGCTCGGCGGCGTCGCTAACGGCTATCCACGGGAAGGCGGATTCGACATCACCGTCGCGTCCGAGGTCATGGCGATCCTGTGCCTGGCCACCGACATCAAGGACCTCGAGAAGCGGCTCGGCGACATCATCATCGCCTATCGCCGCGACCGCTCGCCCGTCTATGCGCGCGATATCAAGGCGGACGGCGCGATGACCGTGCTGCTCGCGCAGGCCGTGCAGCCGAACCTCGTGCAGACCCTCGAGAACAACCCGGCCTTCATCCACGGCGGCCCGTTCGCCAACATCGCGCACGGCTGCAACTCGGTGATCGCGACCCAGGCCGCGCTGAAGCTCGCCGACTATGTCGTGACGGAAGCCGGCTTCGGCGCTGATCTGGGCGCAGAGAAGTTCTTCGACATCAAGTGCCGCAAAGCCGGCCTCAAGCCGGATGCAGCGGTAATCGTCGCTACGGTGCGGGCGCTCAAGATGAACGGTGGCGTCAAGCGCGAGGATCTCGGCAAAGAGAACGTCGAGGCGGTCAGGAAGGGCCTCGCCAACCTTGGCCGCCATATCGAGAATGTGAAGTCTTTCGGCGTGCCGGCCGTCGTCGGCATCAACCACTTCATCACGGACACGGACGCCGAGGTGGCCGTGGTGATGGAGTATGTCAAGGGCCTCGGCTCGGAGTGCTTCCTCAACAAGCACTGGGCGGAGGGTGGCAAGGGCATCGCCGCCATGGCCAAGCGCGTAGCCGAGATCGCAGACGCCGGCTCGGCGAGGTTCGCGCCGTTGTATCCGGACGAGATGGGCTTGCTCGCCAAGATCGAGACCATCGCAACCAAGATCTACCGTGCCGACGGCATCGTGGCGGACAAAGCGATCCGCGATCAACTCAAGACGTGGGAGGACATGGGTTACGGCAAGCTGCCTGTCTGTATCGCCAAGACGCAGTACACGTTCTCGACTGATCCGAACCAACGCGGCGCGCCGACCGGATTCACGATCCCCGTGCGCGAGGTGCGGCTCTCGGCCGGAGCCGGGTTCATCGTGGCCATTTGCGGTGAGATCATGACCATGCCGGGTCTGCCCAAAGTGCCGTCCGCCGAGGTGATTCGCTTCAACGAGAAGGGTCAGATCGACGGGCTGTTCTAAGCCCCCCGACGGACGCGCAAGCGAATCCGGTGCGTCCACTGGGGCTCGCCATTCCGGTCACAGGCGGCAGACCGCAGAAGCGAGCCTCTTCCGGGAGGGCCAGCGGCCGAAATCGCCGATGTCGAGGGCTGGCGCAGCGCCGCAACACACCATCAGCAAGGCGCTGCCTTCCGTCCACTCCACGTTGTGGGGCAACGGAATCCGCTGTATTGTCACAAACGTGTCACCCCGGTGATAGCGGACCGTCATAAGCGTCCCATATCGTCACCTCAAATCTGAAGGGGGACTTCATGCTCCAATTGGACGGGACGCGACGTGCGGTGGAGCAGGCACGATTTGCCGTCAGCGTTGCCGCATCCGCAGCTGAGGTCGAAGAGGCGCAGCGGCTTCGGTGGCAAGTTTTCGTCGAGGAGCAGGGCGCTCAGCCCGAGCCCGGTGTCGCGGGTGTCGAGGCCGACCGCTTCGATCCGTTCTGCCGGCATTTGATCGTGCGCGACCTCGCTACGGGCATGGCCGTTGGCACCTATCGCGTGCTGGAGGCGGCACAGGCACGCCGCCTGGGAGGGTTCTACACCGAGCAGGAATTCGATCTTGGTGGTCTTTCGGCCCATCGAGACTGCATCGTCGAGATCGGGCGCTCGTGTGTGCATCCTGACTATCGCAGCGGCGTGGTCATCGCGCTGCTCTGGGCAGGTTTGGCTGGTCTGATCGTCGGAACCGATGCAAGGTTCGTCATTGGCTGCGCGTCGATCTCCATGAGCGACGGCGGGAGGGAAGCTGCCAACGTCTACCGTCGAATCGCCAGCGACTACATGACGACTCCTCAGCATCAGGTCATTCCGCTGAAGCCGCTGGCGCTCGACGAGCTCGAGCTCGACGACACTATTAAGCCGCCGCCGCTGATCAAAGGCTATTTGCGGGCCGGGGCCGAGGTAGCAGGGCCGCCTTCCGTGGACCCGGATTTCGGCACCGCCGATTTGCCCATGCTTCTCAATATCGATCGACTGACCCCCCGATATGCGCGGCACTTCATCGGAGCTTGAGCCCTGATGCGGATGCTCGTGCGTCGCTCGCTCGGCGTGACGCGTGTCGCGGCTCACCTTGCCCGCGGCGCCGTCACTCTGGCCGTCGTCATGCCGTTTGCTGGTCCCGCGCGCCGGCGCCGCATCGTGCAACGTTGGTCCGAGGGCGTCCTGCGAATTTTCGGTCTGGCGCTCGATGTGCACGGAGCGCCGCCCGACGCCGGGCGGCAGAGACCCGTCGTGCTGGTCGGCAATCATATTTCCTGGATCGACATCTACGCCTATCTGTGCGTGGCCGACGTGCAGTTCGTCGCGAAGTCGGAAGTGCAGTCCTGGCCGCTGATCGGATGGTTCGCGAGGAGTCTCGGAACGATCTTCGTCGAGCGCGACCGGCCCCGTGATGCACTGCGGGTCGGGGACGAGATCCGTGCCGCGCTGGCTGCCGGAAAAGCGGTGTGCGTGTTCCCCGAAGGCACCACAACGGATGGCAGCGTCGTGCTTCCGTTCTCTGCAGCCCTGCTCGGTCCGGCCGTTGAGGCCAATGCACACGTTCTCCCGGTTTCGATCACCTATCGCAATGCTGCTGGCGAGCCCTGCCAGCGCGTGGCTTTCACAGGCGATGCAACGCTCGTCGAGTCGATCTGGACCCTGGCGGCGGGCGAGAAGACGCGCGTGCAGCTGAGATTCCTGGATGCGATCGAGGCCGGTGGACTCGACCGCCGGACCGTGGCCCGACGCTCCGAGGAATCGGTGCGAGCGAGCCTGGGACACCCGCCACCCCCGATCCATCGGCGCCGGCCTGGCGTCTCGCCGCGCAACGAGACAGAGGTCCCACTGGCCATTCGTGGGGCCCTATAGGCCCAGCCGCCGTCGAATGGCATGCGGAATGGGGGATGTGGCTCCGCCTCGCGGTGCGCGCTACCATGCCTCCCGGTCAGTCTCGAGGAGGTCGCGGGCATGCGTTGGATCAGGTTTACGGCCGGTGGCCGCACGAGCTACGGCATCGTTGAGGCGGACACCATCGCCGAGGTGAAAGGCGATCCGTTCGTCGGTTACGAGCGGACTGGGTCAGTCCATCGCCTAGCAGCCGTGAAGATCGAGCTGCCCGTGGTTCCAACGACCTTCTACTGTGTCGGCTTGAACTACGCTCAGCACGTCATCCAGGCTGCGAAGAGGCTCGGCATCGAGGCGAAGCTGCCGGAGAAGCCCGACGTCGGCTACCGGACCAACAATGCGTTGATCGCGCACGGTCAGGACGTGATCATTCCTGCCGATGCCACCGACAAGGTGCAATACGAGGGAGAGCTCGTCGCCGTCATCGGCAAGCGCTGCCGCAACGTCAGCGAGGCCGATGCGCTCGACTACGTGCTCGGCTACACCATCGGCAACGATGTATCCGAGCGAACGTGGCAGAAGAGCGATCGCACGCTATGGCGGGCCAAAAACTCGGACACGTTCAAGCCCATGGGCCCATGGATCGAGACCAATGTGGTGCTCGACGAGCTCGAAACAATCGTCCGGGTGAATGGCGCAGAGTCGGTCCGCTTCAAAACCAATGACATGATCCACGGCGTCGCCCTCTACATCGCGACGATCAGCAGGTACTGCACGATGGAGCCGGGTGACGTGCTGTGGATGGGCACCGACCTCTTTTCGCCGGACCTCAAGTCGGGCGATGTCGTGGATGTCGAGATCACAGGCATCGGCGTTCTGTCGAACCGGTTCGTAAGGGCTGCGGCCGTGTAGACCATCAGCCAGTCGCGACACCGCCGGTGGATCCCGCCGGCGCCTTGCCAAACCCAGGCGGTGTCGCCAGATGAGTCACGTCTTGGATGCTGGACGACCCCTGGAAGGCGTCGGGCATCGACCCTGACATGTACCGCCGCTGGCCGCCGGGAACGGCGATCCAGCGTAGGCCGGGAGCCGTTAGAATGACCGTGCAACTGCTCTATTTCGCTTGGGTACGGGAGAAGATCGGTCGCTCCGGCGAGAGCCTGGAGCTCCCCCCGGGCATCGTGACCGTCGCCGATCTCGTCCGATGGCTGTCCGCGCGCGGACCCGAGTACGCCGAGGCGTTCGCCCGCCCCGATCTCGTGCGGGCGGCGCTCGATCAGTCGCACGTCAAGCCGGAAACGCCCTTGGGCCGGGTGCGAGAGATTGCGTTCTTCCCACCGGTTACGGGAGGCTGACCGTGACGATCCGCGTCCAAGCCGAGGACTTCGACGTCGGTGCCGAGGTACGGCAGCTGACGGCCGGCAACACCGATATCGGTGCCGTTGTCACGTTTACCGGTACGGTTCGAGGAGCCGCTAAAGGTCGGCCGATCGTCTCCATGACGCTCGAGCACTATCCGGGGATGACCGAGGCCGAGCTCGCACGTGTCGAGAGCGAGGCGCATGGGCGGTGGCCCCTCGATGCCACCCTGATCGTACACCGCTACGGTGAGCTCCGGCCCGGCGACAACATCGTGCTCGTGATAGCAGCCTCGCGCCATCGGCACGCCGCTTTCGAGGCAGCAGAGTTCCTGATGGACTACCTCAAGAGCAGCGCACCGTTCTGGAAGAAGGAGACGACCGCGGACGGCGTCGGCCGTTGGGTCGATGCCCGCGAGACGGATCTGGCGGCGCTGGCGCGGTGGAATTTGCAGGGACACAGCAGGTCCCGCGCGGCAGAGTAGGGCGGCTTCGAGGCGTGTCACGTCGCGAGCGGCACACCGATAAGGTAGCGCGCCTGCAACGGCAGGATCCGCCAGTCGATAGGCTTCGTCTGGAACGCGTTGGCGCCCAGCGCCAGCGCCTCATTGAAGGCCGCAATGTCGAGTCGGGCAGAGAGGACCAGAATTGACAGTCTGGCCAGGGCCGGGGTGCCGCGGATCAATCCGATCAGCCGAAACCCGTCGACGCGCGGCATCGAAAGGTCGATGAGCGCCAAATCGAATGCTTGGCGGTCCAGGATATCGAGCGCCTCGACACCATCGCCAGCGCCGACGGCCTCCAGTCCGGAGACTGACAGGCAGGAGGCCGCCATGGTGCGGAAGATCGGGTCGTCATCGACAATGAGGACGCGCGGCCGTGTCGCGCTGCTACGCTGCAATCGGTTCATGGGCCATTCTCTGGCGAGTGAATATCGAGTAGCGCATCTGACGTCGGTCTCCGCCTGCGGTTGATCTCAAAAGAAAATCCAAGTAAAATAAGCATTTCGTCAATTGATTACCGGCTCCCTTCACGATTCCGACACTTGCTCTGAGACCTTCCGCAACAAGACGCGAATATCGGGACTGGGACACGAGCTGGCAGGCGTCGCGAATACATTAGGCACGAGAACGTCGGCCCCACTATTGCTGGATCTCACTGAGCGACGTGCCGACACACCACTTCGTCATCTCGAGAAATAGCGGCTTTATCGTCGGTTTCCAAACTGCAAACCGGAACAAAGCAAACCAAATCTTCATCGAATCCCGTATGCTCGGGGCGATATCCGATTTCGAACAGAATGGAACTATTCGTTCACCATTGCCGATCCCGCAGCGGCATAGCAACATCAGTCTCACTTGGATCGGCATGAAACGTCTGCGCATCTGGGGCGCGAACGCCCGTAATCTTGAGAGCCGGCATGAACAAGCCAAGCCGCATGCACCTCGCCGCATTCATGCGACCTGCGTCGATTCACACTGGTGCCTGGCGCTACCCTGGTGCCTTCCCCGATGCGAACTTCAATCTCGCGCATCTGAGGCGCTTCATCCGTCGGCTCGAGGCCGCGCGGTTCGACGCCTTCTTCATGGCCGATCATCTGGCCGTCCTGAACATGCCGGTCGAGGCACTGAAGCGCAGCCATACGGTGACGTCGTTCGAGCCGTTCACGCTGCTGGCCGCGCTATCGCAGGCCACTGAGCACATCGGGCTGATCGCCACGGGCTCCACGACCTTCGACGTTCCCTACCATATCGCGCGCCGCTTTGCCTCGCTCGACCATCTCAGTGGCGGTCGCGCCGGATGGAACATCGTCACGACCTCGAACCCGGATGCGGCGCTGAACTTCGGCCTCGATGATCACATGGAGCACGGCGCTCGGTATCGGCGGGCACGAGAGTTCTTCGACGTCGTCACCGGGCTCTGGGACAGCTTTGCCGACGATGCCTTCATTCGCGATGTCGATAGCGGAACATTCGTCGATCCCGAACGCATGCGTCGCCTCGACCACAAAGGCGAGCACTTCTCGGTTCGCGGGCCGCTGAATATCGCGCGGCCGGTGCAGGGCTGGCCGGTCATCGTGCAAGCGGGCGCCTCGGATGCCGGCCGCCAGCTCGCGGCAGAGACGGCCGAAGCCGTGTTCACCGCCCAGGCCGACATCGAGGCCGCGCGGGAGTACTACGGCGATGTCAAGACGCGGATGCGTGCCGTTGGCCGCGACCCGGCGCATATGAAGATTCTGCCCGCCTGTTTCGTGGTCCTGGGGGACAGCGTGGAGGAAGCTCGCGCCAAGCGGGCAAAGCTCGACGGTCTCGTGCATTACGCCAACGCCATCGGCTCGCTGTCGATCGCACTCGGCTTCGATGCGTCCACTCTCGATCCCGACGCGCCCCTGCCGGACGTCCTGCCTGAGAGCAATCAATCCAAGTCCGGTCGGGATCGAGCGATCAGGTTGGGGCGGCGGGACGGATTGACGGTCCGGCAGCTGGCGCAGCGACTCGGCGGCTATGCGGGCCTCGCCATGGTCGGAACTCCGACCACCGTCGCCGACGAGATGGAGACCTGGCTCGACGCGGGTGCGTCCGATGGCTTCACCATCATGTTCCCTTACCTGCCGGGCGGGCTCGACGACTTCTGCGACAAGGTCGTGCCAGAGCTGCAACGGCGCGGACTGCTGCGCAGGGAGTACGAGGGGCCGACGCTGCGTGACAGCCTGGGTCTGCCGCGGCCGGTCAACAAGCATTTCGTTTGACGGCGCGACGCGAGCCGGACACGCAAGCTCGCCGAGCTCGCCGCCGCCTTCGACCAGCTCCCCCAGCCATTCGGCTTCATCGACCCGGGGAGGCATGGCCGCCCCTCATCCGGGGACACCGCCGCGGTTTTGCGCTGACGCATTTGAGGGACCTCGGGAGCGGTGCTAACGGAAAGGGAGCGCCTGGCATCGCGACCGGATCCCGGCATGCGAGTGCTCGGCCTCCCGCCTCGAAAGGTCGACCGCCGTGACCGACTGCACAACCGACACGCCTGCATCCCGCCTCGCCACGGTGCGCGAGCACATCGCCAGCGCCGCGAGGGAGGCCAACCGCAACCCCTCCGACATCACCCTCGTCGCCGTCTCCAAGACGTTCGACGCCGAGCATATCCGCCCCGTGCTGGAAGCTGGCCAACGCGTGTTCGGAGAGAACCGCGTGCAGGAGGCGAGAGCCAAATGGCCAGCCCTGAAAGCGGACTTCCCGGACGTCGAGCTGCACCTGATCGGACCTCTGCAATCCAACAAGGCCCGCGAGGCTGTCGAGCTGTTCGACATCATCCACACCGTCGACCGGCCGAAGATTGCGCACGCCCTTGCGGCCGAGATGGCCAGGCTGGGCCGCCGTCCCTCCCTGTTCGTCGAGGTCAACACCGGCGAGGAAGCGCAGAAGGCCGGCGTCAAGCCGGGCGAGACGGCAGCGCTCGTGCATCTGGTGCGCGATGAGCTGAGGCTTCCACTGCTCGGCCTGATGTGCATCCCGCCCCACGACGAGGAGCCCGCCCTGCACTTCGCGCTGCTCGCCAAGCTCGCGAAGGAGTTGCGGCTCGCCAAGCTGTCGATGGGCATGAGTGCCGACTACGAGACCGCAGTCAACCTCGGCGCCACACACGTCCGCGTCGGCTCCGCCATCTTCGGTCACCGGAGCTGATGCCGCCGCCAGTGCCGGAGGTCGCCGGCGTCTCGGCCGCGGGTCCGGGAGCAAATATCCACAGGTTGCCAACGGCGGCGGCCGTATTCCCCTGCTAGTCTTTCGGCTGATTCGGTCGCCTGTCCTGTCCCTGCGTCTGGCGTTCCCCGCTAGGAGATGACGCATGGCTGATGGCAGCGGCAAGCCCGAGACGATCGTTCGCGAGGCCGATGCGGCCGCCGCTGAGGCCGCCAGCGAGGCGCGCGCCGAGGTTCTCGAGCGGGCAGGCGTCGAGGTGAGCGGTCCTCGCCACTCCCGTGCCTCACGCCAGGTCAAAGCCGGGCAGGCATGGCACGAGTTCGAGGTCAACGTCTGGCTGACGGACATCAATTCGGTCGAATTCGGCATCTACCGCCACAGCCGCAACAAGGCGAAATCCCGGCAGTTCACCTCCGACATGGACATCTATGCCGAGGTGATCGAGAACGGCCAGCGCACCGGCCTCATAGGCTACCGGGAGGAGCTCTGGAAGAAGAGCGCCGGCATGGAGCGCCGGCTCGTCATGAAGCTCTTCAACGAGGGTCTCAACTGGCGCGCATCGATGGATTTCATGGTCGCCCGCTCTCTGCAGCAGACGATCGGTGCTCGGGGCGTCCCGGTGGTTTCATACGCCATGAACATCGGTGACCACGAGTTCGTCGTCCATCTGGAGAGATCGGCCAACAAGTGGCCGCTGTTGCCGGAGAACTTCTCGTTCTTCATGATGGACAACGGCGAGCCGAGATTTTTCAGGCTGCGACGGGCCCTCATCAATCTGGGCGGCGATTACACTTTGTTGGACGAACGCGATCGGGTGATCGCCCACCTCGACGGTCGGCTCTTCACGCTGACCGGCTTCTGGCGCGGACGCATCAAGACCGAGTACGCGAGTGCAAGACTCGTCATGGTCCTGCAGATGTTCTGCGGCATGCTGATCTTCAACCGGGGAGCTCGCCGCCACGTGAAGGCGCTCTACCGCGAGGTGATGGCTGGCAAGCATGTGCCGAAGCTGCAGCGCCAGGAGTCCGACCTCTACATGAACCCGCGGCGCGTGCGCTGAACCCCTAAAGCACCAGCGAGCCTGCAGCTTCTCATCCTCACCATGGAAACGGAGAGCCGCGCACCGCACGCCATGGATGATGGCGGCTCGACCGACTTGAGAGACCAAAAAACAGGCAATATCTGCCAGATTGCCCGGAATTCCGACGGGCCGCCTCTGCATAGCCAGTCTGCTCCGGATTGAACCCATTGATTTAAGGTAATAATATCCATTCGCTCTTTCTGGCACGAATTTTGATCATCCCGCCGATGGATCGGGCTGTCTGCACGCCCGATAGGCAAATCGGCCTCACCAGAGGCGATTGCCTTGGAAAACATCATCAGATGCGGGGGCACGCCAGGCAATGGAGCAGTTGCAAACGAGCACGGACGTTCTCTTCCTGCTGATGGGCGCCATCCTGGTGTTTGCCATGCATGGCGGCTTCGCCTTTCTCGAGGTCGGCACCGTCCGTCACAAGAACCAGGTCAATGCGCTGTGCAAGATCCTGGTCGACTTCGCAATTTCGACGGTCACCTACTTCTTCGTCGGCTACGCGATCGCCTACGGCGTCACCTTCTGGGTCAGTGCCGAGGGCCTTTCCGGCGCCACCAAGGGCTTCGACGGCCAGGGCCTCTCGCTCGTCAAGTTCTTCTTCCTGGCAACGTTCGCTGCAGCCGTGCCGGCCATCGTCTCCGGCGGCATCGCGGAGCGCGCGCGGTTCCTGCCGCAGTGCGCGGCGACGGCCCTCATCGTGGGACTTTTCTATCCTTTTTTCGAAGGGTTGATCTGGAACAAGAACCTGGGGCTGCAGGCCTTCTTCGCATCGGCGCTCGGCGCGGAGCTCAAGGATTTCGCCGGATCAATCGTCGTGCATGCATTCGGAGGATGGGCGGCGTTGGCCGCCGTGTGGCGGCTCGGGGCACGCCATGGCCGCTACACCAAGGGCCGATCCATCGCCACGCCGCCCTCGTCCATCCCGTGGCTGGCGATGGGCTCGTGGCTGCTCTGCGTCGGCTGGTTCGGGTTCAACGTCATGAGCGCGCAGACGCTCAAGTCCGTGAGCGGCCTCGTCGCCCTCAACTCTCTCATGGCCATGTGCGGCGGCATTCTGTCAGCGCTGTTCGCCGGCCGGAACGACCCGGGCTTCGTGCATAACGGCGCCCTGGCCGGACTGGTCGCCGTGTGCGCCGGCTCCGACATCTTCCACCCGGTGGGCGCCCTTGTCGTCGGCGCTGTAGCCGGCGTGATCTTCGTCCAAATGTTCCAGATCATGACCAACCGGTGGCAGTTGGACGACGTGCTCGGCGTGTGGCCCCTGCACGGCCTTTGCGGTCTCTGGGGCGGCATCGCCTGCGGCATCTTCGGCCTCAAAGTCTTCGGCGGTCTCGGCGGTGTCAGCACCATGACCCAGATCTTCGGCAGCGTGCTCGGTGCCGGTGCCGGCCTTCTCACCGGCTTGATCGTCTACACGGTGGTGGACGTGCTCTTCGCCTTCCGCCTCTCGCCGGACGAGGAGCGCATCGGTGCCGACCTTGCCATCCACAAGATCGGCGCGAACCCGGAGGAGGAGGTCCGCTCAGGTCGCCCCTAATGCCGTCAAGGGTCAACACGATCGCCCACGGTGTTGACCCCACCGCGGCGCGGGAGCACGTTGCGCCTCGTCCCATGCAGACGTGTCGGAGGTCCACATGCCGCAATACATCCCGAGCCCGCGCGACTGGGTTCGCGAGCAGGTCGAGCTATACGAGTCGAGCGGCGGCACCAAGGGCACGACGCTGCGCGACACGGGTCTTCCGTGCGTTCTCGTCACCCACACCGGCAACAAGACCGGCGCCATCCGCAAGACGCCGCTGATGCGGGTCAAGGACGGCGACAAGTACGTTCTCGTCGCCTCGCAGGGCGGCGCGCCGAACGATCCGGTCTGGGTGCATAATCTGCGCGCCAACCCGACCGTCCAGCTCCGCGACGAGACAGTCGTGCGCCAGATGCGCGTGCGCGAGGTCACGGACGCTGCCGAGCGGGCCCGTCTCTGGGAGCTCTGTGTCGCGGCTTTCCCGCCCTATGCGGACTACCAGAGGAAGACGCAACGTGTCATCCCGGTGTTCGTAGCCGAGACCTGAGCACCTCTGCAAAAGGGCTCTCACCGCCTGCCGAACAGCCGCTCGACGTCGGCGAGATTGAGCTCGACGTACGTCGGGCGGCCGTGATTGCACTGGCCCGAGAACGGCGTCGCCTCCATCTCGCGCAGCAGGGCATTCATCTCATCAGGCGTGAGCCGTCGGCCGGCCCTCACGCTGCCATGGCAGGCCATGGTGGCGCAGACCGCCTCGAGCCGCTCCCGCAATGCCGTCGTGCCGCCACCGTTCAGAACGTTGGCGAGCAGGTCGCGGACGAGCCCTCCAGCGTCCACTTTGCCGAGCAGTGCCGGCACCTCGCGCACGGCGACCGCACCGGGACCGAATGCCTCAATGGCGAGCCCGAGCTCCGCGAGCTCGTCGGACCAGTCGGTCAGCAGCGCCACCTCGTCCGGGTCCATCTCGACGATCTCGGGGATGAGTAGCCCCTGGCGGGCGACGCCACCATCCGCCAGCGCCCGTTTCATGCGCTCGTAGACCAGCCGCTCGTGCGCCGCATGCTGGTCGACCAGCACCACCGAGGATCGCGTCTCGGCAACGATATAGGTGCCGTGCAGCTGTGCCCGCGCGGCGCCGAGCGGCCTGTCCAGATCTCGCTCCTGAGCAGGAACGGCCGCGGCAGCGGTATCGGCCGAGGGCGCGACCAGCAGCTCGTCGAGGGGAGCCTGCATGGCCTCGCCGAATCCCGACGCATAGGATGGGCGGCCTGGCCGCGTCACGCCTGGGCTCCAGATCGAACCTCGAGCGTTGGAGTCTGAGCTGCGCGCGAGCGTCGTCGCCACGGGCGACACCTCGGCCGCCGCTCGCTCCTTGGCCATCGAGTCGAGCGTGCGGTGGCCACCCGTCACCGTCGCGCGATGCCCGGCCCCCTGCAGGGCATGCCTCAAACCACCGATAATCAGGCTCCGCGCTGCACCCGCATCGCGGAACCGCACCTCCGCCTTGGTCGGATGCACGTTGACGTCCACCTCGTGCGGATCGAGCTCGACGAAAAGCGCCACGAGCGGGTGCCGGCCCTTCGGCAGCAGATCCCCATAGGCTGCCCTCACCGCGCCGAGCATCAGCCGGTCGCGCACCGGCCGGCCGTTGACGAACAGGAATTGCAGCCCGGCGTCCGGCCGGTGCAGCGTCGGCAATCCGGCGAAGCCCATGACACGCACGCCATCCCGCTGGCCGTCGAGACTCAGGGCGTCATCGAGGAACTCGCGTCCCATGATGCGGGCGAGACGCTTCAACAGCCCATCAGCCCCGGCAGCCTGCGCAGGCAGCACGAGCCCTGCACGCTCGCCCGTGGTCAACGAGAATGCAATCTGCGGGTGCGCCATGGCCAGCCGCTTCACAGTCTCGCTGATGGCGAGGGTCTCCGACCGCTCCGATTTCATGAACTTGAGCCGCGCCGGCGTCGCCGAGAACAGCCCGACCACCTCGACGATGGTGCCGGCATTGAGCGCCGCAGGCCGCAGGCCGCCCTTGGCCCCGCGGTCGACCACGATCTCGAGGCCGGTTGCCGCATTCCGCGTCCGCGTCCGAATCGAGAGCGTCGCCACGGAGCCGATCGACGGCAGGGCCTCGCCGCGAAAGCCGAGCGTCCGGATGTCGAGCAGGTCCTCGTCGGCGAGCTTCGACGTGGCGTGGCGCTCGACGGCGAGCGTCAGATCGGCCTCATCCATGCCCGAGCCGTCGTCGGTCACCCGGACGAGCGACAGCCCACCACTGGCCGTGATGATCTCGATTTCGTTGGAGCCCGCGTCGATGGCGTTCTCGACCAGCTCCTTGACCACGCTGGCCGGGCGCTCGATGACCTCGCCGGCCGCGATGCGGTTGACCGTCTCTGGCTTGAGCTGACGTACGGCCAAGGTGATCGCCTCCGACTGACGCGCACGTCGGGCCGCGCTGGCCGGATCACCTCCGGAGGAACGGGACCGCTGAGCCTCAGCTCGACAGCCGCTGGCGCGTCAGCACCTTGGCAAGCTCGACGGCCGGCTGATCAAAAGCATCGATGTGGAGCAGGCGGGCCGCGAGAATCGTCTCGAGCATCATGTGCATCAAGAGAGCGCCGAAGGCGGCCTCGTCAAGCCGGTCGAGATCGATTCCGCGCACGGCCCGACCAGCTTTCCCCAGAGCTTCGGGCACCGCGTCCGCCTGAGCCGCGACGAGATCGCCCAAGGCACGATCGGCGAGGAAGCCGATGCCCGCCTTCCGGGCGAGCTCCGCTTCGAGCCTCGGCCCCACCCCGGCCGTTGGCGCACGCACGACCGACACGAAATGCTCGTTGGGACCGTCCATGAACAGCTGCAGCTGGCTGTGCTGGTCCCACGGCCCGAGGCACGCGACCGGCGTCGTCCCCTGCCCGTTCTTGCCGAGACTCTCGGCCCAGAGCTGGACGTACCAATCGCCGAAACGTCCGAGCCGGTCCGCGTAGGGCATCATGACGTTGACGCGCACGCCGCGCGACTTTGCGAGACCAATGGCGACCGCGGCACCGACGGCCGGCGCGAAATCGGCCGGCGCCTCGCCATCGATGAGTTGCCGAACCACGGCAGCCGCACCACCGCGCAGCGCGCGGACGTCCAGACCCCGCGCGATTGCCGCCACCAGGCCGACATTCGTGAGCACGGAAAACCGCCCACCGACGCCGGGCGGGTGGTCGAGGATTGGGAACCCCAGGTCGCGGGCCAGGACGCGCAGGCCGGACAGCTTGCCCGGTGCGCTCGGCGGATCCGCAATTGCCAGGAACATCTCGGGAATCCTGTCGCCGAGGCCCCTGGCCCGCACGGCCCCGAGGGCCGCCACGGCTTGCGACAAGGTTTCTGGCGTGCCGCCCGACTTCGAGATGACGACGAAGCGCGTCGTGCCCAGGTCGAGGCGGTCGAGCGCACGACCCAGCGTCAAGGCATCCAGATTGTCATAAAATCGGGTGCGCGGCCGCGCCAGCTGCCCCTCCTCGAAGCCTCCCGGCAGGTTCCAGCCGTTGAGCTGTGCCAGGGCCTGACCGCCGAGGCTCGAGCCGCCGGTCCCAAGGAAAACGATGGTCCGGGCGCCCCGCGAAAGAGCGGCCATCGCGGCCTCGGCAGCTTCTATATCGTCCTTGCCTTCTGGCACGCGCAGGTGTGGCAAGGAGCCGTCCCGGTAGGCGCGCCGCAGATCGTCCAGCGGCCCTGCGAGCCGGTCGGCCCAGACGCCGAGCTCGGCCGTGGTCAAGCCGCTCGCTCCGATCCGCGCGTCGAGGCATCCCGCGATGTCCTGCGTGATCAGCCGCCGGCCGGCACCGTCGACGATCGTCTGCCTCTGGCTCGTCACGGCATTCTCCTGTCGTCTGCAATAAGCCGAGAGCACCGCGGCAAGGTGCTGTGCCGCGCCAACCGGCGGATGGCCGGCCCGTTGACTGCTGCCCCTATGGCATGGCGAGTGTCAACCCGGATTGAGGCCCTTCGGCTTGCCGACCACGGTCACCAGAAGGTCGTCCACCTTGAGCAGGCGCTTCGCGGCCCGCTGAACGTCCTCGAGCGTGACTGCCTCGACCAGCGCATTCCTCTTGTCGACGTAGTCGATGCCCATTTCCTCGTCGAGCATCCAGAGCAGCTGGCTCGCGATCTTCGAGTTTGTGTCGAACCGCAGCGCGAACGAGCCGGTAAGGTAGCTCTTGGCGTTCTCCAGCTCGGCGACCGTCGGCCCGGTATCGGCCATCCGCTGCAACTCTGCCCGGATTACGTCGATCGACTCTTTGACGGCCTCATTCTTCGTGGCGACGCCTCCCGCGAACAAGGCGGCATTCCGATAGGGCTGCAGATAGCTGTAGACCGAGTAGGCAAGCCCCCGCTTCTCGCGAACCTGCTCCGTCAGCCGCGAGGCGAACCCGCCACCGCCCAGGATGTGGTTCATGACGAAGGCCGCCATGAAATCCGGATCCTTGCGGCCGAGACCGGCCATCCCGAACTGGACGACCGACTGTGGCACGTCCATCTCGAGCACGTTGAGCTTCACGACAGGCTTCGGCTCGGCCTTCGTCACCGGCACCAGCTCGGCCTTGGCCTCGAGCCCGCCGAACACGCGGTCGAGCACCTCGGCGAGCGCCTTGGCGTCGATGTCGCCGACGGCCACCACCTTGAGATTGCTCCGCGCGAACGTCCGTCGCCTGAAGGACTCGAGATCAGCCGACGTGATCGAGGCGACGGTCTCGGCGGTGCCCTCCGAGGGCCGCCCGTAGGCGTGCCCTGGAAACGCCGCTGCAGCCCAGGCCTTGGCCGCGACCTTCTCGGGATTCTTCGACGCATAGGCGAGGTTGGCGAGCAGCTGCTTCTTGATGCGCTCCACGGCATCCGCGTCGAAGCGCGGCTTGTTGAGCGCCAGCCGCAGCATCTCGAGTGCCGGCTCCCGATTGGCCGACAATGTCTCGAAGTTGCCATAGAGGCCGTCACGCGAATCCTCGAAGCTCATGCGAACGGCAAGCTCCTCCATTCGCTCCTGGAAGTGCGTCGCGTCGAGATCGCCGGCCCCCTCGTCCATCATCGCGGTGATGAAGTTGGCGAGGCCTTCCTTGCCGGCCGGATCCTGGCTGTTGCCGCCGTCGAAAACGAAGCGCAGGGCCAGCAGTGGAACGCTGTGCTCCTCGACCAGCCAGGCTTTGATGCCACCGGGGCTCGTGATGTCCTGAATTTTCATTTTGCTCTTCGCAAGCTTCGCGACGGGCGCGACTGTCGCACCACCGGACGCGGTCGTGGCCTTCGTCTCGGCCGCTTTGGCCGGGCTCGCAGCCGTCGCCGCGGGAGTTTTCGCGGCGGGCGCCTCGGCAGTGCGCCAGGCCTTGCTCGGTCGCCCTTCGGATGCCGCCGCCGGCCCACTGGCCGCAATAGCGGTCGGAGCCGCCCCCGGAACGAGCGCTGAAGTGACGGACGAGTCGGACCCAGGCGGCTCCTTCACCTCCGCGGCCCGTGCGACGGTGATCGTCTTCACAGGTCGGCCCGCCGCTCCCGGCTTCTCCACCGTGTCCGCCGAGGTCATGGCGGCCGCACCGTTGAGACCTGGGTTGACGACGGAGCCGCTAGGCACCGCAGGGCCGACGACCGCCGCAACCGGCACCGGTTGCGGCAGCACCAGCGACAAGCCTCCGAGCACCAGACAGACGCCGCCGATCAGCATCCAGAGGCGGCGGCCCGGTGTCTGATTGTCGAGCCAAATCCGAAACCCATTGCCACGCATCGAGGACATTGTTGCATCCTATACCGATCAGGTGCGCCCGCCGGGTGTCGTGACCGCGGGTGCCGCAGCCGGTCCCGCCGCCGGCTTTGCGCTGGCGCCACTCGCCACCTCGGGCGCGACGGGTATCAGCGTCCCGGTCACCGACCGCCGCACATCGAGATATTTCGCCGCCACCTTGGCCGCGTCCTCGAGCGAGACTTTCGCAATTCGATCGGGCCACTCCTCGATGTCCTTGACCGTCCGCCCGACGGTCAGCGACCAACCGTAGCGACGTGCCAGAGAGCTCTGGTTGTCCGACTCGTAAATGTATTCGGCGAGATACGACTTCTTCGCGCGCTCGAGCTCCGCCGCGGTGATGCCGTTCTTCTTGACGTCCTCGATCACGCTGTCGAGCGCGGCTTCGATCTTGTCCAGGCCCATGCCGTCAGCCGGAACGGCGTAGACCGAGATCTTGCCCGAGTCCCGCCCGCTGCCCGAATACCAGCCGCCGGTGCTGGAAGCGACCTTGTCGGCTACCACCAGCCGCTTGTAGATCCGGCTCGTCGAGCCGGACGCCACGACCTTCATCAACAGGTCGAGTGCCTCGGCCTCGCCGGGCTCGGCCGTGTTGTAGGCCGGCGCAAAATAGCTCCTGTGCAGCGACGGCTTGCCGGCCCGCGCATCCTTCAGCTCGATCCGTCGAGCCGCGCGATGCGGCGGCTCCATGGCTCGCGGCATGGCCTTGACCGCGCCATTCGATGGGATGGCCCCGTAAATCTCCTCGGCCAGTGGCTTGAGCTCCTCGGGCGTGATATCGCCGGTGACGACGAGGATGGCGTTGTTCGGCGCGTAGAAGCGCTTGTAGAAAGCGATCGCATCCTCTCGCGACAGCTTGGCCATCTCGTGCTCCCACCCGATCACGGGCAGACCGTAAGGATGCGAGAGGTAGAGCATCGCATTCATCTGCTCGTCGAGCAGCGCCGACGGGTTGTTCTCGGTGCGCGAGCGCCGCTCCTCGAGAATCACGTTGCGCTCGGTGAGAACCTCTTTCTCCTCGAGACGGAGGTTCACCATCCGATCCGCCTCCATCTCCATGACGGTGCGCAGGCGGTCCTTGGCGATGCGCTGGAAGTAGGCGGTGACATCATGCCCCGTGAAGGCGTTGTCCTGGCCGCCGAGCCGCGACACGATCTTCGAGAATTCCCCGGTCGGGATTTTGTCCGTCGACTTGAACATCAGGTGCTCAAGAAAATGGGCGATCCCCGAGACACCTGGTGGCTCGTCGGCGGCGCCGACCCTGTACCAGACCATGTGCGTGACCACTGGCGCCCGGTGATCCTCGACGACGACAACGACCATGCCGTTCTTGAGCATGAACTCGGTGGCACGCGGCGCTGCCTGCACACCGGCAGAGAACGAGGAGAGCGTGAGCATGGCTGTCACCAGGAGCGAGACGAGGACCCAGACGGGGCGGGGAAGGATCGTGCGGGGGTGATGGACGGGCATATTTGCGGCAATCCCTTGGGCACGCACCGGCCGAGACGCAAAGACCAACCGGGGCCGAGAAGAGTCCGGGCGGCCTCGTGCGGCACGCACGCCAGCCCGCGCAACGCACACCGAGCAGAGCACGCGGCCACAGAGACCGGCAGCGCTCCACATGTTGGCGCTCGCTCAATCGATGTCAAATGACAACGGGTTAATCGTCAGCGATGAGCCCCTGCTCTCGCGAGGGCAGCGGCTCTCGGTCCGACGGAGATCAGTCGCCGAAGAGCGAGCTGCCGATGAACGAGAAGATGCTGTTGCAGCGCCCGTGCGGCCCTTCGTCGGCGCCGATCTCGTCCTTGTGTGCCTTCTTCTTCCAGTTGCCATCCTGGCAGTAGCTGTCCTGCTGCTGCTTCTTGGCATCGGCGCTGGCCAACTTCTTCTGGTCGGGATCTTGTGGCCAAGCCTCATTGGTCGCCGCAGGAGGCGGCGGAGCATTGGCTGTCAGCTCGCCCGGCGCGGGAAGGGACTGTCCACTCGGTGGCAGGACCAGCGGTGCCCTGGCCTCGGTTTTCGGCTCGGCCTTCTTGCCGAGCGCCCCCGTCAGTCCGACGGCGTCGAAGATCTTGCCGTTGAACTCGACGTCGTTCAAGCCACCGCCGCAGCCAGCGACCCCCGCAAGGGATGCGACAACGGCCCCACGGATCATAATCGAGCGCGCACGCCGGATGGTGACGGTCATGTGTCGTGCTCCCCCGTCGGCTCACCGCCGACATTCATCGCGCCCCTCTCCGCCGTCTACGCGGCCTTAGAGGCATCTTTGCGACTCGTCCAGAACGAATCATACAGAAGGCCGACCACACCGGCAACAATCGCTACATCAGCGATATTGAACACATACCAGTAAAATCCGAATGCATGCAGGGAAAAGAAGTCGGCGACCCCGCCCAGCAGCACGCGATCGAGGGCGTTGGCCAGCGCCCCCCCGATGATGAGCCCGAGGCTCCAGGCGATGACGCGGTTCGACGTGGCATGCGACAGCCACCCCCAGAGCAGGAGAGACGTAACGACTGCAAATCCGGTCAGCAGCCATGGGCCGGTGTTGTGCAGAAGTCCGTAGGAGACGCCCTTGTTCAAGACGAACACGAGATCGAGGAACGGAGCAAGGTGCACACGACCGCGCTCTCCGATTCGATAGACGTGGATCATCCACCACTTGTGCGCCTGGTCCAACGCAAACGTCGCCACCACGACCCAAAGGCCGAGGCGGGACATGGGACCCCAGAGCAGCGAGCTGTTGACCGCCTTGATCATGCACCTCGTCTAGTCGTCCCTTGCCGCACGGGCAAGAGCGGGCGAGCAGATCCCACCGCTCCGTGGCACGCGTGGTGCAGGCCTGCTTCGGTGGGCCGCGACCTCGGCAGATTGCGGATGGCGCGCATCGGCTGAATTCCGACGCACACCACCAGTCTCAGGCTGCCCGGGCGTCGATCTCGCGCATGGCGGCGGCGTCTCGCGCCGACAGCTCCGGATAGTCCGGGTCACTGCCGACATCGGTGGTGAACCGCCAGGAACGGGCGCACTTGGAGCCTGCTGCCCGCTGCGGCAGCACCGCCACGTCCGGCGCCTCAGGCAGTGTGAACGCACCGGCGGGCGCCTCGTCGACCGTGATGCCGATGCCGGACGTGATGCAGATCTCGGCGAGATCGACACCGGCCAGCAGGTCCGCGAGGTCGGCATCGGCCACGTAGACGAGCGGTGCTGCTTCGAGGCTCGAGCCCATGCGCTTCGCCGCCCGCTCGATCTCGAGGGCTCCCGTGACGACCGAGCGGACCCGCCGAACTTTGCCCCATCTGGCGTCGAGAGCATCGTCTCGCCAATGAGCAGGGATCTCCGGGAACGTCTCCAGGTGCACGGACCGCCCGCCGTCGCTCCCGTAACGCGCGAGCCACGCCTCCTCCGTCGTGAACGCAAGGATCGGCGCCAGCCACACCGTCGTGCAGCGGAAGATTTGCTCAACGCAGGCAAGGGCCGCCAGCCGCTTTCTCGACGATGGTGCCTCGCAGTAGAGCGCATCCTTGCGGATGTCGAAGTAGAACGCCGACAGCTCCGTGTTCATGAACTGCGAGAGCTGAGCCACGACGCGCTTGTAATCGTACTCGGCGTAGGCCTTGCGCACGATGAGGTCGAGCTCGGCGAGCCGATGGAGCATCAGCCGCTCGAGCTCCGGCATGTCCTTCACGGTCACACCCGCGCCGGGTCCAACGCCGGATGCCGCGCCGGGTGCCGTGTGGGCACCTGAAGGCGCAACCGAGAAGCCCGCATCCGAAGGCGCCGCGCCGGATGCGAAGTGGGCATCCGAAGGCGCAAGCGAAGAAGACGGATAATGCGCGAGCGTGCCGAGCATCCAGCGCAGCGTGTTCCGGATCTTCCGATAGTTGTCGGAGAACGTCTTCAGGATCTCCGGCCCGATCCTGAGATCGTCCGCATAGTCCGACGACGCCACCCACAGGCGCAGAATGTCCGCGCCCGACGCCTTGATGACGTCCTGCGGCGCCGTCACGTTGCCGACCGACTTCGACATCTTCTGCCCCTTCTCGTCGAGGCAGAAGCCGTGCGTCAGCACGACGTCGTAGGGCGCACGGCCGCGCGTGCCGCAGCTTTCGATCAGCGAGGAATGGAACCAGCCGCGGTGCTGATCCGAGCCCTCGAGATACATGACGGTGTCCCGGCCGCCGTCCACCTTGCGCTTGAAGCCATAGAGGCCGGGGAAATGATCCTTGTCCTCGAGCACGTAGGTGTGTGTCGAGCCGGAGTCGAACCACACGTCGAGAACGTCGTTGACCTTCTCGAAGTCGGCGGGGTCGTAATCGGGCTTGAGGAAACGCGCGCCGTCGGCATCCGCGAACCAGGCGTCGGCACCCTCAGCATGCATGGCGTCGTAGATGCGCTTGTTGACTCGTGGATCGACCAGCAGCTCGTTGGTGCCTTTCCGCACGAACACCGTGATCGGCACCCCCCAGGCGCGCTGGCGGGAGATCACCCAGTCGGGCTTCGCCTCGATCATGCCGCCGATGCGGTTCTCGCCCGACGCCGGCACCCATTCCGTCTCTCGGATGGCCTGCAACGAAACCTCGCGCAGGGTCTTCGGGATCGGTGCGTTGTGACCATCCGTCAGCCCGGCCGCGCGCAGCTTCTCGCGATGCTCGCGCGAGACCTGCTCCAGGAACGGCACCTCCTTGTCCATGTGGATGAACCACTGGGGCGTGTTCCGGAAGATGACCGGCTTCTTGGAGCGCCAGGAATGCGGGTACTGGTGCTTCAGGCGGCCGCGCGCGACCAGCATGCCGGCCTCGGCCAGCTTCTTGATGACGGCGTCGTTGGCCTTGCCCTTCTCGCCCTTATCGGTGATGACCCGCTCGCCTTCGAAGCCCGGCGCGTCCTTGGTATAGGCGCCGTTCTCGTCGACCGTGTAGGGGATCGTCGGATCGACCCCCATGGCGATCAGCTTGCGCGTCGAGGCCGTCCAGATGTCGAAGTCCTCGCGGCCATGACCCGGCGCGGTGTGCACGAAGCCCGTGCCCGCGTCATCGGTGACGTGGTCGCCGTCGAGCAGGGGGACGAAGAATTCGTAACCATGCCCGCGAAGTGGATGGGTGCAATTGACAGCGCTGAGCTCGAACTGCACTTCGCGCAAGTCGGCCAATTTTTCGAACTGGTCAACCTTAGCGGCCTTCATCACCTCTTCGGCGAGCCTGTTGGCCAAGATGTATTTGTCTCCGACTTTGGCCCAATTCCCCTCTGGCGATTTAGCCACCCTGTAAAGCCCATATGCCAGTTTGGAATTGTAGCAAATGGCGCGGTTGCCTGGGATGGTCCAGGGGGTAGTCGTCCAGATCACGACGGATGCGCCGCGGAACAAATCCATGGCCTCACTTTCGGCTAGTGCAGGACTCTTCCCAACTCCGAACCCGGAGACCGGAAACTTCACCCACACCATGTCGCTCTGGTAGTCCTGGTACTCGACCTCAGCCTCGGCCAGCGCCGTCTTCTCGACGACAGACCACATCACGGGCTTCGAGCCGCGATAGAGCTGCCCCGTCTCGGCGAACTTCATGAGCTCGCGGGCGATCTGGGCCTCGGCCGGGAAGGTCATCGTCGTGTAGGGGTGCTTCCAATCACCCTCGACGCCGAGGCGCTGGAACTCCGCCGACTGCACCTGCATCCAGTGCTCGGCGAAGGAACGGCACTCGGCGCGGAACGCCTTCATCGCTGCCGGGTCTTTGAGGTTCGGCTTGGCCTTCCCCTTGGCCATGTACTCCTCCTCGATCTTCCACTCGATCGGGAGGCCGTGGCAGTCCCAGCCCGGCACGTAGTTGGAATCGAAGCCCAGCATCTGCTGCGAGCGCGTGACCAAGTCTTTCAGGATCTTGTTCAGCGCATGCCCGATGTGGATGTTGCCGTTGGCATAGGGCGGGCCGTCGTGCAGCGTGAAGCGCGCGCGGCCCTTCGACTGGGCGCGCAGCTTGGAGTAGAGGTCGATCGTCTTCCAGCGCTCGATGAGCTTCGGCTCCATCTGCGGGAGGCCGGCGCGCATCGGGAAATCGGTCTTCGGCAGGAACAGGGTGCTGCCCCAGTCGCGCCCCGCGTCGGCGGCGGACTCCTGGCCGCGGGCGCCGCCGTGCTTGGCAGCCCCGTCGTTGGCGTTGCTCTTGGTCATGGCTCTTTGAATCGCGAAGGTTGGGTCGGAACCGCTTGACGAGCGGCAAGCATCGGCTTGCGCCCCGGCGCCCTCAGGCCGCCGGGCCGGTAATTCGCGACTGGCACACTATGCCCCGATGTCTGGTCATCCACGACCTTCTAAGCGCCGCGACGGGCGAGATCAACGCCGATCACGCGGTGCCTTGCGGGACCGAAAGGGCAAGTCAATTCCCGCTTCGCCAGCCGCGGCTAATCGCAGATTTCGATACTTATCGTACCGAAATTCACGCTGTTGTGAAGGCCGGGGCATTGAACGTCGTTTCATGAACATGTATCAATATCTCAGCCATGGGGCCGCGTTAGGCCCGCAAGACCACCTCGGAGCATGCGTCATGCGAATGAAGTTCGGAGCCCTTCTCGCCTCAGGCTTTGTCGTGCTGGCAACGATCGCCACGGCGACCGGCAACTTCGCCGTGAGACTCGAATCGGCCTCGCAGCAGGCGGCGCAGGCAGCCGGCATCGGCATCGACCGCATCGTCCTGACCCAGGGACCGGCCACTGGTCACCGGAATTTCACCGAGCGCTCGAATGTCATTGCCCCGAGCGCAGGCTTCAACATCTACTTCGAGCCGACCGGCCTCGCGACACGCTTCGAGAACGGCGCCGTCCGCGCCTCCATGTCGGTCGACGTTCTGATCCGCAATGCCCAGGGCCAGACCGTGGCTGTCCGGGACAATGCCTGGCAGCTTCCGGTCTCGCATGCCTCGGCAACGCTGGTGCCGCTGCCACCCGTCTACGGGGATCTCTCGGTCAATCCTCTGCGGCTCGCGGAGGGCCGCTATCAGATCGTGCTTCGCATTCACGACGAATTCGCAGGCACCCACGTCGACCGCGTGCTCGACATCGAGATGCGCCAGCGCGCGGCGGCTGGACCGCGCCTGTCACAGTCGCTACCGGCCGCCCGCTGAGCCGGACGGCGTCGGAGGACGATGCGCAAAGCCATCACCGGTCCGGCGCGGCGGCCAGCAGCTGCCGCGCCGCCGCGCAGTCCTTGTCCATCTGTACGACCAGCGCCTCCATGCCCTCGAAGCGCTTGTCGGGCCGGATGAACTCCACGAACGAGACCTCGATTTTCTTGCCGTAGAGATCGGCGTCGAAGTCGAACAGGAACACCTCGAGCACCGGCGGCCCGTTGTCGAATGTCGGGCGTGTGCCGAGGTAGGCTGCCCCCTGGTGGCGCCTGCCGAGCGCATCGACGAAAACAGCATAGATACCATAGGCCAACGGTGTCGAGCGGGGCAGCACGATATTGGCTGTCGGGAACCCCATGCCCGTGCCCTTCTTGAACCCCCCCACCACCTCTCCCGCCACCACCCACCAGTGGCCGAGCATCTCGGCGGCGCCTCTGACGTCGCCCTGGGCAATCTCCGAGCGAATCGCGCTCGAGGAGATCACCTCGCCGCCCTCGGCAACGGGCGGAATGACGCTGACGCCGAAGCCCATCTCGGCTCCGGCACGCTCGATGTCGCGGGCGCTGCCCATGCGGTCCCGGCCGAACATGAAGTCGTAGCCGATGACCACGTGCCCGACGTTAAGGCCACCCACCAGCACGTCGGCGACGAAGCTCTGCGCATCGAGCCCGGCGAGCCGCTTGTCGAACGGCACCACAACGGTCAGGTCGAGCCCGTAGCGCTCGAAGAGGGCGAGCTTCTGCTCCAGGGTGGTGAGCCGGAAGTGGCGTCGCTCGGGATGGAAGAACTCCCGCGGGTGCGGCTCGAACACCATCGCTCCAGCGAGGTGCGAGGCGCCGTGCCGAGGGGCGTCGGCCGCACGCTCGCGTGCCCGGGCGATGAGGGCCTGATGACCCCGGTGCACGCCATCGAAGTTGCCGATGGCGATGGCCGCTCCGCGCAGGTGCGGCGGGAGTGTCTCGTAGCCGTGGACGACGTTCATGGATTGACGAGGTTCGTTTCGGGTTCAAAACCGGAGGCGAGCGACCCGCGGAGGGTCAGCAGGCCTATAGCCCTAGTCCGCGCAACCGGTCCCTTGCTACCAGAATCTACTTCCGGCCGGGCACCATCAGGATCGCCTCGCCCTCGAGCACGGCCTTGTCCCCGACAAGGCAGACGCAATCGAAGCGGGCACGGCGCTTGGCCGGGATGAGCTCGGCCACCTTGACCTTGGCGATGGCGTGATCCCCGATCCGCACCGGCGCACGGAAATTGAGCGTCTGCGAGACGTAGATCGCACCCGGGCCCGGCAGCTCCATGCCAAACACGGCCGAAACGAGGCCCGCGGTCAGCATGCCATGGGCGATGCGGCCCTTGAACATGGTCTTCGACGCGTAGGACTCGTCGAGATGCACGGGGTTCTTGTCGCCAGTCACCTCTGCGAAGGCGATGATGTCGGCCTCGCTGATCGTCTTGGCGAAGCTCGCCTCCATGCCGAGTTGCAGGTCCTCGAAGTAGTAGGCCGTGCGCGTCACGATCGTCATATCGGTCCAGGTCTCCCGGTCGTCGGCTCAGCTCTCGGCGCAGCAGATGCCGGGCTATTGCAACGCCTCCGTCGCATGCTGCAACGCCGAACTGTCGACGAGGTTCAGGACTCGGACAAGCGAGGTCGATTGTCGCGACGCCTCCGCTAGCCGATGAGCCTCCGCTACAGGCCCGACCGCAGACCACTGGGACGGGAGCTTGTGCGCCCCCGATGGTGCGGCCTAATTAGTGTTTCCCGTCCGGCCTGCCGCCTCGCCGGGAATCTGCCGCAACGAGGGAGACGCCTATGGCCGCGCCACGGACGATGTTCGAGAAAATCTGGCAGTCTCATGTTGTGGTCGACCGGCCGGACGGGTACGCCCTCGTCTACATCGATCGCCATCTGATCCACGATGGATCCGCTCCGGCGTTTTCACGTCTGAAAGCGCGGGGCCTCAAGGTCCGGCGACCCGACCTGACCTTCGGCACGCCCGACCACTACATGCCCACCGACACCCGCGACGTGAGCAGCATAAGGGACCCCAACGCCAGGCGCATGGTCACCTCCATCGGGGTCAATGCACGCGAGACGGGTGTCACCGTTTTCGATATCGGCGACATGCGTCAGGGCATTGTCCATGTCATGGGCCCCGAGCAGGGGATCACGCTGCCGGGTATCACGCTCGTTTGCGGCGACAGCCATACAGCGACGCATGGCGCCCTCGGTTGTCTCGCCTTCGGCATCGGCTCCTCCGAGGTCACGCACGTCATGGCGACGCAGTGCCTCTGGCAGAAGAAGCCGAAGGCCATGCGCGTCACCGTCGACGGCAGGCTCGGCTTCGGCGTAACCGGCAAGGACGTGATCCTGGCCATCATCGCCAAGATCGGCGCTGCCGGCGGCACCGGCTACGTGCTCGAGTACGCCGGCAGCGGCATCCGGCAATTGTCGATGGAGGGCCGCCTGACGCTTTGCAACATGTCGATCGAGGGTGGCGGCCGGGCCGGCATGGTGGCGCCCGACGACACCACGTTCCAGTACCTCGCCGGCAAGCCCTACGCCCCGAAAGGGGAGGCCTGGGACAAGGCGATGTCCCGATGGAAGGCGCTGCCGACGGACGACGGCGCCAGCTTCGACCATGAGGTGACGCTCGCCGGACCCGACATCGCGCCGATGGTGACCTACGGCACGAGCCCGGAGGATGCGGCCCCGGTCACCGCCGTAGTCCCTGACCCCGCGAGCGCCCCCGATGCCGCCAAGCGCGACGGACTTGCACGTGCGCTGCAGTACATGGGCCTGAAGCCCGGCATGCCGATCACCGACATCAAGATCGACCGCGTTTTCATCGGCTCCTGCACCAACAGCCGCATCGAGGACCTCCGCGCGGCCGCCGCCGTCGTCAAGGGCCGCAAGGCCGTCGTGCCGAGCTGGATCGTGCCGGGCTCGGGCCTCATCAAGGCCGAGGCGGAGCGCGAGGGTCTCGACCGCATATTCAAGGACGCTGGCTTCGAGTGGCGCGAGGCCGGCTGCTCCATGTGCATCGGTATGAACGGCGAGATCGGCCGGCCAGAGGAGCGCATTGCCTCCACCTCGAACCGCAATTTCGTCGGGCGCCAGGGCAAGGGCGTTCGCACGCACCTCGTCAGCCCGGCCATGGCGGCAGCCGCTGCCGTGACCGGCACGTTTACCGACGTCCGCAAGCTCGCGAGCTGAGGAGACCCATCATGTCGAGCACCATCAGCGAGGCCCGCGAGGCCGTCACCACGGTCTCGTCCGTCGCCGTGCCCTTCAACCAGGCCAACGTCGACACCGACCAGATCATCCCCGCCCGCTTCCTCTCGCTGCCACGCGACGAGATGCAGCCGCACCTTTTCCGCGACGTGCGTTATCGCGACGACGGCTCGCCGCGGCCGGAGTTCGTGCTGAACAAGCCCATCTACCAGAATGCGGCGATCATGGTGGCAGAGCGCAACTTCGCCTGCGGCTCGAGCCGCGAGATGGCCGTCACGGTCATGAAGGACAATGGCTTTCGCGCCGTCATAGCGCCGTCGTTCGGCGACATCTTCTACAACAACTGCTTCCAGAACAGCGTCCTGCCGGTGGTGCTGCCGGAGGCACGCATCAGCGAGCTGCTCCGCTTCCTGTTGGAGTTGCCAGGTGCCGAGATCAGCATCGACCTGCCGAGCCAGACCGTGCAAGGCCCCGACGGCAAGACGGACCGTTTCGAGATCGACCCCTTCCGTAAGGAATGCCTGCTCAAGGGCATCGACGACATTACCCTGACGCTTGGCTACGAAAGCGCGATCGCCGCGTTCGAGAGCCGCGCCGGTCTCGCTGCGGCCTGAGGCTTCCGCATCGGAAGTACGTGACCATGGACGGCGGCTGCGCAGGACTCAGCCGCCGGTCCGCTTCAGCGATTTAAGATAGACCATGTTGGCGGCCACCTGCGCCTTGGGCATGACGTTCGCGGCGAGCTGCTCCGCGTCGTCGTACTTGCCAGCCAACGCCAGCACCAGCGCGAGGTTCTCCTTCACCCGGGCTGAGCTCGTCCCCGTCGAAGCCGCCTTGAGCATTCTCTCGGCCTTGGCGAGGTCACCCTCCAGCGCATAAGATAGAGCCAGATTATTCAGCGTCGCGTGATGATCCGGCTTCAGCGCCAGGGCTTGCTGGAAGTACGCCTGAGCCTCCTTCTGATTGCCGGAGGAGGCATGAGCCGTCCCGAGGGCCGACAAGGTCCTGTGGTCAGGCTTGGCGGGATCGTGCGCTGCGGCAAGTGCACTGACAGCCTTGTCAAGCTGGCCGAGCTCTAGCGCCACCAGACCTGTCTCCCGCGCGATCTCGCGATCGTTTGGCCGCTCGCGTCGCACTCGCTCGAGCTCTGCGAGCGCCTTGGCCCGGTCGCCCTTGACCCTGAGCGCCCTCGCCGTCTCGAGCGCCGATGGCGAGGTTTTCCGCGCCGCATGCGCGGTGACAGCCGTCGCGCCGGCCTCGCCCTCCGAGGCGTAGCTGGCCACAGACGCCGGCTTCACGCTGCCGGTCGTCAGATCGCCGACGGCGCCGATGCCGGCGCCACCCGTACAGCCGGCGACGGCTGTTGCAGCGGCCAGAGCCGCACCCCGTAGAGATGACATAACAAGAGCAGACATTTTCTCGGCCCCATTGCCACGGCGCCCATCGCCAATCCCGTCGAGCCGAAATTCCGAAGGCGCGCTTGCTATCGCAGCTAGGGCGATTCTCTCCGCAGGAGTCGCAGCTGTCGGGCCTTCCCACCATTTTTTGCAGAACGGGGCAGCAGTCCAAAGACAGCCGCCAGGCCTCGCACGTCAGGCAAGACGACATGATACTGCATTCAATTTGATGGTTTTTTTTCATCGGCCACCAAGCCGCGCCAGCTACCGTCATCGGAAATCTGCGTGCAATGGAGAGCGGCGTGGCGACCATTTGCCAATCATTGGCCTCCCGGTGGAACGGCACAGACCCTAGGGCCTGCCTCGCCAGATTCGGCAATGAGGACGGCGGCGCGATAGGCGTCTTCTACGCCGTGACATTCATGATGCTGATGCTCATCGTGGCTGTTGCCATCGACTACGGCCGCGCCGACCTCGAGTATCAGCGCGTGCAGCGAGCGGCCGATGCCGCGGCGCTCGCTGCGTCTCACCGGCTCGGCCTGCCGGACCAGGAGGCCACCGGAGCCGAGGTCGCGAGGCAGTTCTTCAAGGCGAATACCAGCGGCAATCAAGCCAATGAGGCCATCGAGGCCGTAACCCTCGATTCATCCAAGGGTGAGGTGCGGATCAAGGCTGGAGGAACCGTCATTTCCAGCCTGCTGAATGCGGTCGGCATTAGGAACCTAGAGGTCCGCACGGCGTCCCGCGTCGTCAAAGGCGACGGCACGGTGGAGATCGCCCTGGTTCTCGACAATTCGGGCTCCATGGCGGGCCAGCCGATCGCTGACTTGCAGACCGCAGCTCGCAATCTTGCCCAGGTCGTATTCACCGGTGGAGCCGAAAGCGGGCGCGTCAAGGTCGGAATCGTCCCCTTCTCCGGCATGGTCAACGTGGGCGCAGGCAATCGCGCCAGCGGCTGGATCGACGAGGCAGGGCTCTCTCCCCTCAATGGCGCGAATTTTTCCGGCAATACCCCTCGCCTCGACCTCTACGACCAACTGGGCGTCTCGTGGCGTGGCTGCGTCGAGGCACGCCCGGCGCCCTATGACACGACGGACGCAGCGGTCACCGCCGCCAACCCTCAGTCGCTGTTCGTGCCGAGCTTCGCACCCGACGAGCCCGACAGCGGGAACACGGGCGGAGCCAGCTACCAGAACAGCTACCTCGTCGACGACGGCGGAGCCTGCACGCCACAGCCCACCACGTGCCTGAAGTACAGCCGCCGGGGCAACTGCACCAATTGGTACAAGGAGCCGCTCCCGCCGAGCGAGGCCCAGGCACGCCTGTGCAAATATCAGGGCGCCACGATCGCCGCCGGCGAGGACGGCCCCAACTACATGTGCGACACCCAGCCGATCCTCCCTCTCAGCTCTTCCAAGACCGAGGTCGACTCGACGCTGAACATGCTCGAGGCCAAAGGCAGCACCAACATCCCGGAAGGCGTTGCCTGGGGCTGGCGCGTGCTCTCCCCCGAGGCCCCGTTCACCGAAGGCCGGGCCTATGACACGCCGGCGAATGAGAAGATCATGATCGTGATGACGGACGGCGCCAACACGTACTCCTCGTACTCGAACCACAACAAGTCCTGGTACGCGGCTCATGGCTACGGCGCGTCCGGCCGTCTCGGCACCACCTACAGCAGCTCTGCCTATGTGACGCGAATGAACGAGAAAACGCTCACAGCCTGCGCGAACGCCAAAGCCGCCGGCGTCAAGATCTACACCGTGGCATTCCGGCTCGAGTCCGATCCCACGACTCTCTCCCTCCTCCAGAGCTGCGCCAGTGAGGCCAGCATGGCGTACCGTGCCGGCAATGGCGCGTCTCTGATCGCGGCATTCGAGCGGATCGGCACCGAGATCTCGAAGCTCCGGATCGCCGGGTGAGGCGGCGGCTGCGCCGTGGCCTGATCTGAGCCATCAGGAAGGTCGGTACGACGGACGAGTTCTCAACCGTTACAGTGCACGACGCCTCACGGCTAGGCAGAGGACGGCAAAACGCCCGGAAATTGCTCGCGCTGAGGCGTGTCGCCGCTCGCGTCTCTTGATCGGCGATCAGGTGGATAACTTGTTTGCCAGTTGCCGATTGCCAGAGGGGTTGCTCGCGGCATTTCCCTCGGCCGGCGCGAATCGTGCTCCCACTGCGCACGTCGTGGCATGTGATGGCCGGGCGATTTGAATTCCGCGGAGATGCGGTGTGCGGGGCATCATGAGAGAGTTGTTTCTGTGGCGGACGGCGTTGCGTGGCGCGGCGCTGCTTGCGGCGTTGGTGTTGTCGGCTAGCCAGGTACCGCCGGCCGAGGCAGGATCAGGCTCTCGCCAAGGGTACGAGCCGGGCTCCTCCTGGGGCCGGCACCGCTCGTTCATGACGATTCCTCCGGGCGCCGACCTGCCGATAACGCGCAAGCTCTCGATCGGCATCGACAAGTCGATGCTCATCGAGCTGCCGACGGATGTCACTGACGTGCTCGTATCCAACCCGGAGGTGGTCGACGCGGTGGTGCAGACGCCTCGGCGCCTCTACCTCCTCGCGAAGGATGTCGGTGAGGCCAATGCATTCTTCATGGGCCCTGGCGGTCAGAAGGTGCTGCTGCTCGAGCTGACGGTGATCCGCGATTTGGCGGCCCTGGAGGACATGTTGGCGAAGCTCATTCCCGGCTCGAAGATCACGGTTACGACCGTCGCCAACAACGTCGCCTTGACGGGCAGCGTCCTCAGCCCCGCCGACGCCAGTCGCGCCTCCGAGCTTGCGGGTCGCTTCGTCAAGAACAAGGACGGCGTCGCGAATATGCTGTCGGTCGCCACCAAGGAGCAGGTCCTCCTCAAGATCAAGGTGGCCGAGGTCCAGCGAGAGGGTCTGAAGCGCATAGGCGTGGACCTGCCCAAAGCGTTGCTCAACAGCGGCGATTTCACGTTCCACAAGGTCATCACCAACGCCTTTCCAGTGACCAGCCCCGCTGTCCCACTTGGGGTTGCCGGCTCAACGCTGGCATCGACCTGGAAGCGCGGCAACCAGGAGGTTCAACTGCTGATGGAGGCGCTCGAGCGCACGGGTCTGGTCCGTACGCTGGCCGAGCCGAGCCTGACCGCGCTGTCCGGCGAGACGGCAAAGTTCCTTGCAGGTGGCGAATTCCCGATTCCGATCGCCTCGACGGACAAGCAGGTCACGATCACCTTCAAGCAGTTCGGTGTCTCGACCTCGTTCAAGCCAGTGGTCCTCGATCAGGGGCGCATCAGCCTCAACATCCAGGCGGAGGTGAGCGAGCTGTCGACCGAAGGCGCCGTCACCGTCACTGATCAGATTACGGTTCCTGCGCTGAAGGTGAGACGGGCCGAGACGACCCTCGAGATGCCATCCGGAGGAACCCTCGCCATGGCGGGCCTTCTCTCCGACGAAACCCGCCAGAACGTCGACGGTGTGCCGGGCCTCAAGAGCGTTCCAATCCTCGGCGCTCTCTTCCGCTCCAACGACTTTCGCCGCCGGGAGACCGAGCTCGTCATCCTGGTGACGCCCTATCTCGCCACGCACATGCAGCCCGATCAGGGTGCCTCGCCCGAGCAGTACCTGATGCCGGCGAGCGATCTGCGCAGCCTGTTCTTTGGCCATCTCAACCGCATCTACGGCAGGCCCGGGGCCAAGCCCAAAGGCCGCTACGAAGGCCAGCCAGGGTTCATCATCGAGTACCCGGACCCGGGGGTGAAGGGATGAGCATGCACGGGTTTCAGCGCGTCGCGCCGGTCCAGGAGAGCTGTTCCATGACCAAGACGCCTATCTCGCTGCGGACAGGGGCGCTGCTGTCCATTGTCCTCGCCACTGTTCCATTGTTGGTCTCCTGCAGCGAGCTGCAGCACCTGTCGAGCGAGGACGCCCTGGTCGAGACCACCCCTGCCATCGGGCATCCGATCGCTTTCGTCGACCGCAACGAGGTGCTCGACGTCGAGCTGCCACCGCATCACAATCGGCTGAGCCGAGGCCAATGGGCGGATGTCTATCGGTTCGGCCTCCGCTTTCGCAACGAGAGCACGGGCCCGATCACCATCGCCCAGTCGGGTCGCCACCCGGCCATTGCGGACATCCGCGAGGCGTTGCACGCCGCTGGCGTTGAGCCGGGGCGCATCAGAGGCCACGGCAGGACCACGCGTCACGTCGTGACGCTGTCATACGACCGCCCGTTGACGGTGGCGCCGCAGTGCGGCCACTGGTATCGCGACGTCGGACGCGAGCGCGAGCGCACGCCACATCCGGACTTCGGATGCTCGACCCAGCGCAATCTGGCCGGCATGGTGGCCAACCCCCGCGACCTCATGGGAGCCCAGCCGGAGACTCCGGCATCGAGCGAGCGGCGCAACCGCGTATGGTCGAAGTACGTATCGGGCGACGGTGCGCCTGCACCGACTTCGTCGTCCGGTGACACCGCCACCGACTCGAAGCCGAAAGCTGCCAAGAAGTAGAGGGGGCATGAGGCAATTGAGCCGGATGCCCCCAAACGCACCGGGAGGTGGCGTCTATCCTCAGACGTTGCCAGGATAGTTCGGTGCCTCTCGCGTGATGCGCACGCCGTGGGCATGGCTTTCACGTACGGCAGCCGGCGAGATTCGCACGAACCTCGCCTTCGCTTGCAGGTCAGACAGATCGCGGGCGCCGACGTAGCCCATGCCCGCTCTCAAGCCGCCCACGAGCTGATGGAGCACGTGACCGACCGGCCCCTTGTACGGCACTTGCCCCTCGATGCCTTCCGGCACGAGCTTGAGCTGATCCTTGACCTCCTGCTGGAAGTAGCGATCCGCCGATCCGCGCGCCATGGCGCCGACCGACCCCATGCCGCGGTAGGCCTTGTAGGTCCGCCCCTGGAAAAGGTACGTCTCTCCCGGGCTCTCATCGGTGCCGGCGAGCAATGAGCCCACCATCACGCAGCTGGCCCCGGCCGCAATTGCCTTGGCGATATCGCCCGAGTATCGAATGCCGCCGTCCGCAATGACCGGCACGTCCCTCTTCGCCGCCGCCTCGACCGACGCCATGATTGCCGTCAGCTGCGGCACGCCGACACCTGCCACGATCCGCGTGGTGCAGATCGAGCCGGGTCCGATCCCGACCTTCACGGCATCGGCACCGGCGTCGATCAGGGCCTCGGTCGCCTCTGCGGTCGCCACGTTGCCGGCCGCTACCTGCACCCGGTTGGAGAGGCGCTTGATGCGGCTCACCGCCTCCAGCACCCGCACCGAATGGCCGTGCGCGGTATCCACCACGATCAGGTCGCAACCGGCGTCGATCAACCTCTCGGTCCGCTCGAACCCGTCGTTGCCGACGGTCGTGGCGGCAGCCACACGCAACCGCCCCTGATCGTCCTTGCAGGCATTGGGGTGATTTTGCGCCTTCTCGATATCCTTGACCGTGATAAGCCCCACGCAATGATAGTTGTCGTCGACCACGAGCAGCTTCTCGATGCGGTTCTGGTGCAGCAGGCGCTTGGCCTCATCTCGATCGACGCCAGCCCGTACCGTGATCAGTCGGTCCTTCGTCATCAGCTCGGATACGGGCTGCGACGGGTTGGTGGCGAAGCGGACGTCGCGATTCGTCAGGATTCCAACCAGCTTGCCGTCGCGGCGCCCGTTGCGTGCGGGCTCGACGACGGGGATGCCCGAGATCTTGTGCCGGCGCATGATGTCGAGCGCCTCGGCGAGCGTAGCCGTCGGATGCACGGTTACGGGATTGACGACCATGCCGGACTCGAACTTCTTCACCTTGGCGACCTGCTCGGCCTGCTCTGCCGGCTCGAGGTTGCGGTGAATGACACCGATGCCGCCGGCCTGGGCCACGGCGATCGCCAGCCTGCCTTCGGTGACGGTATCCATTGCCGACGACAGGATCGGGATGTTGACCGAGATCTCCTTTGTGACACGCGAGGCCACATTCGTTTCGGTCGGAAGAACCTCCGAGCCGCCAGGAATGAGTAGAACGTCGTCGAAGGTCAGTCCGATCTCGGGCTCGATGAGGGACGAGCGTGGGCGCATGCCGTATCTCCTTCAGGCCGTCCGGGGCGCACAGATAGCAAGTTGCGCCCGCATGCCCCAGAAGAGGCATGCAGGGTGATCCAGGTCACGCGGAATGCTGGTGATCGCCATCGCCCCAACTACCAGAACGCTGTGACGGGGGGAAGACGGCCCTGGCGGATCCGGCCATGCGCCATGTGCAAAGCTGGTCTCATGAGCCGTTGGGCGTCTTTGGCGCCGGCGGCACCATGATGATGCTCCTCAGTCCCTGGTCGAGCGCCACCGAGCCGAGAATCACCAGGAACCCGAGCCAGTCGAGCGGCGAAAGGCGCTCACCGAGCCACAGACTCGAGGCCGCGACAGCACAGATCGGCACGAGCAGCGTCCCGAGCGCCGCGGTCGACGCCGGCACCCGCACCATGAGCGCGAACCAGAGCGCATAGGCGACCGCTTGCGGGAAGATGATGTTGTAGATGAAGGCCCCGAGGATGAGCGGACGGTCGAGCTCCAGCCTCGGCACCTCCAGGAGCAGCATGCCGATCGTCGTGGCCACGGCGCCGACGGTGAATTGCCAGGTGGTCAGGCCCAGTGGATCGCCGGCCGGCTTGGCGCGCTTCAGATAGACCGTCCCGGCCGCCCATGCAATCGCGGCCGACAGCACATAGGCGAGGCCGTCGGGCACTTGCCCCTGGGCGATCGTCGCCCAGAACGGCTCCGACAGCAGCGATATGCCGACCACCCCGAGACCGAGTGCCACCCATCGCAGGGCGTCGATCCGCTCGCCCAGCGCCACCCGCGCGAACAGGACCGACCAGAGGGGCATCGTATAGTTGAGGATGGCGGCCCTCGACGCCGTCATGGTCATCTGGGCGAAAACGGATAGGATGTTGAAGGCCGCGACATTGAGCAGGCCGGCGATGACGACCTTGCCCCAGTCCCTGCGCGGCACGCAGAGCGATTGCCGTGCAGCGAAGGTGGCCGCCCCGAGCAGGATCGCGCCGCCCGTCAGTCCAGCTGCCCGCAAGGTCCAGGGCGAGGCGCCCGTCAGCAGCACTTTGATGACCGGCCAGTTCAGTCCCCAGAACAGCGCGGCAGCCCAGATGCGCCACATCGGCGCTCAACCCCTGAAGCCGGTGGCGAGCACATAGAGCTCGGCCGAGTCGGCGCGGCTCGCGGGCGGCTTGACGTGGCGCACGCTCGCAAAGGTCCGTTTCAGCTCGACCAGCAGATCGCGCTCCGAGCCGCCCTGGAACACCTTGCAGAGGAACGCGCCACCCGGTGTGAGCACCTCGAGCGCGAAGGCCAGTGCCGCCTCGGCGAGCCCCATGATGCGCAGATGGTCCGTCGACTTGTGGCCCGTGGTCGGCGCCGCCATGTCTGACAGGACGATATCGGCGCGACCGTCGCGCAAAAGCGCCGTCAGCCGGGCGGGCGCAGCTTCATCCATGAAGTCGAGCCGAACGATCTCGACGCCCGGAATTGGATCGAAGGCAAGATAGTCGATGGCAACGACTTGCCCTTCCCCTTCGAGCGAGCGCACTCGGCGGGCCGCGACCTGCGACCAACCCCCAGGGGCGGCGCCTAGGTCGACCACACGCCGGCCCGGCTTGAGGAAATGATGCTTGTCGTCGATCTCGATCAGCTTGAAGGCCGCCCGAGACCGCCAGCCTTCGCGTTTGGCCGCTAGCACGTACGGGTCGTTGAGCTGCCGTTCGAGCCACCGCTGGGACGAAGTCGTCCGCCCGGTCGCGGTCTTGAGCCGTTGGCCCATCTGGCGGACGGCGCCAAATCCTCGAGCCCCGCCCCCACGCTCCGACGAGCCGCCTCGTCCGCCGCCCTTGCGAGCGCCTCCCTTACCGCCGTCCGTCGTCATGGCGGGCCGCCCTCGCCGAGCTCGGTGCGCCGCCGGCCGTGCCGCATATAGCCGTCCTCGGCCATCAGCGAGGCGAGAATGCCCTCGCGCAGGCCGCGATCGGCGACGCGAAGCTTATCGCACGGCCAGATGCGCAACATCGCCTCCAGGATCGCACAACCGGCCAGCACCAGGTCGGCGCGATCCCGGCCGATACACGGCTCGGCGACCCGCTGGTCGTAGGTCATTGACAACAGCCCTTCCGTCACGGCGCGGGCGTCGCTGGTCGCCATCCAGCATCCATCGACGCGTGACCGGTCATATCGCTTGAGCCCGAGATGAATGCCCGCGACCGTCGTGACGGTGCCCGACGTGCCGAGCAGATGCACCGGCCGGCGGGCCATGCGCTCACGGAACCGGAAGCGGGCCTCGAACGGCTCGAGCAGCGTCATGACGTGGGCGACCATCGCATCGAATTCCTCGCGGGCCACGTGCCGCCCGCCGAACTTCTCAGCCAGCGTCACGACACCGACCGGCAGCGAGGTCCACGCGGTGATGCAGCTCTGTGCTTCCAGGCGATCGGCCAGAGTGCGGCGCCAGGAGCCGTGCCGGCGGCCGAGATCCAGCCAGATCAGCTCCGACGACCCGCCACCGATATCGAAGACCAGCGCTAGGTCGGTGCGGCCGTCGAGCAGTGCAGCACAGCCGGCGACCGCCAGCCGCGCCTCGGACTCCGGCGTCAGCAGCTCGATATCGAGCCCGATCTCGTCTCGTACCCGGTCGAGGAACTCGATTCCATTCTCGGCGATACGACAAGCTTCCGTGGCGACCAGCCGCGCGCGGCTCACCTGCGCCCGCGCCAGCTTCGACGAGCACACTCTGAGCGCCTCGATGGTGCGCAGCATGGCGGCGTCCGACAATCGGCCGGAGCTGCTGACCCCCTCTCCGAGCCGGATGATTCGCGAGAAGGCGTCGACGACCAGGAATCCACGCCGCGACGGACGGGCTACGAGCAGCCGGCAGTTGTTGGTGCCGAGATCGAGTGCCCCATAGGAAGGCAGCGGGCTGCGGAGCCCGTGACTGTCGTCATTGTCGCCTGACACGGCGCCATTGCGGCTGCCGTTCGGGGGCTCGGGGCCGGGCTTGCCCAAGGCATGGTCTCCAGAGCCTGGCATTTGGCGGACGGCGACGGGACCGGACGCGGCGCAGCAGGCCGTTGGCTGGATGGGTCTTGGTGTGCACTCTAGGGAACGGAAGGGCCAGCGTAAAGCACGCCTCGTTCGCCCGGGTGACTGTCCGGGGAGAGGGTGAACGCTGGTCCAAGGGGAGCGGCGCGCCGAGTGAGCCAGATGAATCCTGCCATGAGCCGCCCACCGACCGAGCGAATCTCCATCGATCGTCGGCATGGCCAGGTCCGACGCAAGCTCGCCATGACTTGCATGGCATCGCTGCTGCTGCCAGCCGCGCTAGCGGCTGCTGAGCCGGCACCGCCGCTCGACGCTCGGCTCGCGGGGCTCGTCGCTGCCTATCCCGAGTTCCTGGAGGCCGTGGCGGGCAACAGCCTCGTCTGGCATGACGGTACGCGCATGACCATCGATGATGGCCAAGGTCCGAGATCCCCTGAGCAGGTCCTGGATGGGGTCGACATCAAGGACATGTTCCACTGGCACTACCCGGCCGGAGCGCCCATCGCCGCTCCCGGAGCAGCCGAGGATCCAGGCCGGCCCCGTCATGCACCGCTCTTCGAGAAAATGTACGGCGATTGCCGCAAGGGAGAGACCCAGAAAAGCCTTGTCGAGGTCGTCTGGTTGCCCCGCAAATTCGGGCAGCGTCTCCAGGCCACCGCCGCCAACGGCGTCGCCGGCCGGTTGCGGGCCGTCAGCGCCGAGCTGGACGAGCTGCCCGCGAGTTTCGACCGCTTCCTCTATCCTGCGGCCGGCACATTCAACTGCCGCACGATCGCTGGGACCGGCCGCCCGAGCCCCCATGGCTACGGCATCGCCATCGACATCGCCGTCGGGAGCGCCCACTACTGGCGCTGGGGCCGGCCGGGCAAGTCCGGGCAACGGCTCTGGCGCAATGCCGTACCTGCCGAGATCGTCGCCATTTTCGAGAGGCACGGCTTCATCTGGGGCGGCCGCTGGCACCATTACGATACGATGCACTTCGAGTACCGGCCCGAGCTGATCGGGCCACAGCAGCCGCGGAGCGCACCATGATCACCGAGCTGTCCGAGGCCGACGCCACCGGCCGCATTGCTGAGATCTATGCTGAGGTACGGCAGCTGTATGCGACGCCCTACGTCTCGGCGATCCACCGTCATCTCGCGACGCGCCCCGGCGTGCTCGAGTGGGCCTGGGAGGCTGTGTCGCCGGTCTTCCGCGATGGCTCCGCCCAGGAGACCGGCTGGCGGCTCGCCGCCGAGGCGAGGTTGCCGTCGCTGCCGGCGATCCCAAACCAGGCCTTGAACGTGTGGGGCGTCGCCGCTGAGGACTTTCCCGCCATCCGCGCGGCTTGCGACAGCTTCACGCGTGCCGCACCGGTCAACCTGATGTTCGGCGGCCTGGTCCGCGCCCTGCTGGCCTGGGAAGGCGGGCATGCGCACGGGCGGCAGCCTGAGCCCATGGGTTGGATACCGCCACCGATGTTGCCTCCCCCACCAGCGATGGTAGATGAAGCTGCTCTTGCCCCGCAGGATCGGGCAGTGCTCAATCTGTTCCGCTCGGGCACCGGCACGACAGCGTTCATCCCGAGCCTTTACCGCATGCTGGCCCGGTGGCCGGCCTTGCTGGCCCATCTGGCCGTAGAGCTTCGTCCCCTATTCGACGCTCCGGCAACCACCTCAGCCGCCGGCACACTGCTCTCTGCGATCGACCACGCCGTGACGGGCTTGCTGCCGCACCTCGTGCACGCGCCCGAATGGCCCAGGCCTGGCCCGGTCGAGGCCGCACACATCAGCAGCATGGTCGGCGGCTACCGCAAGACCAGCCCCGAGCTGATCCTGTTCGGCCGCTTGATCCGTCACGCCCTGCCGGATTGATGCGGTGGCGGTCGCGCTCCAGGCACGGCGAAGGACAGCGCCGGACATCGTCTCGCAACCTGCCGTCGCTCGTTTCGAGTGACCATTGCGATGCGTCGGCGTGCGGGCTATGGTCCCGCCCCGTCGTTGGGGCGTAGCCAAGTGGTAAGGCAGCGGATTTTGATTCCGCCATGCGGAGGTTCGAACCCTCCCGCCCCAGCCATCCAGTCCCGCCTGCGGAGACCCTGCCACGGCTCGGCGCGGACAATGTGGAATTCCACTGCAGTTTCCGTGTGTTGCGGGATAGGCAACCGTCACGGCGCCCATGTGGGCGTCTCTGACGGGTCGCACGCGCGACCGGAAAAGGCCTTCGTCTCCAAGTGTGAATTTGGTCGTGGTCGAATCTGCGCAGTGCGAGCGATTTTTCTCCCCGGCGCTTGCGCGCGGGGTCGATGCATGACCGGCCGCCGCGCCGAGCTCCGATGCCCGGACTCTTGCAACAAGATTGCGGAGGACGCGTATCGCCTCCGTCTCCGATATCGTGATGTCGCGTTCGCACGCTCGGAGCCTCAGCGTCGACGCACCCATGCCCGCGGTGGACCCAGCGCAGGTGCATGGGGGTCGTCAGGCGCTATCAGTCGCATCAGTCGCCGCCGTGGACGCACTCGACGCGTCCGTGATGCCGAAGTGTGCGAAGTAGGCGCGTGGCACGACATGATTGGCGGCCGTCTCTCGCATGGCACGGTCGTTCGAGGCGAGGCCGATATCGCGGACTTTCGCCAGCATGAGGCCGGCGGCCGACTCCTTCCAGAACCAGTCGAGCAGCACGCGGCTAGGCTTTGGCGACGGCTCCGCCTGCATGGCTTCGAGGTAGAAGGCCTTGAGGTCCTCGCTGGCAAGCTTCAAGGCGTTCGCGACGCTCTGCCCCTCAATCGGGCTCGGCGGCTCAACGCCATCGAGCAAGGTGGTGAGGAAACCCAGCAACGCCACGAGGTCGAGGCCGCTGCCGCCGAAAGTCGTGCGACCGCGCCGCCGATACGAGACCTCGTACCAGGGCTCGAGGCCAGCCACCTCGCGCCGCACACGAGCGGTAAGCGTTTCATCATCACTTGCCGCGCGGGCTAAGACCAGCGGACAGACCATGCCATCGAGGTCGGCCGCGGTGCCGGGCTGGGCGTCCTCGGGATAGTCACGCAGCACGGGTCCCGCCGGCTCGGCCAGCAAGTCGATGAGGGCGCGCAGCACCCGCGTCTGGAAGGGTGCGTCGCCGGGAACGCCGATCGGGCGGCCGAGCTCGAAAGGCACCCACAACGCCCGCGGCGGTCGGATTTTCTCCGAATGGAGCCGGATCAAGCTGATGCCGGCCGTCGTCAGCCCCTCACTCTCGAGATAGTGACCGAGCGCGCCCACGGCACGCGTGCAGGCCGGTCAAACCGGTACCAGCAGGACGCAATCAACCCGGTCCTGTTTCAGGAGTCCTGCGAGTTGCCGAGCCGGCTGCTCGATGCGCTCAGGGGGCGTCGCCCCCATGAACGAATAATGGATCGAAGCAACCGACCCGATCACACCATCTCGCCGTAGCTCGTTCAGCCGGTCGATGGGAAAGACGACGTTGATGTCAGCCTGGAAGCCAGAGCGATCGAAATTCGTCGAGACGTGGCTCATGACGAGATCACCGGCGGTGGCGTCACCGGGAATCGGACGGAAGTCGCCGGCACCAGCCGCGAACGGCCGGTCCCCGCGCAGTTGGAGGCCCGCCGTCGAGACAATCGCGACGCGAGCTTGCGGTGCCGGCTTGGCGGACGTCCATGGGGTCGCGGCGAACACAGGCATCGACATCTCTGTCAGATGCTTGCGCGACGTCGGGTCGAAGTCTTCGAGACGGGCCATGAGCAGCCGAACTCCACTTGGACGGACATGTCGTCCCAGCCTGATGCATGATCCTGGCTCGTGCAAGGCTCGGTGCCGACAGGCTCCCCGCGGCCGGCGTCGCTCCTTCGTTGCAAAATCCAAGGGCTGGCACATCTCCGCTACGTGACCTCACGAAGGAGAAATCGGAGACAGCCCACCGGGCAGAATTGAGACTGTCGGCAACCACGTCTGGAATGTGCGGCACTGCGTAGCTCAGCCGACCAGACCCGGCTTGCTCTCTCTGGCGCGGTTCGGCAAAGTCGATGGCGTCGGATGGCCGCACGCGATCAACCGCTCCGGCGCGATGTGCCATTGCGATGAGGAGTTGATCCATGACCGACATCGCCGCTCCGACCACCACCGTTCCCGCGCCCACCCGAGCCGAGCATCAGGCCCGCATGGCTACCTATGCTGCAGCCGGGGAAGCTCGCGCCCGGGTCATTGGAAACAAGGGGCCGGTTCGCTTCGACGCCGACGGCCGGCTTCATCCCGATATTGTCGCGGCCTACTGGCGGCACGGCTTCTACATTTTTGAGGGCATAGTCTCCCCGGCGGAGTTGGCAGAGCTCAGGCACGATGCAGCATATATGCTGGAGCGTGCCCCCGTCCGCCCCGGTGCGGCCGTCGACGCCCAGGGTCGACCGGCGCTTGGCCGCGATTGGGCGCGCGACCCTTATACCTTCATCCGGCCGCTGTCCGACCCCTGGGGTGGCACGGACGAGTTCAATGGCCGTCATCCCTCCAAGATGACCGAGGCTCGGGCCGATGCCAGCGCCCCCGAGCACGTCGTCTTCCTGATGTGGGGCATGTGCATGGGCATGCCGTCAGGACTGCGGGTCTACGGTCACCCCGATCTGCTCGCGATTGCCGAGGCGATCAATGGTCCCGACTTCGTACCCTACAACGACGCCACCTTCGTGAAGCAGCCCGGCGTCGGAGGCTCGGTCGCCTGGCACCAGGATGGAACCACCCACTGGGGCAAGCCCGACTGGGACGAGGGTAGCCACGGCTTCAACTTCCAGGTCCAACTTTATCCGACCACGGCGGCCAATTGCCTGTGGGTCGTGCCGGGAAGCCACAAGCTCGGAAAAGTCGACATCAAACGGAAGATCGCGGAGAACAGCGGTGACGAACGGCTGCCCGATGCGGTGCCGCTGATCTGCGGTCCTGGCGACGTGACGATCGTCAACCGGCAAATGCTGCATGGCTCGTTCGCCAACTCCTCGCCCGACATCCGCATCTCGGTGACCTTCGGCTTCCACCGCCGCCGCTCGGTGCTCGGCCAGACGGCGACGATGGTCATGCCCGGCGAGGCACCGAAGGTGACGCTCTATGACGAGAAGCGAATCTTCGAGCGCTCAGCCGTCATCCAGGTGGCCATCGACGCCCGCGCCCAGAAGTATTCAGGCGAGCGAAGCTACCGCTATCATCCCTTCGCGGGCCGCGAGGACGAGTTCCGCTGCACCGAGGCCAATTGGAACCGCTGGATCAAGGACTACACGACAAGGGACCTCAATATTTGACGGACGAGGCGATCCGCTGGTCGAGGCGAACGGGCCGTTCCAGGGATCGCTCGCGCCGGCAGAACCCTCCGCGACTACAGATCTGCCGCATCTCGGGGCTGCCTGCACAGCCACGCCTTCGGAGACCCTGTCGCAAAGTGGCGGGGCGAGCCGAATTCAACGACATTTCAGAGAGTTGCGCCACCACCCGGCTGTTTTTGATGGCGTCTCCGACGTGTCTCAATTCGGCTTCGACGTCTGATCTCGGTCAGCCCGTTCACCCTCTGCGGCTCCGACGACGACCAGGATTGGTCAGACCGCCGGACGGTGCCTTTGGACGATCTCCTCCGTAACGGACCCAGACGGTGACACTGCTGGCTCCGGTCGCGCCATCAGCTCGACCCCCAGCTCCGCGTCGCGGCGCCATCGCACGGCGCATCTGGCATTCAGTGACAGTGCTGGCACGTCGAGTGTGAAGATATCGGGCAGTGCTGCGTCGACTGGAAGCCTCAGCTTGGCTCCCGTCGGCGAGACGTCGGCCAACACGCACGTCATCGAGCTGGTACCGCAGTCGGACGCGTAGATGATCTCTGCCGCCCGGACCACTTTGCGGCGTGGCGCGGCGCGTCGCTCTGCTGGCTCAGGCTTCGATCCCTGCGGCACCTCGAACGCGACGCCGATGTAGCCGGTGAAGCTGCCATCGACGCCGAACTGCGGGTGCCCCACGGTGCGCATGCGAAACATCGTTCCATTCCGATGGAGCACGAAATCGACCGGGCCGAAGCTGCGTCGCCCTGCCAGTTGATCGACCCACGACTGGCCGTCGGCGGTGCGCTCGCTCATATTGCCGAGCTGCTGGCGGGTCCTGCCATAATGCCAGTCCGGCTTGCGGCCGTCGAAGCGCTCGACGCTGGGGCTCATGTAGGTGAATCGGTGCTCGGCGTCGGTTTCCCATATCCAGCCGCCGATGATGGCGGTGACCACGTCGAGCCGCTGCGTCAGCGACGCCGCCGCCACCGCATCCGAGATGCCCGCCGCCGTCGCGAGCTGCGTGGCAGACTCGAGTTGGACAGCACGCGTCGTCCCGGCGCTCAGTTGCTCGATCAGTGCCGGCATTTGGCCATCCCGTTCTTGGAAGGCGGATAGTCTGCACCAACCGGATGAAAGCTTCCTTTCGCTCCGGCCCGCTCGGGCCGTCGGCGTTAACCAGGGGTTGCCATCCCCCTTGCATGTTCTGCTACATGGCACCGTCACGGAGTGCGTCGTACCACGGGTGGCCCCATGAGCTTCTTCGCGCGTCTCAAGTCTGCCGCGGCCACCGAATGGACCGCCTACACTGACCACGCCTTCACCAATGCGATGGCGGACGGCACCCTGCCCGAGGTGGCCTTCCGGCATTATCTGGTCCAGGATTACTTGTTCCTGATCGAGTTCGCGCGCGCCTATGCGCTGGCCGTATACAAGGCCCCGACACTCGCCGACTTGCACGAGGGCGCTGCAGGCCTGTCCGCCATCCTCGACGTCGAGATGGGGCTCCACGTGAAGCTCTGCGCCAGCTGGGGCCTGTCAACCGAAGCCCTGGAGCGCGCGCCGCCCGAGCCCGAGACGCTCGCCTACACGCGCTACGTGCTGGATGCCGGCATGCGCGGCGATCTCCTGTCCTTGAAGGTCGCGTTGAGCCCGTGCGTCATCGGCTACGCCGAGATAGCGACGCGCCTTGCAGCCCAATCGCTCGGCAGCTCGCCGGCCAACCCCTATCGCGTCTGGATCGCGGAATACGCGGGTGACGCTTACCGGGAGGTCGCCGCCGCCGCCGAGGCCCATCTCGACCGCCTCGCCGCCCGCTACCTGACACCGGCCCGCGAGGCCGAGCTGACCGCGATCTTCCGCGAGGCCACCCGCCTCGAGGCGGACTTCTGGGAGATGGGCTGGCGCCGGCGGTGAGCCCGCAGGCAGTTGGCCGTCAGACCGGATGACCAGCCGCCCCGATGGCCGACGCCTAAGGGGCGCGTAGCCTCGGTCGCCCGGCACGACTCCATGCCGGATACCGATCCGGAAGGACATGGTCGCGGGCCTCGTCGTCGGCGAAGGCACCCGGTCCGCTCCCGCCTTGCGGGCTCCCGCGCCGTGCCTATAGTGCGCCGCCAAACGGCAGGCTACTGAGACGAGGACGAAGGCCATGAGCACGGGCGCAGGCGACGGCATGAAGGGCAAGATCAAGCGTGTGGTCCTCGCCTATTCCGGCGGCCTCGACACCTCGATCATCCTGAAGTGGCTGCAGGAGACGTACGGCTGCGAGGTGGTGACGTTCACCGCCGACCTCGGCCAGGGCGAGGAGCTGGGCCCGGCTCGCGACAAGGCGCTGATGCTCGGCATCAAGCCGGAGAACATCTTCATCGAGGACCTGCGCGAGGAGTTCGTCCGCGACTTCGTGTTCCCGATGTTCCGCGCCAATGCCGTCTACGAGGGCGTCTACCTGCTCGGCACGTCGATCGCGCGGCCGCTGATCGCCAAGAAGCAGATCGAGATCGCCCGCAAGATGGGCGCCGACGCCGTCTGCCACGGCGCCACCGGCAAGGGCAACGACCAGGTCCGCTTCGAGCTCAGCTACTACGCGCTCGAGCCGTCGATCCGCATCGTCGCGCCCTGGCGCGAGTGGCACTTCAAGGGCCGCGCCGAGCTGATCGAGTTCGCCCGCCAGCACGGCATCCCGATCGCGACCGGCAAGGAGAACGACGCGCCCTACTCGGTCGACGCGAACCTGCTGCACTCCTCCTCCGAGGGCAAGGTGCTGGAGGACCCGGCGCACAAGGCGCCCGAGATGGTCTATCAGCGCACCATCTCGCCGATGACCGCCCCGGACAAGGTGACCGAGATCCGGATCGGCTTTGCCAGGGGCGACGCGGTCTCGCTCAATGGCCAGAGCATGAGCCCGGCAACCCTGCTCAAGGCGCTGAACGACCTCGGCCGCGACAACGGCATCGGCCGCATCGACCTCGTCGAGAACCGCTTCGTCGGCATGAAATCGCGCGGCATCTACGAGACGCCCGGCGGCACCATCCTGCTCGCCGCCCACCGCGCCATCGAGAGCATCACGCTCGACCGCGGCGCCGGCCACCTCAAGGACGATCTGATGCCGCGCTACGCGGAGCTGATCTACAACGGCTTCTGGTTCTCGCCCGAGCGCGAGATGCTGCAGGCGCTGATCGACAAGAGCCAGGAGCATGTCGAGGGTGAGGTCACGCTCGAGCTCTACAAGGGCAACGTCATGGTGACGGGCCGCGCTTCGCCCAAGTCGCTCTACTCCTCGACCCTCGTCACCTTCGAGGACGATCGCGGCGCCTACGACCAGAAGGACGCCGCCGGCTTCATCCGGTTGAATGCGCTCAGGCTCCGCACGCTGGGGCAGAGGGATCGAAACGGGTGACGCCGGACGTCATGTGAGCCCGGCCCCCCGCGTCCTATTCCGCGGCGCAGGAAGTCCACACCCAGGCGTCCCCGGTCCTCCGCCTTCGCGCGTGACGGCGGAGGACCGGGGGGTGCAAGTGGTTGGGAGGCGCGCCAGGGGTCGCGTTGGAGGAGATCAGCTCATGGGTTGGCTTGCCGGAACGACTCCCGCGCCGACCGTCGCAGGCAATTGGCCATCCTTTTCGGTCCGTGCCGGCACGATCCCAGAACCGCAGACGACATTGCTGACGGCCACATCGATGGCCTCCTCGCTGATCGCCCCGGCAATGGCTCTCTCGATGATCTTCCTTCTTTGGTCTGCGATCGTCATGTCGGCTTTGGGTTGCTTTTTGTGGAAGTAGCTATTGTCGAGGACTACGGCAGGCCCGATCAGGCGATCGACGACGTCGACGACTACGGTATTCATGACGTCCTCGATGGCCCGCCCAAGGCCTTCGGTGGTACTCGGCCGTCCCATCTCGGCTGCGCGGCAATGCACCTTGGCCCGCACCACGTCCGAAATTCTCTCCTCCACCGCGGGGGGGATATTGTAGCGCGTGGCAATTTTCCACTTCACGTCCGTCGAGTAAGCGGCCGCACGCAGCAGACGTAGCTTCCTGTTGGCTTCAAGCACCGCCCGCTGCTCCGACGGCTCCATCGATTCCGTCTTGTGGAATTCCCCGACCGCTTCTTCCACCGTCAGGCGCTGCTTGGCGAGCGCCTTATTGAGAACGGCCAGCGACTCGGGAGCGTAGGCCGGCTTGACCTGCCCCATGCGCTGGAACACCGCATCCGAGATTACGGCGTGCAAGGGCAGTGTCCGGGGTCTGTAATCGTAGAGACGGCTAACCCACTGGCGGATCTGGCCCCCGGACTCCGGATCGACAATTGGCACCGCGCCGTCAACGAGCTCGCGCACGGCGACGTCCTGCTTGTCTGCCTTGACAGCCCTCAGATATACGCCCCAGCTCGGATCTCCCGGCGTCTTGTTCGTTTCGTCTGCATAGCCGCTACTGATCCGCCTCAGCAGGAAGTCGAGCGTGACGTCGGAGAGTGTGTCAGTCGCCCAGCCGCCGCCGATATTTGCGTGATCGCCCGGGAACCAGACCTCGACGATGCGCTCGGGCCGGATCGGGTCGGGGTCCATCAGCGTCGGCTCGAAGCTGTCGCGCCGCTCATCGAGCGCCAGCATGTGATAGGCCTGCTGGACATTGTCGGGAATGGAGAGATCCATCCCCATATTCATCGACTGGAAGTTGATGCCGAGGATCGTTTTGGCAACGCCGAAGGCGCCGACCGTGTCCCAGCAGCCCAGCACGGTGATCGGAACCTCCTTTCGCATTTTCGACATCCACAGCAAGCGATGCTTGCCGAACAAATAGAGCGTCCACACCGAGCGCGGTGACTTGCGCGCGTCGATCGCGCGGGCGAGCAGACGGGCGATGGCGGCGCCGCGGCTGAAGCCTGTAATGAACACGCGGTCCCCGGGGAGGTAGACGCGGATCAGGTCAAGGTAGGCGCGTTCGACGATCTCGCTGGCGCCCATGCCGGTCCCCATGCCGAGCACGGACAGCACCGGATTGTTGTCGAACTTATTGCCGACACCGGCGTAGTAGAAGCCGATCTGCTCGTAGTGCCTCTCACCATCCGTCTGTTTGGGCGAGATGCCGTATTTCTTGCACAGCGAGGCATCGAATTCTTTGGTCGGCTCGTAAGCCTTGTCGTTGTCGTCGGACTCCAGCATGTCGAACAACTTGTAGACGTTGGTCTGGGCAATGAAACCCATCTCGATCTGGTCGGGAGTATTGCTGGTCCCATCCAGGCAAATGACGATGTTCTTGTTCCGACGCGAAGGCCAGGTCGAGTTGTTGCGAAAAAGGGAATATATCAGCGGCAGGCTGACGAAAAACAGCTCCCATTTCAGCAGCGTGCCGAGAATGCCTCCACCCAGAAGCGAGTCGACGTGCGAGGCACTCGTTGTGCCTGTCGCGAGCAAGCTGCTCAGAAAATCCCACGCGCTGTGAATTGTGATGCCCAGGCCGGCAGCGATCAGCATCCATTTGAGGACCCTGTTATGCCAAGCTGGCGTGATCTTCGCCAACGGGGCCCACAGAGCACCGAGGCCTTGGCTGTGGCGCTGCAGGCGGAATATGGCAAGCAGGATCAGCGCTTGCGCGGCCAAGAACAGAAGGATCTTGCCGGAAAACGGCATCGGCACTGCCGAGGTCAAACCGTCGAACTGACCGCTTCCGTTGATCGCCAACAGCGCGCCAAAAGTCACGATGAACCAAAGCCAGAACTGGCGGCGATAGAAGAGACCAGCGAGACCTGGAATGAGCGAGAAGAGTGCCAGTTGCCAAGTCGTCGAGACGACATTGCGAACAATATCCTTCATGTCTCTGCTGAGCTGCAGCAGCGCGAGGTTCATGAACGGTCGCACGACCTTCGACCAGCCGTCTCCAGGCTCAGTCAAGCCTCTGTTCACACCGTCACTGACGAAGTTGAATTTCACCTGGCAGAATGAATTATCTGTCGGTTTGCCATTGCAGGTTTCAATGGTCTGCTCTTTAGCTTCCCCCTGTTTGGGTTCCTGTTTGATTTCCTCCTTGGATTCTTCCTTCACGGCCGGACTGATCTTGACGAGGCGCCGCCCGTCGATCAGGTCCGCCACGTAATTGTACGTCCTTGCGTTGACGGTGAAGGTCCGTCTGCATGGCAGCTGGTCATCCTTCGTGTCGGCGCACTCCCTGATTACCACTCGCGGACAAACCGCCTCGCCGCAGAGGGTGACCAGCTCAGGTTTGCTGACGGCTTCCATAAAGCCGTAAAGCGAAGTCGGACCATCGAGTAGCCTGATAGTAATGGGTTTGTCTTTCGACGCTCCTTTTGGATTCTTTCTCTGATCGTTCTCGTACCAATCCAATGCCTGATTCGGCAGTAGAATGCCGGCGAGAAAATCCCGCTTGGCCTCAGGCGACTTGCCGATGATGAACGCCAGCACCGCCATCACCAGCAGCACGAACGGGATGAACAGCGAACCCTTCCGGATGCCGAGCTGGACGGGCTTGACCTTGACACTGCCGGAACTACCAGAAGACGCCATACAAATACCCCTCAGCTCGGACGGTCGAGCCGCTCGACGTTCTCGTTGGACCCGATTTCCGGGTTAGCTGACGCCGCTTGATATCGCCCCCGTGACAATCGGGAAGCCCAGCCTGTTCACGCAAGAGCTAAGAAGCTCACGCGACCATCTATTGGGTTGTTTTCAAAGATCGATGCGACATTAGGGCAACACTCAAAACAGCCGGACGTGACCACGTCAACGCCAGTGTGCCGCCTCACCTCTGTCTACTGTCTACCCCTCGCCAACCGCGTAAAATTTATCCCCTGTCCGACCGGGTTGATCCCTGACACTTTGGACCGGGCTGATGCCTGACAGTATTCTCTCATTGTTCTGTTGTCACGGCCGGTTCCGGAGCGGCGCGGAGCCGCGCACGCGGCGGAGCAAAGC
>JANRJI010000089.1:0-43489 GCA_033764055.1 Hyphomicrobiaceae bacterium
CTTGGCCAGGGCCTCGCGCTGCTCGGCGGACAACTCGCCCAGTTGCTCGATAAGCCTCTGAAACTGAGCAGCCTTCATTCCCACCTCCCATCAGCAACCGATGGGCGCATCATCACTCAACAACATGGCAGAACAGAGCCAAAAACTTTCGCTGAGTCGGCACCCCGATGTCGCTATCGAGTGTGAGAAAGCCGGGCTAGGGTTTCGAAGGCGCGGCGCCCCTGGCGAACCGGCAGGCGAGCGGTCTGTCCGGCTTGCGCTTGCGGCTGTCAGCCGCCGCTCAATCGCGCCAGAATGACGATGCCAGCCAGGGAGATGGCCGCGCCGCCGGTGCGCACGATCCAACGCCCGCCGCGGACACGGGTCAGCAGCGACAGTCCGATGCCGGCAAGGTGGAGAAGTCCCGTCGCCACGACGAAACCGGCACTGTAGGCCAGGGCGTTGTTGCCCTCGGGCAACTCGGCGCCATGCGCATGGCCGTGAAAAATCGCGAATGCGCCGACCAGCATCGCTGCCACCCAGAGAGGAGCCCGCACGGCACCGGCCACCATGGCTCCGAGCGCGACGGCGGACAGGGCAATGCCCACCTCGACGCTCGGAACGGCGATCCCGCCTGCACCGAGCACGCCACCAACCGCCATGACGACTGGAAAAACCACCGGCAGCAGCCAGACTGCCGGTGCGCCGAGGAAGGCGCCCCACAGACCGACGGCCACCATAGCGAGGACATGATCGAGCCCGCCAAGTGGATGCAGGAAGCCGGTGACAAAACCGCCGGCGACCCCACCAGCCTCGACATGGGCCAGGGCCACGGTCACCGGCATCGTCAGTGCCGCGAACGCCGCGAGCACGGTGCAGGCACCTCGGCCGGCTGCTCTCACCATCGTCGCATCTCCTTGTTCCGTCAGTCCCGTGTGAGGCCCTTTCGGGCCAGCTCGTCGAGATAGGTTGCCCAACGGCTGTCCTTCTCCCTGCCCAGCCGCTCGAGATAATCCCACGTGAAGAGACCCGTGTCGTGGCCGTCGTCGAAGCCGATGCGGACGGCGTAGTTGCCTACGGGCTGCAGGGTGCGGATGCGGACGTTGCGCTTGCCGCCGACCGTGGTGCGCTGGTCGGGGCTGTGGCCCTGGACCTCGGCCGACGGGCTCATCACGCGCAGCATCTCGGCGCTGAGTCGGTAGCGCTGCGAGGGGAAGGCAACGTCGAGCGATGTGCCATCATCGACGGGAGTAAGCTGCGGAGGCTCCGGGCGGCGTCCCTGGGCGGCCTCGAGCTCGGTCCAGGCTTTGGCGGCGAGCTCGCGATAGACCTGGGCATGCACGCTGTCGGGCGTCGTGGCCACAATCGGCCGGCCGGAATCTGACCGCTCCCGGATGTCGATATGCAGTGGTACGCCGCCAAGGAACGGAACGCCGAGACTTTGGGCCTCCGCTGCGGCACCGCCGTGGCCGAAGATCTCGTGGCGCTCGCCGCACTTCGTGCAGACGAAGTAGCTCATGTTCTCGATGATGCCGATCACAGGCACGTCCGTGCGGCGGAACATGTTGAGGCCCTTCCTGGCGTCGATGAGGGCGAGGTCCTGCGGCGTCGAGACGATGATGGCGCCGGACAGCGGCACCTGCTGAGCCATGGTCAGCTGCACGTCGCCGGTGCCGGGCGGCATGTCGATGACCAGCACGTCGAGCTCTCCCCAGTCGACCTCGCGCAGCATCTGCGTCAACGCCTGCACGACCATCGGCCCGCGCCAGATGACGGGCGTCGCCTCGTCGACCATGAAGCCCATCGACATGGCCTTGAGGCCGTAGCCGACCATAGGCTGCAGGCGGTTGCCGGGGCCGACGTCGGGCCGGCCCGTGAGGCCCAGCAGCCGCGGTTGCGAGGGGCCGTAGACGTCGGCGTCGAGAATGCCGGCCTTGAGCCCGTTCGCCTGGAAGGCCAGGGCCAGATTGACTGCGGTCGTCGACTTGCCGACGCCACCCTTGCCGGAGGCGACCGCGATGATATGGCGGACGCCGGGTACCGATGCAGAGCGTCGCGCACCCTGCGCCTGCGCGCCCGCATTGCCGGCTGGCGTCGGGCCGTGAGCATGGCCGTGACCGTGTGCATGGGTGTGTGAATGTGAATGGTCGTGAGCACCGCCGGCGGCGCGCGCCCGTGCCTCCTGCACGCGGCGGCTCTCGGGAACCATCGCCGATCCGGGCGGGCGGGCCGGCGGGCGTGCCCTGGTGCTGCCAGCCGCAGCCTCGGCGGTCAACACGGCCGTGACGCCAGCGAGACCGGGCAAGTCGCGGACCACCTTCTCGGCCGCCTGGCGCAGCGGCTCCAGCTCCTCGGCCCTGTCTGAGGGCACCGTGATCGAGAAATACACCCGGTCGTCACGGATGAGGACCTGCGACACGAGGCCGAGGTCGACGATGTTGCTCGTGAGATCGGGTCCCTTGACGCGCTTCAGCTTGTCGAGAACCTGTGCCTGCGAAACTGCCATGGGGCGTGCCTGCCTTTTTGCACGGACGTGTGGCCGACTCAAATCAAGAGCCCGCCACTCGGGATTTGTCTGGGGATGCGTTATGACAGAAGCGGACGTCGTCGTCATCTGGCCCCGCATGTCGCGCATCACGTCAGGCGGGCTCGTCCTATATGCTGAAGCGCACGAGACATAGAGACCCGGAGGTTCCGTGACCGAGTTGATCGTCCGTCCAGACCCTGAGGACGCCCGCCTCTTCTCCATCGTAACCGGTGTCGACCACGAGGGCCGGCAGGTCGAGACGGCCGTCGTCGCCGAGCGCCCGTTGACTCTGTTCCTCAATGCCCGCGAGATCGTGACGATGATGACGATCGGCGACTACCCCAACCTGCTCGCCGTCGGCTACCTCCTGAACCAGGGCATGCTGAGGCGGGACGACGAGATCACCGGCATCGACTACGACGAGGACATCGCCACGGTGGTGGTGCGCACCGCACGCGTCACCGACTACGAGGAGAAGCTGCGGAAGAAGGTGCAGACATCCGGCTGTGCCCAGGGCACCGTTTTCGGCGACCTGATGGAGGAGATCGAGGGGATCCGGCTCGTGCCTGAGGCGCGGCTCAAGACTTCATGGCTCTACGCGCTGACCCACAAGATCAACACCGCGCCCTCACTCTACCTGAAGGCCGGCGCCATTCATGGCTGCGTGCTATGCGAGCGGGATCGGCCTCTGGTCTACATGGAGGACGTCGGGAGACACAACGCGGTCGACAAGATTGCCGGCTACATGCTGCTCAACAAGGTGAGCCCTGAGAGCAAGATCTTCTACACGACCGGGCGCCTGACCTCCGAGATGGTCATCAAGACCGTGAAGATGCGCATCCCGATCCTGGTGTCGCGATCGGGCTTCACGGCCTGGGGCGTCGAGCTCGCCCGACAGACGGGGCTGACATTGATTGGCAGGGCGCGCGGACGACGTTTCGTGGCCCTCTCGGGCGCCGAGCGCATCGTGTTCGACGCCGACCTGAGCCGGATCGGCGAGGAGGACCGCCGCCACGCACGCAAAGGCGGTGGCGACGACCGGGATTGATGGCCGAGCAGGCCGGCAGCTCAGCCCGGCGCTCCAGCGGATAGGGATGTCGTCACGTAGGCCGGCGCCACGTCGACCCGCTTCTTGTGGCTCTCGTCCGGATGCCAGCCGAGCACGGCCAGCATGAAGAAGAAGCCGATCACGTAGGCGACGGCCACATGCCAGCCTTTCGCGAGCCATAGCCCGACCGACTTGGCCTCGGGATACATGTTGGACAGGGCGACTCCGGCCGACGATCCGAACCAGATCATCGAGCCGCCGAAGCCGACTGCGTAAGCGAGGTAGCCCCAGTCGTAGCCGCCTTGCTTCAGCGCGAGCGCGGTCAGCGGGATGTTGTCGAAGACGGCGGAGATGAACCCCAGGCTGAGAGCCGTCTGCCAAGCTGCCGCCGGCAGCTTCTCGACTGGCATCATCGAGGCGCATGTGACCAGTGCCAGCAGGAAGATGGTGCCCTTGAAGGTCTCGGGCATCACCGACCAGTCTGGCTGCCGGATGCCGGCCGTGAGCAGGATCACCGCCCACACCGCGAGGCCGATCACTGGGAGCTGGTCGAGAAGCTGCGGGAATTTCAGGTTGGCCGTCACGTTGGCGAGGATCGCGACAACAAGAATGCCGAGCACGATGCCAACGCGTGTCCAATCGACCGCAATGCCCGTCGGTGCCTCCTTCACGATTGGCTGATAGCGGTGCTGCTGCAGTGCGGCCGGAATGCCGAACACGATCAGCGCCAGCGCGGCCGCGACGTAGGCATCCGCAACCTTGAGCGGGCTGATCCCGTCGATCCACATCATGGTTGTCGTGGTGTCGCCGACCACGCTGCCGGACCCGCCGGCATTGGAGGCGGCGACGATGGCTGCCAGATAGCCGATGCCGACCTTGCCCTTGAAGACATGGCGCGCGACGGTACCCCCGATCAGCGCGGCCGCGATGTTATCGAGGAAGCTCGACAGCACGAACACCAGGACCAGCAGCATGAAGGCGCCCTTCCAGTCGTCGGGAAGGTAGGCCGGCATCTTGTCGGGCACCTTGCTCTCCTCGAAGTGGCGCGAGAGGAGGGCAAAACCCATCAACAGGCAGAACAGATTGGCGAGGATCACCCACTCGTGGGCCATGTGTCCGGCAAGACCGGGGAGGCCGGTGCCGAACTTGAAGCCGGTGAACGCGAGCTTGTAGGCCGTGATGGCGGCGAGGCCCGACAGCGCGACAGTCAGCGTGTGGTGGTGGAAGAGCGCGACGCCGAGAAGCGTCAGCGCGAACAGGATGAAATCAACCGGGATGCTGCCGATCATGATCGGCTCCGCGGCTGCGCCGCCCGAGGCTGCCCACGCCGGTGATGCCATGAGGAGGAGCCCGCCGGCTCCGAGCATGAGTGCCTTGCCGGCACGCGACCAGCTTTGCTCCGACGTCATTGTCTGTCGATCCTCCCCTTGGCAGCCCGCTTCCCCCGCCGGCTGAATGCTTTGCGGCCGAGAGGCTATCGGCCGCATCCCGCGACTTCAAGCACGCTCTGCAGCCCGCGGACACGGCGGGCGACAGCAGAGCCCCGGCCGCCGGCCTCCTCACTCCGCGGCTTTGCGACCAAGGCCGCGCAGGTAGCCGATCTCGGGGCGCGCGAGGCCGAGATGATCGCGCAGCGTCGCGCCCGTGTAGTCCTTGCGGTAGATGCCGCGCCGCTGCAGCTCGGGCACCACGTGCTTGACGAAGTCCTCGAAGCCGCCGGGCTGGTGCGTGGGGCCGACGACGAAGCCGTCGCAGGCGGGCGTCGACCACCACTGCTCGATCATGTCGGCGATCTCCTTCGGCCCGCCGACCCAGGCGTTGCGCAGCAGGCCGCGGCCCGTGATCTGCATGAAGTCGCGGACGGTGGGGTTCTTCTTGCCGGCCTCGACGACGCGGTCGCGCATCGACTGCATGCCGTTGATGGAGCGCATCTCCTCGTCGGTGAACTCCTCGTCGAGACCCTTCTTCGAGAAGTCGTAGTTGAGGGCCTCCGAGAGCAGCGAGAGCTGATCGACGTCGTTCGGCAGCTTGTCGTAGGCCGCCTGCTTGTCCTCCGCCTCCATCCTCGTCGCGGCCGCGACGGGGTAGAAGAGCGTGCAGATCTTCTGGCTGTCGGGGCTGCGGCCGACCGCCATGAGGTCGGCCTTCGCCTTGTCGTAGGCGGACTTGGCGTGCGCGAGGTCGTGGTGCGCGACGAACAGGAGCTCGCCCCACCGCGCGGCGAACCGCCGGCCACGCCCGCTCATGCCGGCCTGCATGACGACGGGGTGCCCCTGCGGCGAGCGGGGCACGGTGAACGGCCCGCGCGAGGACAGGAACTTGCCCTTGTAGTCGATGCGGCGGACCTTCGAGGGGTCGGCGTAGAGGTTGCGCTTCTTGTCGACGACGACGGCGTCGTCGTCCCACGAATCCCAGTGGCCGAGGACGATCTCCATGAACTCGTCCGCGCGGTCGTAGCGCGTGTCGTGCTCCATGGCCTCCTCGCCGCGACCCATGTTGCGCGCCTCGTTGTCGTTGACCGAGGTGACGCAGTTCCAGGCGGCGCGCCCCTTCGTCATGAGATCGACGGTCTGGAACACGCGGGCGACGTGGAAGGGGTCGAAATAGGTCGTCGAGTAGGTGGCGCCGAGGCCGAGCCGTGTCGTGGCGGCGGCCATCGTCATGAGGCAGGTGACGGCGTCCATCTTCACGCAGCGGATGCCGTTCTCGACCGTATGCGCGTGATCGCCCTGGTACATGTCGGGCATCGCGAGGCGGTCGTCGAAGAAGCCGCAGTCGAATTTGCCGGCCTCGAGCACGCGCGCGATGTGCTGGTAGTACTCTGGCGAGAAACTGTCGGTGCGTGCGTCGGGATGGCGCCAGGAGGCAGGCAAGGTGGTGCAGTTCTGGGCCTGCAGGAAGGCAACGAAGTGGACTTGGCGCATGGGGAGCCTCCGGTCGGAACTGCCCTGATGGCAGCAGGGCAGGAGGCAGGCGTCAACCGTCGCGATGGCGCGCCCCCCAACGTAAGACCGGTGACAGCGGTGGCTCAGCCCTTGGCGCGCTCGGCGGCGCTGAGCAGCACGAAGCCGGCGACGAGCAGAACGCTCGCGAGGAGGCCGCTCAGCACGGCCAGACCGGGTGGGGTCGGCGGCGGCGTCGACGAGATGGGCGAGGGGATCATGAGGGCCTCCACTGATGTGCCGTGTATCCGCCAAAGGATCATCGCAATCCGTTAAGTGGAGATTAATGGTCGGTTCATTGCGGGACGGCCGAGGCCGCATCGGGCGTACGACCCTCTTGAAAATCCCCTCGAGGCGCCCAAATCAGTTTCTGCGCACGCCAAAGTCAGGGTGCGCAACCGCCGGGCTCCAACGAGCCGGCATGTTCCACGTCGCTTCTTCAGGAGGATGTGATGCGACCTTTCGACCTTTCGCCTCTCTACCGTTCCACGGTCGGCTTCGACCGCCTGTTCCAGCTCCTGGACGGCGCTCAGAGCTTCGACAGCGAGGCGCCCTATCCGCCCTACAACATCGAGCGCATCGCCGAGAATCAGTACCGGATCACCATGGCGGTGGCCGGCTTCGGCCAGGATGACGTCAAGATCGAGGTCAAGGAGAGCACCTTGACCGTGCGCGGCGAGAAGAAGCCCGAGGACAAGGAGCGCCAGTTCCTGCATCGCGGCATCGCCACGCGCGCTTTCGAGCGGCGCTTCCAGCTGGCCGATCATGTCGAGGTGACCGGCGCCGACCTCAAGGACGGTCTGCTCCACATCGAGCTGGTGCGCAACGTGCCGGAGCGGCTGAAGCCGCGCACGATCGCCATCGGTGGCAGCGCGACGAGGCAGATCGAAGCCCAGGCCTGAGCACGGGCAAATCGATTGCTCCCCGATGCTTCGGGGAGCAGCGGTCAGGGCGGTCCGGATCATCCGGGCCGCCTTTTCTGTTGCCGGACCTCAGTGGACCGGCAGGCTTGACACCTCGGCGGCGAAAAGAAGCCATGTCGGAAAAAATACGCGGAAAGGCTCTTGCCAGCGCGACCAACTGAGGCTTCGCTGGCGCCCGACGCACGAAGGCCGCATCCCGCTCGTCCCTGGAGGAGAGCCGGGCATCGAGAACGGCCTCGCGCGAAGGAGCCCAGAGGAGGAAACGGAATGCTGAGGACACTGATGGCCGCCGCTCTTGCGGGCACGGCCTTGCTGACGATTGGCGCCGCCCAGGCAGAGCCCGTGAAGATCGCCCTGATCGAGACGCTCTCGGGCGGGCAGGCGGTGACGGGCAAGCTGTTCCAGTCGGCTGTCAAGTACGGCCTGGAGAAGGTCAACGCCGAGAAGTCGTGGCCTGACGGAGTCCAACTGCTCGAGTACGACAACCAGGGCGGGCCTTCGGAGGCCGCTGACAAGGTCAAGGCGGCCATCAACGACGGCGCACGGCTGATCATTCAGGGCGCCTCGTCAGCGATCGGCGGCCAGATCACCGGCGACGTCCAGAAGTACAATGCTCGCAATCCCGGCAAAGAGGTCATCTATATCAACGTCGGCGCCGAGGCGATGGAGTTCACCGGCGCCAAGTGCCATTTTTATCATTTCCGCTGGAACGGCAATGCCGAGATCCGGCTGAAGGCCATGCTCGAGGCTATGAAGGCGGCCAACGTCCTCGGCACCAAGGTCTACGTCATCGGCCAGAACTACAGCTGGGGCCACGACGTCCAGAAGCTCACCAACGAGTACGCCAAGAAATACAGCTACACGGTCGTGGGTGACGTCATTCATGACGTGAACAAGATCCAGGACTTTGCCCCCTACGTCGCCAAGATCAAGGAGGCTGCCCCCGACACCGTCGTTACCGGCAACTGGTCGAACGACCTCCTGCTGCTGATGAAGGCAGCCGGCGACTCTGGGTTGAAGGCCCGCTTTGCCTCGTACTGGCTCGATCAACCCGGCAATATCGCCAATGCGGGCGAAACAGCCATCGGCCACTATGCTCAGTCGACCTTCTTTGCCGACGCCAATGGCGAGAAGTCGGCCGCATTCGCCGAGGACTTCAAGGCCAAGACAGGCCAATACCCGATCAATGTGCAAGGCCATACCGTCCACGGCATGTGGGGCATCGGTGCGGCGCTGAAAGCGCTCAATGCCAAGGCGGGCGACAAGCTGGACGTGAAAAAGCTGGCGTTTGCCATGGAGAGAGTGACGGTCGAGACATCGGTCGGGCCGGTCAAGATGCGCGCCGACGACCATCAGGCTCTGCTGCCGCTGGCCGTCGCCATCGTCTCCAAGGACGCCAAGTTCAAGGCGGACAACACGGACAAGGGCTTCAAGACGATCAAGCTTTTGTCCGGCGAGGAGGCTTCGGGGCCTGTCCAGCCCAACTGCAAGATGGTTCGGCCGGCGCCTTGATGCGGCATCTCGTCTGATGACCGTGAAGGTGTCTCGCCTGTCTGAGACCGGGCGAGACACACCAACGTGGTCTTCTTGGTCGTTACTCCAAGGGTGCGGAGCGTTGTCTTGGAATATGTCGTCGTCTCTCTCCTGAATGGCGTCGTGCATGGCCTGCTGCTGTTTATGGTCTCGGCCGGCCTGACGCTGATCTTCGGCATGATGGGCGTGCTCAATTTCGCCCACGCTTGGTTCTATATGCTCGGGGCCTATGTGGGCTTCACCTGCACCCGCCTCGGAGGATTCTGGATCGGCCTCCTGCTCGCACCGGTGATTGCAGGCCTGTTCGGCGTCTTCGTCGAGCGCTTCATGCTGAGGCGCGTGCACAAGTACGGTCACGCGCATGAGCTTCTGCTGACCTTCGGCCTCGCCTTCATCATCGAGGAGGTGATCAAGCTGTTCTACGGCGACGCCCTGGTCAGCTATCAGATGCCGGACTACATGCGCTTTGCCGCCTTCACGATCTTCGAGACCAATTATCCGTTCTATAGGCTGTTCATGGGCGCAGTGGCGCTCGCCATGTTCGCGATTCTCTACCTGCTCCTGACACGGACGCGGATCGGTATCATCGTGCGCGCGGCGACCTATCGGCCCTCGACGGTCGAGGGGCTCGGCCACAACCTGCCGCTCATCTTCATGGGCGTGTTTGCCGGCGGCACGGCGATGGCCGGCCTCGCCGGCGCCGTCGCCGGTGCGTTCTATCCGACAGGCCCCAACATGGCGGTCGATTTCGGCACGCTGGTCTTCGTCGTGGTCGTGGTCGGTGGCCTGGGCTCCGTGCTCGGCGCCCTCATCGCTTCGCTCATGATCGGCGTCTTCATCTCGTTCGCGGTCGGCATCCAGCTGTCGCTCGCCGATCTTCTCGGCCTTGTCGGCCTCGGCGAGTGGGCCAGGGGCGTTGGTGGCCTCCTGACCTTGAAGCTGCAGACGATAGCCAACAGCATGCCGTTCCTGCTGATGCTGCTGATCCTGCTCATCCGTCCCGCCGGCCTTATGGGAGATCGCCAGTGAGGCTGAAACGCTCGTTCCTTTTCGCCCTCCTGGCATTGGCGATCCTGGCGGCCCTGCCGATGTTCCTCTCGGGCAACCTGCTCAATGCCGCGATCAAGATGATGATCGCCGCGCTGTTCGCCCTGGCCTTCACGCTGGCGATGGGACAGGCGGGCATGCTGTCCTTCGGGCACGCCGCCTACTACGGTCTCGGAGCCTTCGCGGCCCTGCATCTCATGCGCGCCGCCGAGCAGCAGCTCTTCTTCTTCCCGACGCCGCTCATTCCGCTCGGTGGTGCCTTGGCGGGATTCGTGTTCGGCCTCATCTTCGGCTGGTTCGCGACGCAGCGATCCGGTGTCTACTTCTCGATGGTCACGCTGGCGCTGGCCGAGTTGCTGTTCACGATTGCGCCTACGCTCAGCACGATCTTCGGTGACGAGTCGGGCATCTCCACGATCCGCGGCGCGTCCTGGGGGTTCACGTTCGGGCCGGACATCGAGGTCTATTATCTGACCCTGATCTGGGTCGCGATCTGCGCGTTCCTGATGTGGGCCTTCACCCGGACGCCTCTCGGCCGTCTCGCCCTGGCGCTGCGCGAGAACGAGCATCGCGTACGGTTCCTGGGCTTCAACACGCACGTGGCGCGCACCCTGATTTTTGCCATCTCGTGCCTGTTCACGGGCGTGGCGGGAGCGCTCGTCGCGATCGCCAACGAGGCAGCGAACTACACGATATTCGCCGCCCAGGGCTCGGCCAACGTGGTGCTCCAGACTTTCATCGGTGGCGCGGGCACCTTCTTCGGACCGGCTCTCGGCGCCGCTGTGATGACGTTCTTCGCGCGCGTGACCTCAGATCTCACACGCTCGTGGCTGCTCTACCAGGGACTGATCTTCGTCCTTGTCATGTTGTTCGCACCGACCGGCCTCGGCGGTCTGGTCGAGATGCACGCGAGGAAGCTCAGGTCCGGCGCGTGGCGGCATCTGGCCGGACCATACGTGCTCTGCGCTGTTGCTGCGTTGCTGCTGATCGCGGGAGTCGTGTTCACGGTCGAGAGCATCCACGTCGTGCTGACGGACGCCTACACGGCTGCACGCCGGTCGGCTGGTGGGGCATGGGTACCCTACAAACTTTTCGGCTTCTCTTTCCATCCGATGGTTCCGACGACGTGGGCGATCCCGGTCCTGTCTCTCGCTGCCGGCGCGGCACTACTGCCGATCGCTCGACGGATCACGATGGCCGCGTGGAAACGTGCCACGGAGGCCGGGGGCGACGATGCCGTGGCGCCTGGCGCGCCGGGTCCCACTGCCCGCAACGAGGGAGCGACGGCATGAACGCCTCCGCCACCATGTCTGCAGAGCCGGTGCTCGAGCTGAGGGGGCTCCGCAAGTCCTTCGGCGAGACGCAGATCATCCGCGGCGTCGACCTGATCGTGAGGCGTGGCGAGCGCCACGCCCTGATCGGCCCCAACGGCGCGGGCAAGTCGACGCTCTTCAACCTGATCTCGGGCCACTATGTCCCGACCTCGGGGGATATCCTCCTCAACGGCCAGCCGATCGGTGGCATGGCACCCCATCTCATCAACCGACGCGGCCTGTCCCGCTCGTTCCAGATCACCAACGTCTTCCCGCGTTTGAGCGTCGCCGAGAATCTGCGCATCTCGATCATGGGCAAGCGGGGCCACCGCTTCACGGTTTTCCGCGCCGTGAGCGGCCTGAAGGACGTCAACGACGAGGTCGACGCCTACATCGAGAAGCTGCGCCTCCAGAAGCGCCGCAATGATATGGCAGGGGACCTCGCTTACTCCGAGCAGCGCATTCTCGAGATGGGCATGTCGCTCGCGACCGATCCCACGGTGCTCATTCTCGACGAGCCCACAGCCGGCATGTCGCGTGAGGAGACGACGTATATCGTCGATGTCATACGGCAGGTCACGGAGGGCCGTACCTTGCTCGTCGTGGAGCACGACATGAGCGTCGTCTTCACGCTTTGCGACCGGGTCTCCGTCCTCGTCTATGGCGAGGTGATCGCCACTGGAGACCCGGCCTCGGTGCGGGCCAACAAGAAGGTGCAGGAAGCCTATCTCGGCGAGGAGGTTCACTGATGCCGACGCCGACCCTGCTCGAGGTCGAGGACCTCAATGCCCACTACGACAAGAGCCACATTCTGCATGGCGTAACGATGCGGATTGCGTCAGGCGAGATCGTCAGCCTGCTCGGCCGCAACGGGTCGGGCCGCTCGACCACCCTCAAAACCATCATGGGGCTGGTCAAGCCGACGGGCGGCCACGTCCGCCTCGAGGGCCGCGACCTCGCGGGCGAGCGTGCCTTCCGCGTCGCCCGTGCCGGCATCGCCTATGTGCCCGAGGAACGGGAGATCTTTGCCAACATTACGGTCGAGGAGAACATGCGCATCGGGATGCAGCCGCCGAGGCCCGATGCGCCTGCCTGGACGATCGACCAGATGTACGACTTCTTCCCACAGCTCAAGCAGCGCCGGGACACGGCGGCCGGGATGCTGTCGGGCGGCGAGCAGCAGATGCTGACGATGTGTCGCGCATTGCTGGGAAATCCACGCATAATCCTCATTGACGAGCCCACCGAGGGCCTCGCGCCGAAAATCGTCGAGGTGGTGACCGACATGATCCGCGAGATCTGCCGCAAGGGGGTCTCGGTGCTGCTGGTCGAGCAGAAGCTGACCATCGCCATGCGAGTCTCGCAGCGCGTCTATGTCATGGGCCACGGCGAGATCGTGTTCGAAGGTACCCCGGACGACCTGCGCAACACGCCCGACATACGTCGCGAGTGGCTCGAGGTGAATTGACGAGCCGAGCTACCCGCCGGCATCAGGTTGCGGGCGATGACGACGGTCGGAGAGACCATGAGCCTCCGATCGCGGCCGACACACAGCGGAGGGTTCTCCATGCGCGCAGCCATTTTCCGCCAGGGCAACATCGTCGTCGACGAGTTGCCGGAGCCCCGCCCGGGCCGTGGCCAGGTGCTGGCGCGGACCCTCGCTTGCGGCATTTGCGGCACTGATTTGCACGCGCGGCTCCACGCGCCGCGCATGGTCGAGATGTCGCGCTACGTGCCGTGGCGCCAACCGATGGACCTCACCCGCGATGTGGTCTTCGGCCACGAGTTCTGCTGCGAGATCCTGGAGCTCGGCCCCGGCTGTAGAGGCCGCTTCAATCCAGGCACGCGCGTCGTCTCGGTGCCGCGCCTCATCGTTGACGGGCGCATGGAAGGCATCGGCTACTCGAACAGCAATGTCGGCGCCTATGCCGAGCGAATGCTTCTCTCTGAGGACCTCCTGATCGAGGTGCCGCCGCACGTCTCGAGCGAGCTCGCCTCATTGACCGAGCCGTTGTCGATCGGCATCCACGCGGTCGAGAAGGCGGCACTCGCCGGCGATGAGGTGCCTCTCGTCATCGGCTGCGGGCCGATCGGCCTCGCCGTGATCGCCGCCCTGAGCCAGCGCGGCATCGGCCCGATAATCGCGGCGGACTACTCTGCGGGCCGCCGCGCGCTGGCGCGCCGCATCGGAGCCGACGTGGTCGTCGATCCCGCGCAGACCTCGCCCTACAAGACCTGGGACGAGCACGCGGCCTTGAGCCCGGAGGCGATTGCCCTCCGGCCCACCACACTCAATCCGGCCGTGCCGCGCAAGCCCGCCGTGATCTTCGAGTGCGTGGGCGTGCCGGGAGTCATCCAGAGCGTCATCGAAGGGGCGCCGCAGGCGGCTCGCGTGGTCGTCGTCGGCGTCTGCATGGAGACCGACCGCCAGGAGCCGATGTTCGCCTGCTTCAAGGAGCTGTCGATGCAGTACGTGCTCGGCTGCACCCCTGACGAGTTCGCGAGCTCGCTCGACATGATCGCGGGCGGCCGCATCGATGCCGGGGCTCTGATCACCGGCAAGGTCGGCCTCGACGGTGTGGCCGGTGCCTTCGACGAGCTGGCCAGTCCGCAGCGCCACACCAAGATCGTCATCGAGCCGTGGCGGGTGTGAGCCTCCACTGGGACTCGCGCCACCGTCACGGTGGGCGCTCTGTCAGCGACTCGCGCTGCCGAACCGGGTGTAGGCCTCGAGCGCGAGGCCGGTCGCAACCGAGCCGAATGCATCGCCCTCCAGGATGCGGGCTTCGGGGAAAGCCGTCCGCAACGTTGCGCGCACCACCGGAAGGTGCGACGAGCCGCCGGTCAGGAAGACACAGCCGATGGCGTCCGCCGCGACGTTGCTCTCACTCAGCGTTGCACGGATCGTCGCGTCGATGCGGCCAATCTGATCGGCAATTGCGCGTTCGAGCTGGGCGCGTGTCATCACGACCGGAGCGATGCCGGCCAGCCCGTTCAAGTCAACTTCGACGCGGTCCGCAGACGACAGTCTGATTTTGCCGTCCTCGACGGCGGCGAGCAGCGCGTGGCCCTTCCGGCCCTCGAGAACACCGAGGAGGCGGTCGAGCTTCTCCGGCTCGATCAGATCGCGCCGAACGCGACGGATGTCTGCGAAGATCTTCTGGTCGTAGAGGAAATTTATCCGCTGCCAGGTCGCGAGATCCTGATACCACCAGGACGGGGTCTCCATTCCCTTGTGCTGCAGCTTGGCGCCGAAGCCCAGGTGCGGAAGAACGGCGTCGAGCTCGAGGCGGCGATCGAAGTCGGTGCCGCCGATGTGCACGCCCGAATACCCGAGGATGTCGGACTGGCGGTCCGGCCGTCCGCGCCGCTCGGGGGACACGCGGACGATCGAGAAGTCCGAGGTGCCGCCGCCGATGTCGACGACGAAGGCCAGCTCCTCGGCGGAGACCTGCCGCTCGTAGTCGAGAGCGGCGGCGATCGGCTCGAGCTGGAACTCGATGTGCCGGAAGCCTGCCAGTTGCGCCGCCTGCCGCAATTGATTCTCGGCGTTGCGGTCGGCCTCCTCATCGTCGTCGACGAAGTGGACCGGCCGGCCCATCACGACGGCCGTCGGCCCGCCGGCGCCGTCCCGCACGTACCCGAGAAACAGCGAGATGATCTCATCGAACCTGAGGCGCTGCCGTCCGACCTGCGTGAGCTCGTCGATCAGCGATGATCCGAGCACCGATTTCAGCGAGCGCATGAGGCGCCCGCTCTCGCGCTCGAGATAGCGCGAGACGGCCTCCCGGCCGAAGGTGATGCTGGTGTCCTCGAAGCTGAAGAAGACCGCCGTCGGGATCGAGACGCGCCCCTCCTGCAGGGGGATCAGGGCGGGATGGGTCGCTGCGGCATGCCCGATCGCACTGTTGGACGTGCCGAAGTCTAAGCCGCACGCGCGGGGGGCGTTCGTCACGATCGAATCCCATGTGGCGATGCACGAGCTGCGAACGGGCCTCTCGCCACCCCCGCAGAGCCGCTGTTTTCGAGCGGAAGCTTGCGTTAGCAGCGGCGAGGCCGAGGGGCAATGTGGCGCTTGCGTCGGTCGGCAGTCGCCCGGCCGTTCGCCCTACACCCGCTTCAGCCGCGCGCCTTCTTCCGGAAGAACAGCCGCCAGGGGTCCGGGAACGGGCCGACGGGAACCTCGATGAGCGCCGGCTCGCCGGCCTTCAAGGCCTCGCCCATCTGGCGGGTCAGGTCGGTCGGCGATTGCGCTCGTGTCGAGCGGATGCCGAAGCTTTCGCCGAGCTTGACGAAATCGGGGTTCTTGAGATCGCTCGCCACCACCCGGCCATCGTAGTTGAGCTGCTGCATGCGCCGGACGTTGCCGTAGGCGTTGTCGTTGAAGACGATGGCGACGAGCGGAATGTTGTGCCGGGTCGCGGTCGCGATCTCCTGCATGCCGAACATGAAGCCGCCGTCGCCGGACACCGAAACCACCGGCCGGTCCGGCATTGCGGCCTTGACGCCGAGCGCCGTCGGATAGCCCCAGCCGAGCGTGCCCTGGTAGCCGGATGCGATGTAGGTGCGCGGTGCGTAGACCGGCAGCATGACGCGGCTGACATAGGAGACCTGCGTCAGCTCCTCGACCAGGATGCCGTCCTCGGGAAGCCCCTGGCGCAGGGCGTCGATCCAGGCCTTCTGCGGCGCGAGGTCGGCGAGCTCGCTGGCGACCTCGGCATTGATGCGGGCCAGCTCGTCGCGCCGGCTCTCACGCTTGCCGAGGTGCCGTCCGAGGCGAGCGATGATGGCGGCGAGGCCCTCCCTGGCATCTGCGACGAGCTTGACGTCGGGCGTGCGGATGCGGCCCGGACGGGTCGGGTCGATGTCGAGGTGGATGACCTTCATCTTGTCATCCGTGCCCCACTCGAGCTGCTGGTGGAGCCGCGTTCCGACACCGAGCAGCACGTCGACCTCGGGCCAGAGCTTGTAGGCGCCGGTGACGCGCTGCGCGAGGGGGTGCCGCATGTCGAGGACGCCGGCCCCCGTCCGGAACGAGACCACCGGCGCCTCGAGCATCTCGGCGAGCTGGCGCACCTCGGCGGCCGCGTCGAGCGCGCCGCCGCCGACCCAGATCATCGGCCGCTTCGAGCCGGCGAGCAGCCGCGCCGCCGCCTCCGCCGCATCCTCGTCCACGGCCGGCGTCTCGCGGCGCACCGGATCGTCGGCGATGGCCACCTCGGCCGCGCGCTTCCACACGTCCCAGCCGCACTCGATGCCGGCCGGCCCCGGCACGCCGGAGAGCATCTGCCGGAACGCCTCCCGCGCCTTGGCACCCGCGTCCTCGGCCCCGTCGATGTGCGCGGCCCACTTGGTGAGCGTGCGCATGATGCCGAGCTGGTCCGGGATCTCGTGCAGGTAGCCGAGGCCCTTGCCGATCTTGTCCTCGAAGATCTGCCCCGAGATGGCGAGAACCGGCTGGTAGAGGGATTGCGCCGTCGCCAGCGCCGTTGTCGTGTTGAGGAAGCCCGGTCCCGGCACAACGCAGTAGGCCTGGGGCCGGCCCGTCGCCATGGCCGCGCCGAGCGCCATGTAGCCCGACGCCTGCTCGTGGCGGGCGTGGATCGGCGTGATCGCCTGCCCTGTCCGCACGAGGGCGTCGAAGAAGTCGTCGTTCTGCACTCCCGGCAGGCAATAGAGCTTGTCGATGCCGTTGGCGATCAGCACCTTGATCACGCTCTCGGCGGCATCGAGACGGGCGGTGTTCGTGGCGGACATGAGGCCCTCCGGGCGGGTTGCGCTGCGTCGCCGGAAAAGGTGGCACGGGCGTCCACCCTTGGCCAGCGGGCCCGCGCACAATCAGCCGCCGCCCCAGATCCAGAGAGTCGCACCGTCGCGGTAGACCTCGAAACGATAACGGCCCATGCGGGCTCCAGCGGCGTCAAACACGTCCGACGGGCTGCGCACAGCCGTCATGTCCACCTTGGTGATGACGTCGTCGGGCTCGAAGCCGGCGCTCTCGATGCCGCCGCTCACGGCCAGCACCCGCGCTCCCTGGACGCGGCCGAAGGACTTGAAGCCCGGCAGAACGGCGCCGAGCGTCAGGCCATGGAGCGCCGTGAGGCCCATCGGGGCGCGCTCGGGCGTCGGCGGGACGACGAAGTCCGCGACGACCAGATTGAGCTCCTTGCGGGCTCCACCAGAGACGAGGCCGATCCTGAGCGTGCGACCGATCGAGGTCGTCGCCACCCGCGCGTTGTAGTCGGCCTGACCTCGAACCGGCTTGCCGTCGATCGAGACGATCACGTCTCCTTTCCTGGCGCCGGCCTTCGCGGCAGGCGAGTCCGGCAAGACGGCCGTCACCGCCGCCCCGCGCGTGAGCATGAGGTTCATCGCCTGGGCCATCTCGAAGCCCAGGTTCTCCGTGACGAAGCCCAACGCACCGCGCTTGAAATGTCCCTTGTCGATCAACTCTGCCGCGATTGCCCGGGCCATGTTGATCGGAATGGCGAAGGAGATGCCTTGGGTCCTCAGCTTGGCACTGCCTGTCGCCGTATTGATTCCAACGAGCCGGCCAGCGAGATCGACCAAGGCGCCCCCGGAGTTGCCCGGATTGACCGCGGCGTCGATCTGGATGAAGTCCTCGAAGATCTCGTAGCCGATGTCGGTGCGCATGAGGGCGCTGACGATGCCTTGCGAGGCGCTGCCGTCGAGTCCGAACGGGCTGCCGACGGCGCAGATGAAGTCGCCGATGCGCAGCTTGTCGGAATCGCCGAACGGCACGGTGGTCAGCCCGCCTGGCGGGATGGCGATCACCGCAACGTCGGTGGCGATATCGCTGCCGATCAGCCGGGCGACGGCAGTACGGCCATCCGACAGGGCGACGTCGATCCGCGTGGCGTCGACGATGACGTGATGATTGGTGAGGATGATGCCCTTGTCCGCATCGACAATGACGCCCGATCCGCCGCTGCGGAACGGCTCGTTCATTGCGGCAGGCTGGGCCTTGGCTGCCGGCCCGACCGTGACGGGAAGGCGCCGCTCACCGGTGACGAGGATGCTGACCACACCGGGCAGGACGCGTTCGAGCATCGGCGCCAGTGTCGTGATGGCCCGGCTCCGGCCGCTGTCGCTGGTCTCAGCCATGGGCTGGGCACGCGCAGGACCGGCGAGACAGCAGAGCGCGACGACGACGGTCAGAGTGTTACGGGCTAACGCCATGGTCTTGTCTCCCGCGGCGAGCGCAACCGGCCCAGACCGCCTGGGGTCCGGGCCGGCTCCTGCGCTCACAAATGAGGCTGATGGGTGTCGTCGGCCTTCGACTACTTCTTCGCGTCGACCATCGGAGGCATCGAGGACACGCCCTCGGCCTGGAGCTTGTCGAAGAACTTTTTCGAGTCGAACCCGGCCGGCATCTTGACGCCCTCGGCCTGGAGCTTGTCGAAGAAGGTCTTGGCGTCGAGCGGCTTCTGGTGCGACACGCCTTCGGCCTGCAGCTTGTCGAAGAATTTCTTGGAATCGAAGCCAGCCGACATGCTGACACCCTCGGCCTGGAGCTTGTCGAAGAACTTCTTCGCATCGAACCCCGACTGTGCATGGGCTGTAGCGATGCCCAGCATCACGGCAGAGGCGACGAGCGCGATGCGGCCGAACGGGAGAAGCGAGTTTCTGCTCATGTGCGTTCCTCTCTCGAGCGTCGTCCACGGGAGGTGGAGCGACCGGGACGGTGTCGGGCAGATGCCCGAGGCGTCATGACGAGATGTGATGGAGCGTCCGTTCACAGTCCAATGCCGCCGGGTTATCGCATCCATAGCGAATGCGCATTGGCGTCGGCGGCAGATCCGGGGGAGGCTGACAAACCGGGAGGACACGATCTTGCGCCGCAAGGTGCCCGGACGGGAGCTGCGGCTTTCCGCAAGGGCGGCAATACGGGTCGGACGCGGATGGTCTCAGTGCGGCTGCGCCCAGGCGAGGTGTGCGGCGATGCGCATGAACGTCTGCGCCAGGTCCGGCAATGGCCGGCCGCGCAGCGTGAGCAGACTCACCTCCCGCGTCACCTCGGGCTCGGCGAGCGGACGCGTCACGATTCCCGGCGCGAGCGCCAGGCTTTCCGGCACGATGGCACAGCCTTCGCCCGCGCGGATCAGCGCCTGAATCCAGTCCTCGCGCTCGCTCGCGAAGCAGACGTCGAGCTCGACAGGCCACGCACCGTGCCGGGCCTCGAAATAGGTGTCGAACTCGCAGGACAGCCGCTCGAGGTAGCTGCATCCCTCGAGTGCGCCGAGGGGGACGGCGTTGCCCGTCGCGAGAGGATCGTCGGGATGCATCGCGACGACGTAGCGCTCCTCGTAGAGGCGGCTGGCCGCAATCGTATCGGGGTATGTGGGCAAGGCGGCGATGCCGATGTCGACCTCGTCGGAAGCCACCAAGTCCACGATCTTGCGGGCTGTCGCCTCGACGATCGAGACCCGTGCGTCGGGCACCTTCAACCGCAGCCGGCTCAGCCCCTCGACGATCCGTTCCGGCGCCACCGTGCACATGACCCCGAGACGGAGTGAGAGCGCCGCGCCTTCTGCGAGGTCGGAGGCGGTCTGGCGAACGGTCTCGAGGTTGCGGCCGATCTCCTCGAAGCGAGGCAGCAGCTCGCGCCCGAGACGAGTGAGGGCGACGAGCCCGGGACGACGGACGAACAACGCTCCGCCCACCTCGGCCTCGAGCTTCTGGATCGAGCGCGTCAGGGCTGGTTGTGAGACACCGCACTGCTGCGCGGCTCTGGTGAAATTGAGCTCGCGAGCGACCGCCAGGAAATATCGGATCTCTCTCAGGTCCATCGTCATGCGACCTCGCTGCTTTCCGCGCGCCTCCACTCTGCCGGAGGCGGGCGAGGGCGTGGCGGTGTCACGCCGTCGAAGCCGACCGCGACCCTGGGCAGCGTCGGCGCACGCTAGCGCCGGTGCAGGACCCAGGCCTCTCAATAGGTCGTGAACGGACGCACGCATCGGCACCCGCAGCATCCAGCGCCTCGAGGCCCAGGTGAAGCGAGACCGTTCACAATGGTTGGCGCGCAGCAGCGAATGCCCCGCGTCCTCTCCGCTGTCCTGTCCACGTCACGCGCGGGAGGGCAGCTCCACCGTTCCGGTTCCGACCACCGACAGCTCTCCGTCCTGGTTGATCGCCGACTGTTCGATATCCACCAGGTGCCTGCCGCCCTCGAGGCGCTTGGCCGTCACCTTCCCATCGATGAACAGCAGGTCGCCTTCGGGATTGTGGCGGCGAATTTTGCAGGTGGCGCGCCGCAAGAAGCCGTCATCACCCATCCAGTTCGTCATGTGATGTGTGAGCCAAGAGCAGCGCTCGGGGCCATAGTCGTAGGCGCCGGGCGCGCCGACCATGTGGGCGAACTCTGGCTCCCAGTGCACGCGCTCGGGGCAATCCGGAATGCCGAAGCGGTTCGGAATGCCGAGACCCTTGTGGCGGTGGATCATCTTCCAGGCGAGCTTGTTCGCACGGATATAGAGACCACCCCAGCCTTGCGCAAACGCGATGAAGCCTGTCACCGTCATCGGTCCCTTCGCCATCCGCGGCAGCGACTCGCCGATGGCGACGTCCTCGAAGTACCGCGGCGTCGCCCCCCGCACCTCCTCCTTGGCGTAAAGCTCCCAGGTTTTCGCCAACTCGGCCTCGGTGTAGCGCCGCGGCGGCTTTGCCCTGAGATCCTTGTACTTCGTGCCTTCCTCGCGCGCGTGATCGCGGTCGGTGCGGAAGCACCAGCTGTCGGCCTCGGCCACCAGCTCGCGGCGCTGATTGTAGAACCTCACATGGTAGATCTGCTGCACGGCCCTTCCCGCGAAGCGGGTCTGGTGCTCGATGAGATCCTTGAGGCTGGCCTCGGTCGAGATCTCGTCGTTCCGACGGAGGGGCAGATGCCAGGTCCAGTCGGCGCCGGCCCACATGGCGTGCACGCCCGGCAGTCCGCCGACGTAGCCCGAGATGATGCGGTCGCAGGCGAACAGGAACGAAGGCGGCGCCACGATCGTGCCGAACCGAGACTTGGCCGCGTAGTCTGGATCGCACCACAGCGGGTTGTCGTCGCCGATGCCGTGGGCGTAGTGGCGGATGTTGTCGCGCGTTGCCTCGTGGCACCAGGGCTCGAGCGTGTCGGTGATCGGCACGCCGATGCGCAGCCGCAGATCGGCCAGGGTCTCGTCTGTGATCTTGGGAAACAGCCGTGCGCTCGATGTCATGGGGTCCTCATGCCTTCGTTGCAGGGCTGGCGGCGGCCTCACGCTCGCGCAGCACCTTGCGGTTGACCTTGCCTGCCGGCGTCTTCGGCAACTCGGCGACGAATGCGATCTGGCGGGGATACTCGTGCGCGCTCAAGCGGGCGCGAACGACCTCCTGGATCTCGGCGACGAAGCCGACGTCGCCCGTGCGCCGCGACACGACGAACGCCTTGACGATCCGTCCCCGCGTGGCATCGGGCACACCGATTGCCGCTGCCTCGGCGACGTCCGGATGCTTCAGCATGGCATCCTCGATCTCGACGGCGCTCATCGTCCAGCCCGCGGAGATGATCACGTCGTCGGCGCGCCCGCCGTGGTAGAAATAGCCGTCCTCGTCAGTCCAGCCGAGGTCCTTGGTCGCGATCCACTTGTCCCGGCGCAGGACCATGATCTCGCCGATCTCGCGAGGCGGCAAGCTTCTGCCGTCGGGTCCGTGCACCTCGACGCGGCCACCCGGCAGCGGCTTGCCGAGCGCGCCGGCCTTCACCGGGAGATCGGGCGCACCCGGATAGCTCGCGAGCACGACGCCGACCTCGGTGGTTCCGTAGAAGCTCGCGGGTATGAGGCCGAAGGTGCGCTCGGCGAATGCCGTCGTCTCGCTGTCCATGGGCTCGCCGGTGAAGGTGAGCTTTTTGAAATGGAACGTGTAGCGGGATGCCGTGCCCGCATTGCGCATCATGCGGTAGTGGGTGGCGGCGGCCGAAAGATTGGTGACGCGGTAATCCTGCAAGGCGCGCATCAGCCGGTCGGCGTCGAAGCGGCCGGAGTAGGTGCCGATGGTGAGGCCGAGCGCGAGCGGCGCCAGCGTGCCGTGCCACAGACCGTGGCCCCAGGCGGGCGAGGACGGGCAGAAATACTCCTCGCCGGGGCGGATGCCGGTGCCGTAGAGCGCGGCGATCAGCACGACGACGATGGCCCGGTGCGTGTGGCGAACGGCATCGGGCAGCTCGCGCGTCGTGCCTGACGTGTATTGGAACACTGCCAGATCGTCGGCCTTGCTGGTCCAGGTGAACTCGGCCGGGTAGTGCGCTAGCGACGCCATGAAGGCGTCGTCCGCGATGATCACGTCGAGATCGTTCAGGCCGACGGCGATCGGCGCCTTCTCCGGATTGGTCAGCAGAACTTTCGGCGTGCAATCGTCGATCCGCAGGCGCAGGCCATCCGGACCGAACAGCGTGAACAGCGGGACGGCGATGGCGCCGGCCTTAATCGCCCCGAAGAGGGCGGCGTAGAAGGCCAGTGACGGCTCCAGCATGATGGCGACGCGGTCGCCGGGCACAACGCCGCGCGACTTGAGGAAATGCGCAAAGTGAGAGGACAGCACCTTGAGCCGCTCGAACGTGACGTGCTCGTCATGGCCGTCGGCGTAGGCGATGCGCACGGCGATGCGGTCGGGCGAGGTCGCGTGCCGGTCGATGCATTCGTGGGCGAGGTTGAGGCGCTCGCGCGTGCCGTCGAGCAGCGCCCAGAGCTTGTCGCTCGAGAAGTGGCGCTGGGCATCGGCATATGTGGAGAGCTCGGTGAGCTTCACGGGCGATCCTCGCATGCAGGTACGGTAGCGGCTGTCGGAAGCCTATTGTACTCGTACAATAAGCATTGTATCCTTGCAATATGGCAAAGCGGTCCGCAACACTCCTGCAAAACGTTGATCGTCGCGGCGGCATCGCCGCGGCCGATGTCGATTCGGCTGCGCGCGCCGTTCCGGCCGTGACACGGAGCGTTGCCATTCTTCGTCTGCTGGCGCGCAGCCGCGAGCCGCTCGGCGTCAACGCCATCGCCCGCGAGCTCGCCATGGTGCCGAGTACGTGTCTCCACATCCTGCGAGCCCTGGTGGGCGAGGAGCTGGTCGCAGTCGACCCGGCCACCAAGCGCTACGTGCTCGATGCCGGCGTGTTGACGCTCGCCCGCAGCGCCCTTCGCCAGGACGGCTTCGTCCGCTTCGCGCAGCCCGAGCTCGATGCGCTTGCCTCCAAGCGCGGGGTCACAGCCATCGGCGTGCGCGTGATCGGGCTCCAGCACATGATCGTCGTCGGGATCTCGCGGTCCGAGGCCACGTTTCGCCTGCACGTGGACGTAGGCAGCCGATTTCCCGCGCTCATCAGCGCCACCGGTCGTTGCCTCGCGGCGTTCGGCAATCATTCGGAGCGCGAGATCGCGCGGGCCTTCAGGGCGCTGCGCTGGGATGCGGCACCGAGCTACGCCGATTGGCAGACGGAGATTGCCGAGACGCGCGCAGCCGGTTTCGGTGTCGACAGAGGCAACTATCTCCGCGGCGTCACGATCGTTGCCGCCCCGGTCATCGGCATCGAGGGCTGGATGACCCATGCGCTGGTGGCAGTCGCGCTCTCAGACCAGTTGCCGCCAACCGGTGCATCGGCGATTGGTGCCGAGCTGAGGACGGCTGCGGCACGTGTGACGGCGCAGCTCGGCGGAGCGGATGTGCACGGGGATGGATCATGAGCGCTGGCGATAATGTGGCCGGTGGAGCCGAGGGCGCATCCTGGCTGCCCCTCAAGGACGTCAAGGTGGTCGATTTCTCGCTGCTCCTGCCGGGCCCTTTCGCCACCGTAATGCTCGCGGACCTCGGCGCGGATGTGATCAAGGTCGAGCCGCCGACCGGCGATTTCGCGCGCCACATGCCAGTTGCCATGTTCCGCATGGCCAACCGCAACAAGCGATCGATGGCGCTCGACTTGAAGCATCCGGACGCGGCTGGCGTCGTCGCGCGGCTCGCACGCTGGGCCGACGTCGCCATCGAAGGCTACCGCGCCGGCGTCGCCGATCGGCTCGGCATCGGCTATGCGGCTCTTTCGGGGCTCAACCCGGCCATCGTCTATTGCTCGTTGTCGGGCTACGGCCAAACCGGTCCCGAGCGGCTGAGCCCGGGGCATTTGATCGTCATGGCAATCCTGATCTCCTACCCGCCGCTGACATTGTGGCTCCCGAGCACGATGAAATGAGCCGACGCCGGTATGGTCCCGGAGCAATCCAATCCGGCTGGTCCCTGCCGCGAGCTCCCGCACTTCACCGGTCCGGCGCTTGCTCCGCGCCGCCTCGCCCGCCATCATCGGCTCGCCACAGCCTCTTGCGGAGCATGCCCCATGAAGTTCGGCCTCAGCACGACCACGCAGCGCGTCTTCTCGACGGCCGACAACTACAGAGCCGTGGCGGTGGCAGCGGAGCGCGCGGGCTTCGATTTCCTATCGGTCAGTGACCACCTCGTCATTCCGGCGAATCGCGAGAGCCACTACCCCTACGTCGTCGGCGGTGCCTTCGGCGACGGGCGGCACGGTCACTGCCTCGACCAGCTCTCAACGATGGCCTTTCTCGCGGCCTGCACGTCGCACCTCAAGCTGCTCGCCTCGGTGCTCGTGATCCCGCATCGCCCGGCGATGCTCACCGCCAAGATGCTCGCCACCATCGACGTGCTCTCGAAGGGGCGCCTCGTGATCGGGGCGGGCGCCGGCTGGATGAAGGAGGAGTTCGAGCTGCTTGGCGCCAACTTCCAAGAGCGCGGCAAGCTCACCGACGAGTATCTCGCCGCCTTCATCGAGTTGTGGACCAAGGAGCGGCCGGAGTTTTCAGGCCAGCACGTCCGCTTCAAGGACGTCATCTTCGAGCCCAAGCCTCTGCAGCAGCCGCACCCGCCGCTTTGGATCGGTGGTGAGAGTTCCGGTGCCATCCGCCGCGCGATCCGCTTCGGCCATGCCTGGTATCCCGGCAACAACAGCCAGACGAGGCCGCTGGACACGCCCGAGCGTCTCGCGGCCGGGATCAAGGCCGTCCGTGAGCAGTGCAGCGCCGCCGGCCGTGACCCTTCGACGCTCGCCGTCGGCCTGCTCGTCCAGGACTTCTTCGAGTGGGGCGACTACAGAGTGGCCGACGGCTCGGCGCGGCGCATGTTCACCGGAACCTCGGCCGACATGCTCGACGACGCCGAGGCGCTTCAGCGGATCGGCGTCGGCCACGTCGCGCTGAGACTCGGCGGCGCGACGGTCGAGGAGACGGTGGCACGGATCGACCGCTTCGGCGCCGAGGTGATCGCCCGCCACAATGGCTGAGCACGCTGCACGAACGACGCATGTGGCGCATTGCAGCATCGGGATGGGGGGTGCCCATGCAGGGGCGCAGGAAAGCTGACGAGGACCTTTGGGCGCGGGCCGACCGTCATCTCGTGCGTTACGGCCACTTCTTCCAGCCGGAGATCATCGAGACGGCCAACGGCGCCTTCATGACGACGACCGGCGGCCGACGGCTCCTCGATTTTGCATCGGGCCAGATGAGCGCCATTCTCGGCCACAGTCATCCCGAGATCACCGCCGTCATCCGCGAGCAGGCCGGCGACCTCGTCCACCTCTACAGTCAGCTTCTGTCGCGGCCGGTGATCGATCTCGCCGAGGCGCTGGCTCGCATCGCACCAGGCGATCTCGGCCGGTCGCTGCTGCTATCGACCGGCGGCGAGGCCAACGAGGCGGCGCTGCGCATGGCCAAGACGGCGACCGGCGGCTTCGAGGTGCTGGCGCTGTCGCGGTCGTGGCACGGCGTCACGCAGGGGGCCGCGTCCGCAACCTACAATACCAGCCGGAAGGGATACGGACCGGCAACGCCCGGCTCGTTCGTGCTGGCAGCGCCGATGCCCTACCGACCGCGTTTCGGCAACGGCAACGGGGACGACTGGCTGGCGGAGCTCGACTATGGCTTCGAGCTCTACGATCGCCAGTCGAGCGGGGCGCCCGCCGCGCTCATCGTCGAGCCGATCCTGTCCTCCGGCGGCGTCATCGTGCCGCCCGCAGGCTACCTGAAAGCCGCGGCCGAGCGAGCACGCAAGCGCGGCATGCTGGTGATCGTGGACGAGGCGCAGACGGGTCTCGGTCGCACGGGCCGGCTCTTCGACTGCGAGCATGACGGGCTCGTCCCCGACATCGTCACCCTGTCGAAGACGCTCGGCGCCGGGCTGCCGCTGTCGGCGGTGATCACGACGCCCGAGATCGAGCAGCGGGGCTTCGAGAACGGCTTTCATTTCTACACGACGCATGCCTCGGACCCACTGCCGGCGGCCGTTGGGCTCAAAGTGATCGAGATCATCCTTCGCGACCGGCTGGCGGAGCGCGCGAAAGAGGCCGGCATGCGCCTCCGCCGTGGCTTCGAGGCCCTGCAGCAGCGCTTCGAGGCGATCGGCGACGTGCGCGGCCGCGGCCTCCTCATGGGCGTCGAGCTGGTGAAGGACCGGCACGCCAAGATCCCCGCGCCGGACCTCGCGCTCCGCGTCATGAACCGCTGCCTCGAGCTCGGGCTTTCGACCAGCATCGTGCGTGGCGAGCTCGGCGTCTTCCGGATCGCACCGCCGATCGTCGTCTCCGACGACGAGATCGACCTCGGCCTCTCGATCTTCGAGCAGGCGTTCAAGGAGTGTTGTAGCTAGCTCGCCGCCCGGCCGGTTCGTTCGCGCCGTTTCGACCGCGCTTGACATCCGCAGCCGGCGGTTCACGCTTGCCTTGCCCGATTGCGAGCGGACAGGAGCGCCCATGGCAACCCAGAGCGACATCGACGCATCGTCACCCAAGCATCTCGCCGGAAAATACTCGATCGTCGGCGTCGGCGAGACGACCTACACCCGCGGCGGCGGGCGCACGACCCGCGCCATGGCGACGACCGCCATCGCCAATGCGATGGCCGACGCCGGGCTCACCCACGACGACGTCGACGGCATGCTGTCCTACTCGAACGGGGATTCGACTCCCGCTCCGTTCATCGCCGGCGACCTCGGCATACGGCTCAATTTCTACATGGACGTTTACGGCGGCGGCTCATCGACGGAGGCGCTCATCGGCATCGCCATGGGCGTGATCGAAGCCGGGATGTGCAAGACCGTCGCGATCTTCCGGTCGATGAACGGCTACAGTCAGGTGCGCATCGGCGGCACAGGCGCACGCGCAGCGGCTCCGGTGAGGGGCGACGAGATCCACTCCCGCGGCTACGGGTGGCAGAGTGCCGGCCAGATGTTCGCGCCGAGCTTCATGCGCCACATGTACGACTACGGCACCACGCCCGAGCAGGTGGCGATGGTCAAGGTCGTGCACTCCGAGCACGCCTCGAACAATCCGAAGGCCTATTACAAGAAGCGCTACACGGTGGACGAGGTGCTGTCCTCGCGCATCATCTGCAAGCCGCTGCACCTGCTTGACTGCTGCGTCGAGACCGACAATGCGACCTGCATCATCGTCACGCGCACGGAGCGGGCGCGTGATCTGAAACATCGCCCGGCCGTCATCCGATCGGTGGTCGGGCGCTGCTGCAAGCCGCGCATCGACATGCACTACCAGCATGGTCCGATCTCGACGGTGGCCGGCCACTACGCGAAGAACATCCTATGGCCCAACGCAGGGCTCGGGCCCGAGGATGTCGACGTTACGGGCGCCTACGACGCCTTCACGTTCACAACCATGCTGCAGCTCGAGGACTATGGCTTCTGCAAGAAGGGCGAGGGTGGCCACTACGTGTCGAGCGGCATCACGCGCCTCGGCGGCAAGCGGCCGAACAACACGTCCGGCGGCCACCTGTGCGAAGGCTACACGCACGGCATGAACATGGTCATCGAGAATGTCCGCCAACTCCGCGGCGAGATCGATGACAGCTGCCCGATCGGTCCGGACGGCAAGCGCCAGCACACCTATGATTATCGCGAGGGCGGCTGCCGGCAGGTCAAGGACGTGGAGGTGACGGCAAACCTCGGCTGGGCCAACCCCGGCACGGGCTCGGCCATGGTGATGGTGAAGGGGTGAGCGTCATGACTGGACTGACCGGCAATCACATGGGCATGGCTCTCACGGTCGACGATCTCGATATCGAGAACGTCGCGTTCTTCGGCTATTGCGCCAGCGGCGATTTCCGCCTGCAGAGATGCAAGGAGAACGGGCTTCTGCGCTACCCGCCAACGACCCGCTGCCCGTTCTCGGGGAGTGCCAACTACGACTGGGTCTCGGTCGAGCCAAGAGGCACTGTCTACTCCTACAACGAGGTGCACCACGCCATTCAGCCGGCCTTCAAGGGGAAGACGCCGTACATGCTGCTGCTGGTCGAGCTGGACACGCAAAAGGGCAAGCCCAGCGAGCACGATGGCCTGCGCGTGGCGGGCAACCTCGTTACGCCGGACGGCGAGCTGGCTCCGCCCGAGATCGTGAAAAAGGTCGGCATCGGCAGCCGCATGCGCATGGTGCTCAAGCAGGTCGGCGAAGGCATCGCTTTGCCGATGTGGACCCTCGACGAGACCGCCCAGCAGCCGGCGAAGCCCTGGCGGTACCCGCAGGAGTAATGCGCATGGCGGCGAGCGTGCCCGGCATTCGGGCACCCGTCTCCTGCCGTTCCCGCTTGCCAACCGGCGGCTTCCCGTCGGACAGTGTCCCGTGAGCTTCAATTGCCGCGGGAGATCGTCATGGCCGCCTACGATACCGTCATCCGCGGGGGGACGGTGGCCACCGCCGTCGATACATTCGAGGCCGATGTCGCCGTCGCAGGCGAGACGATCGTCGCCATCGGCCGCGGCCTCGGGCCCGCCCGGCGCGAGATCGACGCCAAGGGCAAGCTGGTGCTGCCGGGCGGCGTCGATGGCCATGCCCACATCGAGCAGCTTTCCGGCATGGGCGTCATGAACGCCGACAGCTTCGAGAGCGCCACCGGAGCGGCGGCTCTCGGCGGAACGACGACGGTCGTCTGCTTCGCTGCCCAGCACAAGGGCAACAGCCTGACCACAACCGTCGAGGACTATCATGGCCTCGCCCGGCGCGGCGCCATCATCGACTACGCGCTGCACATGATCCTCGCCGATCCTAATGCGCGCGTGCTGAAGGAGGAGCTGCCGCCGCTCGTGAAGAGCGGGCATTCCTCGATCAAGTTGTTCATGACCTACGAGCATACAAAGGTCGACGACGAGCAGCTTCTCGATACGCTCGTCGCCGCGCGCGAGAACCGAGCCTTGGTCTGCGTCCACGCCGAGAACAACGGCATGATCTCGTGGATGGGTCGGCGCCTCGTCGAGCGTGGCTATCGGGACCCGCGGTTCCACGGGCCGCACCATCCGCGCCTTTGCGAATCCGAGGCGATCTACCGGCTGGCGGCCTTCTCTGAGCTGATCGACCAGCCGGTGATCGTCTATCACGTCTCGACTGACGAGGGCGCGCGCGTGATCCGCGACGCGCGGGGGCGCGGCGTCAAGATGTTCGGCGAGACGTGCACGCAATACCTGACGCTGACGGTCGACGATCTCGTCAAGCCCGGCCTCGAGGGTGCGAAGTGGGTGTGCAGCCCCCCGCTGCGCTGGAAGTCGGACCAGGAGGCCCTGTGGGCAGCCCTCGAACGCGGCGACCTGCAGTTCGTCTCGTCCGACCACGCCCCCTACCGGTTCGACGCGACCGGCAAGCTCAGGGCAGGCCCCGAGCCCTCCTTCAAGGAGATCGCCAATGGAATGCCGGGCCTCGAGCTGCGGCTGCCGCTGCTGTTCGATGCCATGGTCGTCAAGGGCCGCTACGGCCTCAACCGCTTCGTCGAGTGGACGGCGACCGCGCCGGCGCGCATGTACGGTCTCGGCGGCCGCAAGGGGACCATCGCCATCGGTGCGGACGCGGACATCTGCATCTGGGATCCGAAACGCAAAACGACCATCAGCGACGCGAGCGTGCACGACAACACGGGCTTCACGCCCTACGTGGGCCGTACCATCGAAGGCTGGCCCGTGACCGTGCTTCGCCGCGGCGAGGTGGTCGCCGACGACGGCAAGCTGAAGGCGAGCGCAGGGTCCGGCCGCTTCCTTCCGCGCGAGGCCGGCGAGGCGGCAGTGCCGACGGGCAGGCTCAGCCCTGAGTTCGACGAGACGCGGAATTTCGGCGCCAGGCTCTACTGACGCGGCGCCGACGCACTGACCTGCAAGGGGAGGACGAAACCAGCATCCTGGATGAGGTCGCCTCATGTGCAAATTCGATGCTCAGCGGATCGAGCAGTTGCTGACCGCCCTCAAGACGTGGTCGACCGGCAACGTCCGCATCAAGGGGCTGGCGCTGGTGGGATCCTGGGGCGAGACCGATCGACTGCACGCCGAGGCTGATCTCGACCTGGTGCTGATCGTCGATGATCCGGATCGGTTCCGCACCGAGTCCGCCTGGATGGGTGAGATCGACTGGCCCGCCGCCGGGCTCGGCCTCGGCCACTGGAGCGAATGCGATTATGGCCGTGTCTGCTCGCGGCATCTCAAGTTCGAGGATGGTGCCGCGGTGGAGGTGAGCTTCGTGGCGCCGTCGTGGGCGGCGATCGACCCTGTGGACCCGGCAACGAGACGGGTCGCGGGCAACGGGATGCGTGTGGTGCACGATCCGGATGGGCTGCTCGGCAAGCTGGTAGCCGTGTTGTAAGTTGCGGCCCACGCTTGGCCGCTGCTGTCCGGTCAGCCGCGCTCCATCGACATGCGAGCCAACACCTGGAGGCACTTGTGGTCACAGTTCTCATTGATCAGCAGGAGGTGGAGGTTCACGCGGCCTCGGACGCCGAGGCGCTTTGGCTCGATGGCGCCGATCTCGGCCGCGTGACTGGGTTCGTGCTGAAGCCTGAGGGGCTGTGCAAAGGCGCGATCTGCGTGCCCTTGCCGCGCGACGGCCGGGACTTCGCTCGCGCTGACGGCGCGGTCGACCTCGCCGCCATCTGGCGTCACATGGGACATCCTGCCGTACACGATGAGACCGGCGAGGTATGGGCGCTCGGCACGGGTGCCGCGGCGCGCGCCAGCACGCTGGCAGAGCTGGAGGCGCCCGACTTCGCGCTGCCCGACCTCGATGGTCGCGCACATTCGCTGCGCGAGCTACGCGGCCGAAAGGTTCTGCTCGTGACCTGGGCCTCGTGGTGAGGTTGCCGCAACGATCTGTCCGTGTGGCAGAAGGTTTACGAGGAACTGAACGACCCGGGGCTCGAGGTGATGGCGGTCGCCATGGATACGCCGGAAGCGGCGCGGCCGTGGATCGAGGCGGCGAAGCCCACCTACACATCGCTCCTGGATCGTGATCATCACGTTGCGCAGCTTTTCAATATGGTCAACGTGCCGGAAGCAGTGTGGATCGACGAGGAGGGGCGCGTCGTGCGGCCGGCCGAGAACGCCGGCTCCTACGACGGCTTCCGCAAGCGGGACCGGGCGACGGGAGTGATGCCGGCGGAAGCGGCCGAGCTGACGGCGCGAGCGAAGCGTCTCTACGTGGAGGCCGTGCGCGACTGGGCCATCCATGGGTACAGGAGCCGCCACGTTCTCGATGCCGCAACTGCACGACAGCAGATGCGCCCGCTTCGGGACGAGACTGCGCTCGCACATGCCCACTTCCGCCTCGGCTGCCATCTCCAGCGCATTGGCAAAGGCGAGGCCGCGGTCCGGCATCTCGAGGAGGCGCGGCGATTGCATCCCGAGTCGTGGAGCATCTGGCGCCAGACGGCCGGACGCAACAAGCAGGGCCTTGCCGCCGGCCCCGACTTCTGGCAGCGGGTCGATGCGCTCGGCGCGCGCCGCTACTACGAGCGTGTCAAACTGGACGGGATGCCGTGACGGAAGCCTGGCGTCGGGCGGACCTCGTCCGCTTGGCCGCACGGATCATCGTCTCGAGCGCGTGCCGAGGATCAGCGCGAGCGGGATCGCGCAGAGCGAGGCCAGCATGTACATCGAGAAGGCGTTGAGATAGCCGATCAATGCCGCCTGCCGGTTCACCTCCTTGGCGAGGCGGGCAATATCGGGCAGCGACTCGACCGACCACGACCCAGCTACCCACGGCAGGTTCAGGGACCGATTGAAGGATGACACGCTCTCGCCGATGCGGCTGTAGTTCGCGCCCGTCGCGCGCACGATCTCGGCGACCGACATCGAGATGAAGAAGCTCGAGCCGATGTTACGCATCAGGTGGAACACGCCCATGGCCTCCGCACGGTAGCGCGGCGCGAGCGTGCGGAAGGCGGCGAAGGACATCGGCACCCAGATGACCCCGATCGCGGTGCCTTGGATGAAGCCGTTTGCTGCCAGCACCCAATCGGGAACATTGAGGTCGATCGAGGAGAGCCACCAACCCGACAGGGCGTGCAGCGCGAAGCCGCCAGCCATCCCGATTCTCGGATCGATCCTGGCCAGCTTGTCCGAGATGAAGAAGCCGAGGATGGCGCCGAGGCCACGCCAGGCGATGACGTAGCCGATCAGGCTGTCAGGATAGCCGGCGTGTGCCTGCAGGAGCTGGGGCAGCAGCACCATCGGCGTGAAGTTGAGCATGCCGAATGCCGTCACCAGGACGAAGCCGAGGGCATAGTTGCGGTCGAGCAGGATCGCCGGCGAAAGGAACGGCTTGGTCGCGGTCAGGCAGTGGGCCACGAACACGTAGAGCGCAATGGCCGAAAGTGCCGTCGCTGCAGCGATCTCGGTCGATTCGAACCAGTCGAGCCGCTGGCCGCGCGAGAGGACAATCTGGGCCAGCGCCAGAGCCGAGGCGAGCGCCAGAAAGCCGGTCCAGTCGAGCGCAGGTCGCTGGCTCTGCTCGTCGCGCGGCAGCGTCACTCGAAATGCGAGAAAGGCCGCGGCGCCGAAGGGCGCCATCAGGTAGAAGACCCAGCGCCAGCTCCAGACCTCGGCGATGTAGCCCCCGATCGACGGCCCGATGACGGGGCCGGCCATGTTGGCGACGCCGAACACGGAAATGGCAAGGCCATGCTGCCAGCTTGGAAACACGTTGAGCAGGATGGTCTGGCCGAGCGGCACGAGCGGCGCGCCGCCGCCGCCCTGGACGATGCGCCAGAAGACGAGGCTCTCGAGCGATCCGGCGAGTCCACACATCAGCGTGCCAACAGTGAAGGTGAACACGCTCCAGATCATCACGTTGCGGGCCCCGAATCGGGCGGTCAGCCAGCCTGTCATCGGCGTGACGATGGCGGTGGCCAGGATGTTGAAGGTCACCGTCCAGGCGATCTCGTCCTGGGTCGCCGACATGGCTCCCTGCATTTGCGGTTGCAGGCCCGATGCCACGAGAATGGTGGCATTGTAGATCGTCGAGCCGAGCACGATCGAGGCGAGGATCAGCCAGCGCTGCGAGACGGGAACGTCGACGATGGGATCAGTCGCTGCGGCTGCGGTCATCGTCTCGCACTGCTCGGGCCGCCTTCGCAGACGGCAATCGGGAGGGTATTCGAAGGCGCTTCTAACGCGTCTGCGGCGGGCCGTCACCCTGGCTTGCCCGCCAGAGGCGGCTGTGCCTGTTATAGCCGCAGCCTGCCTGATCGACCGACCGAGGAAACAGCCGGATGAACCTCTCCCGCATGCTCGCCGCGCGTGCCGCCGCCAACTCTCCCGTGCGCATCGGCCAGATCGGCGCCGGCAAATTCGGGACCATGTTCCTGTCGCAGTGCCGCGTGACGACAGGCATGCATCTCGTCGGGCTCGCGGATCTCCTGCCGGCGCGGGCGCGCGAGCGCCTCGAGGGCGTCCAGTGGCCGAAGGAGCAGATCGACGCGCGCTCAGTCGACGAGGCGATCGCGAAGGGCAAGACCTTCGTCACGGACAATGCCCGCGCGCTAATCGACGATCCGCGCATCGACGTCATCATCGAGGCGACGGGGGACCCGTCCGCCGGCATCCGGCACGCGCTCGCCGCCATCGATGCCGGCAAGCACGTCGTGATGGTCAACGTCGAGGGCGACGCGCTGGCCGGCCCGCTCATCGGCAAGCACGCCGAGCAGAAGGGCGTCGTCTACTCCATGGCCTGGGGTGATCAGCCAGCGCTGATCGCCGAGCACGTCGACTGGGCGCGGACCTGCGGGTTCAAGGTCGTCGCGGCCGGCAAGGGCACGCGGTATCACCCGACCTATCACAAGTCCAACCCGGACACGGTCTGGGACATTCTCGACAAATACCTGAACATCACGGACCGCAGCCACATCAACCCGAAGATGTTCAACTCGTTCATCGACGGCACCAAGTCCGGGATCGAGATGACGGCCGTGTGCAATGCGACGGGGCTCGCCGCGCAGACGGACGGCCTCGGCTTCCCGCCGGCCACGCGTTTCGAGCACGCCTTGATCTGCAAGCCGCGGGCCGAGGGCGGCACGCTCGAGAAAGCGGGCGTGACCGAGGTCACATCCTCGGTTTATCGCGACGGCAGCGACGTGCCGCATCACCTGTCGATGGGCACCTACGTGGTCATCGAGTCCGACAGCAGCTACGCGCGCCAGTGCTTCGCCGAGTACAACATGCTGCCGGACAAGAGCGGCCGCTACGCCTCACTCTACCGGCCGACGCACATGATCGGCCTCGAGCTCGGAGTGTCGGTCGCCTCCGCGGCGCTGAGGAGGGAGCCGACCGGCACCGCCGTATGCTTCAACTCGGACGTTGTGGCGACGGCGAAGCGGCATCTCCGAGCCGGCGAGATTCTCGATGGTGAAGGCGGCTTCTGCGTCTGGGGCAGGCAGACGCCGGCGAGTGTTTCCCTCGCCGAAGGCTACCTGCCACTCGGCCTCGCCCACAACGTCAAGCTGAAGGGCGACATCATCGAAGGTCAGCGCCTCCGATGGTCGGACGTCGAGATCGACACCACTGACTTCGTCTACAAGTTCCGCCGCGAGATGGAGGCCGCATTCGGGCGGCCGAATGCGGTCTAGACTGGATGGGACGCGCTGCCTCGCGGTCGGGCGCGCGAGACATGGTTGCGGGACAGGATCGCGAAGCGGCCATCCGGAGAATGGGTCACATGGCTAAGGCAGCGAAGAAGGAGCCGCGTACGGCACTCGTCACGGGCGCGGGATCGGGCATCGGTCAGGCGTGCGCGGAGCTGCTGCTCGGCGAGGGCTGGCAGGTGGTGTTTCTCGACGTCAACGAGAAGGCGCTGGCCGGCGCCCGCGAGCGGCACGCGAAAGCCAAGGGCGTGCGCTTCGCCGCCGTCGACGTCACCGACGAGGGGGCCGTCGAGCGGGCCGTGGCCGAAGCGAACCGGGAGCTCGGTGGCATCCACGGCGTCGTCAACAGTGCCGGCATGGGATTGAACAAAGGTGTGTTCGAGACGACGGCCGCGGATTTCCGCAAGGTGCTCGACGTCAATGTGGTCGGCACGTTCGTCGTCGGCCGTGCAGCCGCCCGCGTCATGCGCGACCGCGCGATCCACGGTGCCATCGTCAATATCGCGTCGATCTCGGGCATCCGTGGCTCACTGAAGCGCTCCGCCTACGGCGCGTCCAAGGGCGGCGTGATCACGCTGACGAAGGTGATGGCGACGGAGCTGGCGGTCTACGGCATTCGTGTCAACGCCGTGGCGCCGGGGCCGGTCGAGACCGAGATGGTCAAGGCGCACCATACGGGGGAGGATCGCCTGCTCTACGGCCGCACTATTCCGCTGAAGCGCTATGCGCAGCCGATCGAGATCGCCCAAGCCGCTCTTTTCCTGCTCGATCCTGTGCGGGCCTCCTACGTGACCGGCGAGATCCTCGCCGTCGACGGCGGCTATCGCGGCGCCGGCCTCATCGCCGAGAGCTGACGGACGGCAAGATCGCAGATCGGCCGTCGCAGGCACGCAAGAAAGACGGATACAGTCATGCAGAAGAGGTTTCCGATCGAATCGGGCGAGAGGGGTGCCGCTCTGCTGGCTGCGGTGGAAAGCGTCCGCGAGGTTGCCGAGCGTCACGCCGAGGAGGCCGAGGCGAAGGGGACTCTGCCGGCGGTCACCGTCGAGGCGCTCGAGGCCGCCGGCCTGTTCGCGCTGAAACTGCCGCGCGAGCTCGGTGGGGTCGAGGCCGATCCGTTCCTTCAATTCGAGGTGCTCGAAGCCTTGAGCGCCATCGATCCGTCGGCCGGCTGGTCCGTCATGATCGGCGGCACAGGCATCGGCCTTCCCGGAGCATTTCTCAGCGAGGCAGCGGTCGCGGAGATCTTCCCGAGCGGGCGCATCCCGCGGGGCGCCATCGTCTCGATGCCGACCGGCGAGGCGGTTCCCGTCGATGGCGGCTATCGGCTCACGGGCCGCTGGTCGTTCGTCAGTGGCGTGCCACATGCGGAATGGGTCACGGTCGGCGCGAAGGTCGTCCGCAGCGGCGGCTCTGAGCCCGAGTTGCGACTGCTGACCTTGCCCGCCCCGTCCGTGCACATCCACGACAACTGGCATGTCGCGGGCCTCAAAGGCACGGGCAGCTGCGATGTCTCCGTCAAGGGGCAACTCGTTGCCGAGCACTTCACCTGGGACCGTCTGCAGTCCCCGCAGCAGCGCGGCGGGCCGCTCTATCGTCTCGGCCATCCGGGCTTCGTCGCCAACGAGCATGCGGCGTTCGCGATCGGTGTCGGGCGCGGTGCGCTGGAAACCGTCATGGCGTTGGCACGCTCGAAGCGGCGCAGCTTCAGGCCGTCGCCGTCCTCGCTCGAGTCGCGGGCCACGTTCCAGCGTTTCGTGGGGCTCGCCGATCTTCGCCTGCGCGCGGCCCGCTCATTGGTCCTCGAGCTCTATGCAGAGGCCTGGGAGATCGCGAGGGCCGGCACGGTTCCGCCGCCGCCTCTCCAGTCCAAATTGCGCAGCGTCACCGCCTTTGCGACCGAGGTCGCGGCCGAGGTGACGACCGAGGCGTTCCGCTTCGCCGGAGGCGAGGCCGTTTACGGGCCGAGCAAGCTGCAGCGCTACCTGCGCGACATCAACGTCGCGGCGCAGCACCTGATGGTGAGCAGCATCGCCTACGAGAACCACGGCCAGTTCGCGCTCGGCCTGCCCAGCGCGGACCCGTTGCGCTGAGTGCGGGCTGGGGCCGGTCTGTCTGCCCGCGAGACACCGTTGGCGCAAACGGCTTGCCTTATTCCCAAGGCCCGGCTTCCATTCATTGCAATACGCTGCGCACCCCCGCCGTTTCACAGGATCCGTCCACCATGCCCGCGCCTGCTGCGACCACCTATGACTATATCGTCGTCGGCGCTGGATCGGCCGGGGCCGTGGTCGCGAGCAGGCTGAGCGAGAGCGGTGCTTATCGCGTGCTCTGCCTGGAGGCCGGCACGGAGGGCTCCGATTATTTCTGGTCGCGCGTGCCGGTCGGCATTGCCAAGCTAATCGACAACCCGGCCGTCAACTGGTGCTACAAGTCGGAGCCCGACGAGGGCTCCGGCGGGCGCCGGATCGAGGTGCCGAGGGGCAGGATGCTGGGCGGCTCGAGCTCGATCAACGGCATGGTTTTCATCCGCGGGCAGGCGCAGGACTACGACCACTGGGCGCAGCTCGGCAATCGGGGCTGGAGCTACCAGGACGTGCTGCCGATCTTCAAACGGATGGAGCGCTACGACGGCGGCTCGGACGCGTATCGCGGCCGCGACGGTCTGCTGCGCGTGACCGACACGCCGCGCCACAAGGTCCCGCTGCTCGAGAAGATGATCGAGGCCGCCGAACGGATCGGCCTGCCCTTCAATCCGGATCTCAACGGCGAGACGCAGGAAGGCATCGGCATGTCTCAGGTGACGATCGCCAAGGGTCGCCGACAGAGCACCGCCTACTGCTATCTCGATCCGGCCCGGTCGCGGACCAACCTCACCATCGAGCAGGGGGCACTGGCAGAGAGGCTGGTTCTCGATGGCAAGCGCTGCGTCGGCGTCGCCTACTCGGTCCATGGTGAGGCGAGGACAGCGCGAGCGACGCGCGAGGTGATCGTCTCGGGCGGCTCGATCAACTCGCCGAAGCTGCTCGAGCTGTCGGGCATCGGCCAATCCGGCCTGTTGCGCTCGCTCGGCATCACGCCCGTGCACGATCTCAAGGGCGTCGGTGAGAACCTGCGCGACCACTACTCGCCGCGCGTCAAGTTCGCGATCACCGAGCGCAACGCCACCTACAACGACAATGCCCGCGGCTGGCGCCTCGCACGGGAGGCCCTCAGATATGCGCTCTTCCGCGACGGGTTCCTGGCGACGACGTCGGTGCCGATCCGCCTGTATTTCCGCACGCGCCCTGGCCTAGAGACTCCGGACGCGACGATCTCCGTTCTGCCCTTCATCTACGAGATGGTGGGCCGGGAGCGGAGGATCTCGCGCCGGCGCGGCATCACGATGAACATCAATGTGCTGCGCTCGGAGAGCATCGGCTCGATCCACATCAAGTCGGCCGATCCCGCCGAGCAGCCAGCGATCCGCTTCAATTTCCTCTCGGCCAAGGCCGATCGCGACGGGCTGCTGGCTGCCATGCGAAAAGCGCGCGAGCTTATGTCGGCGTCGCCGCTGAAGGAGATCACCGGCGAGGAGATCGCGCCGGGCGCACATCTACAGACCGACGAGGAATTGCTCGAGTGGGTGCGCAACAATGCCGAGACCACCTATCACCCTGTCGGCACCTGCAAGATGGGCTCGGACCCGATGGCGGTGGTGGACAACCAGCTCCGCGTGCACGGGATCGGCGGCCTGCGCATTGCCGACGCCTCGATCATGCCGACGCTGACCAGCGGCAACACCAATGCGCCATGCATCATGATTGGCGAGAAGTGCGCCGAGATGGTGCTTTCCGGTGCCGCCGCTTCCGAGCTGAAGGTCTCGGCCTGACTGTCGATAGGCGGCGCCGTGTCGAGCGGTGATACTGGCAAGTTGGGCAATGATCCCGGCCCTCAGCAATCGCCTGCTGCGGTTGCGGCGAGCCGGGAGCCCGAGACTTGCGTTGTCGGCCCACGAAGGCTCAAACGCCGCGGAATTTCGGCTTGCGCTTCTCGACGAAGGCGCGGCGGGCCTCCCTGGCGTCGTCGGAGCCTTGCAGGATGCCACCTGCGTTGGAGGTCAGGACCATTGTCGTCTCCAGCGTCGAGTCGAGCGCGGCGCGCATGATGCGTTTGGAGGTCCACTGGACGAGAGGCGGCTGGGCGATGATGCGTTCGCACAAGTCACGCGTGAATGCTTCGAGATCATCCGACGTCACGAGGTGGTTGAGCATGCCCCACTGGTACGCCCGCTCGGCGTCGAGGCTGCCAGTGTAGGCGAACTCCAGTGCCCGGCCGAGGCCGATCATCTTCGGCAAGTAGTAGCAGCCGCCATTCTCGATGATCTGGCCGGCCTGCTGATAGGCGATGAAGCGGGTTCTCTCGCAGCCGATGCGGATGTCGCAATGCAGCGCCATGTCCATGCCGGAGCCGACGGCGGGACCGTTGATCATCGCGATGGTGGGCTTCCGGATGATGCTGATGTCGCGGTGGAGCTTGGTGAAGCCGTGGTAGAAGTGCTGACGTGATGCGTCGGGCCCCTCGTGACTGCCGCGACCGCCTTCGATCTCGGGGCCGATCTCGTCCGGTGACGGCCGGCCTTTGAGGTCGGCTCCGGAGCAGAAGCCGCGGCCGGCACCGGTCAGCACGATCACACGGACGTCCGGATCGTCATCGCCAGCGCGCATGTACTCGCCGACCTTGGCAACGGTGCCATTCTCCTCGGCCGTGCCGTAGAGCGCATTCATCATCTCTGGCCGGTTGAACTTGATCCAGAGAATGCCGGAGGGCTCCTTCTCGTAGAGCAGGTAGGGTACGAGGCGCGGTGCCATTTGGATCTCCTCATGCTGCGGCAATGAGGGGCAGGGTGGCATCGATGGCGCAGAGTGGCCAGAGGCTGCGACTTCCTATGAGGCATCCGCCCGGCGCTCGGCGCGAGGCGTGGCCACATGCACCGTTCCTGCCGCCACCAGCGCGTCGATCTCGGTCGTGGCGAGGCCCATCTCAGCCAGAACCTCCCGCGAGTGCTCACCGATGTCGGGGCTGTGGCTCAGAGGGTGTCCGGTCGCAGGTCGGGGCTGTCCGGCGACGGTGCCCATCGGCACGCGGCCGAAGGTCGGGTCGTCGACCCAGGTCAGCGCGCCGACCGCCTGCACCTGCTCGTTGGTGAAAAGGTCCTGGTGGGAATGGATGGCGCCGTGCAGCACGTCGATGGCGGCGAGCGCCGTGCACCATTCGCCAGTCGTCCGCGTCTCGACGATGGGGCGGATCAGGGCCATCAGCGCGTCGCCATGGGCGACGCGCGTACGCGGGTCCTTGAAGCGCTCGTCAGTGATCCATTCGGGGTGGCCGAGGAGCCGCGCAAAGCGCTCGAACTGCGGCTGGCGCCGGGCGTTGATCGACATATGGCCGTCGCGCGTGCGGAAGGCGCCGACGGGCATGCCGATCGGCTCGACCTCGCCGCCCTGCAGGTGTGACTCGATGATGGCCGCCTCCTGAAGCACGAGCGCCGATTCGAGCAGGCTCGTCTCGATGAAGGCGCCCTTGCCCTTCATGGCCTTGCGATAGAGCGCCGCCGAAACCGCCTGGAAGGCGTAAAGACCGGTCGAGAAGTCGAGCGCCAGCATGCCGACGCGTTGCGGCATGCCGTCCTTGTCGCGGTTGATCGACATGAAGCCGGTGAAGGCTTGCATGACGCTGTCGGTCGCCGGCTGCTCGGCCTGCGGCCCCTTCGGCCCGAAGCCGGTGACCCAGGCATAGACCACGCTCGGATTGCTCTTACTGAGGGTCGGATAATCGAGGCCGAACGGATCGATCTTGCCGATGCGGTAATTGTGGATCACGACGTCTGCCCGATCCGCGAGGCGGCGCGCGATCTCGACGCCGGCCTTGCTCTTCAAATCGAGCGCGAGACTGCGCTTGCCGCGATGCACGACGAGGGAGTGCGCGGTGTGGTCGCCCATCGACTTGCCGAGCTGCCGGCTCCAGCAGCCGCTGCCCGGAGGCTCCAGCTTGATCACGTCGGCGCCATTGCGCGCCAGCATCATGGCGCAGTAGGGCCCGGCCACGCCCTGGGAGAGGTCGAGCACCCTGACGCCGGTGAAGGGCAGGTCGTCTTGCGTCACGGACGGTCTCCGGCGATCGAGGGGAGGAGGCTTCGCCGCCGGCAGGGAGGGACGACTGCCGGCGGCGATATGAGGGTCGAGGACGCTCCGCTACTTCCGCTCCGCGTTCCGCGGCACGTTGCGGAACGGGATGTCGACATCGTTGCGCGGCTCCTTCGGCATGTTGAGCACGCGCTCGGAGATGATGTTCTTCTGGATCTCGTCGGTGCCACCGGCAATGGAGATGGCGGGCGTCGAGACGAGGATCTCGGCGATGACGCCGCCCATCGGGCTTTCCTTGCCGGTGAGCATGGCATCGGCACCGCTGATCAGCGTGTGGGCCTCGTTGGCGGCCCGGGCGACGTAGCTGGCGGCGAGCTTGCCGAGCGAGCCTTCGGGCCCTTGTGGTCTGCCTTGCTCCTGCGCGGCCCGGGCGCGCCGCGCGGTCCATTCGGCGCATTTCGCCATGATGAGCACCTTGGCGAGCTCCTGGCGCACCACGGGGTCCGCGTTCCGGCCGGTGGCCTTGGCGCGCTCGATCAGGAGATCGACGCGGCCCGTGCGTTGCGGGTACCAGGTATAGGGGGCGAGGGCGGATGCGATCTCCTCCGCCTCCTCCTGGTAGATGCGCTCGGAACGGTTGCGCTTCTGCATCTCGTAGCGGCGCATGCCGTCGGCGCCACGCCGCTCGTGCATGAGGGTGGTGGTGGCGACCTTCCACCCGTCCCCGTCGTCGAGCAGCATCATCTCGGGCTCGACCACGGCATCGGTCAGGAACACCTGGTTGAACGAGGCGTGGCCGTTCATCTGGCGAAGGGGGACCGCCTCGACGCCGGGCTGGCGCATGTTGATGATGAAGTAGGCAAGGCCCTTGTGCTTCGGCAGGTCCATGTTGGTGCGCGCCAGCAGCAGACCCCAGTCCGCCTTGTGCGCGCTCGTGTTCCAGACCTTCTGGCCGTTGACGATCCACTTGTTGCCGCGCCGCTCCGCGCGGGTGAGGGCACCGGCGAGGTCGGAGCCGGAGCCGGGCTCCGAGAAGAGCTGGCACCAGGTGTCCTCGCCTGTGAGGATGCGGCGCAGGAATTTTTCCTTATGAAGATCGGTGCCGTGCGCGAGGATGGTCGCTGCGGCGAGGGTGCGGATGCCCATGCGGGCGACGCCGATGGCGCCGATGCGGTCCATCTCCTCGTCGACGATCGGAGCGAGGCCAACGGGAAGATCGCGGCCGTACCAGCGCTTCGGCCAGCTCGGTGCTCCCCACCCGGAGTCGATCAGCTTGTTGCGCCACTCCAGGAGCCCGTAGCCCGGGTTCCAGTTGGCCTCGAGCCAGGCGCGGACCTCGGCGCGGACGGTCTCTGCATCAACGTGCGACATGTGTCCGTCCTCCTCAGACGTTCCAGGCCTGCATCAGGCGCTCGCGGTGTTGGCTCGGATGGCCGAGGAAGACCTCGGAGCTCTTGGCCCGCTTGAACCAGAGATGGGTGTCGTTGTCCCAGGTGAAACCGATGCCGCCGTGGATCTGGACGCTGTGGATCGCCGTCTGCATGTAGGCCTCGGACGCTGCCGTCTTCGCCAGCGAGGCGAGGGGGGTCAAATCCTCGTCGCCGTCGTCAGCCGCAGCTGCCGCGTAATAGGCGGCGGATTTTGCCATCTCCACCTCGAGCAGCATGTCGGCGGCCTTGTGCTTCAGCGACTGGAACGAGGCGATCGGGCGGCCGAACTGATAGCGCAAGCTGGCGAACTCGACGGCGGACTCGCGTAGCCGCTCGGCGCCGCCGACCATCTCATTGGCAAGGCAAATGGCGGCGATGTCGAGCGTTGCCTGGAGTGGGGCGGCGGCCGCACCCTCGGTGCCGAGCAGATCGGCCTCGACGTCAGAGAAGGTGAGGCGCGCGAGCTTGCGAGTGGGGTCCATGGAGTCGAGGACTTGGCGCTGCATTCCGGCTGTGCCGGCGCGCACCGTGAAGAACGAGAGCCCATCGACGCCCGTGGAGCCCGGCCGGCGCGCCAGGACGACGATCAGCCCGGCGGTGTGGCCGTCGAGCACGAAGCTCTTGGTCCCGTCGAGCTTGAACTTGCCGCCGGCCGGCGTTGCCGTCGTCGCGACGCCCTCGGCATCCCA
>JANRJI010000090.1:0-94824 GCA_033764055.1 Hyphomicrobiaceae bacterium
TGCAGCTCGCACTGTCGGGCGTGCGCGAGCTGTCGCTGATCACGACGCCGCCGGTCGACCGGCTCGCGGTACGCACCTACATCTCGCCGGTCGATCCCGTGATCTTGCGTGAGGCGCTCCGCCGCGAGCGTCATCGGGGTGGCCAGTCGTTCTACGTCGTGCCGCGCATCGCCGACCTCGATGATGTGGCCGAGTTCCTTGCCGAGCACGTACCGGAGCTGAAGGTCGCCCGCGCTCACGGCCAGCTCGCCCCGACCGAGCTCGAGGACATCATGACGGCCTTCTATGAAGGCCAGTACGACGTGTTGCTGTCGACGGCCATCGTCGAGTCGGGGCTCGACATTCCGCGGGCCAACACGCTCATCGTCCACCGCGCGGACATGTTCGGGCTGGCAGCGCTCTACCAGCTCAGGGGCCGCGTCGGGCGCTCGAAGATCCGCGCCTATGCCTATTTCACCACCCCCGTCGGTCAGCGGCTGACCGAGGGCGCCGAGAAGCGGCTCAAAGTGCTCCAGTCGCTCGACACGCTGGGCGCCGGCTTCTCGCTCGCCTCCCACGATCTTGACATTCGCGGCGCCGGCAACCTCTTGGGCGACGAGCAGTCCGGTCATATTCGCGAGGTCGGCTTCGAGCTCTACCAGTCGATGCTCGAGGAGACGATCGAGGCGCTGAAAGGCGGGGACATCGACGATACGGACGAGCAGTGGAGCCCGCAGATCCAGCTCGGCATGCCGGTGCTGCTGCCGGAGACCTACGTTGCCGACCTGCAGGTCCGGCTCGGTCTCTATCGCCGACTGTCGGGCCTCGTCACGCGCGATTCGATCGATCAGTTCGCGGCCGAGCTCGCAGACCGCTTCGGGCCGCTGCCGGCGGAAGCCGAGGCCCTGCTCGACGTGATGGAGCTGAAGGCGCTCTGTCGCCGCGCCGGCATCGCCCAGCTCGACGCCGGCACCAAGGGCGCCCAGATCTCGTTCAGGAAAGGCGAGTTCGCGAACCCCGAGGGTCTGGTCAAGTTCATCACAGCCGCCAAAGGGCTGGTGAAGATCCAGCAAGGCCCGCCGAAAGGCGGCAAGCCAGCCGAGATGAAACTGCTGATCAAGGGCGAATGGGAGAAGCCCACCGCCCGCATGAAAGGCGTGCGCGGGCTGCTGACGGAGCTGGCGGCGATGGCGGAGAAAAAGGGGTGAGGTGACCAGGACGACCTGGATGCATGCCGATCCGGGCGGCCCTGGACTTTTGCATCCCGCCCCGTCTATGCGAGAATGGGCCTGGAGGCTCCGTCATGAACGTGATCACACCCAAGCCACTGACGGTCGAGGAGTTCCTTCGCTGGAGCCAGGCGCAGGAGGGCGGTCGCTACGAGCTCGAAGGGGGGCGGATCGTCGCCATGCAAGCGGAGAACCTCGGCCACGTCATTGCGAAGCGGAAGGCCTTCGAGGCGCTTCAGGCTGCAATCGACCGGTCGGGGCTGCCATTTTATGCGTTGCCGGACGGCCCTTCCGTGCGCCTTGCCCCCGACCGCGCCTATGAGCCGGATGCGCTTGCGGCTCCATTGCCGATGCCCTCTCCGGAGGCCCTCGAGGTTGCCGATCCCATCGTGGTGGTCGAGGTGCTTTCTCCGACGCCGTCCAGCATCAAGCGGGACCTGACGACCAAGGTGCAGGGCTACGCGCTTGCGGCGTCGATCGCCCACTATCTCGTGATCGATCCGGTCGAGCGGACGGTTGCCCATTTCAGCCGCCTCGGCGACGCGCTGACAGTGCAGGGCGAATTCAGCCACGGCCCCCTCCGGCTCGACCCGCCGGGTCTGGAGCTGGCGATCGAGGCGTTGTTTGGCGGCAAGTAGATGCGCCGCACGCCAAAGGGGACGAGGCCTGCCTGCGGGACCGAGGCAGCCAACGGAGACTTATAGAGCCCATAGAAACATGAACAGCAATATGAGCTGTCCCAGCATTGCCGCGAATGGAAGGACTGCCAAAAGCGACACAGGTGCCGAGCATTCTCCTCGAGCGTTGCCACCTTCTCATTGGCGGTTGTGATTTCCTGCTCGCGTGCCGATGCGCCTCCGCGAGCTGTCGCTCCCGCCGAGCCGACTCGCCTCGATTGCAGCCTCGCGCGCCTCGGTCTCCCGGGCGGCCGCCTCCAGCACCCGCATGCGGTCATCGGCCTCGGTGACGGATGATGGCATAGGTCGACGAGAAAGACCTAAAGCGCTCGCCGGTTGCCCGATCATCGCGGCCATGCTTAAGCCTCGCCGGCAAACCAAGGAGCCCACCCCATGCGCCTTTCCGTCATCACGGCGGCCGTCGTCGCCGCGCTGGTCGGCATCGCGGGTGCGCTCGCCGTCGTGCTGGAGGCGGCCAAGGCCCTCGGCGCCACCCCGGCCGAGACGACGTCGTGGGTGACGGCGCTCTGCCTGTCTATGGCGCTCACCTCGGGCTTCCTGTCGTTGCGCCACCGGATGCCGATCATCACGGCTTGGTCGACGCCCGGCGCCGCGGTGATCGCAGCGACGGCCGGTACGATGCAGCTCGATGCCGCGGTGGGCGGCTTCCTTCTGGCAGGCGCGCTACTGACCGCGACGGGCCTCGTCAAACCACTGGAGACCGCCGTCCGCCGCCTTCCCGTTGGAGTCGCCGCCGGCATGTTGGCGGGCGTGCTGATACGCTTCGTGCTGCAGATGGTGGAAGCGGTGCCGGAGGCGCCCCTGCTGGTGTTGCCGCTCGTGGCGGTGTTCGCGGTGGCACGCCTCAGAAGTCCCGGCGCCGCGATGCTGCTGGTGATCATCGCGGGACTGTCACTCGCAACGGGTCTCGGCCTCGTCCTGAGCTGGCCTCCGCTCACCCTGTCGTCATTGACGGTCGTGACACCCCGCTTCGACGCGGCCGCCCTCGTCGGCCTCGGCGTCCCGCTCTACCTGGTGACCATGGCCTCCCAGAACCTGCCCGGTGCGGCGGTGCTGAAAGCCTCTGGCTACGAGCCGCCGCTGCGCTCATCGCTGCTCGTCACCGGCTTCGCCTCGATGCTCATCGCCCCGCTCGGCGCGCACCCCATCAACCTTGCCGCTATCACGGCCGCGATCTGCACCGGCCCCGATGCTCACCCCGATCCCGCCAAGCGCTGGTGGACCGGGATCGCCTACCTCGCGGTCTATACCGGCCTCGCGGCCGCAGGAGCCTCGCTGGTCGCACTTTTCGCGGTGCTGCCGGCCGCGCTCGTCAAGGTCATTGCGGGCCTCGGCCTGATCGGCGCGCTGACGGGTGCACTCGGGTCTGCGGTCGCCGAGGAGCGCCATCGCTTCGCTGCCGTCGTCACATTTGCCGTCACTGCCTCCGGCATCACCGTGCTCGGCGTCGGCGCGGCATTCTGGGGTCTCGTCGCGGGTCTCGCCGTGCTCGGCCTCGACAGGCTGACCGCAACCGCCAAGGCGTGACCCGGCGGCCACAGGCGGGACCGGCGCCAAGGCTGGTCAGCGCGCGCCGCTTTGCCTAAAGTCCGCGCGCATCGGGACGGGGAGGGATGGGTCGTGACAGCGTTTTCCTACCGGTTCGTCGCCGTCGTCTTCGGCATCCTGGCGCTGTCGTTCCTGGCCTCGACAGCCTCGGTCATCTCCGAGTTCCGCGACACGGAGCTGATCGCCATCTTGAGCGCCAACAGCTACCTGTTCGTGTTCTTTCCGACACTCGGCATCGTCGCTCTCGCCGCGTTCTACATCCCGGCCGTCATCTTCACCGACATCTACGTGACTCAGGCGCGGGCCGGCCCTCTCCGGCTCGGCATCGGGGCGCTCGCCGCCGTCGGCCTGTCGCTATTCTTCGCGGAGCAGCTCAACGACACCCGCCTTCGGGGCATCTGGGAGGTCTCGCCCGAGGCACTCGCAGCCAATGCGCGGCGGCCGGCGCAGTGCCTGGACGGCAACCGGATCTGCGTGCAGCCGGTGCTGCCGGTGATTGCGGACCTGAGGCAGAAATCGCTCGAGCGCATTCGCATCTCCCCGTTCATCCGCGAGTGCTCGCCGGACAGCCTCATGGAGCCGGCGGCGGAGCGGGCGCTGGTGCGCTACTGCTTCCCGGCCAAGCAGAAGCTCGACGCCGAGCAGTGCTGCCGGGTCAACAAGGCGTTTGCCGCTCAGGTGTTCGCTCTGTGGGAGAACCCGGCGACGCGATCGAAGGCTGCGCAATTGGACAGGATCCTGCTGCCCTTCAAGGCCTTCTTCATCATCGTGATCATGCTGATCGGCATCCTGCTGATCGCATGGAAGCGCACGCTGAAGGCCGCCTACTCCGGCAAGCTCGTCGCCATGGAGCGCGGCCTCCAGATCGGCGCCGCGGCGATGCTGCTGTGGCCGGTGATGGACTACGCCTACCAGCAGACGTCCGACGTGCTCTATGGCCCGGCGAGCAGCTTCCCGCTGCGACTGAGCCTCGTCGTCGTGCCGTGGGCACTGCTGCTGACCTTTTATTTTGCCGATAAGGTGCGCATCGAGCTCGCCCGTCTCGTGCAGATCGTCGGCAGCGCGCTTTCCGGCGTGGCCATCCTGCGCTACCAGGACATCAGCGACTGGTCGTCCAAGCTCGTCGGGCTCGGCGCCTCCAGCCTCAACTTCCTCCTGTTGATCGTCCTCGGCCTGGCGGTGATCATCATGCTGCTGGTCTGGCTTCACGGCACGATGCACGGCGAGGAGGTCCTGGAGGCCGAGCCGGACAACGTCCTGGACGGCTCCGAGCCGCCCCTCACCTGACCACGGTCGCCGCGACGAGAGCCACTCGCATGCTGCACACCTACGCATCCGTTGGCGGCTGCCTCGTCCAGCGGGCCGGCATCGACAGCAGACCTGAGATCACGGATACGACGCTCTGGGTCGACCTCGTCGATCCGACCCCGGCCGAGGATGCCGTCGTCGAGACGGCCCTCGGCATCTCGATCCCGACCCGGGCCGAAGCTCGCGAGATCGAGGCATCGAGCCGCCTCTACCGAGAGAACGGCGCTGTCTACATGACCGCCTTCGTGCTCTACAACGCCGATGCCGAGGTGCCGGACGGCGCCACCGTCACGTTCGTGCTGACGGCTCGCCATCTCGTCACCATCCGCTATCACGAGCCGCGCGCCTTCCCGTTGTTCGCAACCCGTGCGGCCAAGGGCGAGGTCGAGTGCACCTCAGCCCCGATGGTGCTCATCGGCCTGATCGAGACCATCGTCGAGCGGGCCGCCGATATCATCGAGCGCACCCAGGATGCGGTTGAGACCACCGCTCGCCGAATTTTCACCGCCAACAGAGAGAGCCGCAACTATGCACGCCGGCTGGACGAGGTGCTGCGCGCCGTCGGCCGGCAGGGCGACATCACGGCACGACTGGAGGAGAGCGCGTTCTCGCTGGAGCGAGTGCTCTCCTATCTCCTCGCTGCCTTGCGGGAGCGTGGAGAATCGGCTTCGACGCTGGCCCGGCTGGACACGGCGCAACGCGACGTGCGCTCGCTTGCCGAGCAGATGCGGTTCCTGATGGACCGCATCACCTTCCTGCTCGACGCGACGCTCGGCGCCATCAGCATCGAGCAGAACCGCACAATGAAGGTGTTCTCGCTGGTCGCCGCCACACTCATGCCACCAACCCTCATCGCCGCAATCTATGGGATGAACTTCAAGCACATGCCCGAGCTCGAGTGGCTCTCGGGCTACCCGATGGCGCTTGGACTTATGGTCGTTGCCGCACTGCTGCCCTTCCTCTACTTCCGAAGAAAGGGTTGGCTCTGACACCGACCGTCGCGCCTCGCCATGGCTCACAGGGATGTGATACGAAGCGTCTTGTATATATGAACGCCGTTTAGTACTGTCGCTCCAACGAACCCGCTGCCTTCGTCGGAGACGTCACCATGCAGTCCGCAACTCCCAAGCTACCCGTGCTCGCCATCGTCGGACAATCCTGGGGCTCCGTGTCCCGCAACCTCGGCCTTGCCGCCCGCCTCACGTGGCCCTGGATGGCCATCATGACCCTGTCGACGCTCGCCATCGTTGTCGGAGTGCTGGTCAACAGCGGAACGTCGACGCCCTCTCCGGCCCTGATCGGTGGCGCCAGCGTCGTGCCGGCCATCGTCATGCTGATTGCCGTCATCATCGCCATTCCGGCCGTGGCCGTCGGCTGGCATCGTGGCCTTCTCACCGGTGAGCGCCCGAGCCAGCCGATCCGGATCGACAACAAGGTATGGGCCTACCTCGGCTACTCGATCCTACTGACCATCCTCGCGGCCCTGCTCAACGTGCTGGTCTTGGGCCTCGCCAGCGTTGTCGCCGGCATCACCCTCGGGGTCGGCAATGGCCCGATGTCGCTCGAGCGCCTTGCCGCGCTGGCCCCCTTCGCGCCCATCGCCTTCCTGCCGACGCTGCTCGTGCTCAACCGCTTCCTGCTCGTCCTTCCGGCCCATGCCATCGGCCGCGACATTGGCTTCGGCGAGGCGCTCCACCTGACCAAGGGCAACACACTGCGCCTCACGCTTGCAGCCGGTATCGTCACGGCCCCCATCGCGATCGTCCAGGGGATCGGCCAGTTGCTCCTGCTGGGCGGCCCGTCGCCGGCACTCCTCGCGGCCACCTCGCTGGTGAACCTGGCGGTGCTCGTCTTCTGCTCCTTCGCGTCCTTGTCCTTCCTGTCACTCTCCCTGCGGTCGCTGACGCAAGCAGAGCCGGCCTGACCGCCACACCCTGCTCCTCCCCCGCCAACCCCTTGACCTCGCGCCCCCTGGCTGCGAGGTCTTGTCCTATTCACAAAGCACAACCGGTGGAGGACCCCCAATGGATCTCGGCATCAGTGGCCGCACGGCAATCGTCTGTGCAGCCTCGAAGGGGCTGGGGCGCGCCTGCGCCCTGCAGCTCGCGCGGGAAGGCGTGAACGTGGTCATCTCAGCCCGTACGAAGGCTGACCTCGAGGCCACTGCCCAGGAGATCCGCAACGCCGCCAACGTCAAGGTCGAAGCCGTCGCCTGCGACGTGACCACCGAGGAAGGACGCGCGGCGATCCTCAAAGCCTGTCCCGCCCCGGACATCCTCATCAACAATGCCGGTGGCCCCCCACCCGGCGATTTCAAGGACTTCTCGCTCGACGACTGGCGGAAGGCCGTCGAGTGGAACATGATCACGCCGATCGCGCTGATCAAATCGACCGTCTACGGCATGATGGACCGCAGGTTCGGCCGCATCCTCAACATCACCAGCCAGTCGGTGAAGGCGCCGATCGCCTCGCTCGAGCTGTCGAACGGTGCCCGGGCCGGGCTGACCGGTGCCATTGCCGTCATGGCCCGTCGCGCAGTGCGCCATAACGTGACGATCAACAATATTCTGCCTGGACCCTTCGAGACGGACCGGCTCAAGTCGTCGACCAAGCGGATGGCCGAGTTGCAGGGCAAATCGGTCGACGAGGTTGCCGCCAAGCGCAAAGCGGAGGTTCCGGCCGGCCGCTTCGGCCAGCCCGACGAGTTCGGTGCCGCCGCCGCGTTCATGTGCTCCGCCCAGGCCGGCTTCATCACAGGCCAGAACCTGCTGCTGGACGGTGGAATTTTCCCCGGCTCGCTGTGATACCCAGCCGGCCTTGCGGGCCGGCTCCGTCGTTCACAGGAGATTGCTGGCGCCTCAGGGCGCCAGCGTCGGTGGTGGTGGTGGCGGCGCGTCCGGATCGTGCTCGCGGTCGCTCGAGAGCTCCTTCAAGCCGTCACGCGCATAGATGTCGGGCCTGAACTCGGCATGCCCTCCGGGCTCCGCCCATGCCGTCAGGTAGACGAAGTACACCGGTACGGGATGCGTCAGAGTGATGTCGACGGCGCTGTTGCCTGTCAGTATCTCGTCGATCCTCCGGCGATCGACACCCTGATCGCCATTTGCGATCCACGCGGCCAGATCGAAGACATCCTGCACGCGCACGCAGCCCGCGCTGAACGCGCGCTGCGCGCGACCGAACAGCGGCTTCATCGGCGTGTCGTGCATGTAGACGCCATGCTCGTTGGGCATGTCCAGGCGAACCAGGCCGAGCGCGTTCTGGGGTCCGGGATCCTGGCGCAGCTTGAGCAGGTTGTGGTCGAACTGTGCCCAGTTCACCCGGGTGGCGTCGATCTCGGGACCGTTGTAGTTGCCGCTCAAGACCCTGATCTGCTCCTTCTGCAGATACTCGGGCTCCTTGACCAGCCGTGGGGCGACGTCGAGCTTGGCGACGCTATCGGGCACCCGCCAGTGCGGAAAGAAGTTGAGCGCACGAATCGACGCCTTCACGACAGGTGTCTGGCGCTGCTCCCGGCCGGCGATGACGCGATGGCGTTGTGCCACCTTGCCCCGCTCGACAGCCTCGAGCTGGAAGCCAGGCACATTGACGAGAATATAGCGCTCATCGCGATTGTTGCGGTCGAGCAGCTCCGCGATCCGGTCGTAGTTCAGCTTGATCTGCGCCATCCGTGCCTGCACGGGTACGTTCATCGCGGCAATCGTCGAGCGGTCGACGCGGCCGGTGACGCTCAGGCCATGGGCCTTCTGGAATCGCCGGACACCAGCTTCGAGCTCGCCATCGAGATTGAACGAGGTGTTGCTTGCACTGCGCAGCTCTCCGGTCGCAAGCAGGCGTCGACGTACGATCGGCACCCGCTCGTCGTCGTCGCCCGGGCGAATCATTCGAGCCGTCGGGATCTGCGGCCATCCCCCTTTCTGCGCGATCGCCTTGTAGCGCCCGTACGCGAGGTCGAGGGCCTCGAGCATGGCCTCGCTGCGCAAGGGTACATCTCCCGTGCGCAGATCCTCCAGCGGCGCCTCGGGTCGTTCCTGGCGTCGCGCCCGGCCCTCCCCCGGCGCCACTGAGGTGGGCAGCCCGAAGATCTTGTTCGCCCAGTCGAGCTGCCCCTGGGCCAGCGCTGACGAGGCCGGCATGCAACAGACGAGCAGGGCCGCTGCCACCAGCGCGCGCGCACCGCGTCCCGGTCGGACCTGTGTGTGCGCTGCCACCGACGTGCCTATGCAGACCGTGTCGACGATCCCCGGGCTTGGCGCCAACCCCATCATGACCCTCGCTCGCTCGTGCTTTGCTGCCGCCTGGCGTCCCTGCGGCGCGATCCGATTTGCCTCACTAGCGGTCTCTTTGCGGCAATCACGTGATGCTCGCCGAACGATGCCCAGGGCCCCTATACCTGATCCGCTCCGGGCCTCCAAACACACCCGCGTGAGCGAGGATGTCACGATACGCGACCGATGTTCTGGTCGCCCCACGCGGAAGTTGCAACCCCCGGCACGGCGGGCCATCGTCGCAGCCATACCATCCAGGAGAGAATAACCATGTCCAAGACAGCCATCCTCACGAGCCTCGACGCCCGGGGGGTCGCGACGGTCACGTTCAATCGCCCCGAGGTCAACAATGCGTACAATGAAGACTTCATCCAGGGCGTGCTGTCCGGCCTCGACGATCTGGGCAAGGAGAAGAGTGTGCGCGCCGTCGTCCTCAAGGGGAACGGCCGACATTTCCAGGCCGGCGCGGACCTGAAGTGGATCAACTCAGTCCGGCCGCAGAACGCGGCGGTAAACCGCGCCGTCTCCGCGGCGACAGCCGCAGCGGTCGACCGTCTCAATCGCCTTCCGGTGCCGGTCGTGGCGCTGGTGCAGGGCGGCTGCTTTGGGGGCGGCACCGGTATCGTCGCGGCGTGCGACGTCGTGATCGCTGCCGACAACGCCATCTTTTCCATCGCGGAGGTCCGCTGGGGGCTCCATGCGGCGATCATTGTGCCACACCTCAACGACGCGATCGGGGTCCGGCAAGTCCGCCGCTACGCCATCACAGGCGAAAGGTTCGATGCCCAGGAGGCCCGCCGCATCGGCCTTGTGCACGAGGTCGTCGCACTCGACCGCCTGGAAGCCCGAGGGGCCGAGATCGTCGCCCAGATCCTGGAGAACAGCTCTGCGGCCATGGCGAAAACCAAGCAGCACATCCTCGAGAGCGCCTGGAGCGGCTTCGATGAGGCAGCCTTCGAGCGGCTCGTCGACAGTCATGCCTCGGCACGGCAAACTGCGGACGCAGCGGAAGGGCTCGCGTCGTTTGCCGAGAAGCGCCGTGCTGCCTGGGCGCCCAAGAGTTGATAGACAAGCCGGCGCGGGGAGCCACCCCGCGCCGGCGCATCGTCTCGTCGTCAGCTCCAGCAAGAAGGTCGTCAGCTCCAGTAAGTCGGAGCGCCGTAGTGCCTGTGGACGTTCGTCTCCCAGGAACGGTCGCCCCACGAATCGTCGCTGAATGCCGGAGCATCACGCAGTTGCTGCTCAGTCACACCGGTCACATAGCCGTCGAGCGACGTGTCGTATTTGAGCGACGACCAGGGCAGCGGAAAGTGGCTTTCGCCCAAACCCATCAGTCCGCCGAAGCTCATGACCGCATAAGTTACCTTGCCCGAGACCTTCTCGATCATCAGGTGGTCGATCTCACCGATCTGGTTGCCCCGGGAGTCGTAGACGCTGGTGCCGTTGACGTCCTCGCTCGAGATCAACGCGTGATTCGGATGAACGGTCGATTGTGCCATGGAATGCCTCGCCTGAATGCTGGTTGGCCGCGCCAATGCCCGGCCGGTCCCTTGGACCTGAGCAACGCACCGGCTCCCGGCTGAGTTCCTGTGCCTGGACCGGCCCGCCCGGCGACGGTTCGCACGATGATCGCAGGCAGCGGCCGTTCGCAGTCTCGCGACCGCGCAGCCCCTCTCCGGCCTTTCGCTGAAGGCGGAAGGCTGAATGATCAGTGGAGCTTCAAGCAGGGATTCAAGGCTGGCCGTCCCTGCAGCGAGCCCATGCGGACGAGCTGGGTCATGCTGGCCAGTCGAAGCTCGACCACGCCTGCCTCAAGCCCCAGGGAGCGCGCGATGTCGGCGTCGGATCGCCCGTCGGTCGCAAGACCCAGGATCCGCCTGTCGACGGCCGATAGGCGCCGCGCGACGACGGCACCCCCCCAACTGCTCGACTTCTCCCTGCCGATCGGCAGCCGATCGCCCAATCCGACGTTGACGTAGCAATCCTCCGCATCCCCGTTGCGCAAGGACCAGATCGTCCGAACGAGTGCGCGACCGCTGATTCCCTTGAGGATGTAGCCGCGGGCGCCGGCGCCGAGCGCCGACAGGACGAACGTCTCCTCGGCGACCACGGTAAGCATCAAGACGCGAGTATGGGGTACCTCGGCGGCGATCGTGCGCACGGCCTCGAGACCGCCTCCGGGCATGCTCACGTCCAGGAGCATGACGTCCGGCTTCGACTCGACGGCAATCCGCGTCGCGTCCTCAGCGGAAGAGCCTTCGCCGACCACTGAGAAACCAACTTCGGCATTCAGGACCTGCACGACACCCGCCCGAAAAATCGGATGGTCGTCGATCACTGCGATCTTCACGTCCTGCAGGCGGGCATCATTCTTCATCCAATTCGCCCAGGCACCATGGTGTTGCGAGTTCGAAACGCGCCGTCAGCGCCAGCCCAAACTTGTCCGAGGATATGACCAGCGCGCCGCCCAGCGATCCGATCCGATCGCGCATGACGATCATTCCCATTTGGCTATCGTTACTCTCGGTGCCGCGACCACGCAATCCTGGACCTAGGTCTGAAACGGTGATCTCGACCAAGGTCTCGTTGGCTGACGCAGCCACCCGTTGTCCCTTTGCGCCAGCGTGCTTGAAGGAGTTGTTGAGCGCCTCCTGAATGAACCGGTAGACGCAGATTTTTGCAGATCTCGACGCCACCAGGGCCGACAACGAGATCACGCAAACGACTTCGGTGGAGGTTCGGCGCATATGCGCCTGCACGGCGAGGCGGATCACCTGCTCGAGATCCGCGTTGTCGATTTCCGGCAGGACCGAGCCGGCCGAAATCGCCCGGATCTCCTGCAAGGCCTCGGTGATTACGGACCTGACGCGAGAGAGGTCCGGTGCCGTGTCAGACGCTGGTGCCTCCTCCGGCTCTTCCGGCAACAGCAACAGGGCCATGCCGAGGAGTTGCGCCGGCCCGTCGTGCAGATCGGCACCGACGCTTCGCACCACCCGCTCAGCGAGCTCGGTTGCCTGCTCCCGAGCACGCCGGAGCTGTGTCTCCACGTCCGGCACCGGCCGGTCGGGCTGGCCCCGCGTGCTGCACGCCAGAACGGCCAGCGTCAAGCCTAGCAGCGTCAGCGAGCCGATGGCACCGATCACCAACCGGGCATCACGGTATCCCACGCTCGTCATGCCGGCGATGGCCTCGCTGAGCAGGGCGTAGCCGGCGATGGCCGCACCCCCGCCGATTGCGACACATGCGACAAGGAAAAATCGACGATCGACGTTAAGCCGGCTCCCCCGCCGGTCGGAGCGCGTCGCCAAGGCGCTGCCCGCCAGCCCCGAGAGCACCCGTGCAGGGTCGCACCACGGTTTCGATTTCGGCACGTCAACACCTTGCTTTGACTGACAATTCTACTGACGACACGACCGCGCCAGGACCGCTCACGGACCTATGAATCGGTTCGCTCCCGATGGGAGGGTGGTCTGAACTGCCGGACCCGTCATTTCTCACCGAGATCCAACAAAACTGCGCAAGCATTTGCGCAGTTTGTATTATTGTCTTGTCAACAAGTCGTAAACTGTTCAAACATCCACCCGTCCGGCTCTGTCCGGAAGTGGGCATGCGTGAGCAGGGATATGCTGATGGCGCCAAATATTCGTTTGGCAATTGTTGACGACCATCCATTGTTCATCGAAGGGGTGGTCACTGCACTCAAGGCAGCCAGGGACATCGATGTGGTCGGCCAGGGCCACTGTGCTGCCGATGCCGTTCGCCTGGCCGAGAGCCTCGCGCCCGATGTCCTGATCCTCGATATCAACATACCGGGAGATGGTTTGGCGGCTGCTCAGTATCTCTGGGCGTCGCGCACGGCGACCAAAATGGTCATCCTGTCGGTCTCCGAGGACGAGGCAAACGTCACGGGTGCCATGAAGGCGGGGGCGTCCGGCTACATCGTCAAGGGCGTGTCCGGGCTGGAGCTGACGCGCGCCGTGCGCGAGATCCACCGCGGTGCACGCTATGTCAGCCCGAGCCTCGCGGCGCGCATCCTGGCCGCACCGAGCACCGCTTCGGCCACCCCGGAGAACGAGCGGCTGACCCAGCGGGAGCGGGACGTGATGGCTCATGTGGCCCGCGGCCTGACGAACAAGGAGGTCGCCCGCGAGTTGTCACTCAGCGACAAGACGGTCAAATACTATATGACCAGCATCATGCAGAAGCTGCGGCTGCGAAACCGGATGGAGGTCGTTCTCTGGGCCACCGGAGACCGCGACACTGGGTCGAGCGCAGCGCCGGCGGATGTTTCATCGCCGCGAGCCCCCTCCACGAGCTTGCGATGGGGCGGGGAGCTCAAGTCCAGCGGCAAGTGACAGTGACGTTCACGGGCGACGCGTCTCTCCGACCAGCCCGTTCATCGCGTTTGCGATCTGGCTCGCCTGGCTCCAGGCCCCTGCGTAAAATAGACCTCATCGCTGTAGCCTGCTCGTCGGCAAGCTCGACGCGCGGACAGGCCGGCCGCCAATCGGAGGCATCAACTGGCATGAGGTCGCCTTCCCACCACCCGTCGCCAGCGCGTCGCGGCACGGCCCCTCGGCCGCCCGCAGCTAGTGCGGGCTTCACGCTGATCGAGGTTCTGGTCGTGCTCGGCATCCTGGCGCTCATCGCAACCTTCGCGACGCCCCAGGTGCTGCGCTATCTCGGGCACAGCCGCGTTGAAGCCGCTCGCATCCAGGTGTCTGCGATCGTCACGGCAATGGAGCTCTATGCCCTGGACCATGGCACCTATCCGACGCAACAGGAAGGCCTCAATGCACTGGTTCGCCAGCCGGCCGGATCGACCCGCTGGCGCGGACCTTACCTGAAGAAGGCGGAAGGCATGGTCGACCCGTGGGGACGTCCCTACGGCTATCGCGTTCCGGGCCGCCAGAAGCCCTTCGAGGTCTACTCCCTCGGTCGGGACAATGCCGTCGGCGGCACGGACGAGAACCAGGATGTCGTCGGGTGGTAGCGACCGTCACGGTGGCGCTTCGAGACGCAACGCTACGATGGCCCGTCGCGTAAGGTGCGGGGCGCCACCCGGCAGAGTGGTGGTCGCCTCGACAAGGCGGGGCAGCCGGGTACGGCTGCGCCATGCGTCGTGCCAGGCCATGGCACCGCCATCGCCGTGGGCGCCGAAGTAGCGGAACCGGACGATCGCTCCCTGCTCGACCACGTCGACCGGCCCTTCGACGCTCGCGTCAGCAGATTGCGACGGCACATAGAGCTGCAGCCGCAACCGCAGGCCCGTCCCCTCGTGCGCCGCCGCCCCCGACGCGCTCGGTTGCAGACGGTGCCGGTAGACGCCGGCCCCGAAAGGACCGTTCGCTGCCTCCGCAACGAAGCTCAGCGAGGTCGCGTCCCCGGAAAACGCGATGCCGACGCGGCCCTCGACATCGCGTTCCTGCACCGGCATGGCGCTGACCACACGCTGCTCGAGAACGAGCCTCAGCGACAAGTCGAGGGCACTGTCCCGCTCGATCTCGCCGCGGACCTGCCAGCCGACCATTCCCAGCCGTACGGCGCCAGGCAGAAGCGCCATGAGAATGGCGAGCAGCGAGAGCCCGACCAGAACCTCGACCAGGGTGAAGCCGGCCTCTCCGCACCTATGGCGAATGGACTTTTGACGCGTCGCCATCATCGCCCCGCGCCGGCCAGCTTCAAGGTGGTCAAGGTCAGCTGGCGCGGCGCAGCCTGCGAGTCCCCCGCCCAGGTGACCTGCACCGTCAACCACCACGCCGGAAGCCGCGGCGGCGTGCCCGCATCCGGCACGCCCGGATAGGGCCTCGCCTCGATCCGCCATTGCACATCGCCTTCGGTGCCTTGGGTGGCCCCTTCCTGGATCTCCCCCTCCACCCCGAATGCCGCAAGCCTTGCCTGCGCGATCGACAGAGCGCGGCCCTCCTCTCTAGCCGCGCGAAGCGCGCGGGCGCCACCTCCGACCATCGACTGCAGCACCGCAATAGCCCCCGCCAGGATGGCGAGTGCTACAAGGGCCTCGACGAGGGTGAAGCCTGCGTCGGAGCGGCGGCCCTCCCGTTCAGGGCGCGTAGGCGACACGGGCCCCTCCCGTAAGCCAGTCGATGCTCAGCGTGGCGCTCGCGGAACGCTCGCGCAGCACGATGCGACCACCGCTGGAGCCCCCCGCGGCCAGGAAGCGGATCCGGTGCACACCACCGGCTCCTCGTTCTCCCGCAGGAACCGCCGCCTCGACGGCAATGCCCGGTGCAATGGGCCGTGGCGAGGGGAATTCGTCCAGCCAGTACTGCCGGGCGGCAGTATCGAGAACCAAGGCCCGCTCTGTGCCGGAGCGCATCGCTGCTGCCCTTGCGGAGCGCGCTGCCGATGCCAGCTCCGTCGCCACCCCGCGCAGATCCTGAGACCTGAGCGCATCGCGGGCCAGGGGCAACGCCACGAGAGTGCCCAGTGACAGGACGGCCAGTCCCACCAGCAGCTCGATCAACGTGAAGCCTGCCTCGGTCGTCGGTCGGGATGACACCGGCGGCCGCGCGCTCATCGGATCACCGTCTCGTTCAGAGCCAGCATCGCCCCCATGACCGACAGCATCAACCCGCCGACGAGCCCACCGATCGTTACGGTGATGGCCGGAACCGCAATGGCCAGCAGGCGCTGGAGCTGCTGTTGGACGTCCTGCTCGTAGATGTCGGCGACGCGCGCCAGCATCATCGCAAGCTGTCCGCTCTGCTGGCCGAGCGCAATCAGTCGCAAAGCCAGGTCCGGGAATAAGCGGCATGTCGTCAGGGGCACCAGAAGGGTCGCCCCCTCGTTGACCTCCTGCTCGGCATGGCGCGCGGCCTGCCGGAACACGCGATTGATCATCACGCCGGCGCTGACGGTGAGAGCGTCCTGCATCGGCACGTCGTTGCGCAGCAGGGTTGCCATCGTCCGCGCGAACCGCGCGGTGTTGGCGCGCAGCACCAGACGGCCCAGGACGGGAATGGAGAGGACGAGGCGATCGCGGAGCAGCGCGGCCTTGTCGGATTGCAGCGCCCAAGCTGCCGCCAGGACAAGCCCGCCAGTGGTGGCCGCGAGATAATGCCAACTCCCGGCGATCGCGCGGGACACGCCAGCCAGCACCGCCAGGAAGAGCGGAGGCTTCACCCCGGCATCGCCGAACAGCGGCATGATCGCCGGCACCATGACCGTCACGACAATGGTCACGGTGACCAGTGCCAGCACCATCAGGACCGCTGGATAGACCAGGGCCGTCGTCGTCTGACTGCGCAGCCGGTTCTCCTGCTCGAGAAAGGCAGCGAGATCGTCGAGGACCTGCGGCAGCGATCCGCTCACCTCGCCGGCCTGCACCAATCGCCAGAAATGCTCGGGGAACGCACCCTTGCGCGCGGCCAGTGCCTGCGAGATGGACGCGCCCCCCCTCACGTCCGACAGGACCGCCTCGACGGTGCGCCGGATGCGCGCCGTCAATGCAGGCTGCAGCGCGACGATCTGCAAGGCCTCCTCGAGCGTCAATCCGGCCCGGGAAAGCGTGGCGAGCTCCCGCGCGACCAGCGCGAGCGCCGTCGCCGGCATGGCCTTCCCACCGTCGAGGGCCGCACGCCACGATGCCGCCGGCACCTTGCCTGCAACCGGATCGAGCGTCGTCGCGAACAGCCCGCGCCGCCGCAAGGCGTCCAGGGCAGCGGAGGCCGTCTCTGCCTCGACCGTGCCTTGCTCGAGACGGCCACCGCCGTCGTAGGCCCTGAAGGCGAAAGTCTCCATCACTCGAGCCTGGTCACGCTCAGAACCTCCTCGAGCGTCGTCTCGCCTGCGAGCACCTTGGCAAGGCCGCTCTGATAGAGTGTCGTCATTCCGGCGGCTACGGCCGCAGCCTCGATCGCAGCGTCCGACCCCTTGGCGTGGATCGCTTCGCGCACCTGCCTGCCGACGGACAGCAACTCGCCGACCGCCATGCGACCATCATAGCCGGTGTTGCGGCAGGCCGGGCAGCCGCGGCGCGACTGCAACGCGTCGGGAACCGCACGACCGGACCATGCGGCCCCGGCCTCGCGGACCAGACGCGCGGTCAGGCCCGCGGGCGGCACCTCGGGCCACTTGCAGGCCGGACAGAGCCGGCGCACCAGTCGCTGTGCAAGCACGCCGGTCAGGCTGGACGCGAGGAGATAACTTTCGACCCCCATGTCGAGCAGCCGCGTGACGGTCGCCGCGGCACTGTTCGTATGGACCGTGGAGAGCACGAGATGGCCGGTCAGCGATGCCTGGATAGCAATCTGGGCGGTTTCGAAGTCCCGGATCTCGCCGACCATGATGATATCGGGATCCTGCCGCAGAACCGAGCGCAATGCCGTCGCGAAAGTCAGTCCGATCCGCGGCTGCACCTGCAGTTGGTTGATGCCGGGCATCTGGTACTCGATAGGATCCTCGACCGTGACGATCTTCGCCGCGTCGCTGTCGAGCATGCCGAGGCCGGTATAGAGCGTCGTCGTCTTGCCGCTGCCCGTCGGGCCCGTCACCAGGACGATCCCGTGCGGCTGGCGGAGCAGGCCGGCCAGCCCCTCGAGCAGGGCCGGCTCGAAACCCAGCGCGCCGAACTCCAGGCGAACCTTCGACCGGTCGAGGATGCGAAGCACGCAGCTCTCGCCCGTCATCGTCGGCAGCGTCGAGATGCGCGCATCGATCTCCCGCCCGCCCACCACGAGCTTCGTCCGCCCGTCCTGCGGCAGCCGTCGCTCAGCGATATCCAGGCGTGCCAGGATCTTGATCCGGGACGTGATGCCTGGCGCCAGATCGGGAGACAGGGTCTCCACCGTCTGCAGGCTGCCGTCGATGCGAAAGCGGACGCGCAACCTGTCCACGCGCGGCTCGAGATGTATGTCGGAGGCGCCGGCCTCGACGGCCCGCGCGACGATGTCCTGCACGAGGCGAATGATCGGAGCCTCGCTCGCGAGGTCCTGCAAGCGGCGCAAGTCGTCGCTCGGGGCTGCCGCCGCCTCTTCCGCCGTGGTCAGGGCAACCGGAGCGTCGCCGGTCGTCCCGTACAGCCGCTCGATGGCCCGATCGAGCTGGCCGGCTGGCGCCAGCCGGATTTCCACGGGACGCTCCAAGAGGAATGCAAGCGCATCCGCCGCGGCAGCATCGAAGGGATCGGCAACGGCGACGACGATCCGATCATCGTCGACCGCGACCGGGACGATGCGCCGGGATCTGACGAAAGCCGGATCGAGCTCGACCGGGAGCAGAGGAACCTCGGGAAACGAGCCGCCTTCGAGAACCTGCAATCCCATGAGGTCGGCGAGCGCGACGCAAAGCTCCTCCTCCGTCACCACGCCGAGCCGGGTCAGTACGACGTCGAACCGCTCACCGGACGTTTGCCAGGCCCGCTCCGCGCGCCGCAGCGCCTTCTCGTCGATCGTGCCGGCAGCGAGCAGTCGCGCGCCGAGCGTTGCGGCCCAGGTGCTGTCCGTCGGCTCGAATGCCCGCCGCTCACCCTTTCCGACGCCGTTCCTGGACAACGACAAGGCCGTACCTGATATTGTGTGGAGTTGGCTCGTTACTGTGAATTGTGGCCCGCTCCGAAGCGGTATGCCAGCCAATTCACCGCAATAGGTGAAAGTCACGCCGACGCTCTGCCGACCGGGCGAAAACTGGAAAATGACGAGCATCAGCACGAGCCGCGCGGGCGCGTTCTTCAATTGGTGGGCGAGCGAGCTGAGATCGCTGCTGCCAATCGGCCCGCGGGCATGGCCACGCGCCGCAGTCATTCTCACGCCCGAGCCTCGCGGCGTCCGGCTCCGGCTGGACGAGCGAGGCACGGTCGGGCCGCTAGCCGGCGATGGCTTCGCAGACGTGCTGCCCGTGGAAGAGGTCGCGCCAAGCTTGGCAAGACTGCCGGCGTCCCTTCGGCGGCGACCGGTCGGCGTCCGCGTTCGGCTCGAGGACTGTCTCGTTCGAAACCTCGAGCTGCCGTCGGTTCCCCGGCCTGATCTCGAGAGAATGGCAGCGCTGGACCTCGCTCGCTCCACGCCGCTCAAGACGGGCGATGTGCTCACCGCGTGCCAGGTCCTCGGCCCCGGCAAGCGGCGCGGCATGGTGCAGGTTCGCCAGCTTGTGCTGAAGTCCAGGACGATTGCCCCGTTGCTCGAGCAACTGTCCGAGGCCGGCATTCAACCGATCTCGATCGATTGCTGGGACAGGGGCGGTGCTGCTGCGATCCCCGTCGACTTTCTGGCTCCAGCGGCGCCGGCTGCTTCGCCTGCCCGAACCCGGGCCGAGCGCGGGCTCCTGGCAGTGGCGATCGCACTGGCGGTGTCAGCGCTCGCCGGCCAATGGGCGCGACAGGAGCATGCCCTCTCGGCTCTCAACGAGCAGACGGAGGAACTGAAGTCGCGTCTCCTGGGGCCTGGCGCGCCGCAAGACGCCACGCAACTGGCCCGGTCCACCGTGGAGACGGCCTGGCGTCACAAGAACGAGCGCCACCCGGCCACCCACATCCTCGAGGAGATGACGAGGATCATGCCGGATACTGCCTGGGTCGAGGAGCTTCGCATCGAAGGTGACGTTGTCGAGATCGGCGGCTCGGCGACCTCGGCTGCGGCGCTCCTGCCCGCCTTCGAGCGGTCGACGCTGTTCCATGATGCCCGTTTCGCAGCGCCGCTGCGGCTCGAGAGCGGGGAGAGCCACGAGCGCTTTCGAATTCGCGCCCGGCTGAGGCCCGTCACATCTCCGGCTTCGGCGCCGGGCAGCGGGGGCCGCCCATGATGGCGGTGCTGTCGCCCGGGATGCGCCGGGTCATTGCCGTGGGCCTGGCCATGGCCGCTCTGGCCGCCGTCGCCCTCGGGGTCGTTTGGCCCGCAGCCAGCCGGGCGCGGTTTCTGCAGGAGGAGATCGCCGCCCAGAGAGAGATGCTCGGCAAGTTGATGAGCATGGCAGCAATCCGTAACGCAACGGGAGCGCAGGCCGCCCAAAGCTCCCGCAATCTCGCTGCGGAGGTCCATTTTGCCGGCGACAGCGAGGCGGTCGAGCTGGCGAACCTGCAAGCCGCCTTTCGCAGCCTGGCCAAGACTGCCGACGTTCGGCTTCAGTCCTTGCGCACTTTGACCTCCTCCCCCACTCCCGGTGGCGACCTGATGCTCGCCGGCCTGCACGCGACCCTGCAGGCACGCCTTGAAGCGCTCCAGATGCTGCTGCATGGCATCGAGGCGCATCGCCCCGTCCTGATGGTCGAAGGGCTGGTGGTCACACCGATGCCGGTGCAACCGGGCGCCGAACGGGTGCTGCAGATCGACTTGCGGATCTCAGCCTTTCTCCAGAAGCGAGAAAAAACTCCATGATGCGCACGCTGGTGTCGCTCCTGCTCGTCATCGCTGTGGGCGCCCTTGCGGCCCTCGACTGGCTGCTGATCACGACACCCGTCGATATTTCGCCGATCGAGCCCTCCGGAACCGCGGCACCTCCTTCCGCGCGGAACGATTCGCCGCGGCGCCTCATGCTCGATGACACCACAACCGCGAATTTTCCCGACACATCGGCCCGCCCCCTGTTCTGGCCGGAGCGCCGGCCCGTCCGTCCCGTCGGTATTGCTTCCGAGCCCGCGGCTGCGACCACCCCGCCGGCTCCCATCGAGCTGCGGGTGGCCGGCATCCACGTCGACGGCAAAGGCCGCCGACGCGCGCTCATCGTCGCGCCGGGCCAGCCCCTCGAGCAGTGGATCGATGAAGGAGGCGAGGTGGATGGCTGGACGCTCACGCGCATCAGCCGCGACGCAATCCTGCTCGAGGCTGGAGGCCGGAGCGAGGAGCTGCGCCTTCCGTCGGCCCGTTAGCTCATCATTGCCACTGCAGCGCCGGCGTGCACAGGCCAACATGGCCTGTGCGTTGGCCGCACTCACCACGCGTCGATCATCGGCCGCTTCTTGGCGGAGCGCAGCGCCGGCGGCCGGATCGAGGCCAGCAGCGTCGCGATCCAGTGGCGCGTCTCTGCCGGGTCGATGGTGTCGTCGATGCCGAACGTGGTCGAGCGCTGGATGGCCTTGCCGCTCTCGTAGTGCTCGGCGACCAGCCTCTCGTAGAGACGCCGTCGTTCCTCTGGATCGGCGACCGCCGCCAGCTCACCGCGATAGCCGAGCTTGACCTGCCCCTCGATCCCCATCGGCGCGAACTCGCCTGTCGGCCAGGCCACGGTGAAAAAGGGCGCGCGGAAGTTTCCACCTGCCATGGCCACGGCGCCAAGGCCATAGGCCTTGCGCAGGATGACCGTGAAATAAGGCACCGTCACATTGCAGGCCGTCACGAACATGCGTGCAGCATGGCGCACGAGGCCAGTCTTCTCGACCTCCGGGCCAACCATGATGCCAGGCGTGTCGCAGAGGTGGACGACCGGGATGTCGAAGGCATCGCAGAGCTGGATGAAGCGCGCACCCTTGTCCGAGCCATCGCTGTCGATGGCGCCTCCGAGCTGGGCCGGGTTGTTGGCGACGATGCCGACGGCGCGACCCTCGATGCGGATGAGCGAGGTGATGAACGTCCTGCCGAAATCGCGCCGCAGCTCGAGCACGGAGCCCTCGTCGGCAAGGGTCTCGATCACCTTGCGGATGTCGTAGACCCTGAGGCGGTTCTCCGGGACGATCGACCGCATGAGACGCTGGTCGGGCGCTTTCCAGTTCGCGACCCGGCCTTGGAAGTATGACAAGTACTTCTTGGCGACAGCCACGCCCTCGGCCTCGTCGGCGACGGCGATGTCGACCACGCCGCTCGCCTTCTGCACGCCAATCGGCCCGATTTCCTCCGGCGTGAACACGCCGAGCCCGCCGCCCTCGATCATGGCCGGGCCACCCATGCCGATGTTCGAGTTGGCGGTCGCGATGATCACGTCGCAGCAGCCGAGCAGCGACGCGTTGCCGGCGAAGCAGCGCCCCGAGACGATGGCCACCATGGGCACCAGGCCCGAGAGCTGGCCGAAGTGGTGGAACGTATTGAAGCCGATGAAGCCGCCGTAATCGTCGTCGCCCGGCCGGCCGCCGCCGCCCTCGGCGAAGAGCACGAGCGGCATCCGCCCCTGCTCGGCGACATCGATCATGCGGTCAGTCTTCCAATGATTGTGCACCCCCTGGGTGCCCGCGAAGACCGTGTAGTCGTAGGCCAGGATCGCCGCACGCGACTCCGGGTCCCCGAACAGGTCGCCATTGATCCGCCCGACGCCCGTAACGAGCCCGTCGGCAGGACTGCGGCTCAGCAGGTCCTCGAGACCTCGACGGCGCCGCTGCGCCGCCACCGTCAGCGGCCCGTACTCGATGAAGGTGCCGGGATCGACGAGATCATCGACATTCTCCCGCACCGTGCGCTGCCTGGTCCGGCGCCGCCGCGCCACCGCGTCCGGCCGCTTCTCGTCGCGTGTCAACGCCCGCCGATCGAGCATCTCCTGGAGGTCGGGGCGGATCAGGTCGCAGTCGATCGCCTGCGCCGCATCGGCCTCTTCGCCGGCGCTCTCGGCTGGCTCCAGGGTCATCAGCAGCTGCCCTTCCCAGATCGTATCGGCCGGGGCGACGTGGACCGCACGTACCGTGCCGGCTGCCTCGGCAGCGACCACGTGCTCCATCTTCATCGCTTCCATGAAGGCGAGCTGCTGGCCGCGTTTCACCAGCGCGCCCTCCTCTACCGCGATCGAGACGACCGTGCCCTGCAGCGGCGCTCTGACGGCCAGCATGCCGTCCGCCGGCTCGTCGACGGCGGACGGACCCGATCCTGACGTGCCGCCACGGTTGGCTTGGCCGTAGGCGAGAACGGCAAGTGGATCGACAGCGTCGACCCTGGCCCCCGCCCGGCCCGTGTGGGCCGGTGTCGCGTCCTCGGTGGTCGGCGCGAAATAAAGGTGCGGATGATGTGTCGCCGACCGCTGTGCCAACTCCGCGATGTTCGCCTCGACGTAATCCGTATCCACGGCTCCCGACCGCACCCCTTCGTCGGACAGCAGTGCCTGGAGGAACGGCACGTTGGTCGGCGCACCGGCGATGTGGAACTCACACAGCGCACGATAGGCCTTTGTGAGCACGTCGCGCGGGCAGGCCGAGCCCGTATGGACGATCAGCTTCGCGAGCAGCGGGTCATAGGCCGGGCTCGTGCGATAGCCGACGTAGCCGCTGCTGTCGACGCGGATGCCTCGCCCAGAGGGCGGCTCGAAGGCTGTCAATGTTCCCCCGCCCGGCCGCACGCTGCCGTCAGCGGACAGGATCTCTGCGCTGATGCGTGCCTGCAAGGCCAAACCACGTGTTGCCGGCACGCGGTCGCGCGTCAAACCGAGCTCGTCGAGCGTCGCGCCACCTGCGAGCCTGAGCTGCAGCTCGACCAGATTGAGCCCGGTGATCTCCTCCGTGACCGTGTGCTCCACCTGGAGGCGTGGATTGGCCTCGATGAAGAAATAGTCTCCAGTCTCGCCGTCGACGAGAAACTCGACAGTGCCGAGGTTGAGATAGCCGACCGCCTCCGCAAGGCGCAGCGCCGCAGCGATCAGCCTGTCGCGGGTGGGCGCAGCGAGGCCGACGGCCGGCGCCATCTCGACAATCTTCTGGCGTCGCCGCTGCAGGGAGCAGTCCCGCTCCCAGAGATGCGACACCGCCTTGCCGTCGCCGAGAACCTGCACCTCGATATGGCGGGCCCGCCGAACCAGCCGCTCGACGAACAGATCGCCGTTGCCCAAGCCCGACAAGGCCTCCGAGCGGCAGCGCTCGAAGGCTTCCGCGAGATCGGCGTCGGCGCGCACCGGCCGCATGCCGCGGCCGCCGCCACCGGCCACCGCCTTGACCATCACGGCGCCCCCCGGTCCAAGACGCGCCAGGAAGGCACGCGCCTCAGCGAGTGTCGTCGGTGCCGCTGTTCCCGGCAGCACGGGCACGTCCATCTCCACAGCCAGCTTCCGGGCCGCGTGCTTGTCGCCGAAGCGCGCCAGGGTATCCGGCCGGGGACCGACGAAAACGAGGCCAGCCTCGGCGCACTGCCGCGCGAACTGTGCATTCTCCGATAGGAAGCCGTAGCCGGGATGGATCGCGGTTGCGCCCGTCTCCAGGGCTGCGGCGATGATCGCCGCGCTGTCGAGATAGGCCGCGACACCTCGCCCTGGGATCTGGCGTGCCTCGTCGGCCTTGCGCGTATGGAGCGAGCACGCATCGTCCGCCGGATGGACGGCGACGGTCGGAAGATCCAACTCGGCGGCCGCGCGACAGATGCGAATGGCGATCTCACCGCGATTGGCGACGAGCAGCTTCCCCTTGATCATGTTCGGGCCCGGTCCCTCTGCCACTCCAGTTTCGGCATCAGCCTAGCCGTGGTCCTTCGCGTCGACCAGCGCGGCAATGCGGTTCCGCGCGGGGTACTGGAGAAGGGCCCGCGAGCCACCCGGCTCGCGACGGCGAGCGAGCGCGTCGGGAAGGCGTGTGCGCCCCGGCCAGAGACGGCTCGATGTGCCGGCGTCTTTGGCGCCTAAACGTCCAGGTTCGAGACGTTGAGGGCATTCTCCTGGATGAACTCGCGGCGAGGCTCGACCAGATCGCCCATCAGCTTGGAGAAGATCGAGTCGGCCTCGTTCAGATCGCCGACCTTTACCTGCAGCAACGTGCGCGCCTCGCGATCGAGCGTCGTCTCCCAGAGCTGCTCGGGATTCATCTCGCCCAGCCCCTTGTACCGCTGCAGCGAGATGCCTTTGCGCCCGGCGGCGTAGACCGCATCGAGCAGCGTGCGGGGCCCGAAGATCGGCGTCTCGGCATCCTTGCGGCGCAAGACGGCAGGCGTCTGGTAGACCTCGACCAGATGTGCGCGCCGCTCGTTAAGGCGGCGTGCCTCGAGCGAGCCGAGCATGGCGCGATCCAGCATCTGCACCTCGTTGACGCCGCGCACGAGGCGTTTGAACACGAAGCCGTCGTTGCCGAAGCGGCCTTCCCAGCCGCGTTCGGTCTCCTCGGCGAGCGTATCGAGCCGCCGCGCGATGGCTCCGGCGACGACATTTGCCTTGTCTGCCGAGAGCAGCAGCTCCGGATCGAAGGCGCCACCGATGGCGGCCTGCTCGACGAGGAAACGTGCATACCGGGAATGCAGCTCGTCGATCAGCCGGGCGATGGAGCGAGCCTGCTCGACGATGTCGCGCAGATCCCGCGCCGATCGCGTTTCACCACTGCCGAGGTCAAGCACGGCACCGTCCAGGCCGCCGTCGATCAGGTAATCCTCGAGCGCGCGCTCGTCCTTGAGGTAGGTATGGGCCTTGCCCTTCTGCACTTTGTAGAGAGGCGGCTGAGCGATGTAGAGATGACCCTTCTCGACCAGCTCCGGCATCTGGCGATAGAAGAACGTCAGCAGCAGCGTGCGGATGTGGGCACCGTCGACGTCGGCGTCCGTCATGATGATGATCTTGTGGTAGCGCAGCTTCGAGAGGTTGAACTCGTCGCGGCCGATGCCCGTGCCGAGCGCCGCGATGATGTTGGTCACCTGCTCGGACGACAGCATCTTGTCGGTGCGCGCGCGCTCGACATTCAGGATCTTTCCGCGAATTGGCAGGACCGCCTGATACTCGCGCTTGCGCGCCTGCTTGGCGGAGCCTCCGGCCGAATCGCCCTCGACGATGAACATCTCGGTGTTGGCTGCGTCCCGATCCTGGCATTCGGCGAGGCCGCCGGGCAGACGCAACCCGTCGAGCGCGCCCTTGCGCCGCGTCAGCTCGCGCGCCTTGCGCGCCGCCTCGCGGGCGAGCGCTGCCTCGACGATCTTCGTCAGAATGATCTTGGCCTCGCGGGGGTGCTCCTCGAAGAAGGCGGAGAGGTGATCGCTGGTCAGGCTCTCGACCACGGGCTTGACCTCAGACGAGACGAGCTTGTCCTTGGTCTGGCTCGAGAACTTGGGATCGGGCACCTTCACCGAGAGGACACAGGTGAGCCCCTCGCGACTGTCGTCGCCGGTGAGGTCGACCTTCTCCTTCTTGGCGACGCCGGTTTCGCCCGCATACTTGTTGATGACGCGAGTCAGCGCCGCACGGAAGCCGGCGAGATGGGTGCCGCCATCACGCTGCGGGATGTTGTTGGTGAAGCAGAGCACCCGCTCCGTGTAGGAATCGTTCCACCACAGCGCCACCTCGACGGTGATGCCGTCCTTCTCGCCGCGGAGCATGATCGGCTCGGCGATGAGCGGGGTTCGCGCCTGGTCCAGATAGCGCACGAAGGCGGCGACGCCGCCGTCATAGCGCATGGTCTCTGCCTTGACGTCGGCGTGACGCTCGTCCTTCAGGGTGATGCCGGCACCCGAGTTGAGGAAGGCCAGCTCGCGCAGGCGGTGCTCGAGCGTCGGATAGTCGAACTCGACCATGGTGAAGGTGGCAGGGCTGGGTAGGAACGACACCTCGGTGCCCTTGCGCCCGCCGCCATCGCCGACGACGGCCAGCGGCGCGACGGGGACGCCGTCCCGGAACTCGATGGCGTGCTCCTTCCCGTGCCGCCAGATGCGCGCCTTGAGCCACGTCGAGAGGGCGTTGACCACTGACACGCCGACGCCATGCAGGCCGCCCGACACCTTGTATGAGTTCTGGTCGAACTTGCCCCCCGCGTGCAGCTCCGTGAACACGATCTCGGCCGCCGAGCGCTTCGGATCGTGGTCGTCGTCCTGCTTGATGCCGACGGGAATTCCACGGCCATTGTCGCTCACGGTCGCCGAGCCGTCGGCATTGAGCGTCACGATGCATTCGGTCGCGTGACCGGCGAGGATCTCATCGATGGCGTTGTCGACGACCTCGTAGACCATGTGATGGAGGCCGGAGCCGTCGTCGGTGTCACCGATGTACATGCCCGGACGCTTGCGCACGGCGTCCAGGCCCTTCAGCATCTTGATGCTGTCCTCGCCATAGTCCTCGGCCGCGCCAGGCTTACGTGCGGGCGTCGCGTTCATGGGCGGAATGTCCTCGGGAGGGGCGAATGGCAGTGAGTTGGAAGATATAGCACGCCAGCCACTGACAGGAGCGTAAAATCTGCCTGATCCACGTCTTTGAGAGCGCTCTTTCTGCACGACAAATCAATCGACTGCACATCGATCACCACAATGTCGCGGTCGCATGCCCGCCAATGCCGCCTTCGGTCACCGGAATCGACTGGGCATCGTTCAATATGGCGCTGAAGGCATCGACGTCGGTGCCCGTCATCCAGGCCTGACTCCCCAGCCTGGTAATCTCCCGAAAGAGGGCAGCACGGCGGCGGGAGTCGAGGTGGGCGGCGATCTCGTCCAGCAGCAGGAACGGCGCCTCGCCGGACCGGCGCGCTGCGAGCAGCTCGGCATGCGCCAGCACGAGCCCGACCAGCAGGGCCTTCTGCTCGCCCGTCGACGAGGCGCTGGCCGGCATTCCCTTGGGTCCATGCCCGACGACCAGATCGGTCCGGTGTGGCCCTTCGAGGGTGCGCCCAGCTGCCCGATCGCGCTCGCGGGAGGCGGCGAGCCGGCGCACATAGTCGTCCTCGACCTCCACCGCCGGGCGCATGGCAAGATCGCCCTCGAGCGTACCCTCGAGGGCGAGCGTGGCCCAGGGGAAGGGCGAATCGGAAGCCCTTGCGCGACGTGCCTCGATGGTGGCCGCGAGACCGGCGAGCGTTGCAACACGCGCGGCGGCGATCGCAACGCCCGTCTCGGCCATGATCTGCTCGAGGCCGTGGAAGCGGGCGGGCTCGCGTACCCCGTCCTCGAGCAGGCGATTGCGCTGCCGCATGGCGCGCTCGAGCTGCCCGTAGCGCGTTCCGTGTCCGGGATCGAAGCAGAGCACGAGCCGGTCCAGAAAGCGGCGCCGGTCCCCGCCCGGGCCTGTGAACAGCCCATCCATGGCCGGCACCAGCCAGACCATCTCCACGAGGTCGGCAAGCACGCCAGAGCCGGTCTGCGGCTCGCCGTTGACGCGGACGCTGCGGCCTTGGCCCGGGCGCTGGCTACCGCTGCGCATCGGGTCGTGGCCCGTGCCGATCTCGACGGGTCCGCTCTCTGTCTGCAGCGTCGCGGCGACCGCCCAACCGCCATTGCCGCCGTGGCGGGCGAGCTCGTCGTAGGGGACACGGCGCAGGCCCTGGCCCGCAGCCAGCAGCGAGACGGCCTCGAGCACGTTGGTCTTGCCGGCGCCGTTCGGCCCTGCCAGCACCACCGGCCGCCGGTCGAGCTCGAGCGAGAGCCGGGCGTGGTTGCGGAAATCGGTCAGAACGAGGCGGGAGATCCACATTGGGCGATGTCGGGGTCCTCTGGCAACGGCGAGACCACCGCGCAACACGTTTGGGTTCCACGTCCAACCCGTAGACTGCGCATCGGCCTTCAGGGCGCCAGTGTGCTTGCTGCCGCAGCAAGATGCCGGTGCTGCGTTCCCCCGGATGGCGCCGCAGCTGCGAGCGTCATCTGCAGGACCTGCCTTGCGCGCCCAAAGCTTCCCTGGCGAACGCCCACTCACACCCGCATCGGCATCAAAACGTAGAGCGCGCGATCGTCGCCGCCGTCCTTGACGATCGTCGGCGAGCCCGGATCGGCCAGCATGAACTGCAGGGTGTCGGATTCGAGTTGGCCCGAGATGTCGAGCAGGTAGCGATGATTGAAACCGATCTCGATGGTATTGGCGCTGTAGTCGATCGGCAGCTCCTCAGTGGCGCTGCCGCCGTCCGGATTGGTCACCGACAGAACCAGCTTTTCCGGCGCGATGGCGAGCTTCACCGCGCGGCCGCGCTCGCTGGCGATGGTGGCCACTCGATCGACCGCCGACATGAAGGTCGCGTTCGACACCTTCATCGACTTGTCGTTCGCCTGCGGGATGACGCGCTGATAGTCCGGGAACGTCCCGTCGATCAGCTTGGACGTCAGAGTGATCGGTCCGATCTCAAACCGGACTTTGGCCGCCGAGACGCCCACAGTGATGACCGCATCCGTCGCCTCGATCAGGCGGTGCAGCTCGTGCACGGTCTTTCTCGGTACGATGATGCCGGGCATGCCGGCTGCGCCCGCCGGGCATTCGACGTCCAGCTGGGCGAGGCGATGGCCGTCGGTGGCCACGGCGCGAAGCGTCGGGCTGCCAGCGCGCTCGGCCGTGTGCAGGTAAATGCCGTTCAGGTAGTAGCGCGTCTCCTCGGTCGAGATGGCGAAGCGGGTCTTCTCGATCAGGGCCTTTAGATCCGCAGCCGGCACCTCGAAGGTGTGGCTCATCTCACCGGCGGCAAGATCCGGGAAGTCGTCCGCTGCGATGGTCTGCAGGGCGAAGCGGGAGTTGCCCGACCGGATCGTCAGGCGCTCGCGCTCGGCATCGCGCACGATCTCAACCTCGCTGCCGTCCGGCAGCTTGCGCACGATGTCGTGCAGCATGTGGGCCGGCACCGTCACGGCGCCGGGTTGCTCGATCTCGGCCGAGACCGCCTCGACCACCTCACGCTCCAGATCCGTCGCCTTGAGCTCCAGCGAGGCGCCGGTGGCCTTCAACAGCACGTTGGACAGGATCGGGATGGTGGTGCGGCGCTCGACGACGCTCGTGACGTGCCCGAGCGCGCGCATGAGCTCGCTGCGTTCGATCACCAGCCGCATGGATCAGGCCTCTATACGTTCCATCAACCCCGACGCGCGATGCCGGCCACCGTTCCGGGGCAGAAACCCGTCCGCCGCCCTCGATACCAGGACGCCGCCCGAGCCACTGCGCGATAGGGAGAATCGTTGTTGTGCGAACTTGACCCGGACTGGCACAATTTGCAAGGGCGGCCATGCTGTCGCCAGAGGTCGGCGGCCGATCGACGTCGACGTGACGCACCGGTGGGCGGCTGTCCCACCGGTCCAGAGGAGAGCCACCATGCGCGTCGTCGCCCTCGAGGAGCATTTCTCCGTACCCCATCTCGTCCGGCGCATTGGGCCCGATGCTATCGCCCGTCGCGGGTTCCGACCGCGCAAGGCGCCGCAGGCCGGTCCCAATCCGCTCGACCTGCTGCCGGAGATCGGAGCGGTGCGCATGGCTGCCATGGACGAGGCCGGCGTCACTGTGCAAGTGCTGTCCAATAGCGGCCCGGGACCGGACCTGGTTCCGGGAGCGGACGGCGTCACCATGGCGCGCGAGATGAACGATCATCTCGCCGAGGCGATCAGGCGCCATCCCGATCGGCTCGCCGGCTTCGCCGTGCTGCCCATGCAGAGCCCCGACGCATGTCCGGCCGAGCTCAGGCGTTGCGTCAGGGACCTCGGCTTCGTCGGCGTCAACATCAACGGCACCACCGAGGGCCGTTTCCTCGATCATGCTGCCTACGAGCCGCTGCTCGCCGAGGCCGTGACGCTGGACGTGCCGATCTACGTCCACCCCCACCTGGCTCCCGAGACCGTGCGCCAGGCCTACTTCTCGGGCATCGATCAGGGTCCGGCACGCGTGCTGGAGGCGGCCGGCTGGGGCTGGCACCAGGAGACGGCCCTGCACATCTTGCGCCTCGTCCTGACCGGCACGCTCGACCGCCATCCGCGCCTCAAGCTGATCATTGGCCACATGGGCGAGATGCTGCCGATGATGTTGGCGCGTGCCGATGATGTGTTTGCGCTCGACATCGAGCACTTGCGTCGCCCGATCAGCCGGGCCATCACCGATCAGGTGTGGGTAACCACCAGCGGCATCTTCACGGAGCCACCCTTTCTCGCCGCCCTGCTGACGTTTGGCATCGACCGGCTGATGTTCTCGGTCGACTATCCCTATGCGTCCAACATGAAGGGCCGCGGATTTCTCGACCGGCTGTCGCTTGCACCGGCCGACATGGCCAAACTCTGCCACGGCAATGCCGACGCGCTGCTCAAGCTCAACACCCGGGCAGCCTGAGCACGGCGCCGCATGGACGGCACATCACCCCCCATACGCCCAAGAGGAGACGCTCGAATGGTCCACCCTCCCGGAGCCAATCCGACCGGCAAGCAGGTCGCCGTCATCATCGGCGCCACGTCCAAGTGGCAGTCGGACGGACGCAATACCAAGCTGGCGCACGGCAAGGCGCTGGACGACAGCCACCTGCCCGTCGGCGTCCGGTGGGGCATCGGCGGCGCCATCTCGCAGAAGTTCGCCAGGGAGGGCTTTTTCGTCGTCATGACGACACGGAAAGCCGAGAACGCCCGCGGGCTCGAGGCAGCGATCAGAGAGCAGGGTGGCGCCTCCATGACGGTCGAGCTCGACCTCGTCTCGCAGGAATCGATCGCGTCGGCCTTCGCCACGATCCGCCGCGAGGTCGGCGATCCGCACGTGCTGATCTACAATGCCGGCTACCTCGAAGGCCGCGACCTGCCCCCGGAGAAGGAGCTGCTCGAGCACATCCCCGTGGAGATGTTCGATACCGCCCAGCACATCTCGAGCCGCGGGCCCTTCCTGGTGGCCAAGGAGGTGCTGCCGGCCATGCGCAAGCGCGGCGAGGGATCGTTCTTCTTCTCGAACAACTCGAAGTCGCTCCGGGGCACGAAGCGCAAGACCGGCGAGTCGCTCTATTATCCCCGCGTCCTGATGCGCACGCTCGCGCAAGTGCTCACCGAGGAATACTCCGAGCACGGCATCCACGTCGCCAACGTGGTGATCGACGGCACGATCGACTCGCCGGGCACGCGGGCGTTGCCGAAAGCTCAGAAGAACCCCGATCTGGTGATGAATCCGGTCAAGATCGCCGAGGCCTTCTACTACCTGCATACCCAGGACAAGTCGGCCTGGACCCACGAGTTGCAGCTCACGCCCTTCTCGACTAGGCCGAGCTACTGAGGTAAGGGCTGGCCCAGGCGCCCGCGCGCCGCAAGCGCCGGGCCCCGCCGGGTCCCCGACCATCCCGCCGATCGGCCCTGGCCGCGCAGCGGCTCGCCGTGGCAGGCTCCTGCCCGACGAGGCAGAGGAGCAGCCGCATGCGTATCCATTCGATCGAGGCCATAGCCATCGATATTCCGCTGACGAAGAACTTCGGCGGCGCCACCTATTCCGTCCTGAAGCGCTCGACCGTCGTGACCAGGCTGCGGACCGAGGGCGGCCTCGTCAGCGAGATCTACAATGGCGACAATCGCGCCGACGGTCCCGAGATCTGCCGCCTGATCCACGAGGCGCTCGCCCCGGCGGTGAAGGGGCTCGACATTTTCAGCGTCGAGCGCATCTCCGAGCGGCTCAATGCATTCACGGTCGCGAACGGCGACCGCAAGGTGCTGCTCGAGGCCATAGCCTGCATCGATTGCGCCGTCTGGGACGTCATGGGCAAGGCGGTCGGCCGAACCGTCAACGAGCTGCTGGGCGGCTATCGTCGCGAGATCCCGATCATCTCGATTGGCGGCTACTACATGGCGGGCAAGACGCTCGCCGACATCGGTGCCGAGATGGAGCAGTACAAGCGCGCCGGCATGGTGGGCTGCAAATTCAAGGTCGGCGGCCTTTCGCCGGAGGCGGACGCCGAGCGCGTGGCGGCAGCACGCCAAGCCGCGGGCCCGGACTTCATGCTGTGCGTCGACGCCAACCGGGGCTGGTCCGCACAGGACGCGATCCGCTTCGCAAGGCTGATCGAGCCGCTCGACATCGCCTGGTTCGAGGAGCCCTGCCACTGGTACGATGACGCGGAGATGATGGCGCGCGTACGACGCTCCATCCGCATCCCGGTCAATGCGGGCCAGTCCGAGATCACCAGCCACGGCGTCCGTCGCCTGCTCGACGCCGATGCCGTGGATTATGTCAATGTCGATGTCTCTGAGTGCGGCGGCGTCACCGACTGGCGCCGCTCGGCCGCCCTGTGCTGGGCAGCGGGCGTCCGCATCGCCCACCACGAGGAATCACAGATCGCCCTGCACCTCCTCACGGCAATTCCACACGGGACCTACGCCGAGTGCTTCGCCGATCCGGCGCGCGACCCGGTCTGGCAGTCGATGTGGGCAAACCGGCCGGCGATCAAGGGCGGTATGATGGAGGTGCCCTCGGGCGCCGGCTTCGGGCTCGAGCTCGACAAAGCGATGATCCAGAGGTTTCGCGTGAACTGAGCCGGCCGGCCGCGGGCCGGCTCGAGCCGGCACCGCGGCCAGCCGACGACGCGTCAGATCAGTTGAACAGGAGCTCGAACAGGGTTTTCGGCTTTTGTGACTTGCGGCCACTCGAGCCGCCACCGCCTCCGCGCCACGGATCACTGCCCCACGGCACCCATGCTTGGCTTGAGCCATCGCTCGGGCGCGGCCTCGGCTTGGGTGCCTGCCGCTGCGTGACATCGGTCGGCGCCGCTTGCTCCGCAATCTCACGCGCCCGCGGCCCCTTGAAGGGGTATTCCTGCTTGAAGCCATCGATATCGGTGACGACCAGCTTGTCCTCCTCCCAGCTCCAGCTGGCCTGTCGCTGGCCCTGGCGGATGGTCTCCACCGCGAGGATCGAGCGCGCCTGGAGGTCCAGCACGGCGGCGTGCTCGACCTCCTCCGCACCCGTCTTCGCATCGCCGTGACCCGCGATGAAGCGCAGGATACCGACGCCCGCCTGGGCGCCGCCCTTGACCTCGAACTCGACGATGCGCGGAGCGCCCGCACTCAACATCTCGAGTGGAACGTTCAATCGCGGGTACTCTGCGTTGGTGGTGTAGTAGCGGCCCTGGCGGGTGAAAACCCGCCACCGGTCGAATGCGAGCTCGCGGGCTTCCGCATCGACCGCCACCTCGCCTCCGAGCCGCTCGAGCGACTGCACCGCCTCGCGCAGGTGTGGCCGACCGGCAACGGCCTCACGCAACGCAGCGACCGCCTCCTCGCGCTGGCCAGTGAGCTCGAGCAACTCGCCGCGCGCCCATTGGACCTCCGGCCGAGTGGGCTCGAGACGCAACGCGCGCTCGAGATCCCGCTGGCCGAGATCGGCCTGCCCCATCATCTTGTAGACGATCGCGCGGTAAGCATAGGCTTGCCCGGAGCGCGGCTCGATCTCGAGTGCCTTGGCGAGGCTGTCGAGCGCTGCCTCGAAATTGCCGCCACGCGCCTGTGCAAGGGCCAAGCCCTCCACCGCAGCGCTCGATTTCGGCAACAGCTCCGCACCCCGTTGGAAATCCTTGATGGCCGCAGCCGGATTGCGGACGGCGAGGTGGGCATAGCCCCTCGACACGTACAGCTCGCCGTTGCCGCCGTCGAAGGTGATGGCCCGGCTCAGATCCTCGATCGCCTCGTCGAAGCGCCCGATCAGTCCGTGAGCCTCGGCCCGCATGCGGTAGCCCGGTCCGTAGCGTGTGTCACTGCCGACCGCCCGGTTGAGGTCCCTGATGGCTGCATGGGGCCGGTTCATCTGCAGATTGAGCCGGGCCAGCCCGCCGTAAGCCGCGGGTGTCTTGGGCGCGAGCCGCGCCGCCCGCGCGAAATCACGGGCGGCCGCCTCATGGTCACCGGCCAGCGCGCGGCCGTTGCCACGGTTGACGAGGGCTGCGGCATAGCCCGGGGCCAACGTCAGAGCGCGGTTGAAGTCTTTCTCTGCCTCGGCGGCGAGGCCGAGCGCCAGGAGCACGTTTCCACGATTGTTGTAGGCCGAGGCCGACTCCGGCGCGAGTTGCACGGACTGGTTGAAATCCTCGATCGCAGCCCGCAGGCGATTGAGCCGGGCATTGGCAACGCCGCGATCGTTGAGGAGCTGGGCGCGACGGTCGTTCGACAGCGTCTGGTCCGTGAGAGCAGCGGCGTAGAGCAGGACGGCCTGCTCGGCCTGTCCGCGCTGGAGCGCCGTGGCCGCCTCCTTGGCCTTGGCCATTCCCTCGTCACCCGGCGCCGCACCGGCATCCAGGCCGCCGACGAGGACGAGCAGCATCAGGATCACAAGCCTCAGCATGGCGAGCCTCGCTCGTTGCAGACCCGCCGGCCATCTACGCCAGTCGGGCCGACGCGAAAGCACCGGTCGGCACCGCGAGTCGCGGCTCCATCCGGACAATGCCACGTGCGGCTCCCCTCTCTCAACAACGGCGCTTCGACCGTCCCCTTGCGCCACTGCCGCCTGTAGCTGCCTCAGGATATCTCGTCCTTGCGCAGTTTGCGCGCAAGCTTGTCCAGTACACCGTTGACGACCCGGGGCTCCTCGTCGCCCAGGAAGGCATGGGCCGCGTTGACATACTCGGTGATGACGACACGAACCGGCACGTCCTTGCGCTCGACCAGCTCGAGGGTGCCGGCACGCAGGATCGCCCGAAGGATCGAGTCGATCCGCGTCAGGCGCCATCCCTCGGCGAGCTGGCCATCGATCAGCGGGTCGATCTCGCGCTGACGGCGCATCACGCCTTGCACGAGGCTGCGAAAGAAGTCGCGGTCGGCGTCGGCGAGCACCGGATCATCGGCAGCGCTGCCGAATCGCAGCGTCGCGAATTCGACCAGCACGTCATTGAGGTCGGTGCCGGCGATATCCATCTGGTAGAGCGCCTGTATGGCCGCAATCCTGGCAGCCGTGCGAGGCGCCAGCGGAAGCTGCTGGCCGCCGGCGGGACTCTTCATCCCGCGCGCTCCTCGAACGCCCGCCGGATCTCGATCAGCCGCAGCACGGCGCGGGCGGCGTCGCCGCCCTTGCCCTCGATACCGCCCGTCGCCCGAGCCATCGCCTGCTCCCTGGGGTCCACCGTCAGGATGCCGTTGCCCACCGGCATCTGCAGTTGAGCGGCGGCGTCGTAGAGCCAATGGTTGGCGTTGTTGCAGACGATGTCGTAGTGCGAGGTCTCGCCGCGGATCACGCAGCCGAGCGCGACGATGCCGTCGTAGTCGAGAGCCCCGTCACCGGCCATCTGGATGACCTGCGCGATCTCGAGCGCACCGGGCACCGACACCTTCTCTGCCGTGGCGCCGGCGGCCTCGATGACCGCCACGGCACCGGCCAGCAGCTCGTCGGCGATGTCCTCGTAGTAGCGGGCCTCGATGATGAGGATGTTGGCGCCCTCGACCTTGCCCTCCGGCCCGCCGCCGCCCTGTCCCTTGCCTGCCATGGCTATTCGATCCTCCGCGTGCCGGCCACCCAGAGGCCGTATCCCTCGAGGCCGATATACCGCGATTGCGGCTGGTTGGTGAGCAGAACCATCTCGGAGACGCCGAGGTCGCGGAGGATCTGCGAGCCGATTCCAATCTCCACGAGGCGGCGCTCCTGGCTGCGCCCCGCTGCGGGATTGGACTTGCGCGCCTGGATCCACTCCGACACCGAGTGTGGTCGCAGATCGCGGATCAGGACGATCACACCGCGGCCCTCACGTGAGATCAGATCCATGCATTTCTGCACCGAGCCCCGCGCGCGGTCGTTGTGAACGCCGAGCAGATCCGCCGCCATGTTGACCGCGTGCACGCGCACCAGGACAGGGCCTGGACCGCTCACATCACCCTTGACCAGCGCCAGATGCTCGACCGGATCGACGGTGGTGACGAAGGTATGCAGGTCGAAGCTGCCGCCGTAGGCGCTGTCGACTTGCGTCGTGGCCGTTCGATCGACGATGCGGTCGTACTTCAGGCGATAGGCGATCAGATCCTCGATCGTGCCGACCTTGAGGCCGTGGCGCTGGGCGAACGGCACCAGATCGGGCATCCGCGCCATCGTGCCGTCGTCATTCATGATCTCGCAGATGACGCCGGACGGATAGAGCCCGGCGAGCCGCGCAAGATCCACCGAGGCCTCGGTGTGGCCCGCCCGCACGAGGACGCCGCCGCGCCGGGCGACCAGCGGGAAGACATGGCCGGGAGAGACGATGTCGTTGGCGCCTTTGGTCGGGTCGATGGCGGTGGCGATGGTACGCGCGCGGTCAGCTGCCGAGATGCCCGTAGCTATGCCCTCTCGAGCCTCGATCGAGACAGTGAACGCCGTGCGGTTGCGAGCCTCGTTCTTCCGCGTCATGTACTCGAGGTTGAGCTGCTCGGCGCGATCCTCGGTGATCGACAGGCAGATGAGGCCGCGGCCGTAGCGCGCCATGAAATTGATGGCCTCCGGTGTGGCCATCTGGCCCGCGATCACGAGATCTCCTTCGTTCTCGCGATCCTCAGCGTCGACCAGGATGATCATCCGGCCATTGCGAAAGTCGTCGAGCACGTCGGCGATCGGCGAGATGAAGCCTTTGCCTTCGGCGTATTCCACTCTCTGCATCGTCTTTTTCCTGCCTTTCAGGAGCGGAACTCGAGCAGCCGCGCAACGTAGCGGGCCAAGGGATCGATCTCCAGGTTGACGCGATCGCCCACCGCCTTGCCGCCCCAGGTCGTGACGGCCATCGTATGCGGGATGAGGTTGACGCCGAAGCGGCTTCCATCGACCTCGTTCACGGTGAGGGAGGTGCCGTCGAGGGCGACCGAGCCCTTCGAGGCGATGAAGCGGGCGAGCTCGGCAGGTGCCTCGAGCACCAGACGGCGCGAGTCACCGTCCGGCCACATGTCGACGATCGCGGCCGTGCCGTCCACGTGGCCCGACACGATGTGCCCGCCGAGCTCGTCGCCCGCCTTGAGCGAACGCTCGAGATTGATCCGCGTACCCGGCTGCCAGCCTCCGAGCGTAGTGCGTGCGAGCGTCTCGTTGGAGACGTCCAGAGTGTAGAGGCAGCCATCGCCGTCGGCGCGGAGTGTCGTCACGGTCAGGCAGCAGCCGTCGTGCGCGATCGATGCGCCGAGCGCGATACCGTCGGCCTTGTAGCGCGAGCGGATCGTGAACACGCCGCCTTGCCGCGCGATCACCTCGCCAACGTCCGTCACGATGCCAGTGAACAAGACTTCGTCTCCGCTTGGTGCTGGCCGTCGCTGAGCACGGCCGACGTCTGGTGCGCCTGATTGCGCTTGCGAGCCGGGGCGCCTACGGTGCTTGTCCAGCCTCACGAGGAGGAAGGACGCACGGGCAACCAGCCTGCGTGATCAACGATCTTGCCGCGAGCGCCGGCCTCGAGCAAGGCGCGGGCCTCCTCCGGCACCGGTGAGCTTTTCCAGACGCCCTTCTCGCCTCGGACATGCACGTAGACCGTGTCGGCGTTCACGATCACGTCCTCCTTGCCTGCGATGCGCAGCTCGAAGCGGACATCGAACGAGGTCCGGCCGAAGCGGGACACCCACACGCGAATCTCGATCACATCATTGAACCGCGCCGGCGCGAACCACTCGATAACCTGCTTCTTCAGCTGGATCTCGAAGGTGCCGTCGTAAAGATCGCGGCCCGGCATCGCCGCCATCAGGAATTGCGTGATACCGAGATCAATATAGTCGCCATAACGGGCGTTGAATACGACGAGTTGTGTGTCGCATTCCTGGTAGCGCACCCGCACATAGTGGCGGAAGGGGAGGAGCGTCATGGGGACTCACGGCGATAGACGTGGAGGCGGTCGGCGCCGAGGCCGCGGCTGCGGCTCGGCACGGCGAGCAGATTGTAACGGGCGAAATAGGCGTCACGATCACCCGTGACGACGGGCATCGAGCCTCCCCCGACGGCACTCGCCCCCACGATCACGCAGGCCTCGTCGACGAGGCCTGCGGCGAGAAACGCATGCCAAACGGACGGCCCTCCCTCGACCAGGAGCCGGGTCAGGCCGTTGCCGGCCAGCGAGGCGAGCAGGGCTTCCATGTCGAGGCCACCACCGTCGAAGGCTGCGGCGTCGAGCACCATCGCGCCACCGTGAGCAATGTCGACGCCCTCCTCGACGGTGTCGAGGGCGGCAGCCACCCAGACCCGTGGCCGTGTCGCGCCTTGGCGGTAGACCTTCGCCGTCGGCGGTGTCCGTAGCCGGGTGTCGAGGACGATCCGGTCCGGCGAACGATGATCGAGCCCCGGCAGCCGACAGGTCAGCTCCGGATCGTCCGCAATGACAGTGCCGGCGCCGACCAGGATCGCATCGGCGCGAGCCCGAAGCAGGTGGGCATAGGCCCGCGCCTCGGGACCCGTGACCCACACCGGCGCACCGTCGCCGGCCGCCACCCGACCGCGCATGTCGAGCGCCATCTTCAACTGTACGAACGGCCGCTCCTCGGTCTGGCGCAGGATATGGCCGAGCGTGACCCAGCGCGCCTCGTCGGCGAGATAGCCGACGTCCACCTCGATCCCGGCGGACCTCAGTTGTGCAAAGCCCCGGCCGGATACGATGGGGTTGGGATCGGGAATGGCGCAAACGACGCGCTTCAGGCCGGAAGCCACCATGGCATCGGCGCACGTCGGCACGCGGCCGGTGTGCGCGCACGGCTCGAGCGTGACGTACATGGTCTTGCCGCGGGCACGCTCCCCCGCGCGACGCAGCGCCTCCTTCTCCGCATGGGGCCGCCCGCCCGGCTGGGTCCAGCCGCGCGATATCACCTCTCCGGTCGCCTCGTCGACGATCACGGCGCCGACGGACGGGTTGGGCGCGGTCGTGCCGAGGCCACGCCGCGCCATGCGCACCGCGATGGCCATCATCGCGCAATCAAGCCGGGTCCGAGCGTCGCTCATCGTCTCAGTGCTTGCGCCCCTCGCTGCCCGGCAGTGGTCCGGCCTCGACGCCAGCGTGCTGCCCGACCACCGGCGCCGTCGCAATCTCGCCGAGCACCTCCTGGAAGTCGGCGGCCTCGCGGAAGTCGCGGTAGACCGACGCGAAGCGCACGTAGGCGACCGCGTCGAGCCCGCGCAGCGCCTCCATGACGAGCCCGCCGATGGCGGATGACGGTATCTCGCTCTCACCCATGCTCTCGAGCTGTCGGACGATCCCCGAGATGAGCCGCTCGACGCGCTCCGGCTCGACCGGCCGCTTGCGCAGTGCCACCTCGATCGAGCGTGCGAGCTTGTCCCGGTCGAAGGGCACTCGGCGGCCCGACCGCTTGATGATCGTCAGCTCACGCAATTGGACCCGCTCGAACGTGGTGAAGCGCCCCCCGCAGTCGGGACACACGCGCCGTCGACGGATGGCCGCGCTCTCCTCGGTGGGGCGGCTGTCCTTGACCTGCGTATTCTCGCCCGAGCAGTAGGGGCAACGCATCCGGCATTCTCCGTCGAGCCAGTCAGGTCGCCGCCCGATGGCAGCGCCACGCTCCGTTCACACTGTCAGGCGTAGAGCGGGAAGCGCTGGCAGAGGGCCGTCGCCTGCTCCTTGATGCGCATCTCGACCTGGGCGTCCCCAGCCTCGCCGTTTCGCGCGAGCCCGTCCAGCACCTCGACGATCATCCGGCCGATCGAGCGGAACTCGGCTGCGCCGAAGCCGCGCGTGGTGCCGGCCGGCGTGCCGAGCCGGATGCCGGACGTCACGAATGGTGAGCGGGGATCGAAAGGCACGCCGTTCTTGTTGCAGGTGATATGGGCCCGGCCGAGCCCGGCCTCGGCGGCCTTGCCGGTGACGCCGTCCCGGGACCGCAGATCCACGAGCATGAGATGATTGTCGGTGCCGCCGGCGACGATGTCGTAGCCGCCGGCCTTGACGGCCTCGGCCAACGCCTTGGCGTTGTCGACGACGGCGCGGGCGTAGACCTTGAAGTCCGGGCGCAGCGCCTCGCCGAACGCCACCGCTTTGGCCGCTATGATGTGCATCAGCGGCCCGCCCTGGAGGCCTGGGAACACCGCGGAGTTGATCTTCCTCGCCAGCGCATCTTCATTGGTCAAGATGAGGCCGCCGCGGGGTCCGCGCAGCGATTTGTGGGTCGTCGAGGTCACGACATGAGCGTGCGGCACCGGCGAGGGATGCACGCCACCGGCGACGAGCCCGGCAATGTGCGCCATGTCCACCATCAGATAGGCGCCGACCTCGTCCGCGATCTCCCGGAAGCGCTGCCAGTCCCAGAACCGGGAATAGGCAGTGCCACCGGCGATGATCAGCTTGGGCCTCGCCTCGCGAGCGAGCTTGGCGACCACGTCCATGTCGATGATTTGGTCCTCACGGCGAACCCCGTACGGGACGACGTGGAACCACTTGCCGCTCATGTTGACGGGCGAGCCGTGCGTCAGGTGTCCGCCGGCATTGAGGTCGAGGCCCATGAACGTTTCGCCAGGTTGCAGCAGCGCCAGGAACACCGCCTGGTTCATCTGGCTGCCCGACGACGGTTGCACGTTGGCGAAACCGGCGCCGAACAGCCTCTTGGCGCGCTCGATGGCCAGCGTCTCGGCCTCGTCCACGAACTGGCAACCGCCGTAGTAGCGCTTGCCCGGATAACCTTCGGCATACTTGTTGGTCATGACCGAGCCGGCAGCCTCGAGCACGGCCCGGGAGACGATGTTCTCGGAGGCGATGAGCTCGATCTCGGTGCGCTGACGCTCGAGCTCCCGCTCGATCGTGCCGCTCAGCTCGGGATCGGATTCAGCGAGCGATGCCGAGAAGAACGAGCTCGACTGACCCGGGCGGGGCTGGACAGCGGTCATGGCGGGGAATCCTGCGAGAACGGGTGCGGCCGCCCATACCATGCCGATCACCGGCGCAACAAGCCATTAGACGGAGCCGCAAAGGAAAACCGCCGCCGGCACAGGACCCCCCACCGGCACCATCGGCCATCGGCCGATTGACCGGCCCCAGATCGCATGGCACGAGCCTGCCCCATGACCACATCCGGGCTCCCCCTGGTAGAGCGAGTCGCGCGCATCACCCTGGCTGTAACGACCGAGCCCTGGCCGTTCGCTGCGGCCCATGGCGACGCCATTGCCTGCCATTGGCAGCAGCGCAAAGCCGAGAACCCGGCCTTTTTCAATGGCAGGATCCTCGTCATGCGCGCGCTGTCTCGTACCGACGTCGGCTATGCGGGCAGGCTCAGCCTCGAGCAGTTCGCCGACTTCCTCTACTGGCGCGACAGTAGGGTCGACACAGGCGGCACGCTCGATGCTTTCGGGTCGGCGCTCCTGCGATCGTCAGAGGGCTACATCCTTCTCGCGCGTCACGCGGCCGATACCCTCAATGCGGGCCGGATCTGTCTGCCCGGGGGCTTCCTCGACGCACGCGACATGCGCCCGGACGGATCCATCGATCTCGACGCCGCGATCGCGCGCGAGCTCGAGGAGGAAACCGGACTCTCGCTCGCGGGCTTCGAGCGTGTGCCGGGCTACATCGTCACCCGGCAGGACCGGTACTGCTCGTTGGCGATCGAGCATCGCTCACGGCTGCCGGCAATGGAGCTGCAGCGTGCCATTCACGACGGGCTCGCCCGCTCCGGGCAGCCGGAGCTCACGGACACGATCGTGGCGCGCCAGCCCACCGACCTCGACGGCCTTCCCGTGCTGGATCATGCGCGCGCCGTCGTCACGGCGATCCTCGCCGGCACTGTTTGAGAGGACCCATCCCCGAGGCGCTTGCACATGCCTCTTGGAAGCCCACCTGAATTCCGGCATTGTCCCACCCATCAGCAACCGCTCCCGGATTCCCCATGCGCCTGAGGTTCCATACCCTCGACGTGTTCACGACGACGCGCTTCGGCGGCAATCCGCTCGCTGTCGTGATGGACGCCGACGGGCTCGACAGGACGGCCATGCAGGCGATCGCGCGGGAGTTCAATCTCTCCGAGACCGTGTTCGTCATGAAGCCGGAGAACCCGGCCCACTCTGCCCGTGTCCGCATCTTCACACCGGCGCGTGAGCTGCCTTTTGCCGGACACCCGACCATCGGCACGGCGACCCTCCTCGCCGATCTGCGCGCCCCCGATCTCGGCGGCAGCCGCAACGCCATCATCGCGCTCGAGGAGGAGATCGGGATCGTCCGCATCGGCGTGAGGCTCCGCCCTGGCGAGGCTGCCTTCGCCGAGTTCGATGCGCCGCGCCTGCCGACCGACCAGGGCGCGGTGCCGGCCATGGAGGACATCGCGGCTGCCGTCGGCCTCATCCCGAGCGAGATCGGCTTCGAGAATCACCGTCCGTCGTGCTTCTCGGCCGGCGTGCCGTTCCATTTCATCCCCGTCCGCAGTCTCGAGGCGATTGCCAAGGCCCGCTGCGTCGTGAGCCGATGGGAGCAGGCGTTCGGCCGCACGCATGCCGGCTACCTCTATTGCCGCGAGACCGCACACAACAGCTCGCAGTTCCACGCCCGCATGTTCGCGCCGGGCCTCGGAGTTACCGAGGACCCGGCGACCGGCTCCGCCGCAGCGGCGTTCGCGGCCGTGATCGCCCGCCATGATCAACCGCCCGGCGGCGAGCACCGCTATCTCATCGAGCAGGGGTTCGAGATGGGGCGGCCGAGCCATATCCAGCTGTCGCTGGTCATGAACGACGGCCGATTGCAGACCGTCCGGATCGGCGGGCACGCTGTCCGCGTGGCCAATGGCGAGATCGAGGTCTGAGGCACCACCGGGTCCGGCGAATCGACTTCGGGTCGTGGCCCTGAGGCCACGGCCAATCCGGCATTTACTCTGAATCCTCAGGATTCTCGCGACGACGGGATTGCGTCGCCGACATCCGATGCGGTCTGCTCAATCGTCAGTGAAGCGCACGATTGAGGGTTGCATGCGAGTTGGTGGAGCGGGGAGCGGGTTGCTCTTGGCCGGCCTGGCGGCATTCACGCCGATGGCGGGACAAGCCCAGTCATTCAGCGTAACACCGGTGGGAGGCGTGACTGTCGAGGCCGGCGTCGGCGTGCTGAACGGCTTCCGCAAGGAGTACGTCTACGATGCGCCGACCGGTATCCAGATCTCCAAGCTCAAGTGGCGGATGGATACGATAGGCATGTTGCATGCCGGGGCCCATTACCGGCCCTGGAGCTTCCTGATGCTCGGCATCAAGGGCGGCACCAGCCTCTCCAGCAGCGGCCACATGGAGGATTTCGACTGGATCGCGGGCTGCCCGAACAACGTCTGTCGATCGATCCATCCCGACACGCGCACCCAGAACGCCATGATGCTCGACGCGTTCGTCGCGGCGCGCTTTCTCGAGGTATCCGGCATCTCGGTGGCCGCCATCGCCGGCTACAAGTGGGACTACTATCAGTGGCACGCGTTCAACGGCACGGCCAATTATGCGCCGCCGTTCACCAATGGCCTGGGCATCACCTACGAGCAGTCGTGGGAGACGCCCTACCTGGGTCTCGGAGTCGACGGGCAGTTCGGCAGGCTCGGCGTCTCTGCCCGCGCAGTGGGCTCGGTCTGGGCCAGTGGAAACGACCGCGACCATCACCACAATCGGTCGCTTCTTTTCACCGAGCCGTTCGACCAGGGCGGGTTCGTCGCGACCGACATCGGGGTGAGCTACAGACTGACGGACAACGTTCGGGTGGCGGTCGACTACCACTACCAGCGCTTCATGGAGTCGAAGGGACCGACGACCGTGAAAGATCTGTTCAGCGGAGCGACCTTCCTGTTCCCCGGGGATGCTGCCGGCGGAGGCAACCAGTCCCACATGCTCACCGCCGGGCTGAAGATCAATCTGCAGCGCGATGACGACCGCTACGAGCACAACGGCAGCCTCAAGGACGACAGCCACGATCACCCCAGATCGGATTGGGCCGGCTTCTATGCAGGCGCTCTGATCGCCGCCGACCTCGTCCACCACGACTTCCGCGCCACTGGCTTGCTCGATCCGCCTTTCGCGGCGATGGCACCGATCGGCGCCCCCAATGCCTCCCTCGACGACATCGCCACCAACGGGGGTCTTTTCCTCGGCCACAACTGGTCGGTCGGCCGTCGATGGATCTGGGGAGTCGAGGCCGAGGTCGGCAAATCGAACGCAAGCGACTACGTCCACGGCATCCCCGGCACTGCCGTCAACCTCAACGGCAGCCCCGATTCCGTCGTGGTGGAGTCCGGGTGGAACGCGTCGCTCAGGATTCGAGCCGGCGTTCTCGTCACTGACCACCTCAACATCTATGCGACGGGTGGCGTCGCGGCCGAGCAGATCACAGCACGGGCGAGCTGTACGACCCTGTTTCTCGGTGGCCCGTGGTGCATCGATGATCATTTCGACCCGGTGCACAGGGTTCGGACCGGATACACCGTCGGGGCCGGCGCCGAGGCCTTGCTGGCCGGCGGCTGGCTGGTGCGCGGCGAGTATCGTTTCACGGACTATGGAACCGAGCGATACGACTTCTTCGCCGACGCCCCGAGCGACACCGTTCATGCTGACATCGAAACGTCGAGCCATCGCCTCTCGCTGGGCATCGGCTTCCGGTTCTTCTGAGTTGCAGCCTTGCGGCCGCTTGCCGGCCTTCCTGGAGCGGGTGAACACGACGTGAACATCCGCTTCAGCCCTGGTTTATTCGCGGTGGTGTCTACTCTGCCTCACGCCTTGCTGCGAGGCGGACCTCATCGCAGTGACGACCAGGGAAATGCCGAAATGTCCAAGAAGCTGCTTGCTGCCGTTGCGCTCTCGTTTGCCGTTGCCGCCCCGGCCTTCGCGCAGGGCACGCAGGCTCCATCCGCTCCGTCCGGCACCGTGGCCAAGCCGATCGAGGCTGCGAAGTCGGCGGCGCCGGCACAGCCCTCGGGCGCGCCTGGCATCGCCGCGAAGCCGGCCCCGGCCGCTGCGAAGCCGGCCGAAGCCGCCAAGCCTGCGACCCCGGCCGCGGCGGGGGCGGGCTCGACCGAGCCGGCGAAGCCGGCGCCATCGGCGCCTGCTGCCGCTGCTCCTGCCGCCGGCACTCCGGCGCCAGTAAAGAAGTAGAGTTGCACAGCGCTGGAGTGCTCCAGGGGCCTGGCGGAGCGATCCGCCGGGCCTTCTTGCCATCATGCCTGCCGGCGCGCGCACCGCGCGACCGCGACCACGCCCCGACGGCCTCCTGGGATGCGGCGCAACAGATCGCGCGCGGTGATCTCGAGCCATGGATGACGCCACCCCGGAGCGACCTCGGCGAGGGGGACCAGGACGAAGGCCCTGTGCGCGATTTCGGGATGCGGCAACAGGAGCCGGCCGGCAATCCTGCTTGGTCCCGGCCGGCCAACCTGGCGTCCGCGGAAGTCGAGGATATCGATGTCCAGCGGTCGCGGTCCCATGTGTTGCCCCTTGCGACGCCCGGCTGCCCGCTCCAGACGCTTGACCAGACGCAGCAGGGTGACGGGCCCGATCGATCCCTCGAAGCCAGCTACAGCGTTGAGGAAGTTTGGCTGCCAACGCAATCCCACCGGCTCGGTGCAGTACAGCCCAGACAGCCCGACCAGCCTGAGACCGTGCTGCTCGAGCTCACAGACAGCGCGCGACAGCGACGCCTGCGGAGGGCCCCACGCGCCAACACGATTGGCGCCGAGCGAAAGCAAGATGGTCGGCGTGCGATTCACGCCCCGGCTGCTGTGGCAAGCCCGGGGCGCCGACACCCCTCGCATCCGTTCCCCGCCTGCTGCGCACCCATGCTCGTCCCACATGCTCGTCCTCGCGGAGGGCTGCAACACACATCCATTTCTGCAGACATCGCCGATCGGACCCCGCCGCCCCGAGGCGGCACACCCCGAATACCTGGCCAGTCTGACGAGCAGACCGGCCGAAGCCGGGCGGGCAACCCCTTTCGCGCCGTCAACGGTTGGCATATATATGCAGCGACTCGTTGCCGTCGGCATCAGAAGTTCTTGGCTGCCGAGAAGCGATTCCCCTACGAGAGAGGCTCCCGCGTCCGCTGCCGACAAGCTTTCAGCCCGTCGTTTTCCAGGAAGGCGATCACCGCGATGTTTTTCTATCCAACCGAGCGTATAGCCCTCTTCATCGACGGTGCGAACCTTTACGCGACGGCGAAAGCCCTGGGCTTCGACATCGATTACAAGCGCCTCCTGTCCGTCTTCCGCAACAAGGGTCGCCTCGTGCGGGCGCTGTACTATACGGCGCTCGCCGAAGATCAGGAGTACTCATCGATCAGGCCTCTGATCGACTGGTTGGACTACAATGGCTATACGATGGTCACCAAGCCGACCAAAGAATATACTGACGCGTCGGGCCGTCGCAAAATTAAGGGCAATATGGACATCGAGCTGACAGTCGATGCCATGGAGCTCGCCGAGCACCTCGATCACGTGGTGCTGTTCTCCGGCGACGGCGACTTCCGCTCGCTGGTTGCCGCGCTCCAGCACAAGGGGATCAGGGTCAGCGTCGCCTCGACCCTCCATACCCAGCCACCCATGGTTGCCGACGAGCTGCGCAGACAGGCCGACCAGTTCATCGATGTCGCTGATCTCGAGAAAGAAATCTGCCGCGATCCGGCAGCCCGGGTGCCGCGCGAGGCCCGGGAGACGCGGCTTCAACAACTGCGGGCCCAGCGCACAGAGCGCGAGCCCTATCCTACGACGAGCGACGATCCGCTCGATATCTGAGGCAAAGGGGGCGACGTCGCAACTCTGAGACCAGCGGGCGGTGAGCTGGCGCACGCTGACGCCAAGGCGCACGCCTCAGTCGACCGGTCCCTTCATATGATCGAGCTTACGAGCGCCATCGAGCCGGAGCACAACTGCAAGCTCTGCCCGCGCCTCGCAGCGTTCCGCCAGGAAAATCGCTCGTCATCGCCCACGTGGTACAATGCGCCCGTGCCGTCCTTCGGATCGCCGGATGCGCGCGTCCTGATCGTCGGCCTGGCTCCTGGTCTCAAGGGGGCGAACCGAACCGGCCGCCCGTTCACCGGAGATTATGCAGGCGATCTTCTGTACAAGACCTTGCTCGAGACGGGCTTCGCCTGTGGCCGGTATGACGCCCGCTCCGACGACGACCTCGCCCTCATCGACTGTCGGATCACCAATGCGGTGCGCTGCGTCCCGCCACAGAACAAGCCGACGCCAGCGGAGATCATTTCCTGCCGCGGCTTCCTCGCTTCGACGTTGTCGGCGATGCCGCGCCTCCTATCGATTCTCGCATTGGGGCGCATCGCCCACGACAGCGTGCTTTCAGTTTTGAGGGCCCGCAAGGCGGCTTTTGCATTCCGGCACGGCGCCGTCCACGAGCCGGCTCCAGGGCTGAGGGTCTACGACAGCTACCACTGCTCGCGATACAATACGAATACAGGCGTCCTGACGCCTGACATGTTCCGCGCGGTCATGACTGCGGTGCGTGCCGGTCTGGACTAACCAGCCGGCGCCGGGGGGATCGTCTCAGACAGGCAAAGTGCGGCGCGCTCTTCGCCCGGCACCATCAGCGATTGAGGGCGACCACCAGGGCGCGGACGTTGCCGCCATTCTCGGCGATGTAATTCTCGAACAGCCGCTTGAGGAACGGCGTCATCCAGAAGCCGTACACCATCGCATCGCGAACGCGGTAGACGTTCCCCGTCTTCGCCAGCAGCCAGCGCACGTCGTAGCTCGAGCCGTCGCGCAGAGTAACCACGCTGTCGACCATGATACCCTGGCCGCCCCTGAGACTGCCTGTGATTTTGAAGCCGGCGACCGGATACTTCGGCGCCTCGGTCGCCGCATAGCGGCCGATGAACCGAACCATACCCGACAGATAGCCGGGCTTGTCCTCGACCTTCAGCTGCTGACGGTAGCTACCGAGAGAATAGCTGCCGATATACCCGGTGTCGGCATAGCGGTGGATGACGCCGGCGAAGGCCGCCGGCGAGCGCGACCGAGACGCCGTAAGCAACTCCTGGGCCACCTTCTCCATGAACGCTACGGCCGGATCCGCCGCGCGCGCCCTCTCGAACGAGCTGAGCAGCCCGATCCAGACCGCAATTAGGCCGACAACTATGCCGCGCAAGCCTGCCGGCCATGTCGGAAGAGCCAATCCCGCCATCGCATTCCCCGTTAGCTACGCGCGGGCGCCCTCAGCCGGCCCCCTACCCCCATGCGGGGGCAATGGACCACGGAGCGGCTCGCACGTCAAAGCGTTGCCAAGCCGCAGGAGCGTGGGCCACGACAAAGGCGAAATTGGGAGTGCCGCGCGAGCTGCCAGCGAAAGGGCCGATCCGGACACTTAGGCACCCGCAGGCCGCCATGCCCCCGTGACCGGAAACTCGAAGCTTCTCGTAGATGGACGCTCGTACATGGTGCGCGGCGAGACCTCCGGCAACCCGAGCAGCGCCTTGGCCTCGTCGAGCGTTCTCTGCGTGACCTTGTCGGCGACCATCAGTGTGACGTCACGGCGGGCATCCGGATGCACCAGAACGATCTCGTGCGTGACACCCGACAGCGAGGCCCGGATATGATGGGCGAGACCCAGGTAGCTCGCGATCGGCGCCGACCAGGCTCTCGGCTCCAGGCCGACGCGATCTACGACGTGAACCGCCCCCTCCGCGATTTCGACCTGCCGTGAGGCCCACAGCCGCACCAGGGCCAGCCGCGCCGGCAGCACGAACAGGGAGAGCCAGAGCAGCACGCCCAGCGCGATCTGAAGGCTGGCCACCGGTCGCTCGGCCAGCAACGCCAACGTCTGCGGCTCCGCTATCGCACGCGCCGCAACGATCGTCAGCGGCACCGACAGGGCGAGAGCGGCCGGCAGGAAGAGCAGAAGGCGTGACAGCGCAGACCCGCGCGACGACCGCTGATCGAGGCGGAGCGGCAAGCTCGAGAAGCCGGGTGACGGAGTGACCCGATCGAAAATAACATGCGCCATGTCTCTGTTCCCCCAGTGAGATAGCGGGCGCAGCCTAACGCGGGGGCGGTTGCGGTGCCGTTAACCGTACTGGACATTTCGGGCGACAAAAGACGACCACGAACGGCTCGTCCACAACGCTAGACGGCCAGCGCACCGAGGACTTGACACATAAAGATATCTTTATATTTATGCGCACGCTAACCGCGGAGACCCCGGTGCTCGATCAACGGACAGTGCTGGCGATGCTGAGGGCTGCGGCAGAGCCGACGCGCCTCAGGGTGCTCGCGCTGCTCGCGCCGGGTGAGCTCAGCGTCAAGGATCTGACCCGCATCCTCAATCAAAGTCAGCCCCGGATCAGTCGGCATCTGAAGCTGATGGCCGAGGCCGGCTTGGTCGAGCGCGTGCGCGACGGCAGCTGGGCCTACTTCCAGCTGGTCGACAGCGGCCCGCGCGGTGAGCTCGCGCGGGGGCTGCTCGCCTCCATCGACCCCGCCGACCCAGTCCTCGCTCGTGACAGGCAGCGGGCCGTGACCGTCAAGCTGGAGCGCGAGGCCGCAGCGCAGACCTATTTCCGGGAGAATGCGGCCGAGTGGGATCGCATCCGGTCGCTGCACGTCGCCGAGCGCGAGGTCGAGGCCGCCGTCTGCGACGCCTTCGGTCCAGGACCGTTCGATCTTCTCGTCGATCTCGGCACGGGAACGGGCCGCATGCTCGAGCTGCTGGCAGACCGCTATGTCCGGGCGGTCGGCTTCGACATCAACCACACGATGCTGGCCTATGCCCGCAGCAAGCTCGAGACGGCGGGAGCCACCACCGCCAGCGTCCGGCATGGTGATCTCTACGACGTCGCGCTCGAGGATGGTGCGGCGGATGCCGTGATCATGCATCAGGTGCTGCATTTCCTCACCGAGCCGCAACAGGCGATCCGCGAGGCGGCGCGTGTTTTGGCGCCGGGGGGCCGGCTGGTGATCGTGGATTTCGCGGCGCACGGGCTCGAGTTCCTCCGTGAGGAGTTCGCGCACGAGCGGCTCGGCTTCACCGACGTCCAGGTCACCCAGTGGCTCACCGATGCGGGCCTGGAGACGTCGCCGCCGCGGCGCCTTGATCAGGCGGGAGGCGACAGCAAGGCGCGTCTCACCGTGATGTTGTGGACAGCCCGCCGTCCGGGGGCCGATCGAGCCGCGTCCCGGCACACCCGCCAGAGCAAAGTGGAGGCATGATGGCGATGGTCGACCAGCTCGAGCGCAGGAGCCGCATCGTCGGCAACGGCGACATCGATGTTTCCTTCGAGTTCTTTCCGCCGAAGACGGAGCGGATGGAGGAGGCGCTGTGGGGCGCCATTGGACGGCTGGCCCCACTCGGCCCTGCCTTCGTCTCCGTCACCTATGGGGCGGGAGGTTCCACGCGCGAGCGCACCCACAACACCGTGGCGCGCCTCGTGCGCGAGACGTCGCTGAAGCCGGCTGCGCACCTGACCTGTGTCAACGCCACCCGCGAGCAGGTCGACGAGGTCGTGCGCGATTATGCGAGGGCAGGTGTCCGCCATATCGTGGCACTACGCGGCGACCCGCCGGCTGGTGTCGGCACCCGCTACGAGCCACACCCCGGCGGCTATGCGCAGGCCGCGGATCTGGTCGCTGGAATCAAACGCATCGGTGGCTTTGAGGTGTCGGTCGGGGGCTACCCCGAGAAGCATCCGGAGAGCCCGTCGATCGCGGCCGACATAGAGTTCCTGAAGTCGAAGGTCGACGCGGGCGCTGACCGCATCATCACGCAGTTTTTCTTCGACAACGCCCACTACCTCCGCTTTCTCGAGCGTGTCCGCGCGAGCGGGATATGGTGTCCTGTCGTGCCCGGAATCGTGCCGATTCACAACTTCAAGCAGGTGTCCGGTTTTGCCGGGAAGACGGGCGCCACCATGCCTGCATGGCTGGCCCGCCGCTTCGAGGGCCTCGACGATGACCAAGGCACCTCACATCTCGTCGCGGCGGCGGTCGCAGCCGAGCAGGTGCTGGATCTGGTGGACCACGGCGTGCGCCAGTTCCATTTCTACACGCTCAACCGCGCCGACCTCGTCTATGCGATCTGCCACCTGCTGGGCCTTCGCCCGCAACACCCGACCGCGGAGGCCGCAGCGTGAGGCACGGCTCGCCGAAACGCCGACGCCCGGCCCAAGCGGGTCGGGCGTCGGTCGAGTTGCAGATCCCGGCGCAGATCAGTGGTAGCGGCGGCCGTAGCCGTAGCTGCACCGCGTCTTCCAGTGCTTGCAGCAGCGGTACTTCTTATATCCGTAGCCGCAATAGCCATGGTGCACGCAGTAGCGATAGCATCTGGCTTCCTCGACGGCGCTCTTCGGCTTCAGCAGATCCGAAGTGCTCATCGGTGCCGCCACCGCGGCGACAGGCAGAGCAGCAAAGGCAATCGTGGCAACAAGGGTGCGCAAGCGCATGTTGGAACTCCAGTCAGGGCGTCCACGGCAGGATGACGGAGACGTTACCTGCGACATATTGCAGGCGCAATGAGCACAAACGCTGAACGCTGAAAATCTCCACCATTCTCCTTACCAGAGGCACCGATGCCGACAGGAATGTGCTCCCACCGTGACCTCGGCGCCACGATCAGCCGGCTCGCTGCAGCCGCCCGAGAACGAATTCTCGTCATCGACGGCGCCATGGGAACCATGATCCAGCGCCACAAGCTGGACGAGGAAGCCTACAGGGGCGAGCGGTTCCGGAGTTGGGGTCGCGACGTCAAGGGCAACAACGACCTCCTGGTCCTGACGCAACCGGACATCATTCGCGACATTCATCGCCAGTATCTCGAGGCCGGCGCCGACATCGTCGAGACCAACACCTTCAACGCCCAGGTGATCTCCATGGCCGACTACGGCATGGAGGCGCTTGCCGACGAGATCAACGTCGCTGCGGCCCGGCTGGCCAGGGAGGCCTGCGATGCCGCGATGGCAGCCGACCCCTCGCGGCCGCGCTTCGTCGCCGGCGCCGTGGGGCCTACGAACCGCACGGCCTCGATCTCGCCCGATGTCAACGACCCGGCCTTCCGCAACGTGACGTTCGATGACCTGCGCCTCGCCTACAAGGCCCAGGTCGAGGCACTGATCGCGGGCGGATCCGACATCATCCTGATCGAGACGATCTTCGACACGCTGAACGCCAAGGCGGCGGGCGTCGCGACCCTCGAGGCCTTCGAGGCGACGGGCGTGTCACTGCCGATCATGATCTCGGGCACCATCACCGACCGATCTGGCCGCACCCTGTCGGGCCAGACACCGACCGCGTTCTGGTACTCGATGCGACACCTGAAGCCGTTCGCCATCGGCCTCAACTGTGCGCTCGGCGCCGATCTCATGCGGCCGCATCTGGCCGAGATCGCCGGCATTGCGGACACGCTGGTCTCGGCCTACCCGAATGCCGGCCTGCCGAACGCCATGGGCGAGTACGACGAGACCCCCGACGACATGGCCTGTCAGATCGAGAGCTGGGCTCGGGACGGCCTCGTCAACATCGTCGGCGGCTGCTGCGGCTCGACGCCCGACCACATCCGTCACGTCGCCGAGCACGTGGCGAAATTCAAGCCGCGGAAGGTGCCGAGAATCGCACCCAAAATGCGGCTTTCAGGGCTCGAGGCATTCGTGGCGGGGTGATGGAGATGAAATTGTCTCGGTTGCCACGTCTAATGACGGCCGTGGATTACCGCGCAAACGCAGAGAAAGACTTGGATATCGTGCAATTCGTGGCAGAGCGCGACCTCCTGCTGGCGGAAATCAGTTTCTTTTATCATGAGGATGGCAACCGCAATCGCGTTTTCTCAGCTGACGGTCATCGGACCCGAATGCCGTATGACGAGGTTGCTTTTCGTGAATTCAAGCACGCAATTGTCACAGCAACGAAGACTGACCTGCTGAAAGAAATCGAGAGCTGCAATCGCACATTGACTAACCTCGGTATCGAGGTCGATCAATGACTACTCGCTTTGCCTCCTCCTGCTTCATCGTCGACGAGCGCGGCACCTCTCCCTCTCCCCTTGGGGAGAGGGTCTGGGTGAGGGGGCTTGCTGCGCACGCCGACGACGACGGTGGGCCTCTGCGGATGCGGCGCCGGCACATGTTCGCAACCTCTCCGCCTGCGCCTGCCGCAAGCCCCCTCACCCGTCGGTCTGCGACCGCCGACCTCTCCCCGAGGGGAGAGGCGAGGCTCCGGCGTATTGGGAGGCACGCATTCAACAATCTCGGAAATCCGTGTGATGCGTGAACGGCTGACACAGCTGGCGCGCGGGCTCAGGCAGCGCGAGACGAGCTCGGAGGAAAAGCTCTGGCTCGCTCTGCGCAATCGCCAGATCGACGGCTGGAGATTCAAGCGGCAAGCGCCATGCGGACGATATGTGCTCGACTTCTACTGGGCAGAGGCTCAGCTGGTGATCGAGGTTGACGGCAGCCAACACATGGAGCCGCAACATGAAAGCCGCGACTCGGAGCGCACCCGACACCTAGAGAGCTCAGGCCTCCGCGTGCTGCGCTTCACCAACTCGGACGTTCTCGACAATCTCGAAGGCGTCCTCGACGAAATCTATCTGGCGCTCGGCCAGCGATCGGCGCCACCCGCCGGCAGCTATCGTGGACGCAACGCGTTCATTGAGAAGGACGTTCGAAAATGACCACCACCCAGCCCTCCGGCTCCTCCTTCATCAACGTCGGCGAGCGCACCAACGTCACGGGCTCGGCGCGCTTCCGCAAGCTCATCGAGCAGGGCGACTACCAGGCCGCCCTCGCGGTCGCGCGCCAGCAGGTGGAAGCCGGCGCCCAGATCATCGACGTCAACATGGACGAGGGCCTGCTCGACTCCGAGAAGGCCATGGTCACCTTTCTCAACATGATCGCCTCGGAGCCCGACATCGCCCGCGTGCCGGTGATGATCGACAGCTCGAAGTGGAGCGTCATCGAAGCCGGGCTGCGGTGCGTGCAGGGCAAGCCCATCGTCAACTCGATCTCGATGAAGGAGGGCGAGGCGCAATTCCTCGAGCAGGCGAGGAAGATCCTTCGCTACGGCGCCGCCGTCGTGGTCATGGCCTTCGACGAGAAGGGCCAAGCCGATACGAAGGAGCGCAAGGTCGAGATCTGCTCGCGCGCCTATGAGCTGTTGACCGAGAAAATCGGGTTTCCGCCCGAGGACATTATTTTCGATCCGAATATCTTCGCGGTCGCCACGGGCATCGAGGAGCACAACAACTACGGCGTCGATTTCATCGAGGCGACACGGGAGATCAAACGGCGTTTTCCTCTGGTGCACATCTCGGGCGGCGTCTCGAACCTGTCGTTCTCGTTCCGCGGCAACGAGCCGGTCCGCGAGGCGATGCACTCGGTGTTTCTCTATCATGCCATCAGGGCAGGCATGGACATGGGGATCGTCAACGCCGGCCAGCTCACGGTCTACGACGATATTCCGGCCGATCTCCGCGAGCTGATCGAGGACGTTGTGCTCAACCGGCGCCCCGACGCGACGGACCGGCTCCTCGAGGCCGCGCAGCGCTTCAAGGGCGAGGGCGCAAAGAAGCGCGAGGTGGATCTCGCGTGGCGCAATGCTCCCGTTGCCGACCGCCTGAAGCACGCCCTCGTGCACGGCATCACCGAGTTCATCGAGGTCGATACCGAGGCCGCCCGTCAGGAGGCGGAAAAGCCGCTGCACGTCATCGAAGGACCGCTGATGGCCAGCATGAACGTGGTCGGCGATCTGTTCGGCGCGGGCAAAATGTTCCTGCCGCAGGTGGTCAAGTCGGCGCGCGTCATGAAGCAGGCGGTGGCCTATCTGCAGCCTTATCTCGAGGCAGAGAAGCGTGCGACGGGTCTCGACCAGATGCCCGCCGCCGGCAAGGTTGTCATGGCAACGGTGAAGGGCGACGTGCACGACATCGGCAAGAACATCGTCGGCGTCGTGCTTCAGTGCAACAACTACGAGGTCATCGACCTCGGCGTCATGGTGCCGGCCCAGAGGATCCTCGCCGTGGCGAGAGAGGAGAAGGCGGACATCATCGGTCTCTCGGGTCTCATCACGCCGTCGCTGGACGAGATGTGCTTCGTCGCTGCCGAGATGGAGCGTGAAGGCTTCGACGTGCCGCTGCTGATCGGCGGCGCGACCACCAGCCGCGTGCACACGGCCGTCAAGATCAGCCCGAACTACGCCAAGGGTCAGGCCATCTACGTCACCGATGCGAGCCGCGCAGTGGGCGTGGTATCGACCTTGCTGTCGGACACGGATCGCGGCCCCTACATCGAGACCATCCGCGCCGAGTACGCCAAGGCGCGCGACGCTTATGCGCGGAGCGAGCAGACGAAGCGCCGGATCACGCTGCAGGCCGCCCGCGACAATGCCTTCGCCGTCGACTGGCAGCGAACCCGCATCCGCAAGCCCGACGTCCTCGGCACCCGCAGCTTTGCCGCCTACGATCTCGCCGAGCTCGTGCGCTACATCGACTGGACACCCTTCTTCCAGACCTGGGAGCTGACCGGCCGCTATCCGCGCATCCTCGACGACAACGTCGTCGGTCCAGAGGCCCGGCGGCTGCTGACCGACGCGGAGGCAATGCTGAAGCGGATCGTCGCCGAGAAATGGGTCGAGGCACGCGCCGTCATCGGCTTCTGGCCAGCCAACGCAGTCGGTGACGACATCGAGGTCTATACCGACGACACGCGCGAGAAGCGCCTGACGACGCTCCACACCCTGCGCCAGCAGATGGCCCGCGATAACGTCCGCGATCGAGCCCACACGGCGCTCGCCGACTTCATCGCGCCCAAGGCGACGCGCATACCCGACTACATCGGCGGCTTTGCCGTCACCGCCGGCATCGGCGAGGAGGCCGCAATAGAAAAGCACATCGCCAGGACCGACGACTACGGGCGCATCATGCTGAAGGCCCTCTGCGACCGCCTCGCCGAGGCGTTGGCCGAGCGCATGCACGAGCGCGTGCGCAAGGAGTTCTGGGGCTACGTCAAGGGCGAGCGGCTGACCACCGAGGAGCTGATCGCCGAGAGGTACGTCGGCATCCGCCCGGCGCCGGGCTATCCGGCACAGCCCGACCACACGGAGAAGGCGACACTGTGGAAGCTGATGGACGTGGAGAGGACCACCGGCATCCAGCTCACCGAGAGCTACGCGATGTGGCCGGGCGCGTCGGTCTCCGGCCTCTACTTCTCGCATCCCGACAGCCACTACTTCGGCGTCGGAAAGATCGAGCGCGACCAGGTCGAGGACTATGCGCGACGGAAGGGATGGACGGTCGGCGAGGGCGAGCGCTGGCTGGCGCCGGTGCTCAACTACGATCCCGCTGCGCTTGCCGAGCGCGCCGCCTGACGGCGAGGTGCAAGGAGGCAGCGCCCGTTATGCATCAGGACGTCTCGATTCGGGCTGCAGCCGTCCGGGCCACCTCGCAAGAAGCTCACAGCCCTGCTAGCGTGCCGCCATGCCGACGCTGTGAGTCGGCGTCCGCGGTCCGTCAGCTTGGGGGAGAGAAATGCTGCCGCGCATCGTCCTGCTGCTCATCCAGATCGCCGCCGCATGGTTCCTGGCCGATCCGATCAAGTCTGTTCTGCCGACGCTGATCGCCCGGCCCTATGACATCTTCGTCTATGCTGTGCTATACACGATCATTGTCTTCGTGATCGGTTTTGCCGGGTCGCTGGTGCTCAAGAACGTGCGCGTTCCGACGACCGGAACATTCATCGTCGCACTGCTGCTGGCTTTTGTCGGGGCTGGAATCACGTTGATCGAGGCGATAAGGGTCCCCATCGATACGGCCCTTCCGCTTCTGCGCTCGAATCACAAGGTCTATGCCCTTGTCGGCGCGCTGATCGGCTACATCATCAAGCGATAGCGCTGTCTGCGAGCCCTGACGGCCGAACGGCGCGAACCTTGGGGTTCGCGCCGTTCTGTCGTTTCCGGTTTGACTGAGCTTCGCGGAGTCCCTGTGCGCCTCGCCGCGTGGGCTGGGCGCAGACGGTCACACCATGCCGAGCACGATGGCAGCGAGGAAGCCGAACGACACGATCGCGGCAAGCACGTTCAGTCTCATTCTAAGTTCCATGATGCCTCCTTGGACAGCGCACGGGCTGTCTCCGAGGTGGACAACGCCACTCGATGGAGAACCTTTAATGCGGCGGGCACGAGTCTGCCAAGCGAAAAGTGATGCCGCATCGCAATAGTTCCGACGCGAAAGAAAGAACATCGCTCATTTTTAACCGTTGCTTAACCGATACAACTGCTGAGACACTTGTGCAACTTACAGGTCGTCACCGAGTTGTCACCCTGAATTCTTCATGCATCCAGTGTTGCGCTAAGCGTTGCCGTAATTCTGCCCTGCAGCAGAGACCCCGACTTGACGTGTTCTTGCCCGTGTAGACCCTTGATTGCTCGGTTCGATACAGACGAAGTCCACGAGCACGCGCCCTCCCAGTCTTCGCAATTCTGTCACGATTGCTGGCACCGATCTGGTGTGGGATGAGATCGGGCAGCCAATGGCGCGCCGCCCTGGACAGCCGGCGGCCCGACCTGCGCGAACCAAACCTGCGCGAACCAGAGAGGTGACCATGGCCGACTTCAACGCATTCGTTCTGACACGCGCCGACAAGGGCCAGGAGCTGACGTGGCGGCCGGTGGCCGAGAGCGAGCTCATGGACGGTGATGTGACCGTGCGCGTGACCCATTCGACCATCAACTACAAGGACGGGCTCGCGCTCACAGGCAAGGCGCCGGTCGTGCGCCGCTGGCCGATGATCCCCGGCATCGACTTCGCCGGCGACGTGACGGCCTCGAGCCACCCGGATTTCAAGCCCGGCGATGCGGTCGTCCTGAACGGTTGGGGTCTCGGTGAGACCCACCTCGGCGGCTACGCACAGGTGGCCCGCGTCAAGGGCGACTGGCTCGTGCCGCGCCCCTCGGCCTTCACGGCTGCGCAGGCCATGGCCATCGGCACCGCCGGCTATACGGCCATGCTCTGCGTGCTCGCGCTCGAGCGCCACGACGTGAAGCCTGCCAGCGGCCCCGTGCTGGTGACAGGCGCTGCCGGAGGCGTGGGCAGCGTCGCCGTCGGCCTGCTGACGCGGCTCGGCTATCACGTCATCGCCTCGACCGGCAGGGCCGCCGAGGCCGACTACCTCAAGGGCCTCGGCGCCAAAGAGGTCATCGATCGCTCCGAGCTGTCAGCCGGCCCTGCCCGCCCGCTCGCCAAGGAGAGGTGGGCCGGTGTCGTCGATGCGGTCGGCAGTCACACGCTCGCCAACGCTATCGCGGCCACGCGCTACGGCGGCTGCGTCGCAGCTTGCGGCCTGGCCCAGGGCATGGACCTGCAATCCTCGGTGGCTCCGTTCATCCTGCGCGGCGTCACCCTCGCCGGCATCGACAGCGTGATGGCGCCGAAGGCGCGGCGCATCGAGGCGTGGAGCCGGCTTGCGCGCGATCTCGACGCCAGGACGCTTGACGCCATGACCGTCACGCGGTCGATCGCCGACGCCCCCTCCCTCGCCCCCGACATCCTCGCCGGCAAGGTGCGTGGCCGCGTCGTGCTGGAGATCGGCTGAGAGCGAGCCTGCTCACTCGGCAGGGTCGGCGACTCTGCCGTCCGCGACGTCGCGGCGGCGTGAATCGGGAGTGCGCTCCTCCGCTGGACCATAGCCGCCGCCTCCGGCCGTCGTGATGACGACGCGGTCGCCGGGGGCGAGCCGGGTCACGGTCTTCGAAGGGATCACCTCCTCGCGGCCGTCAGCGCGCGTGATCCAGGACCGCGCCAGCGCTCCGGGCGCGCCGCCGGCGAGGCCATCGGCGGCGATGAAATGGCGCTCGCCGCGGTGCGAGAAGGACATGGTGCCCCTCACATCATCGAGCACCTCGTACTCCTTGAGCTGGCCGCGACCACCCAGAAACTGGCCGTTTCCGCCCGAGCCCGCGACCAGCTGCCAGCGCAGGACCCGGATCGGCGCGTCGAGCTCCATCGCCTCCGCAGGCAGGTTCATGCAGTTGCTGGCATCGGTCTCGATGGCATCGACTCCGTCGAAGCCGTTGCCGGCCCCAGCCCCACCGGCGAGCAGTTCTCCCGTCACGAACGAGCGGCCATCCCGCCGCTGCCCGCCCCATGCCATGACCAGAAGCTCGCCCGAGTTCGGCGCCGGCACGCGCTCGGGCGCCACCTCGGCAAGCGCCTTGAGCATCGTGTTGGTGATGCGCTTGATGGTCGCCGTGCGCGCGTTGACCGGCGCCGGCTCGCGTGGATTGACGATCGAGCCCTCCGGCAGCGTCAGCGTAATTGGCCTGAAGCAACCCCCGTTGCTCGGGATCGCCGGATCGGTGACGGCTCGGACCGCAAAGCAGGCGGCAGCGAGACTGCCCGACGGCACGCAGTTGAGGGGCCCCTTCACCTGCGGGCTTGATCCCGTCAGGTCGAACTGGATGGCACCGTCGCCGATCGTGGCCGTCACCTCGATCCGGATGCGCTGGTCGAGGTCGATGCCGTCGTTGTCGAGGTAGTCGACAGCCCGATAGGTGCCGGGTGCAAGTTGCCGCAATGCCGCCCGCGTCATCGCCTCGGCCCGATCGAGCAGCACCGAGAACGAGGCGAGCAACGCGTTGTGACCGAACTTCTCTCCGGCCTCGCGCAGCCGCATCGCGGCGATCTTGCAGGCTGCAATCTGGGCATGCAGATCCCCCATGAATATGTCCGGTATGCGCACGTTCTGGCGCAACACCGCAGTCAGGGTATCGTCGAACACGCCAGCGCGGGCCCAGGCGACCGGAGGAATCCGAATCCCCTCCTGGAATATCTCGGTGGAATCCGTCGGCACCGAGCCGGCCGTCTTGCCGCCGACGTCCTGGTGATGGGTCATGGTCGCCGCGAGCGCGATGGGACGCCCGCCGGCGAAGACCGGCATCACGACGGCGAAGTCCGGCAAGTGCGTGCCGCCGCAGTAGGGGTCGTTCAGGATATAGATGTCGCCCTCCCGCATCTGCTCCACCGGAAACTTTTCCCGGATCGCCGCGACCGCCGGGATCAGCGTACCGAGATGGATGGCGATGGCGCAGGCCTGCGCCAGCGTGGTCCCGTCGAGCGTGAACAGGCTGGCCGAGGCGTCGAGGCCCTCCTTGACGATCGGCGAGCACGACGACTTCAGCAGCGTCGACTGCATCTCCTCGGCGATCTTGTCGAGACGGTGCCGGATCACCTCGAGCGTGATCGGATCGAAGCGGTCGCCCGCCATGTCGATGCGGTGCGTGGCAGTCGCGGCCGTCATGATGCGCTCCTGGTCAGCAAGAGGGCGGCGCCGCCGGCCATCTCGGCAATCCAGCCGGGGGGCAGCAGCGTCGTCGAATCGGTCTGCTCGATGATGGCCGGGCCGACGAGCCGCTCGCCGACACCGATCAGCGCCCGATCGTGGATCGCCGTATCGGCGCGGGCCACTTCACCGGGAAACAGCACGGGGCGGCGTCCCTTCAACGATCGTCCGGTCGCCGACGGCGGCACGGCTCCGACGGGGACGCGAGGGCGGTGCGCGCGGTGCACGACACGGAGGTTGACGATCTTCGCGGGAGCCCCGGTCTTGTGCCCGTTGAGGCGCTCGTGCGCCGCTTCGAAGGACCTGTAGAGCGTGCCCATCGGATCCCCGGCTCCGAGATCGATCGGCACCTCGATGTAATGGCTCTGCCCCATGTAGCCGATGTCGGCGAGGGTGAGGCGCTCGCGAGCGAGGCCTTCGATGCGCTCGGCCTGCATCAGCATCTCGGCCCGACGATCGAGGCCCGAGAATGCCTCGGCGAGATCGGCGAGCCGCGCGTCGGCGATAGGCGTCAGGAACGCGCCCGATACCTCGTGCTCGATCGGCGCCGCCAACAGGCCGGCTGCGGCGAGGACGCCCGGATAGCGTGGCACCAGCACGCGCCCGATGCCGAGCTCCAAGGCCAACGGCACCGCGTGCAGGCCGCCCGCACCACCGAGGGGAACGAGCACGAACTCGCGCGGATCGTAGCCCCGATTGATCGAGACGAGGCGGATGCCATCGGCCATGTGCGCGTTGGCGATGCGATGGATGCCGAGCGCCGCCGCCTCGACGGTCATCCCGAGCGGCTTGGCGACGTTCTCCTCGACCGCCATGTGCGACAGCGACGGATCGAGCCGCATGCTGCCGCCGACGAAAAACGCGGGATCCAGCAGGCCGAGCACGATCGACGCATCCGTGACCGTCGCCTGGGTGCCACCGCGGCCATAGCAGGCGGGGCCCGGATCGGCACCCGCCGATTGCGGCCCGACACGCAGGCCGCCGCCGTTGTCGATCCAGGCGATGGAGCCGCCCCCTGCGCCGAGCGTCGTCACGTCCAGCATCGGCACGCGCACCTGGTAGCCGGCAATGTCCGTCTCGGCCTTGACGAGCACGCGTCCGCGGTCGATCAGGGCGATGTCGCTCGAGGTGCCACCGACGTCGATTGTGATCAGGTTGTCGAGACCGGCCTCGCGACCCGCCGCCTGGCCGCCGATGGCGCCTGCGGCCGGTCCAGACAGGAACAGGCGCACCGGCCGTTGGGGCGCCACCTCGCCACCTGCAAGGCCACCCCGCGACTGCATGATCTGCAGCGGCACACCAACCCCCGCCTTGGCGAGGTCTCGGTCCATGTTCGCCAGATACCGCGCGACCACCGGCTTCACATAGGCATCGAAGGCCGTGACGACCGTGCGCTCATACTCGCGGAAGACGGGGTCGACCTCGCTCGAGATCGACACCGGCACGCCCGGCATGGCGGCCTCCAGCGCCGCGCGGACCTGCCGCTCGTGCTCCGGCGCCAGGAACGAGAACAGCAGCGCCACCGCCACGGCCTCCACGCCCTCGCCCTTCAGCTTGGCGACCGCCGCATCGAGCGAGCCGGGATCGAGCGGCGAGAGCACGGCTCCCGTCGCATCGATCCGCTCCGCCACCTCGACCCGCCGCGCGCCCGGGGCCAGCCAGCCCGGCGTCTCAGGCTTCAGGTTGAGGTCGTACATCTGGCGGCGGATCTGACGACCGATCTCGAGGATGTCACGGAAGCCTTTCGTCGTGACGAGACCGACGCGCGCGCCTTTCCGCTCCAGCACGGCGTTGGTCGCAATGGTCGTGCCATGGGCGAAGCTCGTGATCGCCGACGGCGGGATTGCAAAGCGGTCGCGGATGAGATCCAGCGCGGCGAGCACCGCCCGGCCGGGGTCGTCGCGCGTCGTGGGGAGCTTGAGGATGTGGGAGCCGGCCGCCGTCGCGCACACCACATCAGTGAACGTGCCGCCGATGTCGATGCCGATGCTCACTCCCGGAGACGACGCCGTCGCTTCACCAGTCATGTCCGTTCCGCTTCCTGTCGATGCCATGTTCCGGCGAGCAACACCCAATTTGCCGACCCTTCATGCGACCGCCGCCGCCGTGGTGAGGCAATCGTCCCCGGCGCCGCCGAACACCCAGGCCAGCGCATCGTGCAGGGCCTCCGGTCGCGCGCCGGCCAGCAGATGATTGCGCAAGTCTCTCTCGACGCCCCCCGCATGATAAACCTCGCCGAACTGGCGCGACGTGAGTTGCACGCGCGCCGTTCTCAGGTGCCGGGCAGTCTCGTAGGCGCGGAAGGCCTCGGCCACGTCCTCGGTCCGGCTCATCGCCTCGGCGATCACCACCGCATCCTCGAGCGCCATGCACGCTCCCTGCGAGATGTAGATCGTCGTCGGATGTGCGGCGTCGCCGAGCAACGCGACGCGCCCCCTGGTCCATCGGCTGATCGCCGGCCGGTCGTAGAGCACCCACGCGCGCGACACGTCGATGTAGCGCAGCAGGTCGCGCACATGCCGGCACGCGCCTGCGAAGCGGGCCATCATCACGTCGCGGTCGCCCTTCGGATTGGACACGCCAGCGACAAGGTCGGGGTCGCGGTAGCTGGCACCGATGTTGTAGATCTCGCCGCGTCGCAGCGGATAATGGAAGAGGTCGAGCCCCGGCCCGCCCCACATCGTCACCGACTGCGAGTAGAGCGCCTCTGGCAGGTGGTCGACCGGAACGACGCCTCGACAGACGATGTAGCCGTCGGTGCGAGGCTGCGACGGCTCGAACAGTTTGCCGCGCGTCGCCGACCAGAGGCCGTCGGCGGCGACCATCGCGGTGCCTTCCCATGCGTCGCCCGTCGCCGTGCGGACGACCACGCGGTCGCCCAAATCTTCGAAGTCCGTGACGCGGGACCGTGTCCTGAGCTCGATCCGTGGCGACCGGCGACAGGCGTCGACGAGAATCTGCAGCAGGTCGCCGCGATGCATGAGTGCGTAGCGGTAGCCGAAGCGATCGACGAACGCCTCGCCGATCGGCGACTGGTAGACGGGCTCGCCCGTGATCATGTCGCCGAGCACCAGGCGCTCGGGATAGGCGGCAACAGCCTGCACCGCCTCCAGCACGCCGAGCGCATGGAACGCCTTGAAGGCGTTCGGCGGCATCTGGATGCCGGCGCCGATTTCGGTCAGGTCGTCGGTCTGCTCGAGCACGACGACGCTACGCCCCTTCCGCGACAAGGCAAGGGCCGTCGCGGCGCCACCGATGCCGCCGCCGACGACGATGACAGGAAGCAGTCCGGCGCTGCCGACTGGCATTGCGCGATCTCCCTCGTATCCGACCCGGTCCGCGTCACGCGGTCGGCCGGAGCACGATTGTGCGGGCGTTTGACGGCGTTGGCAAAGCCCAAGTCTCCGCCCACGTCTCGCCACGCCGCCCGGATTTCCCGCATCTCAACCGGTCGCTTGACCGCCGGCACGCCTCGGGTTGTCATGGCGGCTGCGATCTCGACGGCCAGGAGGCGGCACATGCACGACACGGTCATTCGCGGCGGCACCATCGTCGATGGGACAGGCAAGCCCGGCTTCACCGGCGACGTGGCCCTCGACGGCGGCAAGATCGCGCAAGTCGGCGGCAAGGCCGGGCCGGGCAGGCGCGAGATCGCGGCCGACGGCCTGCTCGTCACTCCCGGCTGGGTCGACGTCCACACCCACTACGACGGCCAGGCGACCTGGGACAGCGAGCTCGCCCCCTCTTCCTGGCACGGTGTCACGACCGTGCTCATGGGCAACTGCGGCGTCGGCTTCGCGCCCGTGCGCCGCTCGAAGACCGACCACTCCGATCTCATCGGCCTCATGGAGTCGATCGAGGAGATCCCCGGCGTGGCCCTCGCCGAGGGCCTCAAGTGGAACTGGGAGACATTCCCCGAGTATCTCGATGCGATGGCGGCGACGCCCCGCGCGATCGACGTCGGTGCGCAGATCCCACACCATCCGTTGCGCGTGTTCGTGATGGGAGAGCGTGCTATCCGCCGCGAGCCCGCGACGGCCGACGACATTGAGGCCATGCGCGACGCCGTCCGCCAGGGTCTCGAGGCCGGCGCCTTCGGCTTCACCACGTCGCGCACCAACTCGCACAAGACGCCGACCGGCGACATGGTCCCGGGCCGTTACTCGGAGGTCGACGAGTTGCTCGGCATCGGCTCGGCCTTCAAGGGCCTCAGCCACGGCGCCTTCGGCATGAACTCCGACTTCGACGACGAGGCCGAGGAGTTCGCGTGGATGACCCGCTTCTGCAAGGAGACGGGACGTCCTGTCTGGTTCCTGCTGACCGACCAGCCGAACGACGTGACCCGTTGGAAGCGCATGATGGACGGCGTGCACAAGGCGCGCGCACAAGGCGCCATGGTGACCGCTCAGATCGCCGGCCGGCCGGTCGGCGTGCTGCTCGGCATCGACACGGCGCTCAACCCGTTCTCGATCCGGCCGAGCTACCAGGACCTGCTCAAGCTGCCCGTCGCGGAGCGGATGAAGCGCGTCAAGGACCCGGCCTTCCGGGCCAAGGTGCTCGCCGAGAAGCCGGCGGCTGAATACCTGAAACGGCTCTCCCAGTTCCGCCAGTACATCGTCACGGCCTGGGACCGGATGTTCCCGCTGACCGACCCGCCCGACTACGAGCCTCGCAAGGAGGACAGCATCGCCGGCATGGCCGCGCGCCAGGGGCGCACGCCTGACGAGGTGGCCTACGACTACCTCGCCGAGAGCCCAGACCGCTTCCTGTTCTTCCCCGTCGTCAACTACAATCAGGACAATCTCGGCGTCCTGCAGACGATGCTCGAGGACGACGCGACGCTGCTCGGTCTATCGGACGGCGGCGCCCACTGCTCCTCGATCATCGACGCCAGCGTGCCGACGTGGATGCTGATGCACTGGTCGCGGGATCGCAGCCGTGGCCCCCGCCTGCCGCTGGAGAGCATGGTCAAGCGCCAGACCAGCGAGACGGCCGCCTTCTTCGGCATGCACGATCGCGGACGCCTCGAGCCGGGCCTCAAGGCCGACCTCAACGTCATCGACTACCAGAGCCTGCGGCTGCACGTGCCCGAGATCCGCTACGACCTGCCCTTGCAGGGCCGCCGCCTCGTCCAGCGCGCGGATGGCTACAAGCACACCTTCGTCGCCGGCGTTCCGACCTTCGAGGACGGCACGTTCACGGGTGCGATGCCGGGCAAGCTGATGCGTGCCAGCTGAGCGAGGCCGTGATCAGGTTGGTGGATCGTGGTCGATCGAGCCCCGTTGCTCCGACCATCGTGCCTCTTCGCCGATGGGCGCCCGCGCCTCGGAATTCGAGGCCGCGACACATCTGGGGGCTGCCGGCCCAGCCTCGCGTGGCGGCTGAGCGAGACTACGGCTCGGGCAGATCGCTGGTGTCGATCCTGATGCGACCGAGGCACCTTGTGCCTGACGATGCCGTCCCAACCGCGCCGTTCCTTCGCGCTTGGGCTCTGCTGACCTGCTCCTGCGTCGGTCGCAGCCATGCGACCGTGCCCGGCGACCCTCCGGGGCTGTCGGCGCGGATGGGATTGCTGAACCCGCACGCGCTGGACTGCCGCTCGACCGCGGCGAACGCGATTTGTCGATTGCATTCGACGGCGACCTCCCGTAGTTGGTCGCTCGCGGTGCCTGCCTGCGCGTAACAGGACGCCGGGGCGTGGCTCGTCGCCACCGCCGACGCCTGCTCTCGTTGCACGAAGGCCCGGACTGCGGGCGGGTAGCTCAGTGGTAGAGCATCTGACTTTTAATCAGATGGTCGTGGGTTCGATCCCCACCCCGCTCACCAAGATATCAAGGACTTAGCTTGTATCCTCAAGCGCTCGCGATGCGCTTGCGGGAGGTCGCATCCGAGCCGACCTCTGAGCACGACCAGCTCTGGTCGCCCTCCATTGCGTTCGGTAGGTCGCGGCACCCGGTGTTCACAGCAGTGCCATGTCGGTCAGATGATCGGGCAGCTCTCGGAACAGGGCGGCTTGCTCGGCTCAGCTTAGCGGATAGGGCTTCCTCTTCTCGACATCGGGCAGCAGCCCGACTTTCGGGGCAGAGCCGATCCAGGTCAGCCCATGCTCGTCGACCCATTCCGTCGCCGCGAGATTGAGAATGCGCCGCACCACCTTAAGGCCATCGTTGATGTTGCCCGTCGCCTTGCCGGCCTGCCGCCGCTTCTCGATCCATGACTGGAAGGTGCCCAACTGGATCCGGTCGAGCGGGGTGGCGTGGCCGTACCTCCGCATTAAAGCGGTTGCGGTCCATGCCGAGGTAGCGGGGAGCATCACGGAAGCGTAAGCGCCCGACAAAATGCTTCTGACGTCGATCGTCGATGTCGTGCAGCGCCTCGTCGATGCCGATGCAGCCGCCAACGCATGGACAACGCCGCAAGGGAGTATTTCCGTGGCCGTGAGAGCGCCAGCCCGATCGCTGCAGGCCGCGAGCGTGATCGCTGCATCCGTCTGACGGCAGTCTAACCTCGGCGTTGCACGGCGAAGACGCGTGATAGCCGGCCGTCCGGCCGTGCGAGGTCCTCAATGATCGAAAAGTGGTCGTGGCCGGCGAGCGGCAGACAGATTGTCCTGCTTCCGACGTGCCGATGGAACGCCAGAGATTGGCGCTGCATTTCGGGGAGCTCTGCAAGACCGAAGGCCAGCGTCAGGGGCTTATCGCTCAGCGGTCGCCGAAGCGGGCTGAGCGCGACGGCGTCATCCGCCGAGAGTCCGAGCTTGTCGTTGATGTAGCTGTGCCGGATCGGCTCGAGGTCGAACACGCCACTGATCGACAACCCTGCTGCAACGGCGGGATGATCCATCGTCAGAGCCGTCAAGTGTCCGCCGGCCGACCAGCCCATCAGACTGAAGGCCGTCACGCCGTCGCGCGCGCGTTGATGCGACGCGATCGCGTCAAGGGCCCGGCGAACTTCGGCGGCCATATCGGCAAGAGTTGCATCCGGCGCGAGCGTGTAACCGATCAATGCGACGTCGACCCCGTGTGCCATCGGTCCTTCGGCAATGCACGAGAACACCTCCTTGCTGTTGCGTTGCCACCAGCCGCCATGGATAAAAACAGCGAGCGGGGCTGACGGTCGACCACAGCGAAAGATGTCAAACCTGTTTCGCGACCCCGGCCCGTAAGGGATCTCGAGTTCGTCGCGTTGGCGCATACGCAATCTCGCCGATCGATCGGTCCAGTCGGCGAGCCGCTGCGAGCTATCGGCAACAGCCGCCATGTTGTTGTAGGCCGCGTCGAGCTCGGCCTTGGACATGCCATTCCAGACGATCGGCTCAGACATCGGAGCCAGTCGCGAGATACCAATCCATGATCGCTCGTCCCTGCATGAATACGAGATCGTCGTTGCCGAGCAATTGATCGAGCAAGTTTTCAAACGAAGCGATCCGGTGCGGCACACCCATGATGTAGGGATGGATCGCGAAGCTCATGACCTTCGCGTTTGTCAGGGGGCCGCTCGAGCGGGCTTCAGCGACGAGCCGGGCAGCCGTGGCGAGCGTCCGCGCCGCGAACTCGCCGGCCGGATGATACTGGATCATCTGCATCGGGATGTCGTTCAGCTCGACCGAATAGGGCATCGTCAGGAGATCGCCATGCGTCGTCTTCAATCGGCAGGGCAGATCATCGGCCACCCAGTCCCCCACGAAGCGAATGCCCGCCTCGGCAAGCAGATCGGGCGTCTCCAAGGTCTCCGTCAGGCCGGGGCCGAGCCAGCCCGCGCAGGGTGAGCCGGTGATCGACCGGATCGCCTCGATGGTCCGCCTGATCATGGTCCGCTGGTCCTCGACGCGGTGAGTCGGAACCTGAAAGAACCCGTGCCCCATGAAGTCCCAGCCGGCCTCATGAGCTGCCCGCGCGACACACGGGTAGGCCTCGCAGACGGAACCGTTGATCGAAAGCGTGGGTCGGATGCCGCGTGTCGCGAACGCCTCCAGAAAGCGCCAGAAACCGACGCGCATACCGTACTCGTGCCACGACCAGTTGGGGATATCGGGCTGCAACTGCAAGCCGGTTGGCGCGACCAGAACCTGACGCGGCATCGGATTGTCGATGAGCCAATGCTCGACGTTCACGACGGGCCAGATGGCGACGGCCTTGCCACCGGGTAGCGCCACCTTCGGACGGTCCACGAAGGCACGATAAGGCAGGCGCTGCTCGGGGCGCATCGGCGTCATGCTGCCCGCTTTCCATGATGGCTGTGTAGCCGCGCCGACATGGAGCGCCGGATCTCATTGAACGCGGGCGAGGTCAGATCGCGGGGGCGCGACAAGGTCAAGGAATTATCGCTTTCGATGCGTCCGGGTCCTGGCGTCATGACCACCACGCGGTCCGCAAGCAATATGGCCTCCTCGACGGCATGGGTCACGAACACGACGGTCAGTTTCGTCGCCCGCCAGATTTCAAGCAATTCTTCCTGCAGCCGTTCCCGTGTCATGGCATCGAGCGCTCCGAATGGCTCGTCCATCAGCACGACCTCGGCCTCGTTGGCGAGCACACGGGCGATGGCGACGCGCTGGCGCATCCCGCCCGACAGCTGGTGGGGGTAGGCATCGGCGAAGCGCTGCAGGCCCACCATCTCGATGAATCGCTCGGTGGTTTCGCGAATCTTCGACTTCGGCCAGCCCTGAGAGGTCGGCCCGAACCCGATGTTGTCGCGGACGGACAGCCAGGGAAACAGCGCATAGTCCTGAAACACCATGCCGCGCAGTGGGCCCGGCCCTTCGATCGGCGATGCCCACATGAGGGCCTCGCCCGAGGTGGGCCTCTCGAACCCGGCGATGATTCGGAGCAGCGTCGACTTTCCGCAACCGGATGCTCCGATGAGTGTAATGAACTCACCCTTGTTGATCGTCAGGCTCGCATCCTTGAGCGCAACGATCTGCTGGCCTGCGACGTCGAACGTCTTGGTCACGCTGCGTACGTCGATGATCGGCTGCAAACTTTCATGCATTGTGGGATGGACTCCAGCGCAGCAACCGGCGACCGATCGCGACGACGATGAGATCGGAGATGAAGCCGGCGATGCCGATGATGATCATGCCGCAGATGACGAGTTCTGTTCGCGAGAGGGTGCGGCCATCCATGATTACGGCGCCGAGACCCTGCGGCACGCCCGTCATTTCTCCGACGACAATAACGAACCAAGCGAGGCCGAGACCGAGCCGAAGCCCTGTGAAGATGGACGGCAACGCAGCCGGCAGTACGACGCGCGCGAACTGCGCATTGCCACGGCACCCGAGCATCGAGGCGGCTTCGAGCAGCTTCGGGTCGACGCTTTTGACACCGAGAACCGTGTTGAGCAGGATGGGATAGAACGAGCCGAGGAACACGAGGGCGAAGGCCGAGCGCGCGCCGAGCCCGAACAGGATCATCGACAAGGGCAGCCAGGCTGTGACCGGGATTGGACGCATGACTTGCAGGAACGGATCGAGCATCTGGCGAGCGAGGGGAACGCGACCGATCAACATGCCCAGTGTGAGCGCCGCAATAGCGCCAAGCGCAAACCCGCCATAGACGCGCTGCATGGACGCGAGCAGGTGAATGTGTGCCGTCGCCGAGAAGGCATCGTTGTGGATGCCGCCGGCGACGAAATCGACCATGTAGATTGCGGTTTCCCAGGGTGTCGGAATGAGGCGCGTCCACTGCTGGGTCGTGGCGACATGCCACAATCCGAGCAGCATTGCCGGCACGATGAGAGCGAGCGCTGTGCTGCGCAAACGCGCCAACGCTTCGCCGTTGTGCTGGGCCGGGCGCTTGAGCGCAGCTGTGGCCGTTGTGTCAACGAGTGCCATTCTTCCCCCAAGACAGATGCAACACGGCACCCGCAGCTGCTCCGAGCCGCGGATGCCGCATCGATCAAGAGGCCGCGACAGCCTTCGAGAAGGTCGGATTCAGGAACTTGGCGAAATCCGGCAACGCGCGGATCTGCTTCATCTCAAGCATCTGATTGGCGTACGTGCGTGCTTGCGTGAGCACGGTATCGGTCAGTTGCCACGTGTATTCGACGTTGTTGGCCGCAAGTGCATTCTCGACGGCCGCCTTGTTAGCGCCGAGACGGGACACCGTCATCTCGACGACCGCCGCTTTGTTGGACATCATGAACTCGGACGCTTTTCGGTGCACCGTCAGCATGGTGCGGATGAGTTCGGGATCCTTTGCGACCATTTCTTCATGCGTGGCAAAGATCATGTTGAGGCCGCCCATGGCGGTGCCATAGGGATATTCGACGAGTTGACCCGCACCCGTCGACAGGGAAAGGCCTGGCGCCGGTTCGGCGCCGACATAGGCATCGATGTCGCCGCGCGAAAGCATGGCGTGCATTTCACCGAACGGAACCCGGGTCGCCTGAATGTCCTTGATGCCGAGTCCTTCCATGCGCAAACGCTCGAGGATGAAGACCTCCTGGGTGGAGCCCGGCCAGATGCCGATCTTCTTGCCCTTGAGGTCCTTGATCGCCTTGATGTCCGATCCTGCTTTGGCGATGACGCCCATGCCCTTGTTGCAAAATGCGCCGACAACGACGACGGGTTCTCCGGCTGCAGCGCCGAGCGTCGCCGCAGCGATACCGAATCCGCCGAAATCGACCGACTTGGTGACAACGGCGTTCTTGCCATCGGTCGGACTGTCGAACGTCGTGATCTCGATCTTGAAACCCGGAGGCGCAAAGCGCTCGTAGAAATGCGGCGTCATCGAGTGAATGAGACGCAACGAACCCATTTTTACCGTGCGCGGCGTTTGCGCCGTCACGATCGCGGGCATGGAGAGGGCTCCAGCGGTTGCGACGGCGCCGGTCAGTAGATGTCTACGATGCATCATGTCCGTTCTCCTGCTGCTCAAGGTGTCGTGGTGAGAGGTGATGTTTCAGGTGGCGCCGACGGCGAGCGCCGCCATGTAGCGACGCCAGCCGCCGTAGCTGGTGATATCCTCGGCGCCGACGATCCCTTGCGGCTCGACGAGAAAGCCCTTGGGGGTACTGCCGTCCGCGAGTCGCAACGTGCCGATGCCGAGCGGCGGCGGAATGTCGGCGACGAATCGACCGAAGCCTGCCGCGTCGAGCGACCAGACCTCGACCTCGATGGCAGCGCCCTCGCCGTCGGCAACGCGCAGAAGCCCTGGTCGGCGTGGTGGTCCGCCGGCGAGCGCATAGAAACGGTAGTCACGTGTCGTGGTCGTGCGCCGCATGAACGTAGCGCCCAAGGCGACAAGGTAGCGATTGAGCGGCATGCCGTCCATGTGCGCGCCAACCACCGCGATTGGAAGCCGGCCCATGTCAGCTCTCCTTTCCAGCTGTGCGATCCGCAGGAAAGCCGCCGGTCGCTGGGAAATACCGAGCAGCAAGCCGCGCCAGGGCGTGATCGCTGCCCGCCCGCCCAATCAGCGTCAGCCCCGCCGGCAGCCCGTCAGCCCGGAACGGGCCCGGCACCGCGATGGCGGCGAGATCGAGTAGATTGACAAAGTTGGTGTAGGTGCCGAGCCGGCTATTGGGACCGATGGGGTCTGCGGCCAAATCCGCGAGCGTGGGGAAGATTGGTGCGGTCGGCACAGCCAGCGCATCGAAGGGCGCAAACACCTCCTCGGCAGCACGGCGCAGGTCCGCGAGCCGGTACATGGCATTGAAGGTATCGACGGCGGTGTACTGGCTCGCACTGTCCAAAATCGATCGCGTCACGGGATGCAGGGCATGGGGCTGCTCATCCATGAAGCGGCCGACAGCTGCTCGGCGTTCGGCGACCCAGGGACCTTCGTAGAGCAAGCGCGCGACGGCGAAGAAGGCGCTCATGTCGATCGGCAAGGTCTCGACGCCACAGGGCGGCAGCGCTCCAACGGCCGCTTGCCAGGCGCTCGCGGCGCCGATGTCGCCGAAGAAAAAAAGGTCATCGGCGCGCGGCACGCCGATCCTCTCGAGTGCTTGCTCGTGGGGTGTGATGTGGCGGGAATAGGCGTCGTTCTCGTCGAAGCCCGCTGCACAATCGAGCACCGTTTGGGCATCTGCGACCGTCGCCGCGAACACAGACACACAGTCGAGTGTGCGACATGCCGGCACTACGCCTCGGCCAGACAACAGGCCGACGCTTGGTTTCAGCCCCACGATGTTGTTGAGGGCTGCCGGAATTCGCCCGGACCCGGCTGTGTCGGTGCCGAGGGAGAACGTGACCAGATGCATGGCGACGGCAACGGCCGACCCGGAACTGGAACCGCCCGGAACCCGCGTCGGATCGAAGGCATTGCGCGGAACGGCGTGAGGTGTGCGCACGCCGACGAGGCCGGTCGCAAATTGATCGAGGTTGGTCTTTCCGATCGGTAGCGCGCCGGCCGCCACGAGTCGCTCGACGACGGTCGCGCTCTGCCTCGGCACATAGGCATAGGCTGGGCACGCGGCCGTCGTCGGTACGCCTGCCAGATCAATGTTGTCCTTGATGGCGAACGGCAAACCCCACAAGGGATAGCGAGCCGGGTCGAACGGCGGCAGCCTGCGCGCCCGTTCCCGAAGGCGGCCCGGCGGCTCGACGTGCAAGAAGATGCCGGCATCATCGGCCGACTCGATGCGAGCGAGCACGTCATCGACGATCTCTACGGGGCTGATCCCAGCCCTGTAGAGATCGTGCAAGACTGCTCGATGAATGGGCGCCGTTGCCATGCGTCGTTAACCTCTCGGTGGTTAACGAAGCAATAACCATACCAAGTGACGAAGATCCGTTTGGCTTGACGATTTACTATTTCGAATCAGTATGTTGATCGAATTCTTTGGCTTGTCGAGGACGAGCCATGTCGTCGTCAGAGCGGCTTATTGCATACAATTGAGATCGGCCGCCTAAGTTTCGGGCATTGCTCGCGACGTCAGCGCGGTCAGCGTTTCCTGGGTCAAGGCCAGATGTCGGCGCATCAATGTGGCGGCGCGGCTGGCGTCTCCGCGCAGGATGGCCGAGAGGATGGCATCATGCTCGGCATACGACGCCGACAGTCGCTGCGGCGCCTCGAGCTGGGCGCCGCGATAGGGAACCAGCCGGGTTCGCGTCGCAAGGCTGATGTCGCGCAGGTACGCGTTGCCCGCGGCATCGTAGATCAGTCCATGAAAGACGATGTTGCCAGCCCGGTAGCTCGACACATCGCCGAGGCGGGCAGCTTCGCCCATATCGCGATGATGTGCCTCGAGACGTAGGCGCTGCTCCGCGGAAATGGCGACGGCAGCCCGCGCGGCACAAAGCGCTTCCAGGTCGGCCATGACCTCGAACATTTCAGCCACGCGACGCTCATCAACAGTGGCGACGATGGGGGCCCGGTGGGGGCGAAGCTCGACCAGGCCGCCCGCCGCCAATTCACGCAACGCCTCGCGCACGGGGGTTCGCGAGGCGCCGAACCGCTTTGCCAACGTCTCCTCGTCGAGGGCGCTGCCCGGCACCAGGCGCTGGCTGACGATATCGTCCGTCAGGGCGAAGGCGATCACGTCGGCAAGCCTCGGTTTCTGCATGGTGCGCGATCCAAGTGTACGCCCCAAATGCTACCCGCAGTCGCAGGAATTGGCACTGAATCAGTTTGAGGATCCCCGGGCACAGTGCGAAGGATCTGGTCGGCCCGCAAAGGTCCGGTGCATAGATGTCACCGTGGCGTAGTGCGTGACGGCCATCTGAACGGCCAGTGCGGCCCGTAGCTCGTTCTCGGGCGCAGCGGCCTCGACCAAGGCCAGCATCGCATTCACGCGCATGCCGTTGCCGTCATAGCCGCAGCTATGGAGGCGCCAATGGCGCCACTCGTTCGGCGCAACGGGTCGTTGTCGAGATGCGCATAGCGCTGGGTTCGTCGCCTCACGATGGCCAAGCAGCTTGCCGACGATCGCCAGCCCAAGCCCGCCGCAGCCCCGATGCATAGGTGTGCCGAAGGTCGTGAAGGCGCACCGGCTCCAGCCTAGCGCGCTTCGAGATCAGGCACCACAGCCGGTTGAGGTCCGCGCGGGGCTTGACCGGATCGGCACCCGCAATGACGAAGGCACCAAGGCGCGGCAGCCCTTCGAGCACCTCCAGGGCTGGCGCATCGAGGACCACGGCCTTCTGGCCAGTCTTCAACTCCAGCGGCAGCAGCAACTCGGGCTCGACATCGAGGCGGATGGGGCAACGCGGTGCCTCCTCGGACCGAGAATCGGGCGTCTGGCGGGTGTCCCACCAGCGGGGCCCGGGGCTAGTCGCCGCTCGCGGCACAGCCGCGACCAGACCCGGGGCTCTGCAGCACGCTACCTCGCCACGGCATTCGTGCCCTCGGACAGCAGCCGGTCGAAGTATCCGATCGTATGCCGCAGCCCCTCGCGCAACGGCACCGTCGGCGCCCAGTCGAGCTCTTTGCGCGCCATCGCGATATCGGGTTGCCGCTGCTTGGGGTCGTCCTGCGGCAACGGCAGAAATGTCAGCTTCGATCGTGACCCGGTCATCTCGATTGCGAGCTCGGCCAACTGTCGGATGGTGAATTCGCCCGGATTGCCGAGGTTCACCGGCCCCGTGATCTCTGGACCCGAGCCCATCAACCGCACGAAGCCCTCGATGAGATCGTCGACGTAGCAGAACGACCGCGTCTGCAAGCCCTCGCCGTAAATCGTGATAGGCTCACCTTTCAGCGCCTGCACCACGAAATTCGAAACGACGCGCCCGTCGTTCGGATGCATCCGCGGCCCATACGTATTGAAGATCCGCGCGACCTTGATCTCGAGCTTATGCTGGCGCCAGTAGTCGAAGAACAATGTCTCGGCGCAACGCTTACCTTCATCGTAGCAGGAGCGCGGACCAATCGGATTGACGTTACCCCAATACGCCTCGGGTTGAGGATGGACCGATGGGTCGCCGTAGACCTCGGACGTCGATGCCTGGAAGATACGGCACTTGAGGCGCTTTGCCAGTCCCAGCATGTTGATCGCGCCGTGCACGCTGGTCTTGGTCGTCTGGACCGGGTCGTGCTGGTAGTGGATCGGCGATGCTGGACAAGCCAAGTTGTAGATCTGATCGACCTCGACGTAGAGCGGAAACGTCACGTCGTGACGTGTCAGCTCGAAGCGAGGGTGGCCGATCAGGTGCTCGATGTTGCGCTTCGAGCCCGTGAAGAAGTTGTCGAGACAGATGACGTCGTGTCCGTCGGCGATCAGGCGGTCGCACAGGTGCGAGCCCAGAAAGCCCGCGCCACCCGTTACGAGAATTTGCTTGCGATCCCGCATTCCGTCACGTCCCAAACCGAGAGCCAGAGCGTTTGCTCATTGCGGTGCTGTGATTTTGACGCCCACGCCATCACAGTGCGCGAACATGAAAGTATTGACCTCGGCCACCATGGCGCCACTCAACACGTGAAGATTGTTGTCCGTCGCCGTGGCCGCCCAGATCGGGCCCTTGGCGAGGATGGGCGCCTCGATATTGCTCCAGCCCGCAACGACGCTCGTGGCTTTTCCGGCCTTGAACGTGATCTCAGGTGCGACTGACAGCTTGACGGAATAGGCCTCGCCGACCTCAGGCGCCTTCCGATCGAGCACGCAAGACAATGCGTGTGGCTTCAGCTTCACCGTAGCCTCAGACGTAGCGACCAGCTTGACGAGATCCGACCGTTCGATTTCGATCCTCGTCGTGCACTGCGCATGCCCCCACGGCCAAGTGAGGCGGTCGCCCAGGATGCGGCTCTGGATCTCTGCCTGGAGCCACGTCTTTGTCACGTCGCAGGTGATTGCGCCGTCGCCCTTCTTCTCAGCCAACACTTTGCAGATGTCCACTTTGCAGGCCTTGCGCGCCTCTTTCTCGGCCTCGAGCCGCGCCGTCAGTTTGGCATCCGCGCCGTCTGTGGTCTGCGCTGCCGCTGGCCCGGCCAGCACCAGAACCGCAAACTCAAGAGCAACAAGCTTCACGACAATAGCGGAATTCATGACACCCCCCAGCGTCCGACAATTGCTACTCGCGAGGAGCAAGCGAGAGATTAGACAGCTCTTGCCTGCCCAGCCAAGGCTTCCTCGCCCTGGTCGTCAAGATAAGCCTTCCTTGGACGAGTCCAGCTCGAACAGATACCCGTCGGTGCAAGATCTCGCCACGCCCGCTCGATCGCCTCGCGGTTTACGCGGTCTCCGAACAACACCATCGGAACAGTGCGCGCCATCACCTTGAGGTCGAGCCAAAGGGAAGCGTTCTGGACGTACCACGCATCCATGACAGCTTTATCGATCGCCGAGACAATGCGACCGCCCTTGACTTGCGCCCACCCCGTAAGGCCGGGCCTCACGAGCAGCCGCACCCGGTAGAGGGGATCTTGATCGACGGGCAGCAACGGCCGCGGGCCGACAAAGCTCATATCCCCTACGAGAACGTTGTAGAGTTGCGGCACCTCGTCCAGGCGCAAGCGGCGCAGAAGACGACCGACCGCCGAGCTGCGCTCCTCCTCGGGAAGACGCCTGTCCCCATCGTAGGCATCCGACATGGTACGGAGCTTGTAGAGCTTGAACGAGCGTCCAAAGTAGCCTGGACGACGTTGACAGAAGACAACGGGCCTGCCGACGTCGATCAAGACGAGCAGCATCAGGAGTACCAGGACGGGTGCGGCGATCGCCAGGCAGAGCACCGCGAGAGCAATATCCATGGCACGCTTGACAGGCCAATAGCCGCGGCCCTCGACCAGCGCCAGTTCCGGGGCGGAGAACTGCAACATACCGCCAAACTCTGCCTCGTCCCGCGCGGAAGCCTCGTCGCGCGGCCCTAGTCCGAGATTATCGGCCAGCGTCACCACCGGCACGCCATCGTCGCGGCAGATATCGAGCAATACGGCGCGCGCCTCCTCGGAGAGCTTGCTCATCGGCACGGCCACGACGATGCGATCGATCGTGATGCCCTCGATCGCCAGGTCCCGTAATGCCCGCCTGACATCCTCGACCACCCCAAGGACACGGACCCCGTGCATCCGCCGCCCGACCTGTCGGGCGCTCCGACCCAACAAGCCCGCCACCTCGATGTCGGCTTCGGGAAGTGCTGCGACGCTCTGGAGGAACAGCTTGCTCACAGAATTGAGACCAACAACGAGAATGGTCGAGGCGCGCGGCTTGCTCGGGTTGGCACGGGAGCGCCGACGCGTCCACAGCAATCCGGCCAGCAATCGGGCTCCAACCATGAACGCAACGATCGCCCCGAATTGCATCAGCGGCAGGGCGCGCGGCACACCCTCGAGCCGATTGGTGAGAAACCCGGCAGCGACGGCCCCGATTACAACTCCTGCGGCAGCGACGGCAACGCGCCCATAATCTCTGCGCCCACTGATCCGCCAGATTGTTCGATGAGTGCCGAGGCCCGAAAAAACCAACAGGCCCGCCAGGACGCTGTAGCCCACGTAAGGCAACAGACCGAGCAAATGGGCACTAGAAACGATAAGGTCTGCACGAACAATGGCGGCCACGAGCGTAGCTGCGACGACCAATCCCAGATCCGCGCAAAGTTGCGCAAAATGACGCATCCGACTGTCCACGGTTCACTATCAAAAACTTCATTTTCTTCCTATCGCGATGCACCAACCAACGTCAAGCACGCAACCATCCCAGCCGGCACTCTCATCGTCGCAGCGCAGAAACCGTCAACGTAATCAGCCACTTTTATGGCTTTCGACCGGGCGCGCGAGTGGGTCCCGGCGCGCGGCCGTCACCATCGCTGGGCTCGTCGCTTCCCCTTTCGGACCGCCAAGCCGCGGGCCACTCGATGCCCTGCCCCCAACGGGCTCCTGACTGGCCGCCGACGGACGGCCGATCGGCGTTCGGCATCGGCGGCGACGCTCCCACTCCCGGCGCGACCGGCCACTCGACCCCTGCCGCCCGGCGCGGCGCAGCGACGGGATCCATGGAAGGGCCGGGAGACGCGGGCGTCACTCTGGGCCTTCGTGCCTGTCGCGCGTCGGCTGGCTCGACGTCCCCTGCGACCGGCACGAGCAACGCGCAGCAGAAGGCGAAGAGCGCCAGAAGCGCGGTCGTGCGGAGCGGGTAGTCGACGAGCGAGTGAGCGAGAAGCAGGACGATCGCAACCGATGCCGCCCTTGGCAGAAGCACGTCGATGTCCGCCCGTCCCTCCACCCGCCGCCAGACCCCCGAGGAGCGCACGAGGAGCCAGATGGCGAACACTGCTCCGAGACTCACTCCCGCGACACCTGTCTCGAGCCAGACCTCGAGGAAATCGTTGTGCGCTCTGTTCGCAAACGTGTCCATCAGCGCGTCGGCGGCGCGCTCGACGCCGCCGTAGACGGGAACGAATGTGCCGAGACCTGTTCCCCAGGGTAGGCTCCCCCAGACTGCCTCGAGGGTGTTGCGCGCGAACGGTATCCTCGCATCGGCCAAGGGATCGGCTTCGAACCGCTCGAGAATCCTGTACAGGGCGAACTGGATGGCCATGACGATCCCAAGCGTCCCAGCGCCAAGAATCAGGCGGAAGCCGGTCGAGGACTGCTGCCCGTCGCCTCGCCGACCGATGGCTAGCAGCGACGCCAGCAGCAACGCCACGATCATGAGCGCCAGACCGGCCCGAGAACGGGTGAAGGTCTGAGCCGCCATCAGGATGACGAGAAGCGCGAAGGTCGAGAACATCGGCAGCAGAATGCCGGCTTCGAGGCGGGCCTTGGCGGGCGCACGGGCAAATGCGCGCAGCGCCTGCACCGCCCAGGCTGCCGTCAACAGCAGGAGCGTATAGAGCAGGGCCGAGAAATGATTCCGGTTGGCAAAAAAACCGACGGCCTCGCTCGGGTTTGTTATGGAGTAGAACCTGAGCGCGCTACTCGGCCCCTGCGCGACCTGCAGCAGGCCAACGAACACAGAGACGGCCCCGACGATCAACACCCAAAGGCTCAGAGCCCGGCGCTGCCGCGTCCCAAGAGAGCTCACACACCAGAATACGGCTATGGCCGGAAGACCCGCCAGGAAGCCCAGAAGTGTCGCCCTGGTCGATACCGAGACGGGCACCCAACCGTCCAGCGCCTCGGCCAGCTGGCCAGCTTCTCGAACGAGCTCTCGCCCGCCGACGGTCGCAAACAGCGACGGTGGCAATGGCACGAGCTGGAGTAATGGCACACACGCGACGGCGCAGCAGAACAACCGGTCCGCACCGCCCGAGCCCCGGCCGCCGTGCACGGGCTCTCGCGTCGACAACCATCCGACCATCAGGACCGCGACCGCCAAGACCTGAACGATCACATCACCTACGAAGCCGGCAGAGGTAGCGCCGCCCAACAGCAGGCAGGCCGCCAATAGGCCGCCAGCTGCAAGTCCCGGTATGTCTCGTATGATCAGAGCCAGAGGACGCCTCAGCTAGCTCACGGGCTCGCCGGCTTATCCTTGTCGTTCGACAGGCCGATAGCCAGCCCCACGCCGCCGGCGATGACGGCACCGCCGATGAGATACGGCACCACGCTGGTCGTATTACACTCGACAGTCTGCTGGACCACCACCACTGCACCCGGCTCGACGACACGAACGCAGCCGTTGTCGTAGACGATCTTCGCTGATCCGCCGGGGCTTGCCATCACACGATCGCCCGCCGTGACAGCCGCTCCACTCCCTGTGCGTTGAAATCCGGCGCCACGATTGACGAGAACCGAACCCTGGACGTCCTGAACTTGAGCAGCTTCGGCTGCCCCTGAAAACAAGATCGCCCCCAAAATACCCGCTACTCCCACCCCACGCATGCTGATACTCCTGACCAGCGCCACAACACTACAGTACCCACCAGCGGCTCGTTTACCACGCAACACCAGAAGCGCCAACAGGCATTACCGTACCGCGTGCCGAGCCTCGCCCAACCTGTGGCAAACGCGCCTCCCGCACCCAAACCATGGGCTTCACTGCGAGGCACCAGACCTCGGTCTCCGTCCCGTCAGGGGCTTGCCGGCTTGGATGACGAGCTGCTCTTGCCGCTGAGCCCGATGGCGGCGGCCGCACCCGCAGCGACCACGACGCCACCGACGATAAGGGTGGACGTCGCCAAACCACCACTCGCCGCTGCCGCGCCGGCCGCTTGACCGCCAGCCGGCGCTGTCGCCCCGGTCGCTTGGCCGCCAGCCGGTGTGTCCGCTCCGGCGGATTGGCTGCCACCGTCGTTCCCGTTCGCCGTGCACGGGGGCTTCTCCGCCACGCGATAGATCGCTCCGACGGGAACGCTCACCGCGCAATTCTCCCCGTAGCTGATTTGCACGGCACCGCCCGGACTGACGACCACTTGATCGCCAGAGTTGAGCACGGTGGCGTCAGTTGCCCGTTTGAAGCCCAGGCCTGCATTGACGAGGACTTCGCCCTGCATTCCGGCGAGCGTCGCCGCGTGGGCGCTCCAACCGGAGGCAGCCAGGAGTATGCCGGCAATCCAAAATCTGCTCAGAACAATCGCTGTCATGTCGCCATTGGCCTCTTGCTCGATGGGGTCTCAGGCTGGCCCTTCCAGACGCGGCGACTCACCGAAAGGCTCCGTGACGATAGACGAACGCGGGGTCAGCGACCAGACCGCATCGCCTCGACGCGGGAACCCGACCAGGGTTGTTCACAGGTTGCAGCGACCATTGCGTCGTAGTGACCATCGCGACTTCTAGTTCGCCACCGCGGCGCCCACAATGTCGTCACCATTCGATGCAATCACGCCTATAAGCACAGGCGAGCCGCGGGGTCCGCCTGGCATGGATTGCGACCAAATGATCGATCTTCATTCTCATATCCTCCCTGGCATCGACGACGGCTCTCCCGACCTGGCGACGTCGCTGGCCATGGCGGAAGCCTTTGTCAAGGGCGGCGTCGAGGTGGTGGCCTGCACGCCACACATCCTTCCTGGCCTCTATCACAACGCTGGCCCGCAGATTCGGAGCGCCGTTGGCGATCTGCAGCGCGCGATCGACGAGGCTGGCATACCCTTGAAGCTGACGACCGGCGCTGATGTGCACATCGCGCCGGGCCTGGTCGAAGGACTGAGCTCCGGCCGGATCCTTTCGCTCGCGAGTTCTCGCTATGTCTTGATCGAGCCCCCCCATCACGTCGCTCCGGCCCGCTTCGAGGACACGTTGTTCTCTCTGCTCTTGGGTGGCTATGTCCCCATTGTCACACACCCCGAGCGGCTGTCTTGGATCAGGGATCACTATCCGGTTTTCCAGCGACTGGTCGGTCGCGGCGTCTGGTTGCAGCTCACGTCCGGCTCGCTCGCTGGCAAGTTCGGCAAGAGTGCCCTATACTGGTCCGAGCGAATGTTGGAAGAGGGACTCGTCCACATCCTCGCATCGGATGCGCACGACGTGGCGAAGCGTCCGCCGGACTTGGCAGTTGGTCGGGAGCTGGCTGCCCGTCGAGTGGGCGATGAGGAGGCTGGACAGCTTGTGCTGTCGAGACCACTCGGAATATTGGGGAATGAGGCGCCGAGTGCGCTCAGCAGACCTCGCGGAGCGGTGGAGCCCGCAGTGCAAGGCGCGCGCGCAGCAGGCTCACGAGCAGGGGCGGGACATGACGATTCGGGGACCCGGGCTGGCGCTATTGGTGGTACTCACGGCTTTGTCGGGCGGTTGCGCCGGCTCTTCCAATGATGCCTTGCAGGCCAGCCTCGTCGGCACCGAGCAAGCGAGCGTCTCTGCCAAGGAGAAGTCGGGTAAAGCCGACCCCACGAAGGCTGCCGCTGCAGCCAAGTCCGCGGACGCCCTCCTGGCCCCGGCCACACCCGGAGCTACACTCTACAAGATCGGCCCCCAGGACGTGCTCGACGTGTCGGTTTTCAAGGTGCCGGAGCTGTCCAAGAGCGTCCAGGTCGCCGACACAGGCACCATCAATCTACCCTTGGTCGGCGATATCGCTGCCGCGGGCCAGACGGCCCAGGACATCGAGCGCGATCTCTCGCGACGGCTCGGCGCCAAGTATCTCCGAAATCCGCAAGTCACCGTTTTCGTCAAGGAATACAATAGCCAAAGAATCACTGTCGAAGGCGCTGTGAAAAAACCCGGAGTCTTTCCCTACCGTGGGCGCGCGACGCTGCTGCAGGCGATTGCGATGGCCGAGGGACTGGACGCTGTCTCCGACACGAATGTCGTCGTATTCCGCAGCATGAACGGCAAGCGTGCTGCGGCCAAGTTCGACATTTCCGATATCCGGACCGGGAAGGCCCAGGACCCGACGATCGAATCGGGCGACGTGGTCGTTGTGGCGACGAACTCCGTGAAGGAGACATTCCAGAACATCCTGAAGGCGCTTCCGTTGGCTGGCGTGTTCGCTTTGCTTTGAGCTTGGCTACCGGCTGCAGGTGGCGAACTTTTGACACTGCACCAAGGTTCGGACCATGAACGACGGCCCCTCTGGAGTGTTGGACCGACAGCCGGACGCCGGTCCCGACCGCCGCCAGCTCGTACAGGCGACACCGGGCACGTTGACCCCACGTGGCGGATACGGCGGCTATGGGCCCTACGGCGCCAATCCGGACGAGCCTGGCCAGGACCTCAGGGCGACGCTGCTGCAATACCTGCGGCTCGTGCTCAAGCGGAAATGGCTCATTCTGAGCCTCGCCGCGGTGCTGCTCGCTGTGGGCATGACACGGACGCTGATGGAGACACCGCTCTATACGGCTGGCGTGCGCCTCCAGATCGACCGCCAAGCGGCCAAGATCGTCGATAGTGGCAGCGTCTCCCCCGCCGAGGCCGGTGACACTGAGAGCCTTCGCACCCAGTACGAGATCCTCAAGAGCCATTCCATGGCGGAGCGGGTCGCGTCGGCGATCAAGGCAGGAGATGACCTCGATCTCTTCAAGCCTCGCGATTTTTCGATCCTCCAGTTCGCCCGAGGGCTGATCGGCGGAGCGCGTCCGGTCGACGTGTCGACGCTCGACCCGGCGCAGCGTGAGAAATGGGCCGTCGGCATCATCCAGGGCGGGACTGCTATCCGCCCTGTCCCGGGCTCCCGTCTCGTCGATATCACGTTCACGGATCCGTCACCTGGCCGTGCGGCTCGCGTGGCCAATGCCTATGCCGAGGCCTATATCAGCCAGACGATCGACAAGCGGTTTCAGTCCAACGCCTACGCCAAGACATTCCTCGAGGATCAGTCGAAGCAGCTGCAAATCCGTCTCGAGGAGTCTGAGAAGGCCTTGCTCGCGTTCTCAGAGCAGAAAGAGATCATCGTTCTCAACGAGAAATCGTCGATAGCCGAGAACAATCTGGCCGCCGCAAACTCGGCGCTGAGCGCCATTATCGCGGAGCGTATCAAGAACGAGCAGACCTGGCGCCAGATCGAGCAGACCAATTCGCAGGAACTGCCGCAGTTCCTGTCCAACGCGGTCATCCAGTCTTTGCGAAGCTCGCGCAAAACGCTCGAGATCGACTATCAGGAGAAGGCGGAGACGTTCAAGCCAGACTACCCGCTGATGGTCGAGATCAGCCGCAAGATGAAAGAGATCGACCGGCTGCTGGCGATCGAGGTGAAGGCCATCAGAAGCTCTCTCAAGGGAGCTTACGAGGCGTCGCTGCTGCAGGAGAAGCAGACCAAGGAGCAAATCGAGGCGCTCAGGGGAGAGGTTCTCGATCTGCAGAAAAAGCTCATCCAGTACAATTTCCTCAAGCGCGAGGCGGACACCAATCGCTCACTCTACAATGGGCTTCTGCAACGACTGAAGGAGGTGGAGGTCGCGGGCGGCGTCGGCACCAACAACGTCTTCATCGTCGACCGCGCCCAGGTGCCCGGCGCACCGACGTCACCCAATGTGTCCCGAGCGCTCATGCTGTGGCTGGCGTTGGGGCTCGGGGCCGGCTTGGCTGCCGCATACCTTCTCGAGACGCTCGACGATACCATCCGCTCGGTCGAGGATCTGGAGCAGATCTCCGGCCTCGCGACACTCGGGATCATTCCGAAGGTCGACGGGAGCACGACCGTCGAAGCGGAGCTCGCGAACCCGCGATCCGCCTTTTCGGAGGCCTACCGCTCGTTCTGCACCTCCCTCCAGTTCTCGACCGATCATGGCCTGCCGAAGACGCTGGTGCTCACGAGCGCGGGACCTGCCGAAGGCAAGTCCATCACGGCCATGGCCATCGGACGACACTTCGCCACGATGGGCCTCAAGGTCCTTCTCATCGACGGCGACTTGCGCAATCCGTCGCTGCACACCAAGCTTGGCCTCGCCAATGGTCTCGGGCTCAGCAACTATTTGACCGGTGGTTGCACTCCACCTGAAGCGATGCAGGCGACCGAAGTCCCGAATCTGGCATTCATACCGACAGGCCCGCTACCGCCGAACGCGGCCGACCTCCTGTCCAGCCCCCGTCTCCACTCGCTGCTGTCGATTGGCCTCGAGGTGTTCGACCTCATCGTGATCGACGGCCCGCCTGTCATGGGACTGGCGGACGCCCAGCTCCTGTCGAGCGCGGCATCGGCAACCGTCTTCGTCGTCGGCGCAGGACAGGCCAAGGCCGGCGCGGTGCGTGGGGCGCTCAAACGCATGGAGCTCGCGCGCGCACCGATGGTCGGAGCCGTTATCACGAAATTCGACGCCAAGTCTGCCGGATATGGCTACGGCTACGGCTACGGCTACGGCTACGGGTATGGGTATGGAAAGGACCCGTTTCAGTACGGCCAGCAGGTAGGCGGGACAACTCCAAAGCCAGCGCTTCCGGGCTCACAGGAGAAGGCTTGAGATGGACTCGTTGGCGGCGCTGCGGTCTGCCATCGATCTGATGCAGGTACCATCCCGCGTTCGGACTGTCCGGACTCTGCCGCTCCCCGGCGGTGTCGATTGGCTGTTGCGTGTTGCCAGCGGAGATCGGGACGCCGCGCTCGAGGCAGCGGCAGCGACAGGCCGCGAGGTCGAGTTCTTGCGGGAGGCAGCAGCGTTCTTCGTCGAGCAAGTGCTGCTGGAGCCGTCGGCGAACAGCTACCGGATCCTCGGCACGACGTCTGATGCCTCGCCGCGTGAGCTGCGACGCAACATGGCGCTCCTGATCCGTTGCCTTCATCCTGATGCGACGGTGGATCCCGAAAGGTCTGTCTTCATCGAGCGGGTGACTCGAGCCTGGGAGGATCTCAAGACGCCGCAGCGTCGAGCCCTCTACGACTCCAGTCTTGACGAGTCGGACACAGCCCCCAAGAGGAACGCTGCCAAGTGGCGCCTGCCCCGCGTCGTCGCGCCTCGACAGTCATCACCGAGCCGTCACGGACGGCTGCGTCGTCTGTTGGGCAAGACGTGATGCTCCGCCGTAGCCCGCAAGGTCTGCATCTCAAATGACGTCGACCCGTTTCGGCCTCAAGCTTGTATTTGCGACTGGCGCAGCGATCGTGCTCCTTTGGCTGATCGCGACCCGGTCATTGGTGGCCTATCTGGCCGAGACGGCGCCGGACCTCGCCTTGGGGCTCAATCCAAAAGACCCGATCGCGCTACTGAATGTCGCCGAGAAGACGATCGCAGCTGCCGAGTCCGAGCACCAGAAGGCCCTGGCTGCCGGTTCGGTCGCATTGCCCGTGCGAATGGGCGCCGGCCGTTTCGCGCCGCCAGCCATGTCGGACTCCAAAGCGGAGCAGGAGATACTCCGACAGGCAACACTACCGCCGTCCGACGCTCGGGCTGTCACCAATGCCGATCTCAAGGCCGCCCGACAGATGATCGAGCTGGCCTTGACTGTCGAGCCGCTCTCGTCTCGCGCCTGGTCGATGCTGGGGCGCATCTCTGACCTCGGGCCCCCAGAGGCGACGGCAGACACCTTCAAGTACTACACGATGGCCGCCCGACTATCGCTACGCGAGAGCCGGGCGATCTGGTGGCTCATGCAGCGTAGCGTCGAGACTCAGGACTATTCCGGCGCGCTTTTGAGGGCAGATCAACTGTTGCGCACCAATTCGCGAGCCGGCCCGCTCGTCTTTCCGGTGCTCGCACAGATGGCGGAGACGCCTCAGGCCAACACGGCGGTCAAGGCGCTGCTCGCCAGAAACCCGCCGTGGCGCCGGCAGTTTCTCGTGGCCATGGTCCAATCCATCCGTGATGCACGAACCCCGCTCGACGTGATGTTGGCGTTGAAGGAGGCAGGGTCCGAGCTGCCCACCAGCGAGGTGGCCGGGTATCTGAGCTTCCTCGTGTCACGCAACCTTCATCAGCTCGCGTACTACGCATGGCTCCAGTTTCTCTCGCCTGATCAGCTGGCTTCGACTGGCTTGTTGTTCAACGGCAGCTTCGAGCAACCGCTGTCCGGGCTGGTCTTCGATTGGACCGTCTCCCAGGGTGCCGGCACGCTCGTCCAGTTCCCCTCGATTCCCGGCGAAGCCGGCAAGCACGCCCTGCGCATCGACTTCACGGAAGGCCGCGTCCAGTTTGGGGGCGTCACGCAGCTCGTCATGCTGGCTCCGGGCGCCTATGTGCTCCGGGGGCGTCATAAGGGAGAGATCGTGGGAAAGAGAGGGCTCCGGTGGCGCGTAACCTGTGTCGCACCGAAGCGCAATATCATCGGCGAGACACCGATGCATCTTGGCCCAGCGCCGCTCTGGCGTGGGTTCGAGATCGAGTTCACGGTCCCACCCGATGGTTGTGAAGCCCAGCAGATCCAGCTCATTCTCGATGCGCGCTCGACGTCGGAGCAGCTCGTCAGGGGCACGATGTGGTACGACGACCTCGTCATCGCGCGCGCGGTCGGCCCCGCCGCCCAGGCCGACCGGTAATCCGTCAGCGGTTCAGCGACGTTCGATCGCGTCGCGGCGTCATTCAGTCCACGAGCCAGCGTCTCCGCCACAGCTGGCCGGGGGGCCCCCACAACCGGTCCCATCGCCAGGTTCTTCTTGACTATCGGGACCGGACGATCATCGGGACCGCATGCAGGATCGCCCGTACCCGGGGCCACCGCAATTCCGCCTGCATCGCTGCGTATTCCGGCGGCAGCCCGCCATAATTGCCATAGCTTCACGAGGAGACGGAATGTGACCTTCGAGCAACATGATTTCTGAGATCGCCTCGTCAGCCGTGGTTATTCCTGCCGCTCGAGGGAATGACTTGCGATAGTGCAGTGCAGCGAAATCAGGTCGCGGTCACCCGCTCCACCCGACAGGTCTGTCGCGTGGGACGAAGTAAAGAGCGCTTTTTTGAGGAGGCGAAGCGATGGTGTCTCGCATCCATTTCGTCAACAGGTACTTTTTCCCGGATCACTCGGCGACGAGCCAGATACTCTCTGGCGTTGTTTTCGACTTGGCCGAGAGGGGCTACGACGTTCGTGTTACGACGGGATATCAACTCTACGAGAACGCATCGGCTCAGTTGCCTCGACACGAGACGATCCGTGGCGTCGATGTCACGCGGGTCGCCACAACGCGCTTCGGCCGCACGAGCCTCGCAGGGCGCCTCTTTGACTATTTGACGTTCTACGTCGCCGCGGCGACCCATCTCCTCCTCACTCTTCGGCGGGGCGACATCGTCATCGCAAAGACGGACCCCCCGCTTCTGTCTCTCTTGATCGTCCCTGTGGCCAAGCTCAAGGGCGCCATCTGTGTGAATTGGTTGCAGGACGTATTCCCGGAGGTCGCCACGGCGGTGAATCTCGGTGGCCGCCCGATGCGGCTGCTCGCGAGGCCGCTCAAGGCGTTGCGCAATCTCAGCCTGAGGGCCGCCGACCAGAATGTCGCTATCGGGGAGGTGATGGTCGACCGGTTTGCCGGGCAGGGCATGGACCGTGCGCGCTTCACAGTCATTCCGAACTGGGCCGATCCGGACGTCATTCCAGCACATCCGCCCGGAGCGAGCGAGCTCCGCCGCGAGTGGGGGCTCGAGGACCGGTTCGTCGTCGCCTACTCGGGAAATCTCGGTCGGGTTCACGAGGTCGATACGATCATCGACGCCCTGGAGAACCTGAACAGGAGCCGCCCGAGCATCGCTGCAGCCAACCGCATCTCGTTCCTTTTCATCGGCAGCGGAGCACAGCGCCGCTTCCTCGAGCGTGAGGTCGCGCGGCGGCAGCTCGAGAACGTCGTCATCAAGCCCTATCAGCCACAGGAGCGACTGGCGGACGCCCTTGCGGTGGCGGACGTGCACCTCGTCTCCCTGAAGCCGGACCTGGAGGGCTACGTCGTCCCCAGCAAGGTCTATGGCGTGATGGCAGCCGGGCGCCCGACGCTGTTCGTCGGTGCACCGCACGGCGAGGTCGCGAGGCTGATCGCACGACACAAGTGCGGCGTCACGATTGCGGCCGGGGCATCCGGGCGTCTTGCCAATACCATCCTGGATTTGTCTCAGCGGCCCGAGCTGTGCGAAGAGATGGGTGCCGCTGCCCGAAAGGCGTTCGCGGCGTCGTACACCAAGCGCGCGTCGTCGTTGAGCTGGCACAGCATGATTTCCGAGCTCCAGATCTCCAGCACCGTCGGCGGAACCGCCGGGCCAGCCGCAGCGAACGATCGCCCATTGTCTTCCGGCGCCGCACGCGACTCCGCGTTCAACTGAGCCCGACGCACCCGGCCTCCCTGCCGGACTGCGACGTAGAGACACACGCCAAGAGCACACCTTGCCTTGGAACGGTCGTGGTTCCGCCGCACCCTCGCGTGACGCCGACGGTCAGGCCGCCTTATTCCGCGGGACATGGCAAGGCGGAAGATGGCGATTGTAGGGGCACCGAGTATGTCGTCAGACGCGTTTCCGAAGTCATGGGTCGCAATCAACACCCACCCTCACAAGGAACACCTTGCACTGATGAATCTTCAGCGGCAGAGCTTTGCCGTGTACTGTCCTATGTTGCAGCGAAGGGTGCGGCACGCGCGCCGCGAGCGGCTGGTTTTGAGGCCCATGTTCCCTGGCTACGTGTTCGCCGCGGTCGAGCGCAGCTTGGCGCTGTGGCGGCCCATGCTGTCCACCTTCGGGGTCCGCTCGGTGGTCCGCAGCGGAGATCAGCTGAGCTTCCTGCCCCGGGGTCTCGTCGAGGCTCTGCAGGAGCGCGAGATCGACGGCGCTATCGTCAAGCCGGTGTCACCCTACAAGGTGGGCCAGGTCGTGCGCATCGCCCAAGGCCCGTTCGACGGACTGATCGCCACGATTGTCGAGATGGACGACCGTGATCGGCTCGTGGTCCTCATGGACCTCCTCAATCGACCGGTGAAAGTGAAGATCGAGGCGACGGGCGTCGCCGAGCTCCCCGGCCACGGAGCGTAGCTGTTGGGCTTGGGCCTCCACCCGTTTGGATCAGAGGGCTCTATCGGGCCCCCGACCGCGGAGACCCGTGGTGATCGCCACCAGCGAGGCCGGTGATGGCCACGCGGGTCGCCGCGCGGCGACGAGATGCGCCGGCAGCCTCCACCCACTTGCCACGTAGGTCGCGAGTCGATCCCTCGTGCGCAGCCCTCAACGGCCGGCGTGCGCGACGCTGAGGTGCCCGATGCCGTGGGCCCGCCACATGCCATGGACAGGCCCCTCCACGAAATCGACTGACTCGCAAAGCGGTGTCAGGCTAAAGCCAGACATCAATTCAGCCGAACGGAGGAGCACGAGATGGCGAAGGTCGCATTCATAGGTCTGGGCGTGATGGGCTACCCGATGGCAGGCCACCTGCTGAAAAAGGGCGGGCACGAGCTCACGGTCTACAACCGCACGTTCGCCAAAGCCGAGGCCTGGGTGAAGGAGCACGGTGCAGGCCGGGCGGTGCGCACGCCGGCCGAGGCAGCCAAGGGGCAGGACTTCGTCTTCTGTTGCGTCGGCAACGACGACGACCTGCGCTCGGTGACCGTCGCCAGGGACGGAGCCTTCGAGACGGTCGGCAAGGACGCAATCTTCATCGACAACACGACAGCCTCGGCCAATATCGCGCGCGAGCTCTACGCCACGGCGAAGGAGAGTGGGTTCGGCTTCATCGACGCGCCCGTCTCGGGCGGGCAGGCGGGAGCGCAGAACGGCGTGTTGACCGTCATGTGCGGTGGCGAGACGGACGTGTTCGAGACGGCGAAACCGGTCATCTCTGCGTACGCGCGGGCCGTCAATCTGATTGGCGAGCCGGGCTCGGGCCAGCTGACCAAGATGGTCAACCAGATCTGCATCGCCGGCGTCGTGCAGGGCTTGGCCGAGGGGATCCATTTTGCGCAGAAGGCCGGCCTCGATATCCCGATGGTGATCGACACCATCTCGAAGGGCGCCGCCGGCTCCTGGCAGATGGACAATCGCTGGAAAGCGATGATGGAGGGCAAATACGACTTCGGGTTCGCCGTCAACTGGATGCGCAAGGATCTGGAGATCGCCATCGCCGAGGCGCGGAAGAACGGCGCGCACCTGCCGGTGTCGGCGCTCGTCGACCAGTTCTACTCCGAGGTGCAGCGCCTCGGCGGCGGGCGCTGGGACACGTGCTCGCTTCTGGCGCGCCTCAACAACCAGAGTGCCGACGGCAACAAGCAGTGACCCGAGGCGCGGGGCGTGCGTCGCTATTCGAGCAGCGTGCGCTCGCGCCATTCGGCAGCAGCCATGGCGGCCTTCTGGCGCTCCGCGGCGGCGAGGCTGGCGACCAGCTTGTCGAGAGCCGGATCCTCGATGCCGGCAGCCTTGGCGATCAGGTGCCACTTGCCGGCCTCGAGCGAGGATTTCTTCACACCGAGGCCATTGGCATAGGCCCGCGCCAGCCTGTTCTGGGCGACGCCGACGCCCTTGCCGGCAGCTGACTTCAGGAGCTCTACGGCTCTGACCGGGTCAGGCGGAACTCCCTGGCCGCGGAACAGCATGATCGCGAAGTCGACCTCGGCCTCGGTGAGGCCCGCAGTCGCGGCCTTGCCCATCCAGCGGGCCGCCTCGAAGGCGTTCGGCTCGGTGCCGGTGCCCGTTGCATAGAGCGTGGCGAGATCGTATTGGGCGGCGACGATGCCGTGCTCGGCGGCATAGCGCATCAGATGATAGGCACGCGTCGGATTCTCCGGCTTGCCCTGGCCCGACAAGAAAAGGAGCGCAAGGTTGTATCTCGCCTCGGCGTGCCCCTTGATGGCGGCCCGCTCAAGCAGCTCGGCGGCTTTGGCGAAATCCTTCTCGACCCCCTGACCGCGTGCGTGCAGGAGGCCGAGCCCCAGGGCCGCCTCGAGGTCGCCGAGATCGACGGCCCGGGCATACCAGCGGGCAGCCAAGGCATAGTCCTGAGGCACGCCGAGGCCTTCGCCGTGGATGCGCGCGACGAGCGTGTGCGCCTGGGGATCACCACCCTCGGCCAGTCTGGTGGCGATCGACAGGGCGGTCAGATACTTGCCCTGGTCAAAAGCATCGTAGGCCGGATCGCTGCTCCAGCGGGACGCGCCGGCCGGATCTACCGGAGCCGTGGACGGCCCGAGCGACGGCCCGCGAGGCTTGGCGTGAACACTGGCGCCGATCTCCAGGCTCGGCGTCTGCCCTGGAGCGACGGCCCGGCTCTGCACTTTCGACTTGGCCTTCGCCGCGGCCGGCTGGCGCGACGGCTCCGGTGTGATGCGCTGCTGCCACGAGCTGGTCTCGGCCTGTGCGGCAGCGACCGGCAACAGAAGTCCCGCGCCGGCGAGGAAACAGACACCGAGGCGGAAACGGCCAGGGCTGCGCATCGAACGCCTCCCGATCATGAGCTGTGCGGAGACAGGACGCGGCCTTTCGCGGACGCCATTGCGGACACGACCGCGCGAGCCAGCTCGGCCGCGTCGGCCACCTTGATCCCGGCGTTGATCGAGAGGCAGACGAAATCGGCACCTGCTAGCGCTAGTGGGCCTGCCTCGCCGGCGTCCGTCACGTTCATGGCCACGACCGGCACCTCGAAGATCTCGGCCCACCACGCAACGAGATCGAGCCGGCGCTCGACGGCCTCTGCGCGCTCCTTGACGAACGGCGGGATGCCGAACGCCACGTAGTCGACGCCGGCCTCCCCGAGCGACATCGCGTCGTGGCGCGACCAGCCGGCGTCGGCACCGACGATGGCACGCCCACCCAGCCAAGCACGCGCGGCAGCCGTCGGCGGCAGCGGATCGTCAGACACGGGCAGATGGACACCGTCGGCCCGGAGGGTACGGGCGAGCTCGGCGTCGGCCTCCAGCAGCATCGCAACGCCCGTCTTCTGCCCGGCCTCGACGAGCGGGAGACAGGCCGAGGCAACGAGTGGGCGCCCCGGCAGGGGGCGCAACACGACAGACGCGACGGGTGCAACGGCAAGGATCGCGGCAAGACGATCGGCTGCCCCGTCGCCAACCTCGAGAGCAAGCATGAGCTGGGTGGGCTCGACGGCTGTCACTGGCATGCGGGAGCGGCTCGAATCCTCGGGGCACCCTCGCTATCCGGTTGAATTGCGGCGAAAACGTGGGCAGCGCGTCGCCGAATAGGCACACACGCCCAGCAACTGCCGACGGGCTACGTGACTGACGCCCTTCGCAACGAATAAGGGAGCCGGCAAGGCTCCCTCGGCAATCATCAAGGTCTGTCGGGGAGGCGACGCCTCAGGCCGCGACCGTGCCCTCGTCACCCGGGTCGCGCAGCACATAGCCTCGTCCCCAGACGGTCTCGATGTAGTGCTTGCCGCCGGTCGCCGTCTGCAGCTTCTTGCGCAGCTTGCAAATGAAGACGTCGATGATCTTGAGCTCCGGCTCGTCCATGCCGCCATAGAGATGATTGAGGAACATCTCCTTGGTGAGCGTCGTCCCTTTGCGCAGGGAGAGCAGCTCGAGCATCTGGTACTCTTTGCCTGTCAGGTGAACGCGCTGCCCCTGCACCTCGACCGTCTTGGTGTCGAGGTTGACGCGAAGCTCTCCCGTCTCGATGACGGACTGAGCATGTCCCTTGGACCGGCGAACGATTGCGTGGATGCGGGCCACCAGCTCGTCCTTGTGGAAAGGCTTGGTCATGTAGTCGTCGGCGCCGAAACCAAGACCTTTGACCTTGTCGTCGATTTGGGCGAGCCCCGAGAGGATCAGGATCGGAGTCTGCACCTTCGAAACGCGGAGGGTCTTGAGAACGTCATAGCCGCTCATGTCCGGCAGGTTTATGTCAAGCAAAATGATATCATAATCATAGAGCTTGCCAAGATCTACGCCTTCCTCGCCCAGGTCGGTCGTGTAGACATTGAAGCCTTCCGACTGGAGCATCAGCTCGATGCTCTGCGCCGTTGCGTTGTCGTCCTCGATCAACAGGACTCGCATGCCAATCCTCTCTTCCCCGACCTGCCGCCGGACTCGCTGCCCCGAGCCGAACGCCTGGCGCCTCGCCAACGCCCGCATTCATGTTTTGGAAATGTAGGCGTCAGAGGTTAACAAACTCTCTTGCCGACCCGTGTTGATCGTAACTTTTCGCGGCGGTACACAGCCGGACAGGCCTACAGTCGCGACAGCTCGGCCGCCACCACCCGCATGGCAGCAACCATCCTGCCGGCGGCGGAGAGCTCCACCCCGTAAAACACCCACACACGCGACGCTTACTGCCCCGAGCGTGCAGCCCCGTTCCCTCCACGGTGCGCACGCTGAACTACCCGGTGGATGATTACCTGATTTGCGATGCCGTCCCTAGCGAGATGTGCTCGCGGCAATCCGAATCGGAGGTAGGCGTCCAAATTTGCGGCCCGCCCGTGGAACCGGTGCCGGGGGCTCCGCGCTATGTGGAGAACGCATCGGATCGACAAGACTTCAGCGTCTTCTCTCGCGTGCTCGCCCGGCGTGGAACCGTCGGCGATCCGTGTCGAAGCCTGCCACACCCTGCGACGATCGATGCGATGGCGTTGCTTTACTGCAACTTAATGCGGATCGTGCATGGTGCCCCCCGCGTGAGTGCTCCGATCGGGGACAGCACGAGCGCAACCTGTGCCGGATCGTTACAGGTGCTATATGCACTGGTCTTGCGCGAGGCGAACAAGGCGTCATAAACTAGTGGCACGGAACTTGAATTTGCCGCTGGCGTAGAGTCATCGAGCGAGTGGGGGTTGTAAGCGTCATGAAGCCACGAGAGAGCGCTCTTCGTCTGATGCGGTTCGAGGCCCGCGAGAAAGCCCGCAAGGTCACCGACCTGGAAGCCATGATCCGCGAGTTCGAGATGATGGTCGACGATCTGGTCCGCCAGATCACCACGGAGGAGGAGCGGACCGGCATCCGCGATGCGAAGCACTTCGCCTACTCCACCTTCGCCAAGGCAGCGCGTCAGCGCCGCGAGAACCTTCAGACCTCGGTCGAAGATCTCAAAGTGAAGTTGTCGCTGGCCGTCGAGGAGCGGG
>JANRJI010000091.1:0-6982 GCA_033764055.1 Hyphomicrobiaceae bacterium
GCGGTCGTAGATGCGCGCCCGTGTGCTGGCCTGGACCGGCAGAATGAGCCGCCGGATCACCGGTCCGACCTCCTCCGGGCGCAGCGATAGCTCGAGACCGTCGAGCGAGGCGAAGGCGTCCGTGCGCTGTACGACGCTACCGGCGCCCACGTCCTGCAGCCGGCGCGGATCGAACATGATGTCGTTGGTGTGGACGGAGGCGCTCGCCGCGATCGCCGCGGCGATGATCTCGCCTTGAACCTGCAGGCTCTCCCGCTTGGCGGTGATGAGGAGCGCATGCTGCTGGGAGACCCAGAAGATGCCGACGAGCAGCACCAGCAGCCCGACGACGTTCGAGAAGAAAATGCGCCGGGCGAGCGACTGCGCGAAGAAGCGCACGAGCACAGTGCCGACGAGGCGCCGTCGCACCGCCAGCCAGCCCTCGAGCAACGATCCCAGGAGCCGCCTGATGAGCGCGACGGCGGGCTTCGTGGCCTCGCCGCCCGATGCCCCGGCGTTCTGCCAGTCGAGTGCCATGAGACCCCGGCTGCTGCTCAGGCTTCCTTGAAGCGATAGCCGACGCCGTAAAGCGTCTCAATCACGTCGAAGTCGTCATCGACCGCCTTGAACTTCTTCCTGAGCCGCTTGATGTGGCTGTCGATGGTGCGGTCGTCCACGTAGACCTGATCGTCGTAGGCGGCATCCATCAGGGCATCGCGCGTCTTGACGACACCGGGACGCTGGGCCAGCGCCTGCAGGATCAGGAACTCGGTCACGGTCAGCGTCACGCCCTTGTTGTCCCAATGGCACGTGTGGCGCTCGGGATCGAGCTTGAGCTTGCCGCGCTCGACGATGCGGGCCGCCTCCGTCGGTGCCGCCTGCCCCTCCTTGGGCTGGAACCGCCGCAGCACGGCTTTCACGCGCTCGACCACGAGCCGCTGCGAGAACGGCTTTGCGATATAGTCGTCGGCGCCCATCTTGAGGCCGAACAGCTCGTCGATCTCCTCGTCCTTCGAGGTGAGGAAGATCACCGGCATGTCGGACTGCTGGCGCATGCGCCGAAGCAGCTCCATGCCGTCCATCTTCGGCATCTTGATATCGAAGATGCCGAGGTCCGCCGGCTCCTCGGTGAGCGCCTCCAGCGCCGACGCACCGTCGCCGTAGGTGCGCACCTTGAAGCCCTCCGCCTCGAGTGCGATGCGCAGCGAGGCGAGGATGTTCCGCTCGTCGTCGACGAGAGCGATGGTGCTCTTCTGATTCATGACCCTGGTTCCCCGACGGCTCGAGTGCGCCCCGCGCCGCCTCTATGGCTCCAACGTGTACGAAATGTGGCGGCCCCGGCGTGCGCCGCTACAACGCATCATGTTAACCTAACCGCGTATCGCGGCCAACCGTGCTGGCACTGCAAGGTTTTCCCCTGCGATCTTGCAGACTTCCCTCATCGGAGCGAGCACCGATCACAGGCTCCGCGCAGCCTTGATTCGCGCCAGCGCGGCCCGGCTGTCGAGACGCCCGTCGTAAAGCGCGCGGCCCGTGATGGCACCTTCGAGACGGGCGTTCTCCGGTCGCAGAAGCGCCTCGACGTCGGCCATCGAGGCGAGGCCCCCGGACGCGATGACGGGGATCGAGGTGACCGCGGCGAGCGCGGCCGTTGCCGGCAGATTGAGGCCCATCAGCACGCCGTCACGTTCGATATCGGTATAGATGATCGCCGCCACGCCGGCATCCTCGAAGCGCCGGGCGAGATCGGCCGCCGTCAGCTCGGACGTCTCGGCCCAGCCTTCGACCGCCACCTTGCCGCTCTTGGCGTCGATCCCGACCGCGACCCGACCCGGAAAGGACTTGGCCGCGGCCCTGACCAGGGCCGGGTCGCGCACGGCCACAGTGCCGAGGATGACGCGTCGCACGCCCTTGGCGAGCCACATCTCGATGGTGGCCATATCCCGGATGCCGCCGCCGAGTTGCACCGGCATGCGCACCGCCGACAGGATTGCCTCGACGGCGGCCCCGTTGACCGGACGGCCGGCGAAGGCCCCATTGAGATCGACGATGTGCAGGTATTCGAAGCCCTGAGCCTCGAAGTCCCGGGCCTGCGCCGCCGGGTCGTCGTTGAAGACGGTCGCCTTGCTCATCTCGCCGAGCTTGAGGCGCACGCACTGGCCGTCCTTGAGGTCGATCGCCGGGAAAAGGATCATGCGCCCGAGGGCTCCTGTCGCTGCGGTGCCGATGCGCGTTCGACACCCATTGTGCGCGAGCGCCTTGAGTTCGCTCGAATTGCCAGCGATCAATGGAACGAAAGAGGAATAGAGGTCAAGCGTCGCTGTGCTCGATGAACCGGAGAAGCCGATCGGGGTGCAGGCAGCACCACGACCCCTGACGGAGGCAGAGGCCATCGAGATCTGGATCGCGCGCTGGCTGCGCATCCGGCCGAAGAGCCTGGTCGCCCGCTATGGCTGCGATCCCCGCCGCCTCTACGAGATCTGGTGGGGCGAGCGCTTCCCTGGCGCGCGCGTCAAGGCGGAGACGGCGTTCCGCGAGCGATATCCCGGGCGGGTGGAGCGCACGGGCTTCGGCTACAAGCGCATTCCCCGCGTCGCCGAGACGGAGAAACGCCGGCAGCTCAATCTGTTCGATCGGTGAGCAGGGGCACCTCGAGCGCCGGCCCCCATACGGTTCGGCAGCGAGGGTGGAGCCTCGAGCGCATTATGCAACAGTGTCCAGCAATAGATTGACATCGCGACCGAAACCGCTGTCGCCAAATTTCATCCGCCATCAGACCTCAGTCCGCGACCATAGCCCATGGTCTGCAGCATCATTAATGGGCAGTGAATTGGGCGTGCATCTCGCACTGGAGTGATAGATCAATGCAGCTCATCAGCCATCTGGCCGCAGCGGGCCTGGCCATCTCGCTCGTCGGCTTCACGGCACCCACGTTTGCAGCGACCGGTCTCGCGGTCGAGACAGCGCACATCGGTGACGCCCTGCTGGCCGCTAGTGGCAAGGGCCGTGGCAAACCAGAGGACAACGGCATCGACAATCCCGACGCCTGCGACGACAACGGCGTCGACGGCGCCTGCCGCATGACGCGCCGCACCTGAGAGGCTTGAGGGCCCACTCCCTTCAGCGATTGCAGCGGCTGTGGCGACGCTCGGCGTCACCACGGCCGCAGTCGTATTCGGAGCCGGGGCCGCATTCCGCGCGTAGCCCTGCCCGCCGCCTGCGCACTGCCCGCTTGGCGAGCGCGCGGCAGCAGACTAGAGAGTGCTCCAGCATCTCAACGCGACCCTGGCCTTCGGCTGGCGGCGCCATCGCCGCTGCCGTCGGCGCCCCCCCCCGATGTCACGGCGGCGTGGACGGCAGGGCCCGAGGACACGGACGACCGATGAAATTCACTCTCTCCTGGCTGAAGGACCACCTCGAGACCACCGCCTCGCTCGCCGAGATCCGCTCGCGGCTCGACCAGATCGGGCTCGAGGTCGAAGGCATCGAGGATCCGGGCGAGAAGCTCGGCTCGTTCACCATCGCCCGCGTGCTGGAGGCCAAGCGCCATCCCCAGGCAGATCGGTTGCAGGTGCTGCAGGTCGAGATCGCTTCAGGCAAGCCAGCGGTCGAGGTCGTGTGCGGCGCGCCCAACGCCCGCGCCGGGATGGTCGGCGTCTTCGCACCGCTCGGCGCCTACATTCCAGGCACCGGCATCACGCTCGAGAAGAAGCCGGTCCGTGGCGTCGTGTCGATGGGCATGATGCTGTCCGAGCGCGAGATGGAATTGTCGGACGACCACGCCGGCATCGTCGACCTCGACCCGAAGCTCGCGGACAGCGTCGGCAAGCGCTACGCCGAGGTGCTGGGCCTGTCCGATCCGGTGATCGAGATCAAGCTCACGCCCAACCGGCCCGACTGCACCGGCGTCCGCGGTGTCGCCCGCGACCTTGCCGCAGCCGGCCTCGGCGCGCTGAAGCCCGAGAGGCCGATCGAGGGCGTCGAGGGCAGCTACGACAGCCCGGTCGACATCCTGCTCGAGTTCCCGTCCCTCGATGGCGCACCGTGCACATGCTTTGCGGGGCGCTACATCAAGGGGATCAAGAACGGCGCGTCGCCGGCCTGGATGCAGCAGCGCCTCAAGGCCATCGGCCAGCGGCCGATCAATGCCGTGGTCGACGTCACCAACTACATCATGATCGACCGCGGCCGGCCGCTGCACGTCTACGATGCCGACAAGCTGACAGGCGCCATCCGCTCCCGCATGGCGCGGAACGGCGAGCAGGTGCTGGCATTGAACGGCCGCACCTACACGCTCGACGAGACGATGTGCGTCATCGCCGATGCCAAGGACGTGCACGACATCGGCGGCATCATGGGCGGCGAGCATTCCGGCTGCACGCCCGAGACGACCAACATCCTGATCGAGTGCGCCTATTTCGTGCCGATCGCCATCGCGACCACAGGCCGCAAGCTCGGCATCACGACGGATGCGCGCTATCGCTTCGAGCGCGGCGTCGATCCGGGCTTCATAGAGCCCGGGCTGGATCTCGCGACCCGCATGATGCTCGACATCGTCGGCGGCGCCCCCTCACGCAGGAAGATCGCGGGCGCGCCTCCGGTGAAGCCATTCACGGTCGACTTCGAGTTCGCCCGCGTCGACAGACTCATGGGCCTCAAGCTCCCCGACGCCGAGATCCGCCGGACGCTCGAGGCCCTCGGCTTCACCATCGCCGGCAATGGTCCGCGCTACCGGATCACCGCCCCCTCGTGGCGCCCCGACGTGCATGGTCCCGCCGATCTGGTCGAGGAGGTGGCGCGCATTGCTGGGCTCGAGACCATCGCCTCGACGCCACTGCCGCGACTTGACGGAGGTGTGACGCGGGCCACGTTGACCGAGAGCCAGCGCCGCGTCCGCCGCGCGCGTCGCGGGCTCGCCGCCCGCGGTTATGTCGAGGCGGTGACCTGGTCCTTCATCAAGGACACGGAGGCGGCCCATTTCGGCGGCGGATCGGAGGCGCTGCAGCTCGCCAATCCCATCTCGTCGGAGATGACGACCATGCGGCCGGGCCTCTTGCCTGGGCTGCTGGCGGCCGTGCACCGCAACCATAACCGCGGCTTTGCCGATATCGCGCTGTTCGAGGTGGGGCAGGCCTACCGCGGCGATGGCGAGAAGGATCAATTCCTCGCGGCAGCAGGCGTCCGGGCCGGCGCCTCGGGGCTGACCGGCTCGGGACGGAGCTGGGACGGCGCCGCGGAGTCGGCCGGTGTGTTCGACGTCAAAGCCGATGCCATGGCGCTGCTGGCGAGCCTCGGCCTCGATCCCGCCAAAGCCCAGGTCACCCGCGACGCACCAGCCTGGTACCACCCCGGCCGCTCGGCCACGCTGCGGCTCGGCCCAAAGGTCGTGCTCGCCCATTTCGGCGAGTTGCACCCGGCCACGCTCAAGCTGATGGACGTCGGCGGGCCGGCAGCGGCGTTCGAGGTTTTCCTCGACGCCCTGCCCCCGGAGAGGCGCAAGAATCGCGCCCGGGCGCCCCTCGGCGCCAGCGACCTTCTGCCAGTGACGCGCGATTTCGCCTTCGTCCTCGCCAAGGAGGTCGCGGCCGGAGATGTGGTCAAGGCAGCCGAGAAGGCCGACAAGGCGCTGATCACCAGCGTGCGGGTGTTCGACCTGTTCGAGGGAGGCAATCTCGGCATCGACCGGAAATCGCTCGCCATCGAGGTGACCCTGACACCGACCGAGCGCACGCTCACCGACGAGGAGATCGACGCCGTCGGGAAGAAGGTCATCGCCGAGGTCGGCAAGGCGACCGGCGGCGAGATCAGAGGTTGAGGCGGCGGGGGCGGCGGGGGCCCCGCTCCCCAGGGCCATCGCGGCGAGGTCGGTCGGCGCATCGGGCCGCCCGCCGCATCGCACGCGTTAGGCCTGCTCCACCGCCCGCCGTGACGTAAGCAGTTGCCAGGCGACGAAAAGTCCCAACATGACGATGCCGGCCACGTCGGCGTAGACCGACGGATAGAACAGCGTCGCAGCCGCCAGATAGAGCCAAATGCGGACCGGCCAGGCGAGTGGCCCGAGCAGGTAGCCGATCGAGGCACCGCACATGGCCACGACAGCCGCCCAGCTTATCGCAACGTGGTAGGCGATCTCCGGCCAGGACCCCATCATCAGGATCGCCGGCCGGTCTCGCCCGCTTCGACAGCCATCAGCAGCGATCCGAATATGACGTAGATCGCGACGACGCGCGTGCCGATGTCGGCCATCACGCCGAACATGCCCTGGGTCGACGCGTAGAGCGTCATCATCGCGGTGTCGGGCGACACGCGAGGCGGCTGCCAGTTGCCCGAGAGCAGCTTGTTGCCGATCAGGTAGAAGGCGAGCGACAGCACCGCCATCAGGGGCAGCGACAGACCGATGGTGCGCCGTGCCGCCTCGAGCGCGACGAGAATCATCGCGACACCGGCAACCATGTCGAAGGTCGTGAGGTCGCTCATGATGTCCATGAGCCGGTCGGCGCCGAGCGTGACGTGAATGCCGCCATAGCACGATACCCAGCGCCGTTCCCTATTGCCATCCGGCGCATCGCGAAAGCCTGGGCGACGCACCATCTTGTCACACGCCGAGGCACCGCTATTGTGCAGCGCAACACACCCTTTGGAGACGACACATGGCCGAGGCGGCATTGAGCGCACGATCGACGAGCTTCGAGGTCCACGGGGGCGCAATCGCCGCCGCCGAGCGGGTGCTGGGTCTCGCCAAGTCGGGCGTGCGCCAGAAGCAGGCAGCCGCTGCCACGCCGGACGCCGCCCAGCATGCGCTGCACGGCCTCGCCTGGCTCGCGACCTACGTCGAGGCGCTGCGCCAGATGCTCGGCTGGGCACGCGGCCTCGCCGACGAGGGCCGGCTCGGCGAGATGGAGCACCTGCTGCTCGATGCCGCGTTTGGCGAGTATCTGGCCCAGATCGTCGGCGGCATTCCGATGAGCCAGGTCGAGATGGTGCGCCTCGGCCAGCTCGGCGT
>JANRJI010000092.1:0-29580 GCA_033764055.1 Hyphomicrobiaceae bacterium
ATCTCGAAGTTCAGTCGTCCGCTCATCGCCCGCGATCCCTTGCACCCGCCGGGTGAAAGGTACTTGAATCGCAAAAGGCCCGGAAACGCGATGTCGCGCCGAGCCATGCGTCACCGCAAAATCGCTAGCCGGGGTTTGGGGGCGACCCGCGAGGGAGCAGCCAAGGTGCAGTTCTTCGGCCGGTGCTCACGCGCTCGGCTGAAAGCCGAGGACCGAGGCTCGAAGTGCAGGCACTGCGTCTGCCGGGACATCGGCAAGTGCTCCGGGTACAAGCCCAAAGTCATATCACCACCCGACTTTGGTCAGATTGTCGAGGCCGAAGCCGATCGTCAATATCCGCCGAGAGACGATCTGGAGATGCTGCGTAATCCCGCTTTATTGGGCCGGTAATGATGACACGTGCATGGACATCCTCGGGGCTGGGCATAGCGCTGTTTCTGGCGAGCCAGTTTCGCAGCGACGCCGCGATGGCTCATTCGCGCTGGTTCCTCGGTGCCGAGCCACTGCCGCCCCCACCGCCGGTCGTATTCGACGCAATTTACGGCATTCTGATCGCAATTGCGATCCTCGTGCTGATCGGCGGACTTGCCCTGGAGGAGCTGGCGCGCCGCAAAGCTGAGATTGCGCGCTATCTGTATCGTCCGATCCGGCTGCGGCACGACTTAGACTGGCGATTGCTGAGCGTGGCTTTCGGGTCCACTCTCATTCTCAACAGCATGTCGCAGGTGCTGGTAGCCCCTGACCTCCCGCTTGGCAACGGTGTCCTGCATGCGACGATCGCATTTCTGCAGATCGTAACTGGGGCGATGTTCGTCCTTCAGTCGCGGCTGCTGCTGGCCGCCATCGCGACCCTGCTTCTTCCGGTCTCGTGCTGGGCTTTGCATTCGTTCGGGCACGCCATCGACTACGCGTTCGAGCTGGTCGCCATCGGCGGGGCGTTGTTCCTGATGGCGCCCCTGATCTCGACGGTCGATCGGGATGCGCTTCTTCTGTCCTTGCGCAGCCTGCCGTCCAGCCGCGTGATGCGGGTCGGCACCACTTCCGGCCCATTCCAGATCAGATGGCAGATCGACGAGACCGGAAATCATCCCGCCGGCTGGCGCGACATCCGTTCGCGAAGCGCGGCAGACTTTCTCCGCATCGGTCTCGGCATTCAATTGATCGCCCTTGCCGCGCACGACAAACTTCTGTTTCCGGCGCCCTCCTTGGCATTCGTCGACAAATTCAGCTTCGTCAATATCCCGGCCTTCCTCGGGGCGACTGGATTCACGAATCTGCATTTCGTTGTCGGGGCTGGTCTCGTCGAGGCGACTCTCGGCGCGATGCTGGTCGGCAATGTTGCAGCTCGTGCCGTATCGTGCCTTCTCCTCTCGATTTTCAGCCTGACGGCCGTCGTTTTCGGGATGCACGAGCTGATCGGTCATTTGCCCCTTATGGCGTCTTTCGTCGTTCTGATCGCCGCTGGCAGCACGGAAAGGCCGGCTACTCGGGAGCTCCTATTTCCTTCGGTCGAGCTGCGGAGCGCCATCTTGGCCGTCGTCGCGTTGGCCGTCGGCGGTTTCGCTCTCAATGCACCCGGCCACGCACCCCAGTCGCTCGTGTTGGACGCAGCCTCAGTGCCGAGGGCCCTTTTCGCACGGTTCATCAAATCGCAGCCCGGCGACTTTGGCAGCACGCGCGAGCTGCAGCGGGCTGCAGCGGCCGTCCGCACCGCCCTCGACGCCGCTCGGGCAGGCCAGGAGGTCGACAAGGACGATCTGGCTCGCCGCTTGTTCGAGCTGACCATCCGCTACGAGAGCGCGCACGGACAGGCCGGGGCCGGCCTTTGGCTACGCTACGCACATCTCACGGCCGCGTGCTCTCACGACGACCTGCTCGCGTTCAGATCGCTTGTCGGCGCCAACGCCTGGAGCGAGAGCTTGCAGCGCGCTCCCGCACCGCTGGTGGAAGAGCTGTTGCCGTTGGCCCGCCGGTCGGCGTCGGCAATCTTGAGGCAGGACATCGCCGAGAGCGATGGTACGTTCTGGTCGAAAGTTGCATGGGCCGCACCGAACAGCGGTCCAAACTACGTCCACACCCACACGCTCGCGTCGATTGCGCGCATCATCGACAGCGCGGGCGCGGATGCGGCTCTCTGGCAATCGAATCCGCATCGTCAGGTCGTGCGGTAGGGCGCGCGTCGCCCCGCTACCCGGCCCAGCCCTGCACCACCGCAGCCTCATGGCGCAGCAGCTCCGGCGTGCCGAGCAGCTGCCGGTTGGCATCGATGCGCTTGAACCAGTAGTGAAGGCCGAGCAGGTCCGTGAAGCCCATGCCGCCGTGCACCTCGGTTGCCAGCCGCGCCACCTCGCGACCAACGTCATCGAGATGCGCTTTGGCCTGCAGCGCTGCAACGCGCGCCTCCTCGGGCAGTGCGTCTTGTGCGTGGGCCGCGAACCAGACGAGGCTGTGGCACGGCTCGAGCATCGTCACAAGATCCGCAAGTGTGTGCTTGACACCCTGGAACGAGCCGATGACGCGTCCGAACTGAACGCGCTCCTTGGCGTAGGCCACCGCCTGGTCGATCATCGCCTGGGCTGCACCGAGCGTGTCGGCGGCGAGCATGATGCGGCCGGCGTCGAGCACGCGCGTCCGTGCCGCAGCCGCGTCGTTCGCCGCGTTGAGCACCGTCACCGTGGCATTCTCGAAGGCTACGTCCATCAGCGGTCGCGTCCGGTCGAGGCTCTTGACCATGGCCGCCGCCACACCCGGCGCATCGAGCGCTACGATCGCGGCCCGCCCGTCGGCGAGATACACGAGCACGTGCGTCGCCCCGGCACCGTCGAGAATGCGCGTCACGGTGCCCGAGAGACGCTCCCCGTCGAGGGTGAGCCCGCCTCTGCCGGTCTGCCCCGCATGACCTGCAAATCCAACGGCCGTCCGCACGTCGCCTGAGGCGATACGCGGCAGCCACGCCGCCTGTTGTGCCTCCGTGCCGCTCACCCGCAGCGCCAGCGGAGCCATGACCAGCCCGGCCGCGAAGCAGCCCGGCACCGCGTGGTAGCCGAGGCTTACCGCGGCGATCGCGGCGTCGAGCACCTCGAGCCCCGACCCGCCGTGCCGCTCCGACACCATGAGCCCCGGCAGCCCCTGCCCCGCGAGGCCCTGCCACAGCTCCCCATCGTGGCCGCCGCCCGCTGCAATCGCCCGCCGCTTCTCCATCGGCAGGTGCTCGGCGAGATAGCCGCGCAGCGATTGCTCGAGCATCCGCTGCTCGTCCGAGAGGCCGAATTCCATGGCTCAGGCCCTCCTCTCGGCGACCGGCGCAGTCTTTGGCTCGCGCGGCAGCCCGAGCCCCCGCTCGCCGATGATGTTCCTCTGGATGTTCGACGACCCACCACCGATGATCAGGCCGATGTCGTACATGTTGTCGATGTGCCAGGCGGTCGGCTCGTCCGTCTCGCCGAGCTCGTCGTCGGGGTCGTAGGCGAGCCCCGCCGCGCCGAGCACGTCGACCGCCAGCGACGACAGCCGGTAGGCGAGCATCGTGCCATGGTACTTGACGATCAGGCGGCCGAGCCCCGAGTCCTCGCCCTTCGCCTGCTCGGTCAGCAGCCTGAGGCCGTGATACTTGGCGGCCAGCACCTCGCCCTGCAGCCGCATCAGGCGATCGCGATACTCCGGAATGTCGATGAAGCGCCGCCCGTCGATCTCGGTGCGCTCCATCATCTCGCGCACCCGCTCGAAGCGAGCCGACAGCTTGTTCGGATCGCCGAGCAGCAGCCGCTCGAACTTCAGCGTGATGTTGGCCACTTGCCAGCCGTCACCGCGCCCCATCACGATCTGGTCGACCGGCACCCGCACGTCGGTGAAGAACGTCTCGTTGAATGTGGCGCGGCCGGTCATCGTCACCAGCGGGCGCACCTCGATTCCAGGCGCAGTCATCGGCACCAGCAGATACGACAGCCCGGCATGCTTCGGTGCGTCGGGCTCGGTGCGGCAGAGCAGGAACATCATGTCGGCGTAGTGCGCCGAGCTGGTCCAGATCTTCTGCCCGTTGATGACGAATTGCCCATCCTGCACAACAGCGCTGGTGCGTGCATTGGCGAGGTCCGAGCCCGAGCCCGGCTCCGAGTACCCCTGGCACCAGATGATGTCGCCGCGGATGGTCGGCTCGATCCACCGCTTGCACTGCTCCGGCGTGCCGACCTCGAGCAGCGTCGGCACCAGCATCGAGATGCCCTGATTCTTGATGCCCTGGTCCACGCCTGCCTTCGACAACTCGTCGGCAATGACGGCGAGCTCCAGCACGTCGAGCGGCATTCCAGCACCGCCGTACGCCTTCGGGATAGTTCGCGCGACGAGCCCGTGCTCCAGCAGCAGCCGCTGCCAGTCGAGCGCCTTCTGCGAGGGCTTGACGCGTCCGCCGCCGCTGCGCGGGGAGCGATGGCCGTGCTTGGCCACGAACGCGCGCACCTCGCGCTGGAGAGCCAGGTACTTATCCGAGTAGCTGAGGTTCACGGGCGCTCTCCCGGCAGCCGTCCGAGGAATGACCCGCTCAGATTGCGCCAGGGAAAACCGGTGGTCCAGTAGGATGCGCGAGAACGTCCCACCCGGACAGCTGCGGTTCCGGAGGCTTTCGCGCCCGCCCTACAGCGCCAGATAGCGGCTCTTGATGTCCTCGTCCTGGCGCAGCGCCTCGATGGTGTTGCGGTAGACCACCTCGCCCTTGTCGATCACCGTCGCGTGACTGGCGATGCCGAGGCAGAAATGCATGTTCTGCTCGGCCAGGAGCACCGTCGTGCCCATATCGCGCAACTTCCGTATTAGGGCGCCGATCTGCTGCACGATGACCGGGGCGAGCCCCTCGCTCGGCTCGTCGAGCAGGAGCCCGATGGGATTGCCCATCAGCGCGCGCCCGATCGTCAGCATCTGCTGCTCGCCGCCGGAGAGGCGGCCACCGAACCGGCCCTTGAGCGGCTCGAGCAGAGGCAGCATCTCGTAGATGCGCGCGATGTTCCAGTAGTCCTCGCCGTTCGGGCCCTTCTTGGCGCCGATCAGCAGGTTGTCCTCGACCGTGTGCTCGGGAAAAATCTGACGGTCCTCCGGCACGTAGCCGAGACCCGCCCGCGCGATGTGGTGCGGCTTTCGCCGCTGCATCTCGGTGCCGAGCACGCTCACCTTGCCGCGTCGCGGCGGGGCCAGGCCAGCGAGCGCCTTCATGGTCGTCGACTTGCCGGCGCCATTGCGGCCGAGAAGTGCCATCGTCTGGCCTTCGGTCACGGCGATCGACAGGCCGAACAGGATCTGGCTCGTTCCGTAGAAGACGTCGATCTCCTCGGCGGAGAAGATGGTGCGGGGGCTTGTCATGCGTGGCCAGCCTCGAACTCGTCGCCGAGATACGCCTTGATCACCTCTGGATGCCGGCGGATCTCCTCCGGCGTGCCCTCGGCCAGCACGCGTCCGTAGCTGAGCACCTTGATGGACTGGGCGATCTTGAAGACGATCGACATGTCGTGCTCGATGAAGATGAGCGTCATCCTCTCCGCCTCCCACAGGCGCTGCACCGTGTCGATCATGGCCCACCGCTCCTCGGGTCCCATGCCGGCCGTCGGCTCGTCGAGCAGCAGCACGCTGGGCTCGAGCACCAGAGCCAGAGCGATGTCGAGCAGCTTCTGGTCGCCGTGCGACAGGTTGCGAGATAGCGTTTCCGCCTTCGGCGCAAGCCCGACGAGCTCGAGCACATGCCGCGCCCGGTCCTCCGACTCGATGAGCGGAAAGCGCCGGCTCATCACGATGTGCTGGCCGCGATGCGCCTGCACCGCGCCGAGGATGGCCTCTCGAACGGTCAGCGTCGGAAAGATGCGCGCGATCTGGAAGGCGCGTCCGATGCCGCGCCGCACGATCTCAGGGGGCGACAACCCGGCTATGTCCTTGCCGTCGAGCAGGATTCGACCCGCGTCCGGTCGGAACGCGCCCGTGATCAGATTGAAGAAGGTCGTCTTGCCGGCCCCGTTCGGTCCGATCACCGCGCTGAGCGAGCCCTTGGGGAAGTGCAGCGAGACATCGTTGGTCGCCGCAATGCCGCCGAACGATTTGCTGAGGTTCTCGATCTTCAGCATGTCGGCTACTCCCCGGCCTTGGCAGAGACGGCCGGCGCACCAGTCGGGAGCGGAGCGGGGGTGGACCGCTTCCGGTCCCGCCACATATCCGCGAGGAAGTCCATGAGCCCCTTCCTGAGGCCCAGCGCGAACAGCAGGATGATCGTGCCGAGCACCAGCCCGTAGTGACTGGTCAGCTTGGTCACCACGTCGTTGAGCAGCAGGAGCATGATGGTGCCAACCAGCGGGCCCAGAAAGACCGTGATGCCGCCGAGCATGATCATGAAGATCGCCTCGCCGGAGATGGTCCAGTAAGCGAAATCGGGGAAGGCACCCGTCGCGAACAGGCTCATCACGATACCGCCGATCGAGCCGAACGCCCCGGCGATCACGTACGCCATGAGACGCACCCGGAACACGCTGATGCCCAGAAACGGCGCCCGCGCTGCATTGTCCCGGATCATGCGCAGCGTATACCCGAAGGGCGACTGAACGAGGTGATACATGACGAGCAGGCTCGCCACCATCAGCCCCGATGCGAACAGATAGAGGTGGTAATAGTCGTCGAGCCTCATGCCGAGGAATGGCGGCTTCGGAATGCCGGTCAATCCTTGGTCCCCGCCCGTTATCGGGGTCCAGGCTATGATCAGGCTATGGAGCAGCATCTGGAAGGCGAGCGTCAGGAACGCGAAGTAGGTCTCGTTGAGATTGACGCAGATCGAGCCGACCACGGCGCCAACCACGACGCTCAGCAGCACCGTCAGCAGGAACGCGACGGGAATCGAGGCGTCGAAGTTCTTCATGATCAGCACGAAGCTGTAGCATCCGAGGCCGAAGTAGAGGCCGTGGCCGAAGCTCTCCATGCCCCCGTAGCCGACCAGCAGGTTGAGCGACGTCGCAAAGATGGCAAATGCGGCGAGACGCACGACGAAGTCCGTGAAGCCCTTGCCGGGGATGAAGTAGGGGAGCGCCGCGAGAACGGCAAACACGACGATCGCGAGGAGGACGTCGCGCGCCAGGGATGAGCGACCCATGTCATACGCCTCTCTTGCCGAAGAGACCGCTGGGTTTCAGCACCAGCACGACGGCCATTAGCAGGAACATCAGTCCCTCGGTGAATAGCGGGAAGCCGATCGTCCCGAAGCTGCGGACGAGGCCCACCAAGATGGAGCCGACGAGTGCGCCCGCGACCGAGCCCATTCCCCCGATCACCGTCACGATGAAGCTCTCGACGACGATCGACGTGCCCATGCCGGCGGTGAGGGAACGCACCGGGGCGGCCAGTCCGCCAGCGAGACCGGCAAGCAGCCCTCCGAGCACGAACACGCTCGCGTAGACGACACCGGTGTTGATGCCGAGCGCCGAGACCATCGATGGATTGACCGCCGCGGCACGGACGATCTTGCCGTAGCGTGTTCTGGTGATGAGCAGGCCCAGCAGCCCTGCGATCACCAGCGTGACCACGATGAGGAAGAGATAGAACACGGGCACCACACCGCCGGCGAACACGTACGGCAGCTGCTGGAATGCCGACGGCATGCCGAACGACAGGAAGTCGGCGCCCCACACCAGCTTGACGACGTCGTCCAGGATCAGGATCACGCCGTAGCAGACAAGGAGCTGCATCAGCACGGCCGAGCCGTAGACCCGACTCATCAACAATCGCTCGAACACGACACCGAACACGGCCACGCCGATGCCGCCTGCCAGGACAGCGACCAGATAGCTCCCCGTGACCTGATAGGCGGTCCAGGCGAAATAGGCGCCCAGCATATAGAAAGAGCCGTGCGCGAAGTTGACCACCTTGAGGACGCCGAAAATCAGCGACACACCGGCCGCCACGAGAAAGAGAAGCAGCCCGATGATGAGGCCGCTGGTGGTTTGCGTGACCACGCACGATGGCGAGATCAGGCAGTTGCCGAGAGCACCGAGATCCACGTTTCACCTGGTCCAGACACGTGCGGACACGATTGCGGGCGACGCTGATGCGCCGCCCGCGCGGAATCGATGACCGAGGGTCAGGTGTATTTGTTCTTCTTCTTCCACTCGGCCTCGAGCTCGAGGATCACCTTCCAATCGACGGCCTTCACGTCGGGTACGAAGGGATCCTGCTGGATCGTCTGTCCCCAGCCGGTGGCGTAGTTGATGATGGTGTGATCGTCGGCCCGCATCATGATCTTGCCGTCGACGCCGAATGGCGAGTCGATCGTCGCTCCGGCCATCGCCTCGGCGACCTTCTTGGAATCGGTGCTGTTCGTCCTCTTGATGGCGTCGATGACGAACTTCGCGCCGACCGCATTCTCCCACGACCAGTTGAGAGGAAACTCCTTGAACTTCGCGCGATAGGCCGCCGACCAGTCGGCATTCTCCTTGGTCTTCGGGAACGTCGCGAGATAGCGGCTGCCCGAATGGATGCCTTTTGGCAGGTTCTTCACCGCCGTCAGGATCGCATAGTCGGCGATGTTGATGGCGAACACATCCATCTGTGCAAACAGATTGTAGATGCTGCTCTGGTCGATGAACGCCGTGAGGTCGCCGCCCCAAAGGCACGTGTAGACTGCCTGCGGCTTGGCTTGCAGGATCTTCGTCAGCTGCTCGGTGTAGTCGGGTTGCGCCAGCTTCGGCCAGCTCTCGCCGATCACCTCGGCATCCTTGTAGAAGTGCTTCAGGTACTCGAAGAACAGCTGGTTGGAGTCGCGCCCGTAGGCATAGTCGGGCGAGCAGCCCATCCACTTGTTGAGCTTCTTGGCCTTCGCGACCTCGGCCGCATAGGCCCCACCAGCGATGGAATCGTGAATGCCCTGGCGCGCGGACCGGAAGGCCGTTGCGACCCGGATCTTGGGGTCCGCCGTCAGCGACGATGTCTCGGAGTTCATGTGAACCGTGAGGACACCGGTTTCCTTTGCGACCTCCTGGATCGCAAAGGCTGCCGCCGAGGTGTCGGCATCGAACAGGATCTCGCAGCCGTCGCTGTTAACGAACTCGCGAGCCAGACGCGCGGATTCTTCCGGTTTGGCCTTGCTGTCGCGAACGATCAGCTCGATCGGGCGGCCACCGAGGCCTCCGGCCGCGTTGAACTTCTCGATCTCGGTGAGGGCGCCCTTCGACGAGGCCGATCCGATGACGGCGAACCGTCCGGACTGGATGGTCACCATGCCGGCTTTGATCGGCTTGTTCTGCGCCCTCGAGATGAATGGGAAGCCCATTGTGGCTGTGGCCGCGGTAGCGGCGGCCCCCTTCAGCACCGTGCGGCGACCGACGCCCTTCGGCGAGCGTTCCTTCATTCGTATCCTCCAGCAGATCTTCGTTGACGGTCCGACGGTGCGACCGCGGCGCGAAAATATCAGCGAATGCTCGTATGTCCAGACATGCGGGGGCTACCAGCGTAAAGAAACGCGCCCAACCCGTGAAAATGCCGCCACTGATCGGAAGCAGCGGCTGTCGCCTGCAACTTCAGCGGCTGGAAGCGATCAACCCCGGCCGAGCCACTTCGCCCAGCGGCTCTTCTTCCCGGTCGAGGCCGCCTCGTCGTTGTCCGGCCCGAGCTCGGCCGCGAAAGCGGAGAAGAACTCGTCGGCCAGCTTCTTGGTGGTGGCCTGTATCAATCGGCCGCCGAGCGCCGCCAGCTTGCCGCCGACATCGGCCTTCGCCGTGTAGGCGAGATCGGTCTCTACTCCTCCTTCGACTTCGGTGAGCACCACCTCGGCACTGCCCTTGGCGAAGCCTGCTGCCCCCCCCGAGCCCTGACCGACGATGGTGTAGCCGGCCGGCGGATCGAGGTTCTCGAGCCGCACCTCGCCCGTGAAAGTCGCCGAGATCGGGCCGATCTTGAGCCCAACCTTGGCGGCGAGGTCGGTCGGCGATTTCTGCTCGAGCTCCTTGCAGCCCGGAATGCATCTCTTGAGCACCTCGGGGTCGTTGAGAGCGGCCCAGACCACGTGACGGGGCGCGGCAATGCGATACTGTCCGGTGATGTCCATGAGCCTGCGCTCCTGTTTGAATGGTCCAGCGGGGCGGCGCCAGTCTCAGGAGACGTTGTCGCCCCGCGCGCCGACGTCGGCGATGCGCGTGACTTGCCAGGCATTGCCATTGCATCGCTCGAACAGCAGCGGCGTTGCATTGGCCAGCATCTCGGTCGTGATGTCGAGCCCGAGGCTCGGCGCCAAAACGTAGAGGATGCCGCCGTGTCCAACGAGAGCGGTGCGCGTCATGCCCGCCTCAACGAGCGAGCGGGCGATACCGGCCTGCGTGCGCGTGACGAACTCGTGCATCGTCTCGCCATTCGGCGGCGAATCGCGCCAGTCATGGTCGTGGGATGGCGTGCCGACGAGGTCGCCGAACCAGCGCTCGCGCAGCCCGACCTCGGGGATGGGGGCGAGGTCGTGCGGCCGCCCGATGATCTCGGCCGTCACCCACGCCCGTGTCATCGTGCTGGCGACGATGCGCTGCAGCCGGGCATTGGCGAGGGCCGCGGACGCTGCCTCCGCCTGCGCCAGGCCACGCGCGTTGAGAGGGATCTCGGCGTGCTGGAAAATCCGCTTGTGATTGCCGTCGGTCTCGCCGTGCCGGATGAAGTAGAACGCCTCGCATTCGGGGCTGAGCGGCGTCGAGCGGGCCATGTCGAATAGCGCATCGAGCCCGCGGTGCAGATAGCCGGGCGTGGTCAAGGCGACAGGCTGCGACATGTCTCGTTTCCCCCTCTCGTTGATGAATAGTGCGCGGCGACCAGAAGCCCGCCCGCCGGCGACCCTGTCGCCAGTCTCACACGATCTCGAATAGCCCGGCCGCACCCTGCCCGCCACCGATGCACATGGTGACGACCGCGTACTTCACGCCGCGCCGCTTGCCCTCGATCAGAGCATGCCCGGTGAGGCGCGCGCCCGACATGCCGTACGGATGGCCGATCGAGATGGCTCCGCCGTCGACGTTGAGACGGTCGTGCGGTATGCCGAGCTTGTCCATGCAGTAGACCACCTGCACGGCGAACGCCTCGTTGAGCTCCCAGATGCCGATGTCCTCGACCTTCAGGCCGTGCTTCTTGAGCAGCTTCGGCACGGCGAACACCGGGCCGATGCCCATCTCGTCAGGATGGCAGCCGGCGACCTCGAAACCGCGGTAGATGCCGAGCGGTGCGAGACCTCGCTTCTGGGCCTCCTTGTCGCTCATCACGACGCAAGCCGAGGAGCCGTCGGAGAGCTGGCTCGCGTTGCCGGCGGTGATGAAGTTGTCGGGCCCGGCAACCGGTTTCAGCTTGGCGAGGCCTTCGGCATTGGTCTCGGGGCGATTGCCCTCGTCACGCGTCAGGGTGGCGACCTCGGTCCCGGCGATCTTGCCTTCCTTGTCGAGGATGTACTTTTCCGCCGTCAGCGGCACGATCTCGTCGTCGAACCTGCGCGCCTGCTGGGCCGCAGCGGTGCGCCGCTGGCTCTCGAGCGCATAGGCATCCTGGACGTCGCGGCTCACACCGTAGCGCTTGGCGACGTTGTCCGCCGTCTGGATCATCGGCCAGTAGATGGCAGGGCAATGCTGGTCGATCCACTCGTCCTTGGCGCCGAGCACGTTCTGGTTCGACTGAACGAGGCTGATCGATTCGAGCCCGCCGGCCACGATGATGCCCGCGTCGTCCGAGCGGATGCGCTGCGCCGCCATTGCGATCGTCTGCAGGCCCGAGGAGCAGAACCGGTTGACCGTGGCCCCTGGCACCGTCACCGGCAAACCGGCGCGGACGGCTATTTGCCGCGCGATGTTGCCACCGGTCGCACCCTCTGGCATCGCGCAGCCCATCAGCACGTCGTCGACCTCCGCCGGGTCCACCTTCGCCCTTTTCACCGCCTCGGCCACGACGTGACCTCCGAGGGTGGCGCCGTGCGTCTTGTTGAAGGCACCGCGGAACGCACGCCCGATCGGCGTGCGGGCAGTCGAGACGATCACGGCGTCGGGCATGGTGCGGCTCCTCCGGGGGTTTCGTTGTGGGCGGAAACATGCCACGACGGAGGCTGAAATCAAAGTGCACCGCCTCCGGCTCGATCCAGGCCGGCGACCAAGCGGGCGTCGTCCGCGATCCGATGGTGACACCATGGCTGATCACCCCACCCGCCGAGCCCTTCTCACGGGCGCCGCTGTAACTGCGGGCGGCCTCGTCCTCGGCCTCCGCATCCCCTACGTCGGCCGGGCCGGACCGGTGTCCGAGGTCAATGCCTGGGTGGTGGTGGCGTCCGACGAGAGCGTGGTGATCCGCATTGCGCGCTCCGAGATGGGCCAGGGCACACTCACCGGCCTCGCCCAGCTTGTTGCCGAGGAGCTGGAATGCGACTGGGCCAGGGTGACCACCGAGTACCCGTCCCCCGCGACGAATAACGCCCGCAGCCGCATCTGGCGCGAGATGGGAACCTACGGCTCGCTCGGCATCCGTGCATCGCAGGACTACGTCCGCCAGGGTGGAGCCACCGCACGCGAGATGCTCAAGCAGGCGGCCGCGCGCCAGTGGAACGTCGCGGCCGGCGAGATCGTCGCGGACCGTGGCCGACTGATTCACAAGGCGTCCGGCCGCGCGACCACCTTCGGCCAAGTCGCCGATTTGGCAGGGCGCCTGCCCGTGCCGTGGATGGTGCCGCTGAAGGAGCCGAAGGACTGGAAGATCATCGGCAAGCCGATGCCGCGCCTGGATACGGCACCGAAACTCGACGGCTCGCAGATATACGGCATCGACCTCAAGCTGCCCGGGATGCTGAACGCGGCCATCAAGGCCTGTCCCGTGTTCGGTGGCACGCTGGCCAGTCTCGACGCCGCGAAGGCCAAGGCGATGCCCGGCGTGAGAAACGTTCTGGCCGTCGGCGGCAACGCCGTCGCGGTGGTCGCCGATACCTGGTGGCAGGCGCGAAGCGCCCTCGATGCCGTCGGCGTCGTCTGGAACGAGGGCCGACACGCCGGCGCCTCGAGCGAGTCCTTTGCCCGGGAGCTGAAGGACGGGCTCACCTCGGACAAGGACGTTTTCGTCGGCAACAGCGCCGGCGATGCCCGGGCGGCCATCGCCGGCGCTACCCGGCGCGTCGAGGCCGACTACAGCTACCCGCATCAGAATCACGCCACGCTGGAGCCGATGAACGCCACGGCGTTGTGGAGGCCGGACCGTTGCGAGGTCTGGTGCCCCACCCAGAACGGCGACGCCGCCCTCGGCGCGGCCGCCCGGGCCGCCGGTCTGCCGCCCGACAAGTGCGACGTCCACAAGCTCCACCTCGGTGGCGGCTTCGGCAGGCGGGGCTTCTCCGACTACATCACCCAGGCCGTTCTCATCGCCAGGCAGATCCCCGGCGTGCCGGTGAAGCTCGTCTGGAGCCGCGAGGAGGACATGACGCACGGGTTCTATCACCCCGTCACCATGGCTCGCATGACGGGCGCTCTCGACGAGAAGGGGAATCTCGTCGGCCTGCACATGCGCATCTCGGGGCAGTCGATTCTCGCAACCGCCCTGCCCCAGGCGATGCGGGGGGGCATGGACCCGGCGGTTTTCCAAGGCCTGCAACCGGAGCCGCCGGGCCGCCAGGCGCCGGCCGACCAGGCCATTTGCTACGCGGTACCGGCCCTCTTGATCGACCACGCGATGCGCAATCCGCATGTACCGCCAGGCTTTTGGCGCGGCGTCAACGTCAACCAGAACGCGATCTATCTCGAGTGCTTCATGGACGAGCTCGCCAAGGCGGCCGGCGTCGACGCACTCGAGTTTCGCCTGCGGCTTCTCGCCAGCCAGCCTAAGGCTGCAGCCGTTCTGAAAGCCGTCGCTGAAAAAGGCGGGTGGAGCAGGCCTCTACCGGCCGGCGTCCAGGGCCGCGGTCTTGCCCTCTGTCGCTCATTCGGGAGTTTCACGGCCGCCCTGGCAGAGGTTTCGGTCTTGCCGCGCGGCAAGCTGAAGATGCATCGCATCGTCGCCGCGACCGACCCCGGCACCGTGGTCAACCCGCGCCAAGCCGAGATGCAGGTCGAAGGCTCGTTCGTGTATGGCCTCGGCGCCATGCTCCACCAGTCGTGCACGGTCAGGAACGGCCGCATCGTCGAGCAGAACTTCGACACCTATCCCGCACTCAAGCTCGACGAGATGCCCAAGGTCGAGACGATCGTCATGCCGTCTGGTGGCTGGTGGGGCGGGGTGGGCGAGCCGACCATCGCGGTGGCTGCCCCCGCCGTGCTCAATGCCATCGCCAACGCCACGGGCACTCGGATCCGCAACCTTCCCATCAAGTCTCAGCCTCTCAGAGGCTAGCAGGGAACGGCCCCGGCGCTGCCGCGTTGTGCGCCGACATCGCTCCGGAGCGAGCACGACGACGCGCCAAACGTTTGCTCCGGGCATGTCTGGTCGGTGTTGATCCGAGGTGAATAGTGAGCAGCCGATGCGCAAAGCCGTAGCAACCTCGCTGCTCGCCGCCGTCCTGATCCAGTTGGCAACGCTTGCCCGGGCCGAGACGAAGCCCCCTGCGAAACCCAGCGACTGCGGGGCCGATCAGCAGTGGGATCCGTCGACAAAGTCCTGCAAGCCGAAGCCGTAATCAGAAGCACCAGACCCGGCCGGCAAGCGCGGCGAGATCGACGACCATCGCCTCGCCTCTGACCGCTATCAGGTAGCCGGCCCCCCCGAGCAGAACCGCGAGCAGCCCCAGCGCGATCCGACGCACCATCGTCGGCAGGCATTCTGTTTGCGCGCCGGCACCACGCGTCGAGCCGAACATCATGCCACCTCGTCACGCCATCGCCGGCTTCGGCGCCGCGCCTCGCTCGATCGGCTTCTCCCGGATCGGGAGATGGATCAGCGCCGCGAACATCGTCAGGCCGATCGAGATCCACCACATCCTATCATATGATCTGGTCTGGTCGTAGAGCACTCCGGCGAGCCAGAGTCCGCTGAATGATCCGAGCTGGTGCGACAGGAACACGAAGCCGAACAGCATCGACATCCACTGCGGCCCGAAGAACGTCGCCACCATGGCACTGGTCAGCGGCACCGTCGACAGCCAGAAGAAGCCGAGCAGTGCGCTGATCGCGATGATGGTGAACCCATTGATCGGCAGGAATAGCAGGCCGAGAAATGCGAATGCCCGCATGAAGTAGATGAGCGACAGGGCATAGCGCTTCGGGATCAGCTTGGCCGACTGCCCGGCAAGATAGGTGCCGATGATGTTGGCAACGCCCACCGCCGTGAGCGCTGCGACCGCGACTGTTCCGGGCAAGCCCTTGTCCGCCACGAAGGCCGGCAGATGCACGGAGTAGAAGGCGACGTGAAACCCGCAGACGAAAAAGCCCATGACCAGCAGCCAGAAGCTGGGGTGCGCCATCGCCTCGGCGAAGGCCTCGCCCAACGATTGCTGTCGACCGGCTCCCACTATCGGCTGTGGCTTGCCCGCCAGCACGGCCGCCATCGGCAGGATCAGGGCGAGGGTGGCGATGATCACGAGCAGGCTGGTCTTCCAGCCGAGCCACTCCATGAACAGGTGCAGATAGGGGAACGCGACGAAGCCGCCGATGCCTGCCGCCATGCCGAGCGTCGCCAGGGCCTGTGGCCGCTTGTCGGGTGGAGCCGCGCGGCCCACGGCGCCGACCAAGGCCGTGACACCGGTGCCGCCGATACCGATGCCGAGGAGCACGCCGCTGACGATCAGGTCATGACCCGTCTGGGCGGTGTACATGAGCCAGATGCCTCCCATCGTCGCAAGCGCACCCGCGACCAGGACGCGCCCCGCGCCGTACCGATCAGAGATCGCGCCGAGCGGCACCGCCGCAATGCCCCAGATCAGGTTGGCAATGGCCATGGCGAGCGAGAACGGCTCGCGGCCGATCCCGAGCTCGGTCGTCATCGGCTTCAGAAACAACCCGAGAACCTGTCGCAGCCCCATCGCCGTGGCAACGATCATGCCTGCCGCGACGAGCACGAGCCACAAGGGTTTGATGCGGGGCGTTACCGCCCCGTGGGAGGTCTGCTGCATGTCATCTCTCCAAGAGTGTCTTTTTTTTTGCTTATGACACAGATCAAGCCGCCTCTTGCGCTGAGAAATTCAAATGACTGGCATTCGTTTTCCTCAACCACCGCGATTGTGCCTCGGCACGATCTGACGCCGGCTGAACTCGATCACGGGACCGAGCGCCGTCTCGAGGCCGCGCTCGATCAACTCGATGCCCGGCTCGGCCCCGGCGCCGATTCGCAGCAGGTTGTAGCGGGCAAAGGTCTCCCCATGGCTCGGGCGGCCGAGCGACGCCGAAGCGGCGCTCACCACCGGGATCGGCCGGTCCGGCCCGTCGGCCATGACCAGGGTTGCCCGATGGCTGTGCCCGTGCAGCACCAGCTCGGCTCCGTGCCGGCGCAGCACCTCGGCAAGTGCCGCCGCATCGACCAGCGCCCGATGAGCCGAGATCTGACCCGGCAGAGGCGGATGATGGATCAGCACGACCCGGATGGCCCTCTCCCGGCTCAGCACGTCCAGGGCCCTCGACAGCGCCTCGAGCTGTGCCGGACCTAGGCGTCCCGAATGGTTGAAGATTGGCGTCGGCACACCCGAGTTGAGCCCTATGAGGGCCAGCCGCCCGATTCTGCGCACGTATGGGAACCCGTGCCCCGTGACAGCGGCCGCCGTACCATCTCCGCTCATATACGGGTGCCAACACAGCATCCCGGCCTCCGAGCCGTGCGCCCCATAGACGTCGTGATTGCCTGGGATGACCGAGATGCGATCGGCCGGTCCGAGCGCCTCGAGCCACCGCGCCGCTGCCTCGTACTCGTGCGGCAAGCCAAGATTGACCAGATCACCCGTTACCGCGATGTGGTCCGCTCGCTGGACAGCGAGGTCCTCGATCAGCCGGGCAAGCGCGGCAGCGCTGTGCTGGCGTCTGCGTCGGCGGTACCAGTTGAGGACGCCGAGGCACTGCTTCAGCGACCAGCCGCCGGGCCTGCCGAGGCGCGTCGGCGGAAGATGGATGTCCGACAGATGAGCCAGGGTGAATGTATTGGCCATGGTGTTCCAGTCGGGCGCCGGCAGCCGCCGGTCGCACCGTGCGCCGAGGTGCCGTGTCCGGCATCCGGTGCGTCGATGCGGATCCCGAGCCCAGGGCACTTGCCACGCCGCCGCGCAGATTGCAAAGAGTTGCCGGCAGTTGTCGCCGGCTTCCACCTCGAGGCTCCATGAAAAGCGAGCGCATCGTCCGGCGCCTCATGCAGCACTACTGGCGCTGGCAGCGCGCCCTGACGCTCGGTGCACGCGGGATCGTCGTCGATGGCGACGGACGCGTCCTCCTGGTACGACACACCTATTCGCCGGGCTGGATCTTCCCCGGCGGCGGCGTCGAGTTCGGCGAAAGCGTCGACACGGCACTGCGCCGCGAGCTTGCCGAGGAGGCCAACGTCGAGATCACCGCACCGCCGACCCTGCTCGGCATCTATTCGAACTGGGAGATCTATCCGGGCGATCATGTTGCCATCTTCGTCGTGCGCCAGTGGCGACAATCGCACATGCCTGCACCCAACCGCGAGATTGCCGCGGTCGGCTTCTTCGAAGCCGACGCGCTACCCGAAGGCACCACGCCCGGCACCAGGCGGCGCGTCGTCGAGATGCTGACCGGCTCTCCGCCGCACGACCTATGGTAGCTCACCTCACAGCATCCGGGTGATTGCCAGGTTCTCGACGATGCCGGCCGCCCGTGCTAACGGAGCCGCCATACAGGCGGGCGCTACGCGTGATGCAGGCGACGAGTTGGCAGCCGGCCGCAGTGCCCACCTGCTGCAGCGTCCCCGAACCAGGCATGGCCCACCATGACCCGGGAGCACAAACTTGACGTGCTGCCGCGCCGCTCGCCCGCGTCCAGCCCGCACCAATCGAGTACACAATGTCTGCTGAGCCATCCGAGATCACGACACGCGCGGCCATGGCTGCGGACGTACCTGCCATCAGCCGCTTGAGCGCACGCGTCTTCGGCCCGGGCCGCTTCGTTCGGACGGCCTACCGGGTCCGCGAGGGGACGCCGAGCGTATCGCCATTCTGCCGGATCGCAGAGACGGGAGGGCGGATCATCGCGGCCATCCGCATGACGGCCATAACCATCGGAGGAAAGCATGGCGCGCTGCTGCTCGGGCCGCTCGCCGTCGATCCGGATTTTGCCAACCTCGGCCACGGCCGCCGACTTATTGCTGAGAGCATGGAGGCGGCGCGGGCCGCGGGTATCAGGCTGGTCCTGCTCGTCGGCGACCTGCCCTATTACGGCCGGCTGGGCTTCGTCGCCGTTCCCAACGGGCAGATTTCCCTCCCCGGCCCGGTTGATACGGCGCGGCTGCTCGCCTGCGAGTTGGTGCCGGGTGCTCTGGCGGACTTTGCGGGGCTCGCCGCCGCACCGCCGGCGACCGCGTCGTGAACGGAGAAACCCCCGGCCGATCGACCGGGGGATGACGACTGGCGAAGCTGCGCGCTCTTACCAGAGGCAGGTCCAGACCTTGTAGCCGTGCTTGTAGGCCCAGCCGTAGTGGCCGCAGACCGGCTTGTAGTAGACCGGCCGGTAGTAGCGATAGGTGTAGACCGGCTTGTAGTGGTGATAGCTGTGGAAGTACGGCTTGTAGACTTTATAGCCGTAGCCATGGCCGTAGCTGCGATAGCCGTGGGCGTCGGCCGAGGAGGCGAGGCCCGTCGTCGCGAGAAGGGCGGCAGCGGCGGCGGCGAGAACGAAATTCTTGGACATTTGAGGTCTCCGAGGGTTTCAGATGGCTGTCGTTAAATATTGTCGAGGCGACTTCGGGCCAGAGACATCAATTTCTCCTGCATCCAGCCCTACCGTCGTGCGGATTACTTCCAGAACACGCAAGCCCACTTCTTGTGGCCGTACGAGTGCACCCAGGCATGCTTCACGCAGACCGGCACGTAGTGGAAGTGGACCGGGCGATAGGCGTGAAACTTGTGGAAATGGTGCACGTGGTGAACTTTGACGTGGTGGCCATGGAAGTGGGACTTGTACCCAGCCTGCGCGGGAGCCGCGAGGGCGGCCACGGCGAGGACACCGGCAGCAAGGCTGCTCATGAGGGTGCGGTTCATTTGGTCTCTCCATCGATCTGGTTTCGGGTTCAGCTCGCCGAGGTCGCCATGCCGTTCGATGTTTCCGGTGGTCGGCCTCGTCTCGATCTGATCTGCGTTCAATATACACGAAAACGATCCGATGCGTACCGTTTTCTTCTTCAACCTTTTGTGATCCACGTTCAACGTCGCGGTTGCGCCTTGCGACCATGCATCCACCCACCATCGCTTTGCGCCGTGCGTCGCGTTGTTCGCCTCGGCGATCCTGCTAGGATGCTTCCGCCGTGCCCACCGAGGGAGCATGGCCTTCGAGGGGGCTGAGACGGGCGTTACGGCGGCCGCCGCCTCCCAGTGACACGGGGGCGGCATTGCCAGGCGATAGCGTTTTCGACCGCTTCAAGGGCTACGGCTTCATTCATCATCGCGCCCTCAATGCTCCGGCGGCGTTTGCCGAGGGCCTGCGGCTGGCCACGGTCCACCCCGACCGCACCCATATTCTCGAGGGCGACCTCTGCTGGGACTTCAGCGGTGCCAATCGTCTGCTCTATTTCCGCCATCCGTCCTACGTGGTCGACACGCTGGCGCCGGCTGCTGTCCGCGACGGCCTGGAGCGGCGCACCATCGTCGGGCTCGACATGCTCGAGGCGATCAAGCAGACGGGGGCCTGTCTCGTCATCGAGCTCAAGGTGGGACGCGGTGACGCCGAGGCGGCGCTCCGCCACCTGATCGCGCACATGGAAGCCAATTTTGCCGGCCGCTATTGGATCGACGGCTTCTCGCTGACGATGCTGCACTTCGTGAAGCAGACGAGCCCGGCGACCCCGGTCACCCTCCACACCGAATGCGTCAGCGGCGGGAGAGCTCTGGTCGGCGCTCCGGAGTGGCCACCCGCCCGCATCCGCCGCATCGACGACCTCGATTTCGTCGATGGGATCGCCATCCGCCGACGCGGCAGCGAGGCCTTCATGGCCAGGGCCGCAGCCGACGTCCGCTCGGCGGGCAAGACGTTGATCATGTCGCGATTGCATACGCTTCGCCACTTCGAATGCTCTCGTGATTGGGGCGTGCGCGCCGGCTACATGCACTGGGACTTCGAGGACCTGATCGCGTTCAACGACCGGCTCGAAGGCAAGCCGGACATCGGCGCGCGGGCGCAGCCGAGCCGCGCCTCCTGAGCCACGATATGCGCCAGGTGCAACCGCTCGCCGCCGCCGACGACGACCTGCTCGCGAGCGTGCGGCTCGTGCTGACCGACCTCGACGACACGCTGACGCTCGACGGGCGTTTGCCGGCGGCCTCGTATGCCGCCCTCGAGACGCTTCGCGACGGCGGGTTTGCCGTCATCATCGTCACGGGACGCCCGGCCGGCTGGTGCGATCTGATCGCCCGGCTGTGGCCGATCACGGCGGTGGTCGGCGAGAACGGTGCGTTCGTCTTCCGCTACGACGCTGGACAGCGGCGCATCGTCCGGCGCTTCCAGCGGACCAACGCCGAGCGCCACAGCGACCGCCAGCGGCTCGAGGGCCTTCTGCAGGGCGTCCGTGCGCGCTACCCAAAAATACGGCTGGCCGCTGATCAGGATTACCGGATCAGCGACGTCGCCATCGACATCTGCGAGGAGGCCTCTCCTCCGCTGTCCGAGATCGAGATCGCCGGCATTTGCTCGCTGCTCGAAGCGGGTGGCGCGACGGCGAAAGTCTCCTCGATCCACGTCAACGCCTGGATCGGCTCATTCAGCAAGCTCGACATGAGCCTCGCATTGCTCGCCGACGACCTCGGCATCGACCCCGCGACGGCGCGTCGCCAAGTCGTCTACGCGGGTGACTCGCCCAACGACGAGCCCATGTTCGCCTACTTCCCGCTCTCGGTCGGCGTCGCCAACATCGCCCGTTTCCTGCCGGCTATGGCGTCGCCGCCGCGCTGGCTCACCCGCGGCGAGGGCGGCGCCGGCTTTGCCGAGCTGAGCCGCCGCCTGCTCTCAGCGCGGCGCTGAGGCTCCGCCAATCACGGCCTTGCACCCCGTTCCCCGGCGCGCCATAACGCGGCCCGTGCCTATAGGAGCCTGAGCGATGATCGAGCTACGCCAACGCGTCTTCTCCGGCATGCAGCCGACCGGCAGCCTGCATCTCGGTAACTATCTCGGCGCGCTCATCAACTGGGTTGCCATGCAGAGCACCCACGAGTGCATCTACTGCGTCGTCGACCTCCACGCGATCACCGCCGAGTGGCAGGATCCGGAGGAGCTTCGCCAATCCATCCGCAGGGCCGCCGCAGCCTACATCGCCTGCGGCATCGATCCGAGGACCAGCATCGTCTTCAACCAGTCCCAGGTGCCCGAGCACGCCGAGCTGGCCTGGATCTTCAACTGCGTCGCGCGCCTCGGCTGGCTCGACCGCATGACCCAGTTCAAGGAGAAGGCCGGCAAGGACAAGGAGCGGGCGTCCGTCGGCCTTTACGCCTATCCCAACCTGATGGCAGCGGACATCCTCGTCTACCGTGGCACCCACGTGCCCGTCGGGGAGGACCAGAAGCAGCATCTCGAGCTCGCCCGCGACATCGCCCAGAAGTTCAACAACGACTGGCGCAAGACGATCGTCGCAAAGGGCTATGACGACGGTCTATTCTTCCCACTCTGTGAGCCGATGATCCAGGGTCCGGCGACACGCGTCATGAGCCTCCGCGACGGCACCAAAAAAATGTCGAAGTCAGACCCATCGGACCTCTCCCGCATCAACTTGACGGACGATGCCGACACCATCGCGCGCAAGATCCAGCGTGCCAAGACGGATCCCGAGGCGCTCCCTACCGAGAGCAAGGGTCTCGACGGCAGGCCGGAGGCGGACAATCTGACCGGCATCTTCGCCGCGCTCGCCGGCACCACGCAGGAGGAGACGCTACGCCAGTTTGGCGGCGGCCAGTTCTCGACCTTCAAGAAGGCGCTCGCCGAGATCGCCGTCGCCAAGCTTGCTCCGATCACATCGGAGATGAACCGCCTGCTTGCCGACCCCGCCGAGATCGACCGGCTGCTCGTCGATGGAGGTCGTCGCGCCCGGGCCATCGCGGCCCCGATCATGGACGAGGTGAAGGACATCGTCGGCTTCGTGCGATAGCGACTTGATCGCTACAACCCTCTGGCTCCAGCCAGGAACATACGATTTGCTGCGCTGCGATCCCCGTCGGTTGTGGCTCGCCCGCCACCGTGGCAGACTGTGGGCATGGTCAAAAAACGCAGAGTGTTCGAGCAAGGTCACCGCAGGAAGTTCCTGGTGATCGTCGACGAGACCCCCGAGGTGGAAAGCGCACTCTACTTCGCGGCGAGCCGCATCGGGCACACCGGCGGCCAGATCGTGCTGCTCTACGTGATCGAGCCCCACGACTTCACCCAGTGGGCCGGCGTCAAGGATCTCCAGGTCGAGGAGGAGACGACCAAGGCGAAGGCCTTGTTCCGCCTCAACCGTCGCCGGCTCGACAAGGCCGGCTTCGAGCAGATCCCGACCGAGGAGGTGATCCGATCCGGCAAGCGCCCCGAGGAGATCCTCAAGCTGATCGACGAGGACGAGGACATTGCAATCATGATCCTCGGTGCCTCCACGGATACGAAGGGCCCGGGTCCCCTCGTCTCGTCGCTCGCCACCGGACGTCTGGCCGGCTCCTTCCCGATCCCCATCGTCATCGTGCCCGGCAACTTGGCGCTCGAGGACCTGAAGGCGATGGCTTGAGCCCTCCTCGAACGTGCACACGTCTGGGTCGGGACGACCCGCATCGCGCTCAAAAAAATCCTAGCGCTACACTCGTGTTTTGACCTCGTCGCGGCGATCTATTAGAAGCGTTCCAAACTGGCGCGCCGAGATCGCGCGCCGACATAACCGACACATCTGATCGAGCGAGAGAGGTGGCAATGTTCATCCAGACCGAGGCGACGCCCAATCCCGCCACCGTGAAGTTCATTCCCGGCAAATCCGTCCTCGGCGATGGCACCGTGGACTACCGCACGCCGGTGGAGGCCGAAGGCTCCCCCCTGGCGCGACGCCTGTTCGACATCGATGGGGTCACCGGCGTCTTTCTCGGCTCCGACTTCATCTCGGTGACGAAGGGCGAGGCCGAGTGGCAGCACCTGAAGCCGGCTATCCTCGGCGCCATCATGGAGCACTACATGTCGGGCGCTCCCGTCGTCGACGGCGGCGAGCATGGCGACGACGCGCCCGGCGAGGACTTCGACCCGGCCGATGCCGAGACCGTCTCGACCATCAAGGAGCTGCTCGAGACGCGGGTACGGCCGGCCGTTGCCAACGACGGTGGCGACATCGTCTTCCACGGCTTCCGCGAAGGCATTGTCTACCTTCACATGCGCGGCGCCTGCTCCGGCTGCCCGTCGTCGACAGCGACGCTCAGGGGTGGCATCGAGCGGCTGCTGCAGCATTTCTGTCCGGAGGTCGTAGAGGTGCGCGCGGTCTGATAGTCTCGTCACGCCGGACGAGCACGCTTTGGGACCCCGCCCGCTCCCCGGGTGGGGTCTTTCGATATCTGAGCTCATCGATCGAGGAGACGACGCATGACGACCAGGCTTGGCGCCGACGCACTGAATCAGCTGCTTGTCGAGGCCCGTACTCACAATGCCTGGCAGAAGAAGGACGTACCCGATAGCCTGCTGAGGGAGGTCGTCGACCTCATGAAGATGGGCCCGACGAGCGCCAACTGCCAGCCGGTCCGCATCCTGTTCGTGAAGTCCGCCGCCGCCAAGCAGCGGCTGTCGCCGTTTCTTTCAGCGGGCAACCGCGACAAGACAATGGCTGCTCCGGTCTGTGCCATCATCGGTCACGATCTGCGCTTCTACGAGCACCTGCCGCGCCTCTTCCCGCACAACCAGACAGCCCGCACCTGGTTCGAGGGCAATGACGCCGTGATCCAGACGACGGCGATGCGGAATGGCACCCTGCAGGGGGCCTACTTCATGCTCGCCGCGCGCGCACTCGGTCTCGACATCGGCGCCATGTCCGGCTTCGACAATGCCGGCGTCGATCGCGAGTTCTTCCCGGAAGGTCACGTCAAGTCGAACTTCCTGTGCAATGTCGGCTACGGTGACCCGGTTGGCCTGTTCGACCGCTCCCCTCGCCCGTCGTTCGACGATATCGCCAAGGTGCTGTGATGCACGTCCGGCTTCGCCCCGCTCCATGAACATCCTCGCTTTCGACACCTGCCTCGGCGCCGTCTCGGTGGCTTACCGCCACCGGGCGGCCGATGGCAGCTGGGCGACCGTCGAGGCGTTCGAGGAGCGCCAGACCGGGCAAGCCGAGCGGCTGATGCCAATGCTCGCGGGCGTGCTCGCCGAGGCCGGGGCGGATTTCACGCGCGTGCAACGTGTGGCTGTCACTCTGGGCCCGGGCACGTTCACGGGCGTGCGGACCGGCATCGCCGCAGCCCGCGCTTTCCGTCTGGCAGCAGGGGTGGATATCGTCGGCGTGACGAGCTTGGCAGTGATCGCAAACGGCACGGCGGCAGGGGCACGTGGGGGTGGCATGGCCTCAGGGAGGCCCGTCCTGGTCGCCGTCGACGCGCGCCGCGGCCACGTCTACGTTCAGCTCTTCAACGACGGCCCCCGAGATCCGCTCCGCGGCCCTGTCGAGGTGACGCCCGAAGCGGCCCTCGACATGCTGGACGGCCTCGCCGCATCGCCACTGCTGGTCGGCTCGGGCGCCCGCCTGGTCGCCGAAGCCGCCGCGACCCGATCCATGCCGTTCTCGATGGGCCCCGAGCACATTGAGCCGCATGCGTCGGACCTTGCAGAGATGGCCGCTGGCCTGCAGGCTCTGACCGATGTGATGCCGATCTACATCCGCCCGCCGGACGCCAAACCGCAGACGGGCAAGTCGCTGGCGAGGGCTCCATGACGAACGGCAAGAACGGCGACGGCCTCGGGCAACCTGTCGCCGCCCCTCCACTAACGCCCCCACGCGTCAGCCTTTTGTGGGCGACGCAACTGCATGCAGCTGATATTGCACGCCTGCATTCGGCGATGTTCGCACGTGCCTGGGATGAGGCTGCCATCATGGGCCTGCTGGCGCACCCCGGCTCCGTGGCACTCGTTGCAACGTACGGGGCGCCGCCGTCGGTTGGGGGCTATGCCCTCGCCCAGGTCGCCGCCGACGAGGCCGAGATCCTCTCGCTCGGGGTCGCAGAGGATTGGCGCCGACATGGCGTCGGCAGCCAACTGGTCGACGGCATCAAGCGCGCTGCATCGCGCGCCGGCGCCCGTGCCCTGTTCCTCGAGGTCGCCGAGAGCAACGCCGCGGCGCGGTCGCTCTATGCCAAGGCCGGGTTCTCCGAGACAGGACGGCGCAAGGGCTATTATATCCGCACCGAATCCTCGGCCGAGGACGCCGTTACGCTGAAGATCGACCTACCTCCGCCCGCTGCGCGCTGACAGGTCGGCGGCCCGGGCCTGCTCTCAAAGTGCCGCGAGCATGCCGAGCCCGGCGATCATCAACAGTGACAGCAACGTCGAGATGTTGATGCGCACGTCCCCCGGCTGGCGCCGGGGGCGCCCCCTTGGAGCATGTGGTGCACGTGCCACTGTCGCCTGTGGTGCCGTTGCCGGCGGCGGCTTGGAACGCAACCACGCCCATCCGAAACGGCTGAAGGCGCCCAGGCGCGCGAGCATCTCGTTGGGCGCGCGTCGCCACCCGTACTTCATGCCGAAAACGACGAGCACGATGACGGCGATCTGCGCGAGCGTCGACACCCAGCCCCCGAGCAGGAACCAGATGAGCGACCAGACGAGCCCGAGGGCGCTCGCCAACAGCCACCAGATCCAGCCGAGCACGTCCATGCGTCGTTTCCCCAGCAGCGCCTGCCCGTGTTCTCGGGTGACGACATGGCAGTTTTACGTATAGTGCGCCGCAATACGAGCCAAGCCACCGTCCCAGACGCTCCGAGAGAGCCCATGCCCACCAGAGCCGCCACACGCGCTGCATCGATCTCAGAGCCCGCACTGGGCGATTTGCGGCCGAAGGAGTGCTTTCAGGACCTGATCCTCACGCTGCAGCGCTTCTGGGGTGCACAAGGGTGCGTGATCCTGCAGCCCTACGACATGGAGGTCGGCGCCGGCACCTTCCATCCGGCGACAACGCTGCGGGCACTGGGGCCGAAGCCTTGGAACGCCGCCTACGTGCAGCCCTCGCGGCGTCCGAAGGACGGGCGCTATGGTGAAAATCCAAATCGGATGCAGCACTACTACCAGTTCCAGGTGATCATGAAGCCGTCACCGCCGGACATCCTGGACCTGTACCTGAAGAGCCTTGACGCAATCGGCATCGATACGACGCTGAACGACATCCGCTTCGTCGAGGACGACTGGGAGAGCCCGACGCTCGGCGCCTGGGGCCTCGGCTGGGAGGTCTGGTGCAACGGCATGGAGGTGACGCAGTTCACCTACTTCCAGCAGGTCGGCGGCTTCGACTGCCACCCCGTCTCTGGTGAGATCACCTATGGTCTCGAGCGCCTCGCCATGTACGTGCAGGGCGTCGACCGGGTCTGGGATCTGAACTTCAATGGCCGCCACGACGAGCGCAAGCTCACCTACAACGACGTCTTCCAGCAGGCGGAGCAGGAATACTCGCGCTTCAACTTCGAGCACGCCGACACCGACATGCTGCTGCAGCACTTCAAGGACGCTGAGGCCGAGTGCCAGGCCCTCCTGGAGAAGGGCTGGACCTCTGCAGCCGACCCCGGTCGGCCCCGCCGCCACCTCATGGCCCTCCCGGCCTACGACCAGGCAATCAAGGCGAGCCACATCTTCAATCTGCTGGATGCCCGCGGCGTCATATCGGTGACCGAGCGTCAGAGCTACATCCTGCGCGTGCGCGAGCTTGCCAAAGCGTGTTGCGGCGCCTGGCTCGCGACGGAGGGCGGCTCGTGAGGTCGATGGGCGGTAGCAGACGTCTCGCCGTTGTGGCGATGGCGGCGCCTATCGCCTCGGGGCTTGGAGCTTGCGATCCAAATGGTCGGCCGACCTACGGATCATCGGGTCTCCCAAAAAACTGCCGTGCGATCATTGCGACCAACATCGAAGGTTGGCGCCGCAAAGCTTATTCTGCCACCGAGGCATTGGAGTCCATCGATCGAAACTGCGGACGACACGGCTACTCTTGGTGATTCCGTTTTCGAGCTACTGATGCTTGCGGCGTTCGCTCCTTCCCTGCCTTCGACTGCGCGGTCGGCGACGAAGGTGGGCGGCTTGCCGCTAGCCGGGCATTCCCAGAAGGCCCCGCTCTCGCGTTTTCCGGGTCATCAGGCTATGCTACATTCATGTCGATCACCGCCCGCAAGCTCCCCGAGACGATGACCACCGCCGAGTTTCTCCGGTGGCAGGGGGACGGCACGGACACCAGGTACGAGCTGGTGGACGGGCATCTGGTGGCCATGTCGCCGGCAACGAGCACACACGGCACCATCCAGGCCAGTATGGCACTGCTCCTCGGCAGCCATCTCAAGGACAGCCGATGCCGAGTTCTCACCGAGGCAGCCGTCATTCCGAATATGGCGGCCGACATCAACGTGCGCGTGCCCGATCTCGCAGTCACATGCGCGCCCGACGTACCCGGCGAGGTGGGCCTGACCAATCCGATCCTGATCGTCGAGATCCTCTCGGCCGGCAACAAGCAGAAGACCTGGACCAACGTCTGGGCATTCGCGTCCATCCCTTCGCTGCGCGAGATTCTGATCCTGTCGTCGTGGTCGATCGAGGCACAGCTCCTCCGCCGTGACCAGACCGGTGCCTGGCCGCCGACAGCCGAAACCATCTCGGCCGACGGCAGCATCACGCTGGCGTCCATCGATCAGACGTTCGACCTCAAAGACGCCTACGACAAGACCTACCTCGTCGCGTGAGGCATCGGGCCGTGCCGGGAATGGCTGAGCACTTTGGGTGCCTGTCACCCGGTAACGGCCGTTGTCCGCACCACCGACTGCCGGCGCGGCCGGATCGCCTAGAGAGAACATGACTAGGAGGCGCTCGCCTCCGGACACCGGCACAACCCCTGACTGGAGCCCTCCTTATGCAAACCCGCACCCTCGGCCGGCTCTGGCCGGTGAGCCTGCTCACACTCGGCGGCGGCGGAGTCGGCCAGCTCTGGGGCGAGACCACACGCGACGAGTGCATCGCGACGGTGCGCACGGCGGTCGATAGCGGCATCAACTTGCTCGACATGGCTCCGGCCTACGGCAACGGTGAGGCCGAGGTTGTCGTCGGCGCCGCCTTCGAAGGCAAGCTGCCCGCTGGCGTCCGGGTGACCACGAAGCACCGGCTCGGCACGCCGCCGGCGGACGAGGTCGAGGCCAACATCCTCAGGAGCCTGGAGGAAAGCCTCTCGCGCATGCGCCTCGAGCGCGTCGATCTGTTCTTCCTGCATTCGAACATCATCCCCGACGACTACGACGCGAGTGCCTACTCCGATCGGCCCGCCACCCGCTGGAAAACCTACCTCGAGCACTTCGTTCCGGTCTGCGAGCGCCTCGTTGCCGAGGGCCGCATCGGTGCCTGGGGCATCACCGGCATCGGCATTCCCGAGTGTGTTCTGGCAGCCATGGGACAGACGTCGCGCCCCGCTGCGGTCCAGGCCATCACCAACCCTCTCGATTCGCCGGGCGAGCTCAAATACTTCTCCGGTTCGAGCCGGGCCCGCGAGATCATCGCGACGGCCAAGGCAGCCGGCATCGGCGTGCTCGGCATCCGGCCGGTGCAGGGTGGCGCGCTGACGGACGTGCTGGACCGCAGCCTGCCGGCCGGCCACGGCGTCGTCGTCGACTTCGATCGCAGCGCCGGCTTCCGCGCACTCGCTCGCGAGCTCGGGACGTCGGCCGCCGCATTGGCCCATCGCTATGCGCTGTCCATGCAAGGCGTCGATACGGTCGTCCTCGGCTGCAAGAACCGGCGCGAGCTGCTCGAATGCGTCGCTGCGGCCAACGCCGGTCCGCTCGAGCCGGCGATCGTGGATCGCGTGGACGCCGTGTTTGCAGGTCGCGCCTGACGCGAGATGTGGGCTGCAGAAAGTCGAGTGGCAGCCGCGTTCCATCAGGCCCATAGATCGCAGCGAGGGAGTGACATGACACACAAGCTTCTCGGCGCACTCATTGTCGCTGTTCCACTCGTCGTCGTCGCCTGGGCCGTGCTCTGGCGGCGCAATCGTCCCGTGTTCTGGTTCGCCCTCGCCGCCATCGCCGTCGCGACCGGCTACCTGATGGCGACGGGCGCGACCGACGACATCGCCGACCGGCTGATCCCGCACGTATCTAACCCCCCGCCGGTCAGGGCGAAGTGAAACGCCAGCAGTAGCCCGCCGCGCTCGAGCCGCCCACGTCTCGCTTGCCACCACGCTGCGCGCGTCCTACCGATTGGGCTGCAAACCAAGCACGACCGCGAGGAACGCTCCCCATGAAACTCTGCCGCTTCGGCCCCGCTGGCGCCGAGA
>JANRJI010000093.1:0-10699 GCA_033764055.1 Hyphomicrobiaceae bacterium
GAGCGTCGCGATGGTGCGTCCGGCGGCAATATCGGGCAGCAGCGCTCGCTTTTGCTGCTCGGTACCGGCTTTGAGGATGGCTGTGGCGGCGAGCACGGTCGAGGCAAAGTAGGGGGCGCAGAGCAGGGCACGGCCCATCTCCTCGACGGCGATGGCGAGCTCGCCGATGCCGAACCCCTGGCCGCCGTAAGCCTCTGGAATGTGCACCGCGGTGAGGCCGAGATCGCCGCTCAGCTGCTTCCAGACCTCGGGATCGTAGCCCTCGGGGGTCTCCATCAGGCGGCGCACCTGGGTCGTTGGCGAGGTATCCTCGAGGAACCGGCGGACGACCGTCCGGAACTCCTGTTGCTCGTCGGTGAAGCTGAATTTCATGGGCATTGGCTCCAGGATGCGAGGGCCTCGGGACCGTCGGCGCGCCGCCGCTCCAGCCCCGGTTCGTGCGGCGAGGCTATGCGACGGGCAAGCCGTCCAGGAATGCCTGGACGGCCTGGTTGAAGGCGGCCGGCTGGTGCAGGTTGGCAGCATGGCCGGCATCGGCAATGACCACCTTTGCGGCACCCGGAATCTTCGCCGCCATGTAGTCCGCAGCTGCCAGGAAATGCGTATCGTTGGCGCCGACCAGCACGAGCGTCGGCACGCGGATCGTCTCGAGCGAGCCGATCACCGTATCGTCGCGCTGCGTGAGCATGCCGCGCGCGGCGCCCGCCAACCCTGCTGGCGTGGCGTGGCGGCTCATTCTGACCTCGTCGCTCGCGCCGAGGGCGGCAAAACCCCGGACGTCGAGATCGTCTCCGCGTGCCCGTGCACGGGCGTTCCACGCCTCGCGCGCACTGTGGCTGCGGAAACCCGGCCCAGTGTCGAACAGCATCAGCGCGCGCGTCCGATCCGGGTGGCGGGTGTGGAAGGCGAGGGACATGTAGCCACCGAGCGAGAGCCCGGCGATGATCGCGCGACGCTCGCCGCAGGCGTCGAGAATGGCTGCCATGTCGGCGACCGTCAGCTCCTCGGAGTAGGCGGCGGCGTTTGCGGGTGAGGCACTCCGGCCATGGCCCCGCATATCCCATACGATGACGCGGTAGCGATCGGCGAAGGCCGAGATCTGGCCGTCCCACATGCGGCAGGTGGCGCTATAGCCGTGGCTCAGCAGCAGCGCCGGCCCATGGCCATGTGCTTCGTAGTGGATGGTGACGCCATCGCGGTCCAGTTCCGGCACGATCCCACCTCTGTTGCCCGACAGACCGCATCTGAGCATCGCGAGCGGCCACAGATCAAGCCGCGCTGTCGCATGGCAGCAGAGGGTTTCCTCGGCCATCCTGTCGGCCGACGCTGGCCGATGGCCGCATTGCGAGCCAACTGCCTTGCACAGCATCCGATCGCGAGTCGGGTCTGGCGTTCCGGCCGGCATTGCCTCTCGACTGGGAGCAGCGGCCGGCCGACCTACACCTCCTTGCCGGCAGTCCTCGCCAGGATGGCCGCCTCGACCCGATTGCGAACCTGCAGCTTCTGCAGGATGTTCGTAACATAATGCTTGATCGTCTTCTCCTTGAGGTCCAGCTCGCGGGCGATCTCCTTGTTGCTGAGACCACGGCCGATGCGCTGCAGGATCTCCTCCTCGCGTCCCGTGAGTGGAGGCAGCGCCACCATCGCCTGGTCCCTGTCGTTGCCGGGGGCGAAGTCCTCCAGCAGCTTGGCGGCAAGGGTTGTCGAGATGAACGAGCCGCCGGAATGCACGGTCCGGATGATGCCCAGGAAATCGGCGGTGTGGACGCCTTTGAGGACATAGGCGCGTGCGCCGTAGGTCAGGGCCTTGCGCACCATGTCGTGGTCCTCGCGGACGGTCAGTGCGATGACACGCACGCTGGGGCAGGTGCTGGCGATGCGGTCGAGCGCATTGAGGCCGCCGCCGGGCATGTTCATGTCCAGCAGCATGACGTCGGGCAACTCGTTCTGCGCGATGCCGACGGCATCGTCGGCGCTGCCTCCTTGGGCGACGACCTCCATATCCGGCTCCTGGCTCAGGACATGCACCACGCCCTCCCGAAGGAAAGGATGATCGTCGACCACGGCAATGCGGATGGCGTCATTGGGCATGGAGCTCTCCGGAGCTGATGCAGGCTTCATCGCCCACGGGTAGACGGGCGGACAGTCTCGTGCCGTGGCCTGGGGTGGAAATGATGGCGAGCGAGCCACCGATGGTCTCGAGGCGCTCTCGCATGCCGATGAGCCCCAGGCGATCGCCATTGCCGCCTGCCATCACGTCGAAGCCAGGGCCGTCGTCGGTGATCTCGACGAGGATGCGCCCATCGGCAGCGCTGCCGGCCAGGACGCGCACGCGTGCACCCGGCGCGTGCTTGTTGGCGTTGTTCAGGCCTTCCTGCACCAGCCTGTAGATGGCGATTTTCGCCTCGCGGTCGGCGACCTGGGCCGGCAGCCGCTCGAGCACCAGCTCAACCCGGCTCTGTGTGCGGTGCTCGTGGGCTCTGACGCTCTCGGCGATGGTCTGCGAGAGCGTGAAGTTGTCGAGCTCGGGGACCGAGAGCCCGAGCGACATCACCCGGATGTCCTTCAAGGCAGACTCGAGTGCCTGCCGGATCCTCGTCTTCTCGGCCTCAGCGTCCTGCGGCGGACGTCCCGGAACGGGGGCAGCCGCGTTTCCCACCCTCAGCGAATCCAATCGCAACAATGCCAAGCTGATCAATTGAGCCGGACCGTCGTGCAGGTCAGAGCCGATCCGTCGCATGTAGCGCTCGTTGAGGACCGCCGCACGGCGGGACGCCGCCTCGACGCGCTCCCTCAGAGACAGGTTCTGGGCGAGCAGGCTGGACAGATCCGAGATCCGATCATTGAGCGCAGCCTGCTGGCGGTCGATGGTCTGGCTGGCTCGCCGCGCCATGCCATAAAGGGCGCCGACGACGGCACTGCCGATAATCGAGAGCAGCAGCCATGATTGCAGCTTGGCTTGGTTCACATCCGCGACCAGGCCCGTTGCATCCTCATAGAACTCGAGCACGGCGATGACGTCTCCGCCGTAGCGGCGGCGCACAGGAACGTAGATCTCGAGGAGTGGCAGGTTCAGCCCGCGCTCGACCTCGTTCTCCGCCTCGTGCAGGGCGTCCATGTCGAATTTCACGCGCCCCTGCCAGGCTTCCCTGAGGTTGCTGGTGGTGGGAAAGGTGCTGCCGACATGCTCTGGCGTGCTCGCATAGATGATCCGACCGCCTTTGATCCAGACCTTGAAGGATACGATGCGTCGTCCGAGCGGCGTCTTCAGAACAAGCTGCTCCAGGTCGCGTTGGACCGCTGGATCGAATTCGGGCTTGTCTGCGAGACCCTGGATGCGCTCGCCGATCACGGCTTCGACATAGAGAGCAGCGTCGACGGCAGAGTTCTGCGAGACGGCACTCTCGATGCGGCTCGACAGCCAGGCGCTCACGACGATCATGGCCAGCAGTATGGCAAAGCTGCTTGCGATCAGGAATTGGCGGGACAAACTGAGCGCGCGCCATCCGTCCAACACAGGCATGACAGTGCTTCTGACGCGCTCGACGGACGGGATCATGACGACTCCGAAGCGGAATTCGACATGATCTTATAGGATGATGCGGTGAGAGCTGCACGCGTTGGCACAATTGAACGTGAAGACGAGCCGGCCGAGTGCGGCCGACTGAAGCCCGTCAGGCACAGGCAGTGGTCCCGCCCGTGCCTGACGGTCACGGCGTCAGCGGCACTCGGGATGCTCGAGGATGTCCTCGGGATCATCGCAGCCGCTGCCGCCCGGAACGCGCGGCCGGCGGCGATCCACGACCGGCGCCGACTGGTCCTCGGTGAACACGGCAGTTCCAGCGGACGTGCCGGTAGCGCCCGCAGCCGTTGCGAGGACGCTGAGCGAGACGGCGGTAGCGAGTGCGGCAAGCATGAGCTTCATTGGTACTCTCCCGGTGGGGTCTCGTTGACGAAGCTGCCATTCAGCCAGCTTCGTTAATGATGCTACGAAGCCGACTGATGAGCCGTAATGGGAGTACGTCCGGGACCGAGGTCGTAGCCCTCGGTCCAGGGTTGCCGCGCTCGTATTGCCGCGCTCGGTTCGATGCCACCGCCAAGCCGCCACGTGCAGTCGGTCTTCGACGATTGCGCGGCGCGCGGATCGGCAGGCGAAGCCGTCGCACCCGCTTCGGCCGTCGCGTATTGCGTCGGTCGTTTCACAATTTGAAACCATGCCCGCTCAGGCAGGAGAAATGCTGCAGATGCTCCGACTATGGTCCATTGGCGAGGCAACGCGGGGCAGCTAGCGTTCCGGCGATGCGGATCGATTCAGCGACCTTGCGCCGCGCTGCCGAGAAGGTCCGCGGACCACATATGAGCAATGGGACGACTGCGAGACGATGCGCTCGGTCCTCGAGAGTAGCATGGCAGGAATGATGCAGATGGTCAGGCTCTCCGATCAGATCCTGCGCGACTTTGCGACCGGCAAGTTGCAGCCGGAGGCGCACAAGGTGATCGCGGACACGGCGCGCTGGGACATCGAGCTTCGCACACGCATCGCCGAGCTGCAGAGGTGCCGGCAAGCGTCTGGTGCGGAGGAGGTCGTCGGCGAGCGGGAGTGCAGGGCGGACGACGTCGGGAGGACGGTGGTGAAGCGCAGCACAGCCATTGCCACGGCGTTGGTGGCGCTGGTGGTCGGCGTGCTGGGCGGCCACTTCTTCCATGGGGGGCCATCTGCGGAACTGCACGACGCCAGCCGGCCGCTCGGACTGGTGGCCGGTGCAATCACCCCGAGGAGCGGCTTGCACTTCGCGCTCGAGTCGAAGCCGGACGGCGCGCGCAGCGCGTTCGGTGACGAGGAAGGATACGTCAAGCCGCTCACGACCTTCCGGGCAGCGGACGGCCGCTATTGCCGCGAGTTCGACATCGCCTTCACCTCAGGCGCGCTATTCACCGGAGCCGCCTGCAGGGGTCCGCAACAGCGCTGGGTTATCGAAGCTCTGGTTCCGGGCGAGCACGCCGCGGGCAGAGCCGACAGCTATGTGCCTGCGTCCGGCCGCGGCTCGAAGCTCATGGCGCAGGTCATCGAGGAGATCCGGACTGAGCCGGCGCTCGATGCCAATGCCGTCCGGTCTCTGATCCAGAGCAGGTGGCAGAAGGGTTAGTCGTCGCTCGGCAGCACTCCGGCCAGCCAGTTTGCAAAGGCAGCAATGTCTCTCAGCCGCCAGATCCCATTCGCCCTCCTCGCGCTCACCCTCACGAGCGCTCCGCTGACCTCGACATCATGGTTCGCTGTCCCGGTCGAACCCCTGTCAGACGCCCCTCGAACGGAACCTACGGGCTCATGGGGCTTTTTCACCTCGCCCGCACTGGCGCACGGCGGAGGAGGGGGCGGAGGCGGTGGGGGTGGTGGCGGCGGCGGAGGCGGAGGCGGAGGCGACGGAGGAAGCGGAGGCAGCGGTTCGTCGGGCAGCGGTAGCGGCTCGTCGGGCAGTGGTAGCGGATCATCGGGGAGCGGTAGCGGCTCGTCTGGCAGTGGTAGTGGATCATCCGGCAGTGGCAGTGGCTCGTCCGGCAGTGGCAGTGGCTCGTCGGGCAGTGGCAGCGGCTCGTCGGGCAGTGGAAAAGGCTCCGCCAGCTCTGGACAGGGCGCATCGGCCAATTCGGGCCGCAGCCATTCCGGTCGTGGCAAGGGGAGCGCCTCTGGCCACGGCCGAGGCGGCTCCTCGGCAGCGAGCGGCAAAGGCGCAAGGAGCGGCCGCGGCAGCCCATCCCAGTCGGCCAAAGCCAGTGCGAGCGCGAGCACGGCCGCTTCAGCGAGCAGTGTCGGCGGTCGGGGCTCGGCCGCCTCGGGCCGACGCCTCACCTCGGCAAGGTCTGCGGCTGCCCTGCGGCCCCTGGTCACCCGCGATGGGCGTGGCGGTATTGCGTTCCATCGACGGGAGATCATTGCCAAGAACCTGTCCGAGGCCGACATCTCGCAGGCGAGGGCCAAGGGTTTTCGCGTTCTCTCTGCGAAGCGAGCCGACGCATCGGGCACCGGCCGGGTTACACGTCTCGCGGCGCCGAGAGGCATGGACGCTGCAAGGGCCCGCGATCTCCTGCGGGCACAGTCCGGCACGGCCGAGGTCGATCTCAACCACCTCTATTACCTGCAAGGGAGCGTCTGCACCGGCCCGCAATGTTCTTGGCAACTGTCTCTGACTGACTGGATCACCAGGCCGGAAGGTTGTCGCATCTCAGTTCCGATCGGCATGCTGGATACCGCAGTCTCCGTGCGGGAGGTCGACGCCCGCGACGGGAGGATCGCGGTGGCTCGCTTGGCGCCGCGGCACCTCCGGCCCGCGCCTGGCGATCACGGCACGGCTATCGCATCCTTGCTGGTCGGCCGGCGGGGGGCCACGACGCCGGGGCTCCTCTCGGGTCCAGTGCTGTTTGTGGCGGACGTGTTCTTCCTCGATGACCGCGGCCAGCCCGCGACGGATGCGGCGACGCTGGTGGCAGGTCTGGCATGGCTCAAGGAAAAGGGCGTGCGGGTTGTCAACCTGAGCATCGCCGGTCCACCCAATGCGCTGCTGGAGACTGCAATCCGAGATCATGCAGCAGCGGGCATGATGATCATCGCTGCCGTCGGCAACAACGGTCCGGATGCTCCGCCGCGCTATCCGGCCGCCTATCCCCAGGTGGTCGCAGTCACCGCAATCGACAAATGGGAGCAGATTTACAACCGGGCGAATCAAGGGCCGCATATCGCGTTGGCGGCACCCGGGGTGGGTCTACTGCTGACAAGCAAGGACGCTCGCCCCAATGTGGTCAGTGGGACGTCCTATGCGACGCCGTTCGTCACGGCGGCGGTCGCTGCGGTCTACAAGGAGACGGCCGCGAGCCGGGCTGAGACGCTCGACAGAATCCAGACGAAGGATCTCGGGGAAAAGGGCGACGATCCGGTCTTTGGCCGGGGCCTGCTGCGCGCGCCCGCGGCCTGTGCCGGCTCGGGACAGGTCGACGCTGCCACCAGGTGAGCACGGTGTCCTCCTGGCGCGCGCAGCGGCTCCTGGCTCCGTTGCCTCAGAACCAGGCCCACAGGTCGCTTTTTTCCTGCAACTCCTTCGATTGGCCGTCAAACACGAGCTTGCCGGATTTCAACACCAGGGCGCGCGATGCGATCTGAAGTGTCGCGGGGATGTTCTGCTCGACAATGACCACCGTCGTGCCCGAGGCGTTGATGTGTCTGAGGCTCGCCATCACGTCCTTGACGATGATCGGAGCGAGGCCGGTCGAGGGCTCGTCGAGAAGCAGGATCGAGGGCCGCGTCATCAGTGCCATTCCGAGCGCCAGAATCTGTTGCTGGCCGCCCGATAGCGAGCCGGCGATCTGGCGTCCCCGCTCGACGAGAATGGGAAAGAGCCGGTAGACCTCGGCCAAAGTGCGCTCGGCATCGACATGATTGAGGCCGGCAATCGCGAGGTTCTGGCGCACGTTGAGCTCGCGGAACACGTTGTGGCCCTGCGGCACGAAGCCGATCCCGCGGCGTGCATTGAGGTAGACCGCTCCCCGGGAGATCGCCTCGCCTTTGTAGGTGACGCTGCCTCCGGTCAGCTCCATGTCGCCGACACCGCATTTCAGGAGCGACGTCTTGCCGGCACCGTTGTGGCCGAAGATGGCCACGCACTCTCCCGGTGCGACCTCGAAGGTGATGTCGCGCAATACGTGCAGATTGCCGTAGGCCGCGCCGACATTGCGATAGGCGAGCATATGCCTCACACCCCGAAATAGAGATCGGTCAGCGTTTTCGAGGCGAGCAGCTTGTCGACGCTGCCGGTCTCGAGAATGCGGCCATAGGACATGAACACGGCGCTGTTGCACAGATCCTTGATGAACGAGACGTTGTGCTCGACGACGCAGACGGCGCGGCCCGAGGCGGCTTCCTCCCGCACCGCGCGCTGCATCGTCTCGTAGGCCGCACCCTCGACGCCGGCCATCGGCTCGTCGAGCAGCAGGAGGGCGCCGTCGTTCATCAGCGCCCTTGCGAGCCCGACCAGCTTCTGATGCCCGAATGGAAGATCGGTAACCTGAAGGCTCGCCGCATGACCGAGGTCGAGGCGCTCCAGGATTGTCAGCGCGCGCTCACGGGCGGCAGCCTCGGCCGCCGCAACACGGCCCCAGCCAAGGACCAAGTCTGCCATGGATTCGCCGGGGTAGTGCCGAGGAGCGATCAGCAGGTTCTCGAGCACCGTCATGCTGGAGAACAGCATCATGTTCTGCCAAGTGCGGGCGACGCCGGATCGGGCGCGACGGTAGAGCGGTTGGCCCGTAATGGGCTTGCCCTCGAGGTAGATTTCGCCCGCGTCGGGGCGGACGACGCCGGAGATGAGGTTGAACAGGGACGTCTTGCCGGCGCCGTTCGGTCCGATCAGTCCGAGGATCTCGCCCTTGTCGATGTCGAGGTTGATGTCGTCGGCAACGACGATGCCGCCGAAGGCCTTGTGCACACCCTGGACGCGCAGTGTGGGCATCATGGCGCGCCTCCCTTGCCGGCGGCCTCGGGCAGAGCCTTCTGGTCTTGGGCAGACTTGGTCTTGCCGATGTTACCGACCAGACCTGCCGGCCGCACGAAGAGGAAGATCAGCACCAGCGTGGTGAAGATGATGCCCTGCAGTGGCGCCATCACGCTCGGCGGCAGGTTGAGGAACGTGATGCCCTGGGGGACCGCGATCAGCAGGATCGCACCGACGACCGGTCCCCAGGTCGTGCCCATGCCGCCAAGCACGACCATGGTCAGGATCGCGGCCGACTGCAGCACCTCGTACTGCTCGGGGCTCACGTACTGGAAATAGAAGGCATAGAGGCCGCCGGCGATGCCGGCAATGCCGCAACCGATGGCGAACACCACGACCTTGATGCTCATGGCATTGCGGCCGAGCGCGGAGAAGGCGAGCTCCTCGTCGCGCATGGCGGTGATGGCCCGGCCATAGGGTCCGTGCACGATGCTGGAGACCAGCCAAACGGTGGCGACAGCGCAGGACAGGCAGATCAGCAGGAACAGCGGCGTGCGCAACGGCCCGGTGATGGTGGTCGGGATGGCTGAAAGGCCGCCGGCCCCGCCCGTGAACTCGAAGTTCTTGATGACTTGCAGGATCCCAAGCTGGAAGCCGAGGCTCGCGATCAGCAGATAGTCGCCGGAGACGCGAAGCGCCGAGAGCGCCAGCAACACGGACGCAACGACGGCCACGAGCCCTCCAAAGACGATAGCGAGGGGAGCGGGGATGCCTGTGTGAATGGCGAGCAGCGACGCGCCGTAGGCCCCGAGCGCATAGAAGATGGGGTGGGCAACGGACGCGAGGCCGCCGTAGCCGATGACAAGATTATAGCTCGAGGCGAGGATCACGAAGATCGAGATCAGCACGCCCATGGTGAGAATATACTCCATCGTTCTTCCCTCACCCCTTCTGCGCGGCTTCGGTGGGTATGACGGGCGTCGGCCGGGCTGGCGGGCCGGCGATGCGGCGACGGGGCAACCGGATGCCGCGCGGGAACAGAACGATGGTCACGAACAGGAAGATGTAGAGCAGGAGGGCCTGCCAGCGGGCGGAAATGAACAGCACGCTGAAGCTCTGGATGACAGCGAGCACGACGGCGGCGAGCGCCCCCATGAAGACGCGGCCCATGCCGCCGAGCAGCGTGGCGATGGTGGCGGTCAGCACGAGCTCCATCGGCGAGTTCGGCGTGACGCCGCCGCGGGAGCCGACGAGATACATGCCGGCACAGATGAAAAGCCCGGCGATCATCGCCACCATGCGATAGGCCCGCTTCGCGGATATGCCGTAAAGCTCGGCGAGCTTGGCATTGTCGGACACCGCAACGATGCATTGGCCTTGCTTCGTCCAGCCGAGGAAAAGCCAGAGCGCCGTCACCATGACGGCTGTGATCGCGAAGGCCGTGAGATCCCAGTTGCTGACCGCGATGCCGCCGACGATATGCACGGGCGAGAGGATGCTCTTGAACAGCGTCTGCGGCTCCGTGCCGAACAGCAGCGCCAGCCAGTAGATGATGAACTCGGCCAGGATCAGCGTGAAGATGAAGAACGTCAGGTTGCCCGACTTGCGTGCGCGCAGCGTGTCGAGGCCGACCACCTCGGTCACGTAGCCCGCGCCGGCCGCGGCCGCGGCGCCGGCCGACACGGCTACTGCGAGCGGTAGCTGCAGATCGTTCAGGACCCAGTACATCACGTAGAAAGACAGCCCCATGAACCCCGCCTGCGCGAAGTTCCAGAGGCCGGTCACCTTCTGTGTGAGGGAGAAGGCGACCGTCAGCAGAACGAACGAGAGCGACGTCGCCACCCCCGTCCACAGGATCTGCAGCAGCACGATCGGATCGGTCATGCCTCGTCCATGAGTTTGCTGTCTTGCGGCGCGTGTCGTCGCGGCGGTCACAGAGGGGGGACTCCCCACCGTTTAGCAAGGGGCATTTTCGGCCGCCAGTGAGGGATTGAAGGTGGTGCCGGTCTTGAGCATGGCGCAGGCGACGTTGAGGAGGCGGTCGGCCACCGATCGTAGCGCCCGGCCATGGCTGTGACCGCGGCCTCTCAGAGCGGCGTACTTGGCCCGGCTGGTCCGATCGTGCTGCACGGCGACACGCGCCCAGTGGTACATGGCGTTCGACAGGCGCGGGTGGCAGGCTTGTCGTCGGATGACGATCAGGCTCTTGCCCGACCTCT
>JANRJI010000094.1:0-10230 GCA_033764055.1 Hyphomicrobiaceae bacterium
TGGACCGCTACGGCATCAAGGGCCTCGGCACGCACGAGATCGAGCACCTCACCCGCGCCTGGCACCGCCTCGATCCGTGGCCGGATGCCGTCGAGGGCCTGACCCGCCTCAAGCGCCGCTACATCATCGGCACGCTGTCGAACGGCAACACGGGGCTGCTCACGCGCATGGCGAAGCGCGGAGGTCTGCCTTGGGACGTGATCCTCGGGGCCGAGACGGCGAGGGCCTATAAGCCGATGCCTGAGTGCTACCTGCGCAATGCCGCCATGCTCAACCTCGAGCCGAGCGAGATGATGCTGGTCGCCGCCCACAACGACGATCTCGCCGCCGCGGCGAGTGTCGGCTATCGCACCGCCTTCGTGCTGCGGCCCACCGAATATGGCGCCGCCCAGTCGAAAGACCTGGCCGCCTCGCGCGATTGGGACGTCATCACCGACAGCTTCATCGGGGTGGCCGAGGCGATGGGCTGTCCGCGGCGATAGCGGGAGGCCGGCGCAGACCAGAGCGCCGGCCGGTCGACGAGCAGCCGGGAAGTCTTGCTCTCGCCTACTCGCCCACCTGTCCCCGGATCTCCACACCCGCCCATCCCTCGATGGCCTTGGCGATCGAATGGTTCGGCGCGCCGAGGCCGAGCTCTCCGCCGATGCGCATGATGAGCTGGTGCACGAGCGTGCCCATGAAGAATTGCGTTTCGTTGGCCCGCGCCGTCTCGCACGCGATGGCCACATCCTTGAGCAGCAGCGCCAGCGCCATGCCGCCGGCGTGACTGTAGTCGCCTTTCATCACGTAGCGCGGGAATCGGACGTCCGTGACGTAGCTGCGACCGCTCGATCCGTTGATGGCGGTCATCACCTTTCCGGCATCGAGGCCCGATTTCACGGCGAGCGCCATCACCTCCGACACCGCAACCGTGTTGACCGCCAGCAGGAGGTTATTGAGTGCCTTGGTCGCGTGACCCGCCCCAACCGGCCCCATGTGCACGATCGTCTTGCCGAGCGCCTCGAGGTAGGGGGTCGCATCGGCGACATCCTGGTCGCTGCCGCCGATCATGATGCCGAGCGTCGCCGCTGTTGCCCCCGCGATGCCGCCACTGACGCCCGCGTCGATGTAGCGGATGCCGCGCTCGGCGAGTCGCGTCGCGATGGACTTCGAGCGGGGAGGGCTCCCACTCGTCAGATCGATGACCAGGGTGCCGGCCGCGGCGTTCGCCACCAGCCCGCCGTCGCCGAGCAGCACCGCCTCGACCTCGTTCGACGTCGGCAGCGACAGCAGGACAACCCGCGCCGCCTTGGCGAGATCGGCGATCGAGCCCGCAGCCATGGCCCCCGCCTCCACCAGCGTGTCGATGCGATCCCGAGACAGGTCGTGCACGAGAACGCCCGGAAAGCGCTTCTGGATGTTGGTCGCCATGGGACGGCCGATGTTGCCGAGGCCGATGAAGCCGACTTGGGTTTCCATCTGAGGGTGCTCCTGCTGGGATGCGTCGTCTCGCGGGCAGTGTCGCCTTGCGCGCCCATCGCGGACAGGAGGACAATCGACGCGGCATTGCGGTAGAGGACGTCCCCTCGTACCACCACTGCGTGCTCCTGCTTCGAGCTGCGCTCGAGGTGGGGCCAGCCCCATGCCCCGCCGGGGGGCGGAGCCCTCCGGACCACCCACGCTTGTGCGCCGGAGAGACCCCATGCAACGCTCGACCAATCGCATCCTGACGACCCACGCCGGCAGCCTGCCGAGGCCCGAGGCCCTCACCGCGCTGTACGTTGCGCGGGTGCGCGGCGAGGCAGTGGACGAGTCCGTGCTGGCCAAGGCAGGTGCCGACGCCGTTCCCTGGGTGGTGAAGGCGCAGCTCGACGCCGGCATGGACATCATCTCGAATGGCGAGCAGCAGCGTGAATCGTTCGTCCTGTACCTGCGCCGGCGGCTCTCGGGGCTCGGCGGTGTCGGCAGCCGCGTCGCCTCGAGCGACATGGACGCCTATCCGAAATACAAGGAGGCCATGGCGCGCCAGGTCGCGGTCAGGCCGTCCGTCTCGAACCGCGACCAGCTGCCGAAGTGCGTCGGCCCGATCGGCTATATCGGCCAAGCCGACCTCAAGGAGGAGATCGAGAGCTTCAGGACGGCGCTCGCCGCCGTCGCAGGCCGATACGCGGAAGCGTTCTTCACCGCCGCCTCGCCCGGCATTCTTGCGGCCATCGTTCGCAACGAGCACTACGCCAGCCAGGCCGACTACATTGGCGCTGTCGCCGAGGCCCTGCGCACCGAGTACGAGGCCATCGTAGCTGCCGGCTTCCTCCTGCAGATCGACGCGCCGGATCTCGCCCTCGAGCGCCATACCTCCTTTCGCGACCGGCCGCTCGCCGAGTTCCAGGCCTTCGTCGAGACTGTCGTCGCCGCCATCAACCGGGCGCTCGCCAACGTTCCGCGCGACCGGGTGCGCCTGCATGTCTGCTGGGGCAACTACGAAGGGCCGCACGACCGTGACGTGCCTCTCGCAGACATCTGGCCCATCCTGCAGAAGGCCAACGTCGGCGGCTTCTTCCTGCCGTTCGCCAATCCGCGCCATGCCCACGAGGTGAAGGTCTTCGAGCGCATGCCGCCCGCACCTGATCAAGTGCTCACCGTCGGCGTTATCGACACCTTGACCAATTTCGTCGAGCACCCCGAGGTCGTCGCCGATCGCATCGAGCGCGTCGCGCGGATCGTCGGCGATCCGACCCGCATCATCGCGGGCACCGACTGCGGCTTCGACACCTCCGCGGGCATGGGCCGCGTCGCCGAGGACGTGGTCTGGGCGAAGCTCAGGGCCATGCGGAACGGGGCGGATATCGCGTCGCAGCGGCTGTTTGCGTAACGAGCGACCCGCAAGGCCGGGCACAAGCGGATCGGTTTTGCCGCTCCGCGCTTGACCCGAGCCGCCGCGCCCGCCAATGCTTGGGCGAATGCCCGAATGTTCGGCAGCCGCCCCGCGTGGGCTGTCGCCCGGAGGATCGCCGATGTGCTGGCTCTGCACCTATCGCTCGCGCCAGTTCGAGGACGAGCAGGCGGCTGAGCGCGCAGCAAGTCCGCGAGCCGGGCAGTCTGGCGCCATCGCCGGTGATCGCTTCGTCGTGCACACCGGAGCGGATGCGGACGAGCGGGCGGCGGCACCGGCGCCTGTCGGGAATCGCCCGGGGAGGCGCGTCGCCCGTTAGCCGACAGGCGCCGGATTCTCCGCTTCACACGCCCCGCTCGAGGAGACCCCAGTGGCCGACGGATCCCAGGTGGCGCCTGCCATCCACGGCGTCTCCCCCGATATCGACGGGCGGGCGGCGTGGGTTCGTCTTTTCGTCTCGCTTGCCGCCTCGACCATGGGCGGCGTCGGCATGTGGTCCGTCGTCGTGGTGCTGCCGGCCGTCCAGGCTGACTTCGGGATCTCTCGGGCGGATGCCTCGCTGGCGTACACTCTCACCATGCTGGGCTTCGGCTTCGGTGGCATCCTGATGGGCAATTTCGCCGACCGGTTCGGCATCTTCCGCCCGCTCATCGCCGCCGGTGTCACGCTCGGCCTCGGCTACATGGCTACGGCCTACGCGACGAGCCTCTGGCAGTTCGCGATCGCTCATGGCCTGCTGATCGGGCTGCTCGGCAGCTCGGTCAGCTTCGGTCCCATGCTGGCGGACATCTCGCACTGGTTCGAGCGCCGCCGCGGCATCGCCGTCGCCATCTGCGCCAGCGGCAACTACCTCGCCGGCACCATCTGGCCACCGATCGTGCAGCACCTCGTCACGACCTATGGCTGGCGACAGACGCACGTGTGGCTCGGCATCTTCTGCATTGCAACCATAGTGCCGCTGGCGATGCTTCTCCGCCGCCGGTCGCCGGCCAGGGCGCCGGCCGCCCTGGCTGCCGGCGCGCCCGTTGTCACAGTGCGCGTGCCCCAGTCGGCACCGCCGCTGCCGCTCGGCGCCTTGCAGGCGCTGCTGATCGTGGCGGGCATTGCGTGCTGTGTCGCCATGTCGATGCCGCAGGTGCACATTGTCGCCTATTGTGCCGATCTCGGCTACGGCGCCGCCCGTGGCGCCGAGATGCTCTCGCTGATGCTCGGCTTCGGCATCGTCAGCCGGCTGCTGTCGGGGCTGGTCGCGGACAGGATCGGCGGGCTTGCCACACTGCTGCTGGGCTCGATCCTGCAAGGCGTCGCGCTGGTGCTCTATGTGCCGTTCGACGGCCTCGTGTCGCTCTACGTGGTGTCGGCCTTGTTCGGGCTGTTTCAGGGCGGACTGGTGCCGAGCTATGCGCTGATCGTTCGGCAATTCTTTCCACCCGAGCAGGCTGGCGCTCGCGTGGGGGCCGTGCTCACAGCCACCATGCTCGGCATGGCGCTGGGCGGGTGGCTCTCGGGGGTGATATTCGATCTCACGGGAAGCTATCGGGCCGCGTTCTTGAATGGGATCGCCTGGAATCTCCTGAACGTTGTTCTGGTCGTTCTGCTGATGTGGCGCCGCGGGGTCACCCGACGCAGCGGCGGAAGTCTTCCCGTGCCGGCTTGATGCATTGCCGCGGTCGCCCTAGCATGACGCGCACCAGCTTCAGGAGAGCGTCATGCCGAAAGTCCTGACGGAGGCCGAGGTCGAGGCCTACAACACCAAGGGCTATCACTTTCCGATCGACGTTCTGAGCTCGGCGGAGGTGGCTGCGGCGCGCGGCCAGCTCGAATCCTACGAGCGCTCGTCCGGCGGACCGATCAGCGGCGCCATGCGCCACCGCAGCCATGTACTCTTCCCTTGGATCAACGAGATCGTCCGTCATCCTCGCATCCTCGACGCGGTCGAGGACGTGCTCGGCCCCGACCTCCTCTGCTGGAATACGAGCTTCTTCATCAAGGAGGCGCGCGATCCTGGATTCGTCTCCTGGCACCAGGACGCGACCTACTGGGGGCTCTCGACGCCCGATGTGATGACCGTCTGGCTCGCCTTGTCACCGGCGAACAGGACGGCAGGCTGCATGAAATTCATCGCGGGCACGCACAAGGCCCAGGTCGACCATGCCGATACCTTCAACAAGGACAACCTGCTCACCCGCGGCCAGGAGATCGCAGTCGAGGTGAACGAGGGCGATGCGGTCTACGCGGAGTTGGCACCCGGACAGGCCTCGCTGCATCACGTGCTGTTGTTCCACGGGTCGGCACCGAACCGGTCCGACGACCGACGGATCGGTCTCGCCATCCGCTACATCCCGACCCATGTGCGTCAGGCCGTGGGCTCGAGGGACTGGGCGTCTCTGGTCCGAGGTGTCGACAGGTTCGGTCACTTTCTGCCCGAGCCACGCCCAGCCCGCGACCTCGACCCCGCGGCGGTCGCTTTCCACAAGCAGGTGACGGAGGAGCAGGTCCGCGTTCTCTATCGCGGGACAGGTAAGGCCGAATACCGCGCCTGAGCCCGGGGCTCGTCCGGGCCCGAGCGCAACGCCCCTTCCGGCAGGCTCCACCGCGACCCTCGCGGGTAGCGTGTCACGTATGTGCCGTCGGCGCGCTCGGTGACTGGGAGAACGCGATCGCCGCCGAGCGGGAGAAGCGCGCCTCAGCACGGCCAGAGGCGGCGGACAGAAAGCGCTCGCACCCTGTGTGGGGTGCCCCTCGTTCGCGCTCATCGACAGTCAACAGGCCGTCGGCGGGAGGCTCAGGCTCGCGCGGGCTACGCCGAAGAGCGTGTTGCTCGGGACACTTGAGCTGGGGAAATTTCCAGCCTCTCGCTGTTGGGCCGGGAAATTCATCTCGGCCACTGGGGACAGGGGGCGAATCGGTGTAGCCCCGATCCAGCGTCTTCGTCTGGAGTATTGGACGCCCGAGGGCATCGCAATCACTCGACCGACGGCGGGGGCATGATCAGCGCGAACAACTTGGCCATGATGCGGCCAGCACGCATTGGAGTCGTGCGCGCGGCAATCTTCGCCGCGGGGCTTCTTCTCGGCACGGCACCCCAAGCACTCACGGTGAGCGCGGAATCTCTGCGCGACGTCGCGGCAGCCGCCTACAAGTACAATCCGAGACTTGACGCGGAGCGCGCCCGGCAGAGAGCAACCGACGAGGAGGTCGCTCGCGCACATTCGGGCTACCGGCCGACCGTCTCCGGCACAGCCGATATCGGATACAACCGCACCGACACGAAGCCGGAGGCCGCCGGTGCGGCAGGTGGTGGCGGTGGTGAGACGCATCCCAAAGGTTACGGCGTTTCGGCGTCGCAGCCGATATTTCGGGGCTTCCGGACGTTGAATGGTGTGCGCGTGGCGGAGGCGACGGTCCGCGCGGGGCGCGAGACCTTGCGCAATGTCGAGCAGTCGGTGCTGCTCGAGGCCGCGACGGCTTACATGGACGTCGTCCGCGATCAGGCCATCGTCAAGCTGCGAGAAAACAATGTCGACGTTCTGACGCGCGAGCTGAAAGCGACCCGCGACCGCTTCTCCGTCGGAGAGGTGACGCGCACCGACGTGGCGCAAGCAGAGGCGCGGCGCGCGGCAGCGGTGTCGACCCTCGATCTGGCGCGCTCCAATCTCAAGAGCAGCCGCGCCAACTTCGAGCGGACCGTCGGCTATCCGCCTGGTGCCCTGTCCGACCAGCAGCCGCCGAACAAGCTGTTGCCGAAGTCGCTGACGGAGGCCATCGACATTACGATGCGCGAGGCCCCGACGATTGTCGCGTCCATCTACACGGAGCAGGCAGCGCGCCACAACGTCGACCTCATCTGGGGCGAGCTGCTGCCGACCGTGCGCCTCGATGCCAGCTATACGCATCGCTACGACACCAGCCGAACCGTCGACGAGACCGAGACCTCGACCGTGCGCGGTGTGCTCGACGTGCCGCTCTACGAGGCGGGCGATACGCGGGCGCGCGTCCGCGCTGCAAAGCACACGCACGTCAGCCGCCTGCAGCAGGTCGAGCAGGCGAGGACCGAGGCCAAGGCAGCCACCACCACCGCGTGGTCCGTGCTCACGGCAGCCCGTGCCCAGCTCGAGTCGGATCAAGTCCAGGTGTCTGCCACGCGTACGGCGCTGGCCGGTGTCCGCGAGGAGGAGCGGGTCGGTCAACGCACGCTGCTCGATGTGCTCAATGCCGAGCAGGAAGCCCTCAACGCGCAGGTGTCCCTCGTCACGACCAAGCGCAACCTCGTCGTGGCGGCCTATACGCTGATGTCGGCCATCGGTCGGCTGTCCATTGCCGAGCTGGGTGCTGCCGCGCTGGCCTATGATGTCGAGGCCCACTATCACGAGGTGCGCCGCAAATGGTGGGGTATCAGCATCACCCATCGCGACGGTCGGAGCGAGAGGGTGGATTTGTGGGAGACATATGGCACCAGGCACGAGTCGATGAAGTAGCGGGTGGCCACGTCGTCCTGCCGATTGCCACCGGTCTGCCGCGAGATCGCCAACAACGGCCGGTAGAGAAGAGTGGGGTGCAGCAAGCTCTGTCTCGACAAAGACCCGTGCCCTCGGCACGGGTCTTTGTCGTTGAGGCATCGCGCATGCACGAAAGGTCGTGCATGACCGGCCGTTGCCGCGTTGCGACGCTGACAGGGCCATAGTACGACGTTGGACGGGTTGGCAGGTGGGGTGCGAGCGCGACCGTCGATGCGGGGGCGCGGCGAGGGGAAGGGATTGCGGATGTCGAAATCGGACAAGACGGCCGAGCCGAGCATGGACGAGATCCTGGCCTCGATCCGCAAGATCATCGCCGAGGAGCCCCCTGGCACACGCAAGGCACCGCCCGTCGCTTCGCCCGAGAGGGCCCACGATCCCGCTGCCCCTTCACCAGGTGCGAGTCTCGCCGATACGCTGCGTGGCGCGCGGAAGGCAAGCATCGACGACGTGCTCGGCCTCGCCGATCCTGAGCCTCGGCCGACCATGCCGGCACCGTCGTCTGCGCAGGCTCGCGACGGCGCTCCGGGCTCACCGATGAACAGCAATCCGGCCGGACCCTTTGGGCCCCGCCAGGACGGTACTGGTGCGGAAGGGCCGCGGCCCTTCTTCGGTCCCGCACCGGACGCCATGGCGCCACGGGCAACGTCTCCTTCGCCCTCGCCTGCACCGTCGCCTGCCGCCTCCGCCTTCGCTCAATCCGATCGGCAAGTGGGCGGTGAGCCTGTCACAGCATCGTCGTCCGCTCCCCGCCCGGCGACGGGCGCGCCAGGCGACCTCGGCGGCGTCGTACCACGCCGAGCTGAGCTTGGCTCGGGGGCACCTGCGGTGCAGGCGTCGGCCGCGGCGCTGCCTCAGGCAGCCGCCGATCGTAAGCCATTGCCTGGCACGCGTCCGATCGAGCGCCCGACGGCCGCGGCGGCCAAGCCAACCCAACCCATCGCGGCACCGGCCGAGCCTACACGGATCGCTCCGAGGGAGACGACGCCCGCGCTTTCCGAGCTGATGACGGTGCGTCCGGTCCCGGCGAACGAGGCTCCCGCCGGGACGCCAGTGGCGACCGTTACCGCCGATGCGCCGGCGCCGAAGACCGAGACGAGACCCAGCCAGGCTCCCGATGCGGCTCCCCTGGTGACGCCGTCGCCGACCGCCGCGGCAAAGCCGGTCGAGACCGCAGCCGCTGTCGCTGCGCCTGTGCCGAAGGCGGCAGCCCCGGCCGCCGCTCCCAACAACCAGGCCAAGCCTGCGGCGACGACAGCGCCTGCGACCAAGCCGGCAGCGCCTGCGGCCAAGCCAGCTGCGTCCGCGGCTCAGCCTTCGACGCCAATCGCCAAGCCCGCCGCCGCTCCGGCCGAGCACGTCAATGGCGCCGAGCACAAGACCGGGACCCAGGTTGTCCCGGCGCCCACCGAGGCTCGCGCGCCAGCACCTTCCCCTGCGGCCGAGACGCCGGCATCTGTGGCCAAGACTGCGCCGGTCCCGGCCCGGACAGCCAAGCCTGCTGTACCGGCTGACATCGTGCCGACAGTCGTTCAAGCCGCAGGCGTGCGTACTCTCGAGGACACGGTGGTCGACCTGCTGCGGCCGATGCTGCGCCAGTGGCTCGACGAGAACATGCCGCGCATGGTGGAGAAGGCGCTGCGCATCGAGCTTGCGGCCTCGGTCAAGACAAAAGCGGAACAGCCGAAGCACTGACCGGTCGGGCTCCGCGTATCCGGGCCCCGGTCTCGCCTTGGTTGACGCCATCCGGGCCCGCGCGTACCACCGCCGGGCCTGATTTCTTTTTTGAGAGCGCCGTTTCCACCATGCTCGAGAAGACCTACCAACCCGCCGACATCGAGGCCCGCATCCACACCGCCTGGGAGCGCGCCGAGGCATTCATGGCCGGCCGTCCCGACCGCGCGACGGCGCCCACCTATTGCATCGTCATCCCGCCGCCCAACGTGACGGGCTCGCTGCACATGGGGCATGCCCTCAACAACACGTTGCAGGACGTGCTCTGCCGCTTCGAGCGTATGCGTGGCAAGGACGTGCTTTGGCAGCCCGGCACCGATCACGCCGGCATCGCGACGCAGCTCGTCGTCTCGCGCCAGCTCGCCGAGCGCCAGATCGACTACAAGGCGCTCGGCCGCGAGAAATTCCTGGAGAAGGTCTGGGAGTGGAAGGCCCAGTCCGGCGGCACCATCGTCAATCAGCTGAAGCGCCTCGGCGCCTCGTGCGACTGGTCGCGGGAGCGCTTCACCATGGACGAGGGCCTCTCGAAGGCCGTCCTCAAGGTGTTCGTGGAGCTGCACAAGGCCGGCCTGATCTATCGCGACAAGCGCCTCGTCAACTGGGACCCGGAGTTCCAGTCTGCCGTGTCGGACCTTGAGGTCGAGCCGCGCGAGCACACGGGCTCGTTCAAATGGTCGCGTGGCCAGGTCGACAAGGACGGCAATCTCGTCGCCTTCAACATTGCAGCGCTGGCCAAGGTGCTCGACAAGGATCCGTCGGGCCACATGTACACCATCCGCTATCCGTTGGCGGGCGTGACCTACAACCCGGACGATTCCTCCACCTACCTGATGGTCGGCACCACCCGTCCCGAGACCATGCTCGGCGATACCGGCGTCGCCATTCATCCCGAGAACGAGCGACTGAAGCACCTCATCGGACGGAAGGCCGTTCTGCCGCTGGTCGGCCGCGAGATCCCGATCGTCGGCGACACCTACGCCGATCCCGAGAAGGGGACAGGCGCTGTCAAGATCACGCCCGCGCACGACTTCAACGACTGGGAGGTCGGGAAGCGCTGCAGCCTCGTCGTGATCAACATCCTCGACGCGACCGGCAAGCTCAACGACA